>JANQJW010000084.1 GCA_028281445.1 Planctomycetota bacterium | reverse complement strand
GAGCCCGCCGTTGCCGCCGCCGGCGACTCCAACGCCGCCGAGCCGATCCGTGAGCCCCCTGCCGTTCTGTCCGCTCCGCGATCCACCGTTCTGGCCCTGCCCGTTGTCCTGGCTGGAGATGCCGCGCGCCCTCAAGACACCGCCGTTCTCGATCAGCACGTCACCCTGGACGAGCAGGATCGCGGGGTTCACGCCCACGACACGCACAACGAAGCCATTGCGGATGCGCAGCGTCGCGAACTCCCAAATTACGGCCGTCGAGCCGTCCGTGGAGTTGGTGCACAGATTGCGCGTCGAGCCCGTATCGAGCAGGACGTCCGAGCTCGGGTCGAAGTCGTCCTTCTGGCCATCGTTCACCTGCAGGTCAATGTTGCAGGCGCCCGGCTGACCCGGCAGCGTCGGCGAGAGGACGTCGGCGCCGTTGTCGCCATCCCCGGCAAAGAGCATGAAGCCCTGGACGAGACTGGGCGCGCGTCCGGTGTTGATGTCGGCCGTGCTGAGCGACTGATCCCACGGCGTCTCGCCCGCGTTCTCGACGACGTAGGTGCCGTTCTGCGCGACGAGGTTCTGTGTCGTGAACGACATCGTGAACGGATTCATTGCGAGGTTGCCGTAGTCCTCGATCTCGAATGTGAGCTGCACCACGAGCAGCGCGTTCTCCGGGAACAAGCCGGCGTCCGGCACGATCTCGATGCGCGTCTGGGTGAAGTCCTGGATGAGGTTGATGCTCGAGAGGATCTTCTGCGGCGTGGTGAGCGCCGTGCTCCCCGTCGCACCCCAGGTGAACGGATCCGCCGGCGCCTGGTCGGTCGTCACCCCCCCGTTGGTGCCGTCGCTCGAGAAGCCGGAGGTGTTCCCGCTCGGGTTCGGCGGCACGCCCGGCGCGAAGACACCCGGGTTGCCGATCTCGTACATGTTCAACAGGACAGTCGTGTCATCGACCGTGCACGGGTTCAGGTTCTCGGAGACCGGAATGACAATCTTGTTACCCGCTACGACCGAGACGGCGATGTCGCCGTTCTGCGGCGTGGTCTCCGGGACCTTCACGAAGGGACCGACGCCGGGGACCTGGTCGCGGTAGAGGTTCGGATCCGTGTCGACGCGCGTGTGGAACTCGAACGTCTGCGTCGTGTTCAGCCTTTGGCCGGCCATGTTCTGCACGGCGAACTCTTCGGGCCAACCGATCGGCTGCAGGCGGTACTGGGTATCCGGCTTCAAGCCGCTGTCGGAGTGATCGCAGTTGCCGGCGAGTTGCGGCTCGAAGTAGACGGTCGCGCCTTCGACCCTCCACGTGCCCTTGACGGTCTTCCCGAAGTCCGGGCCCTCGCGGAGTTGGATGGACTCGTCCGACACCGTCTGGGGATTCACGGCCTCGCTGAAGCGCAACTCCAGGCGCGTGTTCAGCTCGGCGTTGTCGACAGCTTCCTGGACGAACGCGAGCAGAATCAACCCCCGGCCAGCGCCAGCAGCGCTGTTGCCTCCGCAGGCCGGCGTGACGGCTGCGAAGAACGCGAGCGCGAGGATCGCAGTGGTGCATGCAATGCGGCTCTTGAACATGTGCGGACTCCCGATCCTGATCGCGCACCGAGTCGGTCCAACTCCGAAGGCACGATGCAGGCCCACGCCTCGCAGCGACCTTCGCCGCACGAGACGGAAACTCCTTGATGGCCGGATCTTAGCGTCGTCCGAGTACGAAGGAACCTCATTCCAACGGGCAGGAGACGCCGAGAGGGCAGTTGCAACTCCACTGCCAGATGCCAGTCAGACCGGGCACCCCATGCACTCGTCGTGGGGTATGGACCCGCAAGCCCTTTGCACGCAAAGTTTTACAAGTGTCAACAAATCGACCAGGCAAGTCGTTCGCAGGCTGCCTGCTCTGTTTCCGGACGGCACGTACCCGCAAGGACAAACTGCTCAAGTGTGCGATATCGCACGAAGTCCCGCTCCGGCGGGTCTGCTCACCTCGGGATCGAGGAGTGCGGGTGGCGGAGCATCCGCCTCCCGTCTCCCAGATTGGGGGGGGGCGCGCCCCCCCCCAATCCTAATTGTGATCGCTTTGATCTACTGATCGCTGGAGAACCGGATGTTCCAGCGGTCGAAGAACGGACCCGCGTCGAACGGACCCACTGTCGGCGAAAGGTAGATCGTCACACGGAGCTGGAGGAACTCGCATGTGTTCAGCGCCGCGATGCCCGCACCGACGTTGTCCCCGGGCACACCCGCGGGCAACTGCGCGCCTGTCGGCTGACCG
>JANQJW010000083.1 GCA_028281445.1 Planctomycetota bacterium | reverse complement strand
GAGCCCGCCGTTGCCGCCGCCGGCGACTCCAACGCCGCCGAGCCGATCCGTGAGCCCCCTGCCGTTCTGTCCGCTCCGCGATCCACCGTTCTGGCCCTGGCCGTTGTCCTGACCGGAGATGCCGCGCGCCTTCAGCACGCCGCCGTTCTCGATCAGCACGTCGCCCTGCACCAGCAGGATTGCGGGGTTGACACCCACGACGCGAACCGTGAAGCCGTTGCGGATGCGCAGCGTGGCGAACTCCCAGATCACGGCCGTCGAGCCGTCCGTAGAGTTGGTGCACAGGTTGCGGGTCGAGCCGGTATCGAGCAACACGTCGGTGGACGGATCGAAGTCGTCCTTCTGCCCGTCGTTGGCCTGGAGATCGAGGCTGCAGTTGCCCGGCTGCCCGGGCAAGGACGGGGAGAGGACGTTGCCGCCATTGTCGCCGTCACCCGCAAAGAGCATGTAGCCCTGGACACGGCTCGGGGAGCGGCCCGTATTGATGTCCGTCGTGCTCACGGAGGCGTCCCACGGGGTCTCGCCCTCGTTCTCCACGACGTAGGTGCCGTCCTGGGCGACGAGATTCTGCGTAGTGAACGACATCGTGAAGGGCGTCATCGACAGGTTGCCATAGTCCTCGATCTCGAACGTGCACTGCACGACGAGCAGCGCGTTCTCGGGGAAGCGACCGGCGTCGGGCACGATCTCGATGGTGGTGCCGTTGAAGGACTGCACGAGGTTGATGGAGGCGAGGATCTTCTGCGGTGTGCCCAGCGCCGTCGTGCCCGTCGCGCCCCACGTGAACGGATCCGCCGGCGCCTGGTCCGTGGTCAGACCACCGTTGGTGCCGTCGCTGGAGAAGCCGGAGTTGTTGCCGCTCGGGTTCACCGGGACACCCGGCGCGAAGACGGCAGGATCGCCGATCTCGTACATGTGGAAGAGGACCGTCGAGTCGTTGACGGTGCACGGATTCAAGTTCTCGGAGATGGGGAGCACGATCTTGTTGCCCGCGACGACCGAGACGGCGACGTCGCCGTTCTGCGGCGATGTCTCCGCAATGTTGATGAAGGGACCGACGCCGGGCACCTGGTCCTCGTACTTGTTCGGATCCGTATCGAGCCGCGTGTGGAACTCGTAGGTGGAGGTCTGTCCGAGGGGCTGGCCCGCCGTGTTGCGAATCGCGAACTCCTCGGGGAAGCCGATGAGCTGCACGCGGTACTGCGTGTCGGGCTTCAGTCCGCTGTCGGACTCGTCGCACAGGCCGGCGAGCTGCGGCTCGAAGAAGACGCTGCTGCCCTCGATCGTGAAGAAACCCGGTACGGTCGCGCCGAACCCCGGTCCCTCGCGGATCTGGATCGAGGAGTTGTTGATGGATCCAGGATCCACGCCCTCGCTGAAGCGGAACTCCAGCCGGGTGTTGAGGACCGCGTTGTCCGTGGACTCCTGGATGAACGCGAGCAGGACGAGGCCCCGCCCGGCCCCCTCGGCACTGCTGCCGCCGACGCCGCAGGCCGGTAGCATGAGGCTGGCCGCGGTCAGGGAGAGGATCGTGAGAGCGAGGATGGGCTTTTTGAAAAAGCGGGTCATGAAGGTGCTCCTATCCGGTCGCATGCACAGGCCCCGGAGGTGGTGAGGGCTCGGGGGACCGACGCATTGCGGGCTTAGGCCACTGATCAGCAATCCGACTGCCAAACCACCATCTGGCGCGCATCCATGCCGCAATCGCATGGTCGGTGCCGCACTCGCGGCCACATCCATCGCATAAGCGACTTTTAAATAAAGACTTACAACAGAAGCTGCGGGTCCCGTTCGACTTGTAAAGCTCGTCTGGTCTTGGATACAAGTACCCGAGTCGGGAGTCCCCATCCGTGCGATCCCGCACGCGGACACGCACAAGCCCTCGCGCCGCGTCGGTCCCTCGTTTCGACGCGCGCGAGCCTGCGAGAGTAGTGACCCCGGTGCCGGCCTGCCTCAAGACCGGCTCGGGGGGTGGACTACTGGTCGCTCGTGAAGCAGATCGTCCAGCGGTCGATGAAGTGGCCAGGGTCGGTCGCGCCGATGGCCTGGTCCAGATAGAAAGTGATGCGGATCTGCAGGAACTCGCACGTGTTGAGGTTCGCGATGCCGAGCCCCACGTTGCCCACGGGCAGTCCGCCCGGTAGCTGCGCGGCGGTGGGCTGCGCCACGTTCCACGTGGGCATGTTCTCGATGCCCGAGTCCGTGAAGTGGCCGACCGTGAACCAGCCCGTCGCCGTGGTCAGGTCCGGGGTCGCGTCGGGCAGGGTCTGGAAGCCCTGGGCTTCGATCAGGATGCCCGTCATGCCCGCACCGCGGCTCGCTGCGCTGATGATCTCCGTGATGAAGTCCTCTTGGACCCCGTAGGTCTGCGTCGGCGTGACGTAGTCCGGGTTCAACGGACCCGCCGCGAAGATCTCCGTCACGGCCTGCGGGGTGAGCCCGCCGCCCTGGAAGCGAGTCGCGTCGAAGACGTTGCGATAGAAGCCGTCCCCGCCTTCACCAGGAATCACGTTGGCCGCGCTGAGGTTCGAGATGACGGAGTTGCCATCCTCCATGGCCAGGCGGCCGACGCCGCCGTTGCCGCCGTTGTTGGACGGGGGGTTCGTCCCCTGCGATGCACCGCCTGGACCGCCCTGGCCGCCGGCCGTCGAGACGGTCGTCGTTGCCGCGAACGAGATGTCGTTGGGCGTGAGCAGGCGGATGCCGCCGCCGCTGCCGCCGCCGCCACCGCCGGTACCCGGGTTCCACGCGTAGTTCGGGCTGAAGTTGCCACCGGGGTTGCTGCCGCCCGGTGAGCCCGCCGCATCGATCGTGCCGAGGATGTCGATGTTGCCGCCGGACGTGAGGTCGATGAAGCCACCGCCTGCGCCACCGGCACCGCCGGGCCCCTGACCGATGTTCCTGAACGAGCGGAGCTCGCCACCGGCGCCGCCGCCGCTGCCGGCCTCCGGCGTCAGCATTCGGCCTGAGTTGTCGCCGTAGGTAGACCCACCCTCGCCCTCGAGCGGCGTGTCGATGCTCGTCGGGCTGCTGCCGGACCCGAGCGCGACGCCGTCGTCACCGGCCGTGGCGTGCCCGCCGCCGCCGCCCGAAGGCGTGTTGCGGTTGTTCGGGTTGGCCTGCTGCTGCCAGAGCGCGGACGTGTTGCCGCGCCCGGACCCGCCGGAGCCGGACGTGCCGACGCTCGCGTCGAGCGCCCCCTGCGGGGTCGTGTGGAAGTAGCCGATCTCGCCGTCGCCGCCGACCCGGCGCGCTGCCGCGGTGCCAGCCGGGCTCGCGCCGCCGTTGCCCCCGCCCGCGACACCGATGCCGCCGGCGGTGCCGTTGTTGGTCGTGGCGTTCTTGTTGCCCTCGCCCGCACCGCGCGGCGAGCCGCCCTGGCCCGTCCCACGCGCCATGAGGCGTCCACCGTTCTCGATCAGCACGTCGCCCTGGACGAGGAAGATCGCCGGGTTGATGCCGATGACATAGGCCGTCACGCCGTTGCGGATCCGGAAGGTCTTGAACTCCCAGATCACGCCGAACGAGCCGTCCGTGGCGTTCTCGCAAGGATTGGCCGTCGCGCCGGTGTCGAGCAGGACGTCGTTGACGGGATCGAAGTCATCCGCCATCGCGTCGTTGAGCTGGCGGTCGTTCGCGCACGTGCCGGCATCGTCTTGGGGCAGCGTCGGGAGCAGCGGGTCCTGCCCGTTGTCGCCGTCACCCGCAAAGAGCAGGAAGCCCTGCACCCGGCTCGGCGCGCGGCCCGTGTTGATGTCTGCGGTCGTCTGGCCGGGATCGAAGACCGTTTCGCCTGCCGCCTCGAGCACGTAGGCGGTCTTCTGCAGCGGCAGATTCTCTGTCGTGAACGCCATGGTGAAGCCGGCGAGGCTGTCGCCGCCGAAATCCTGGATGCTGGTGGTGAGCTGCAGGACGACCAGGGAGTTCTCGGGGAATCGCCCGGCGGTCGGCGCGATGACGATCCGCGTGCTGGCGAAGTCCTGGATGAGATGGATGTCCGCGAGGATCTTCTGCGGCGGACTCACCGGCGTGGTGTTGTTGGCGCCCCATGTGAACGGGTCGAGCGGCGCCTGGTCGGAGGTGTCGGCACCGACGGCGAACCCGGAGTCGAGGCCGTTGGGCGCATCGGCGAACACCGCCTTGTCGCCGAACTCGTAGATGTTGAGCAGGATGTTGGTGTCGTTGATCGTGCAGGGATCGAGGTTCTCGCTCATCGTGAGCTCGATCACGTTCCCGTCCAGCACGTCGACGGCTTCGTTTCCGTCTGACGGCGTTGTCGCGATGACCGCCGGCAGCCGCGCAGGAATCTGGTCGATGAACCGGCCGGGATCGGTCTCGAGGCGGGTGTGGAACTCGTACGTCGAGGTCTCGTTGAGCGGCTGGCCGGCGGTGTTGCGAATCGCAAACTCCTCCGGGAAGCCGATCGTCTGGATGCGGTACTGCGTGTCCGCCTTCAGGGCGCCGTCCGACAGATCGCACAGGCCGGGCAGCTGCGGCTCCCAGAAGACCTTCGCGCCCTCGAAACGGAAGGTGCCCGGCACGCTCTTGCCGAAGTTGGGCCCCTCACGGATCTGGATCGAGTCCGTGCTGACCGTGTCGGGATTCACCGGCTCGCTGAAGATGAACTCGAGGATGGTGTTGTAGGAGACGTTGTCGAAGCTGTCCTGGACGAACGCCAGCAGGATCAGCCCTTGACCGGCACCGTTCGGACCTGCTCCGCCCTGGGCTCCGCCACATGCCGTAGCCGTGATCCCGAAGAGGAGAAGCACGCTCCAGACGAGTGTCTTGCGGAGGAAGGAAACGCGCCCACCGCGCGCAGAAGATCCGGTCAGGTGACCCATCGGTCGTCTCCCCGCCGGTATGCAGCGGGGCGCGCCCTCCGACGCGACGAACAGATCCGCCGCAGCGGAGAGGCCCACACCGCGCCGAAAGCCGGCACAGGTCCTCGATTGTCAGCAGCCTTGCCCAGGCCCCATGATCGCGATTGGTGCACGGAATGCAATAGCAAGGACGCCGCAAGAGCCGTTCTGGGCGGCGGTAACGGCATTTTTCGTGCACGATCCGCATGCGGAGACCGCGCGAGCCGGGCTCAGACGCCGGCGACCACCATCTCGCTCAGCCGGCGCTGCATGCGGGCCGCACCCCGGTCGCCCAGCGCCTCCATGGCCTCGGCCAGCAGACGGTAGCCGCCCGGATCGGACGGGGCGGCCAGCACGTAGCGCCGCAGGGAGAGCAGTGCCTCCTCGGGGCGGCCGCACGCCAGCAGGGCATGCCCGTGATCGCGGACGACCTCGTCGTCGGAGGCCGCAACGCGCAGCGCAGCCCGGGCCGCGTGGGCCGCACGGACGTTGTATCCGCTCCGCAGCAGCCAGCGAACGAGCAACGCGAGCGCCTGGCGATGGCGGCGGTCGCGGCGCAGCGCAGAGCGCAGCCGGGCGCGAGCAAGCGGCAGGCGCCCGTCTTCGAGGGCGACTTCGGCGGCCGCCGCCCACAGACCGGCAGCTTCGGGATTCCAGGAGAGACCGCGAAGCAGGGCCCGCTCGGCGGCACCCCGTCGTCCGCGCGCGAGCAACGCCGCCGCGACATCGAGGTGCAGCTCCTCGTCGGCCGGATGGCGATGCGCTGCCCGGGCGAGCACGCTGACGGCACGCCGCCCGTCCCCCATGCGCCCGAGCGCGCGCGCCAGAAGGCGAGCAGCCTCCGGATCCCCCGGGTCGTGGCGGTGCGCGCTGCGCAACACGGAAGCCGCGGCCCGATAGCGGCGCGCGAAACAAAGGTGGGCGCCGAGCTGGGTCCACGCCGCCGGCTCCTGGCGCCGCGCGGCCACCCATGCGCGCAAGAGACGTAGCGCGTGGGCGCGCCTTCCGCGTGCGTGCAGCAGGCGCGCGCTGAGGGCGATCACCTCGCTCTGGTCCCCCCTGTCGTCGTGCAGCGGCCGGAGCACCTCCCAGGCCTCTTCCACGCGGCCTACCTCGCCAAGGGATTCGCTCAGCCGCAGGCGCGCCTCCCCGAACTCCGCGTCCTCCTCGAGCGCACGCGCGTAGTGATCCGCGGCGCCGTCGAGATCGCCTTCGTCCCGCGCGAGGTCGCCGAGGCCGAAGCGTGCATCGGCCGCGAACGGCCCGTCGAGGGCTGCGAGGAAGTTGCGACGTGCCTCGGTGCGCCGGCCGAGCGCGACGAACGCGCGCCCGACACCGACCGGCAGCTCCGGATGGTCGGGCGCGAGCTTGCTGACGCGCCGCCACGCCTGGAGCGAGCGTTCGGGCTCATCGGCAATTAGGAAGGCGAGCGCGAGGTGCCGGTGGACATGCGGGCACTGCGGATCGAGCGTCGCGGCCCGGCGGGCATGTTGGCGCGCGCGATCGAGATCGCCGGCGAGCGCGTAGCAGTGCGTCAGGTTGCAGTGCACCTCCTCGATCTCGGGACCGCGGCGCAGCGCCTCGTGGAAGGCGTCGATGGCCCGGTCCAGGTGCCCCAGGCGGCCATAGCAGAGGCCCAGTCCGATCCAGGGCGCAGGGCTGTCGGGAGCCAGGGAAACGCAGCGCCGGTAGCGCCGGATGGCCGCCCGGTACTCCTCGGCCTCCAGGTGGCAGTGGCCCAGGTAGAGGTCGATCCGGGGGCTGATGACGCCGCGGCGGTCGAGGTTGCGGAGCATGAGGCGCGCCGCCTCGATTGCTCCCTCCTCGAACCGCTCGACGGCCTTGCCCAGCCGGTCTTCCGAGTCGTGCCACATGCGTCGGTTCCGACCTCCCAAGGGCGGAAGTCTCCCAGCGCTGAGGGACAGAAGAAGGACGCGTAAAGTCGGCGTTCGGGTCAGGGCTACGCGTTGCGCCCGCTCGGCCACGGCCACGGCAACGTGAGCGACGTGCCACCGCGCCGGTGGCGTCCTCTCCGACAGAAATCCGCGGCCGGTCGATTGTTCGGCTTGTGTGCCCGCGGGGGCGTGCTACCAATGCCCGCTTTGGGAACGAAAACCCGAGGAAGTCCGATGACCACGCGCGATCCCAGCACGACCAAGGCCGCCGATCCGAAGCAGAGGATCCACATCCCCTGGTACGACGAAGGCGGCAAGCGCCGCCCTCTGGCCGACGTCCGCAACATCGGCATCATGGCCCACATCGACGCCGGCAAGACGACGGTGACCGAACGAATCCTCTTCTACTCCGGGCGCATCCACCGCACCGGCGAGGTCCACGAAGGCGCTGCCACGATGGACCACATGAAGGAAGAGCAGGAGCGCGGCATCACCATCACGAGTGCGGCGACGAACACCTCGTGGAAGGGCTGCGAGCTCAACATCATCGACACGCCCGGCCACGTCGACTTCACCGCCGAGGTGGAGCGCAGCCTGCGCGTGCTCGACGGTGCGGTCGCGGTCTTCGACGCCCAGGCGGGTGTCGAGCCCCAGAGCGAGACGGTCTGGCGCCAGGCCAACCGCTACAAGGTCCCGCGCATCTGCTTCCTCAACAAGATGGACAAGGCGGGTGCGGACTTCGACGCAGCCGTCGAGTCGGTGCGCACCCAGCTGGGCGCCAACGCGTTTCCGATCCAGTACCCGATCGGCCAGGAGCAGGACTTCCACGGCCTCGTCGACGTGCTCGAGAACAAGGCGATCATCTGGGACGAAGAGACCCAGGGCCGTCGCTGGCACGAAGAGCCCGTGCCGGAGGATCTACGCGAGAAGGTGGACGAGCTTCGCCTCGCCATCGTCGAGGCCGCCGCGGAAACCGACGACGAGCTGCTCGAGCGCTACCTCGGCGGCGAGGAGCTCCACCGCGACGACCTGCTGCTCGCGATCCGCAAGGGGGTCTTGAGCGGCAGCATCGTGCCGGTGCTGTGCGGCTCGGCGCTTCGAAACAAGGGCGTGCAGCGGTTGATGGACGCCATCTGCTACTTCCTTCCGTGCCCGCTCGACATCGACAAGATCGAAGGCGAGCACCCGGACACGGGCGAGCCCATGGAGCGCCACCCCGACGTCGACGAGCCGCTCTCCGCGCTCGCGTTCAAGACGGTTGCAGACAAGAACGGCGATCTGTATTTCGTGCGCGTCTACAGCGGCTCGATCAAGCAGGGCATGCAGCTCTGGAACGCCGTACGGCGCAAGCGCGAGCGCGTCGGCCGCCTGATGATCATGCACGCGGCGGACCGCGAGGCCGTCGATGAGCTGCGCGCGGGCCGCATCGGCGCCGTCGTCGGCTTCAAGGACACCTACACGGGTGACACGCTCTGCACGAAGGAGGACCCGATCCTCCTCGAGTCCATGCAGTTCCCCGAGACCGTCATCTCGATGGCGATCCATCCCAAGAGCCGCGGCGACCGCGACAAGCTCGGGGAGGCGCTCACGCGGCTGGCCAAGGAAGACCCGACCTTCCGCGCCTACACCGACGACGAGACCGGCGACACGATCATCAGCGGCATGGGCGAGCTGCACCTCGAGGTGCTCGTGAGCCGGCTGCTCAACGAATTCAAGCTCGACTGCGAGGTCGGACGCCCGAAGGTCGCGTACCGCCAGACGCTCAAGAAGGCCGTCGACATCGAAGGCAAGCACGCCAAGCAGACGGGCGGCCGCGGCCAGTTCGCCGTCTCCCGCGTCCAGTGCGACGTGCATGACGAGACCGAGAACACTTTCGAGAGCACGGTCGTCGGCGGGTCGGTTCCGCGCGAGTACATCGGCGCCGTCGAGAAGGGGCTGATGAACGCGTGCGAAGAGGGCTACCCGCTGGGGTTCCCCTTCGTGAAGCTGCACTTCAACCTCCACGACGGCAAGCACCACGAGGTCGACTCGTCGGAGATGGCCTTCCAGGAGTCCGGCCGCCTCGTGCTGCGCAATGCCACAGCGCAGGTCGGCGTCGACATCCTCGAGCCCTGGATGAAGGTGACGATCACCGCGCCCGAGGTGAACCTCGGCGACGTGCTCGGCAGCCTCAACCAGCGCCGTGGCCAGGTCGATCGGACCGAGAGCGGGCACGGTGACGCGATGCGCATCTACGGTCACGTCCCGTTGGCCGAGATGTTCAAGTACTCCGAGGTGCTGCGCGGTCTCTCGCAGGGCCGCGGCGTCTACACGATGGAACCCCACGAGTACCGGGTGGTCCCGAGCTCGATCTCCGAGAAGATCCGCAAGGACATCGAGCAAGAGCGGAAGAACCGGAAGAAGTAGGGTTCGACCGCGAGAGGTCGTTGCACCGCTGCTCCGTACCCAGGCCCCAAGACCAGTACTTGGTGCTGGGTTCGGGAACGAGATCGGGAACGGGTTCTGGGTGCTGGGCCTGGGAACGGGTGCTGGGTACAGACAACCCAGCACTCCATCTCGAACCCGTTCCCGTTCTCAGCACCCAGTACCCCGTACGGCGTTCTGACTGCTGCGCGCGCCCGCTACATGATGTTGTATGCCTGACTCAACGACGACGTCCGCGACGGGTAGTTCGCGTGGGTCGTCAAGTGCACGCGGCTCGGCCGGGGCTCGGGATCGAAGATCAGGCCCAGCGCCACGACACACATCGTGCGCACGATGAGCGGCCGTTCGTCGTCGGTCGCCATCTCGATGAGTCGCTTGGCTGCACTCGGATCGCCGAAGCTCCCGATCGCGCCGGCCACGACCGCCACGGCACCGCGCGTCTTCGTGTTGGCCATCTGGCGTAGCAGGCGCTCGGTCGTGTCGGGCGGCGCGAGCAACGCCAGGGCCTCCACGGCACGGAGGTGCACATCCGGAGAGATGCGCTCGCGCGCCGCCTCGTGCAGCGCGTCGACGACCTCCGGCGTGTCGAGGCCGATGTGGGCCAACGCAACGGCGGCGTGGCCGCGGAGACCGTGGCCCCGCTTGTCGTCGTTCACGATGTCGAGCAGCGGCTCCAGCGCGCCGCGTGCACCGGACAGGCCGAGTGCCACCGCCCAGGCACCCAGCACCTGGTCCGAGCCGCGCCCGCGCTTCAGGCCCTTGGCGAGCTCCTTGCGGACGCGCTTGATGTAGACCGCGGTCTCCTTGTTGCGTGGCTCGACGTCGTACACCGAGATGCCGGCCGCCAGCGCGCTGAACGGGCGTGTGAGGCTGCGGCCGTCAAAGGTCTGTGTGCACAGGTAGTGGCCCACCTTCAGCTCGTCGAGCAGCTCCTTGCGGCCGCGCCGCAGATCCTCGCGGAGGAGGAACGCGCTCGCGATCTGCCCGAGGCCGCGCACGAACCAATGCGGCTCGCGCACCTGCGAGCGCCGGATCGAGCGCGCGGCGCGGAATCGCTCCTGCGTGTCCAGGTCGGGTGCGCGCTGGGCCACCGCGATGGCGGACGCGGCCCGTACCGCCACGTGGTCGTGCGTGCCGCGCATCGCCCAGAGCGCCATGGGCAGCCACGCCGGTCCGTCGAGGCGCGCGTAGGCCGCCATGGCGTGCGAACGCCGCAGGCCGTCCCAGCGACGATTCTGGAAGGGCTTGCCGCTCGCGATGGCGCGCAAACCCAGGAACACACCGCTCGGTACACCGTCGCGCGGTTGGCGGCCGAGCGCGGTGAGTAGAGCCACCTGGAGCTCGGACGAGGGATAGCGCCGCTGCAGGCGCTGCCACAGGGCTTGCGTGACGCGGCGGCCGTCGCGGTGCACGGCGTCCTCGCGGTAGGGCTGATCGGACAGGAGGGAGATCGCGATGATGGCAAACGCGCGCACGCGCGTCGGCGCGTCCTTGTCATCGAAGATCTCGAACAGGAAGCGACGCAGACTCGTGAGCGTCGCCGCGTCGAGCTGTTCCGAGCGGTCGCTGCGGCGCAGGAGCCCCAGGCCCAGTACCGCCGACTCGCGCACCTCGAGGATCCGGCTCTCGTCCGCGGCATAGCGGCGAAGCTCCTTGATCGCCGTCTTGTCTCGCGCAATACGCCCGAGCGCGATCAACCCGGCAGCCACCATCTGGGGACGCGTCTTCGCACGCACATCGACGAGCTCGAGAAGGTATGGCACCGCGCGATCGAGCGCGCCGACGCGCAGCGCGCGTTCCCAGGCATCGAGTCCCGCCGTACCGGCATCGCCCATCTCGAAGAGACCCGAGCCCGTCGTACCGCCACCCGCGCGGCGACGCACCGAGCGCTTGTCGGGCAGAAGCGCATGACGGTTGAGACGCCACCACACCTGCCAGTCGCCGGCAAGCCAACCGATGCGTTCCGTGACGACCCGCTCGGGGGGATCGTCGTCTTCACCGGGAATCGGCTGGCGCGCGAGGCCGCCGCCGCCCCCGCCGCTACGGAAGTTCCCGCCGTGGGCGTGCGCGTCGGCCGCCGTGATCCACAGACCGGCGACCACGGCGAAGAGCAACAGGAAGGGTCGGATAGCGTTCGTCATCAGCGGAGCGTGAAGACCTCATGGAAGGCGCGCGTGCGCGCGGGATAGCAGACGCCGCCCGTCAGGCGCAACAGGCTCGGAAGCGGCTCGGGATCGAGGAGGCGTCCGAGTGCGACGGCCGCCATCGCCCGGACGAGGTCGCGCGCGCTCTCGTCATCGACCGTCGCAATGAGCGGTTCCACCGCCGAGAAATCGCCCAGGTAGCCGAGCGCCAGCGTCGTGCCGGCGAGCCGCCGCGTCGATCCCTGGGCGTCGAGCTGGTCAAGCAGGCGCGGCGTGACGCTGCGGCTGCCGAGCAGAGAGAGGCCGAGGGCCGCGCCGGCCCGGAGCGCGTCGCGGCCGCGTTCGGCAGCGGCCGTCTCCAGCACCGCGATCGCCTCGGGCGATGAGCGTTGGATCTGACCGAGCGCTACGGCCGCGTGGGCACGTACTTCGGCGTCTACGTCGGATTGCGGCACGATCGCACGAACGGCGGGGACGACGCCCGCCTGCCCGAGCAGTCCCAGACCGACGACGCCCGCGCCGCGCACGCTGGGCTCGGCCTTCTCGTCGCGCGCCATCTTCAGCAGCACCGTCTGGGCGCGCAGGCGGAAGCGACGCACGATCGGGTTCTTGGCGTCGCCTTCGCGGGCGGCCAATGCCAGTCCCAACGCCGCGAAGCCGCGCATGTACCAAGGTGCCTTCTCGGCGCGCTCGAGGAGCAACGTGTCGGCCTTGTCGAACTCGAGCACGCGCGTCGACCCGGCGGCGAGATCGGCCCCCACCATGCGGCCGAGCGCGATGTTGGCGAGGCCTACGCCGAGCATCTCCTGCTCGAGTACGAATGTCTTCTTGAGCGTACGGATCGCCGCCGTTCGCTCCGGTCCTTCGAGCTCCAGTGCGCGGTGAGCGAACGAGAGCGCCGCCGCAAGACGGATGACGACGTTCTTCTTCCGGTCGTTGAGGACACGCAGCAGCAGCGCATTGGCCGAGGGGCCGCCGAGGCGCGCGAGCGCGGTCACGGCATGCGCGCGCTTGAAGGCATCCCACGATCGTCCTTGCACCTTCGAGCCGAGCACGATGCTTCGCAACCCCTTCACGACGCCGTCGGGGATGCCGGCACGCGGCTGCAGGCTGAGCGCGGCGAGCGAAGCGATGTGGAGCTGGCGGTCCTTGTAGGCGACGCCGAGGCGCTGCCAGATGATCTTGCAGATCAGGCGCCCGTCCTTGCTGACGGCGTCTTGCTGGAACGGTTGGTCTCCCAACAAGCCGATGGCGAGCATTGCAAAGGCCCGCGTTCGGTACGGCACGAGCAGCTTCTTGCCTGTCACGTATTGGTCGTGAATCTTCAGGAGGCGCCCGCGAATGATGTCGTACTGCACGGGCTTGAACTGCTGGGCCGGGTTCGAGCGGCGCAGCAGGCCGAGTCCCAGCGCGGCCGACTCCCGCACGATGTCGGCCGCCTTGTCGTCCTCCGCGTAGCGCAACAGCACGTTGATGGCACGGGCCGTCGTCGCGATCTTCGAAACGGCCAGGAGCGATGAGGCGATGGTGTCGTCGTCCTTCACGTGGCCGCTCTCGAGGAGATCGAGCAGGTATGGCTCGACACGCTCGCGTGCGATCCGAACGCGGGACGCTTCCCAGGTCTCCTTGGACGGCCGAAGCGAGTCGCCGCCCGTTGTGGGCGTGGCCGTGGCGCGGCGCTTGGGGAGGAAGTACAGACGGTTGAGATCCCACCACAGCTGCCACGACGTCTCGAAGCTCGTGGTCGTCGGCCGCTTTCGCTTGCTCGGATTCGGTCCGACCCCGCCACCCGGGCCCGGCGTGACGATCGGGCCACCGAAACCGGGGTCGACGTGGGAAGGGGGATCCCCGACGCCACCACCGGGCGGGCCCTTGGCCTGGGGCCGCGGGGGGGGACCGAAAGCCCCGCCGTGGGCATGCGCGGGCTGGGCCGCAGCGAGTGCCGCAATGAGAAGGCACAGGGCTCCCGCGAGAGCTCGCATCACGTACCTCCGCCGCCGTTGGGTTCC
Organism: Planctomycetota bacterium; assembly: GCA_028281445.1. Taxonomy (GTDB): domain Bacteria; phylum Planctomycetota; class PLA2; order PLA2; family JAEUHO01; genus JANQJW01. The sequence goes on along the minus strand of JANQJW010000083.1, from coordinate 6,603 downwards.
CACGCCCATCTACACAACGTACGGGAACGTCGAGTTTCAGAGCGCGTTCGCCGGTCCCGGCCAGCGATGTACGGGCGACCCGAGGCCCCACGGGCCGAGTGGTCGGCCCTCCATCACCGGTCTAGCCGCGTACAGAGGATCGCGGGCCGCCGACCACTCGCTACGCTCGGGTCGCCCCTACATCGACGCCCGTATCGGCGTGGGCGGCTTCCCTACTCCCCCTGCGCCGGCAGCGCGGGCGGCTCGCCCGTACCCCAGTCGAGCAGCTCCTGGACGACCTTGCCCCCGCGCTCGCGACGCACGACGCCGTTGACGGGAACCTCGTTGGAGACCCAGCGCTTGTCGACCTGGCCGCGCCGATTCGTGCGCGTGATGGTGATGCACTCGATCGACTTGCCCTTGACCTCGACGGTCTCCTTGCCGATCTCGACCTTCGCGCGGCCGCCGCGGCGGCCCATCTGCATGAACTCGTTGCGCGGCCGCTTGAGGACCGCACCACGGATCTCACTGCCGCTGTAGGCGACACGGCTCTCGAGGTGCACCTCGTCCTCGCTGACCTCGGTCACCCGCAGCGTGGCGATCGTCTCCTCGCCCTGCACGATGCTGCGCAGGCGGATCCACTCCCCGACCTTCGCGTCGTAGAGCGGATTGCGAAGCCCGGAGCCCTTGCCGTTCCGCGGAGCGCGAGCGCGCGGCCCCGGGACGTCGTCCGCGGGCCGCGGCCCGGGCTTGGCCGACTTCTCCATCGGCTTCTCGGCCGGCGTGGGCTTCGGTGCCTCGTCGGGCGCCTTCTCCGGTGTGGGCTCTTCGGTCTCCTCGACGCCCCACTCCTGCGCCTCGAGGATCACGGCCTTGCCCATCTGGACCTTCATCAGGCCCATGCAGGGAATCGCGTTGCTGAAGTACATGCGCAGCTGACCGCCGAACGCCTCCATCGTAATGATGGCGACCTCGACGTTCTTGCCGTCGATCTCCTCGGTGACGGTCTCCTGGTTGACGATGCGCCCCATGCTGCTCAACCCCTCGAGGAGCGGCACCTGCGGGGCCTCGGTCGGCAGCGGCAGCGGGAGCGGCGGGCCGCTCTCCGTCTCGCGCTCGAGGTGGACAGTGCCGTCCTTCACCTCGAGCACCGTCACGCGCATGACCGTCTTCTCGGCGCTGTTGGGCAGCGCCGCGCTGTAGCGCACCCACTCGCCGGGCTTCACGTCGGCCAACGGGTCCATCGCCGTGCCCTTGGTGTTCACGGCGCCGGGCTTCGGCGCGTCGGGTGTCGGCTCGGTGGTCGTGGGTTTGTCGGTCTTCGGCTTGTCCGTCTTGGGCTTGTCGGTCTTCGGCGCGTCCTTCTTGGCGGTCTTCATCTGCGCCTTGATCTCGTCGATCGCGCGTGCGAGCTGCGGGTCGCGGCCCTTGGCGCGGTCCTCCGGCGACTCCTCGACGAAGATGTCCGGCTTCACGCCGTGGCCTTCGAGGTTGGTGCCGTCCATGCCGTAGTAGCCGACGCGCGGGATGCGAAGCTTCGTACCGTCCGACAGCGTGATGTCGTTCGTCCCGATAACGCCACCGGGCGTCGGCACCCCGATGACCTTGCCGACCTTGGCGTACTGGAAGATGTACGGGAACACCTCAGCGTCGGAGAACGAGCGCTCGTTGATCAGGACGACGACGGGCTTGTCCCAGTAGAGCGCCGGCTGCGTGACCTTGACGGGCATGCCCCGGGCCCGTACCGCGGCATAGGGACGCGCCTGGAGCACCTGCATCAGCTGTTGGTGGATGTTGCCGCCGCCGTTCTCGCGCACGTCGAGGATGAGACCCTGGATGCCCTTGCCCCGCCCGCGGCGGTTGATGCGGTTCCAGTTGTCGATCGTGTTGCGGAACTTGTTGAGGTTCTGCGGGTTCATCGCGTTCAGGTGGATGTAGCCGATGCGACGGTCGGCCTTCTTGACCCTGCCTGCGTTGTCGCTGACCCACTTCGCGTACTGCATCTTCTGATACGTACCGGCGCCGATCGGCTCGATCGTCGCGTTGCGCGGATCGCCCGAGCCCTCTTCACTGATCGGGCGGAAGCGGATCCGGATCTCCTTCTTCACCGTGCCGGCCAGCAGCTTGTCGATGTCGGTGTCCTTCTTCACGCGCTTGCGGTTGATGCCGACGATCTCGTCGCCTACACGCAGGCCGGCCGCGTCGGCCGGTCCCTTCGGGAACACGGAGATGATCTTGCGACCGCCGTTCTCGCCGGGCTTGTCCGCGAGCTCCACACCCAGGTAGCCGGTCGGAACAACGCGCGCCGACACCGTGTTCGAGCTCTTGCGGCCGCCGTAGATGCCGAGGTGACTCGCGTTGAGCTCCGCCAGCATTTGCATCACGACGTTCTGGAACTCGGCCTTGTCCTCCGCGTCGACGGCCATGTCGCGATACTTCTTCTTCATCGCGTTCCAGTCGACGCCGTGCATCTTCGGGTCGTAGAACCCGTCGCGCAGCCTGCGCCAGGCCTCCTCGAAGAGGTTGGCGAGCTCCTTCCGGAGGTCGACCTCGACCGTGCCGAGGAAGGGCACCTTCTCGCGGTTCTCGACCGTGGTCGGCGCGGGCACGCGGAAGATCTCCTCGTTGCCGCCGTTGCCGGCGGTGAAGTAGATGTAGTCGCCGCGCGGGCTCCAGCACGCCGTCGAGCCGTCGCGCGAGATCGACATCGCGGGGCCGCCGGAGGCGCTGACGACGAAGAGGCCGCCTGAGCGGCCGGAGCCGGGGTTGAAGGACTCGTAGCTGATCAGCCGTCCGTCCGGCGAGAAGTTCGGCACTTGCAGGAACCCGCCGCCGTTCGTCACGCGACGCACGTTCTTGCCGTCCGCGTCCATGATGTAGATCGCCTGCGAGCCCTCGCGGCCGGAGTCGAACGCGATGTGGCGGCCATCCGGCGAGTACACGGGATCATCATCGGCTGCGCTGTGCCTCGTGAGCTGGGTCGTCTCGTGCGTCTCGAGGTCGATGTCCCAGATTTCGCGGTTGCCACTGCGCTCCGAGCAGAAGACGAGCTTGCGGCCGTCCGGGCGCCAGGCGTGAAAGAAGTCGCCCGCCTTGTGCTTGGTTGCGCGCGTGGTCTTGCCCGACTTGACGTCGAGCAGCCAGACGTCGCTGTTGCCCGATCGATCCGACTGGAAGGCGATCTTCGTGCCATCGGGGCTGAGGCGCGGCCACTCGTCGAGGAAGGGCCCCGAGGTCAGGCGCTTGGCCTTGCCCCCGCTGCCCGCCGTCATCCAGATGTCGCCGTGAAGGCTGAAGACCAGCGAGGAGCCGTCCTTGCTCACGTGCACGTGCTGCGCGCCGGAGGTGACCGTGCGTTGTGCAACACCGCTGTGACGCACGTCGCCGCGTACGACCAGCGGCAGCTGCTTGGCCTTGGTGTCCTTGCCGGCAAGGTCGGTAGTGAAGAGGTGGCCCCATCGCTCGAAAACGACCACCTTGCCGTTCCATGCGAGATCGGGGCGGTGCACGTCGACACCCTTGTACTTGGTGAGCGCCTTGCGCTTACCGCCCTCAGCGGGAATCGAGTAGAAGTTCGCGACGCCCTTCTCTTCCGCGACGAACCAGATGTGCTTGCCGTCGGGCGCGTAGAACGGATAGCGCTCGTTGCCGCCGGTCTTCGTCAGCGGCTTGGGCAGGCCGCCCTCCACGGGAATGGTGTAGAGGTCGTAGTTGCCCGACCCCTCGTAGTTGTCCTGGTAGATCGTGTTGAAGCCGCGCGCGTACACGATGTGCTTGCCGTCCGGCGAGTACGACGGATCGCGGCCGCCGTCCTTCGTGATGCGGCGCGCGGGTCCGCCCGTCGCAGGCATCTCGTAGACGTTGAGGCGGTACTTCGACGCGTCGCGGTTGCTGACGAAGAGGATCTTCTTGCCGTCCTTGGACCAGTCGGCCATCACCTCGATGCCGCTGTGGAAGCTGATCTGCTTTGCCTCGCCGCCGATGATCGGCACGAGGAAGATGTCGTAGGCGCCGTTTCGCTGTGAAGAGAACGCGACCGTCTTGCCGTCCGGGCTGACGCGCGGCAGCGTGTCCTGGGCCTCGTGAATCGTCAGGCGGCGCGCCGGCGACTTCCCATCGGTGTCCGCCACCCAGATGTCGCCGCGGTAGGAGAAGACAACCGCCTTGCCGTCCGGCGTGAGGCTCGGGTAGCGCAGGCCGCGGGTGTACTTCTCGGCGGCCGTTGCCGGTGCCGCGAAGAGGGCTGCAACGACCGCGATTGCGATGAAGGCGAAGAGGCTGCGTGCCATGGATTCGTCTCCCGGAGCCGACGGATCATCCCGAATGCGTCCGCTCCGGTGGACGCGCGAAGGAACGCGAGAGCGTAGCAGAGCAGGCCGGGCCCCAAGAGCCCGGGTGGCCGTGCACCAACAGGGCGCCAACAGACGCCCCACCAAAGGCCCGATCGGCCCGGCGGCTGGTACTCCGCCGTGCGAATCCGTAGCATCGCCGATGTGCGTTGCCTCCTCGTCAACCCCCGCTTCCGCGTGGCGTCGTTCTGGAACTTCAGCGACACATGCCGCCAGGCGGGCGCACGCTATCCGGCTGCGCCGCTGGGCCTCATCACCGTCGCCGCGCTGCTGCCGCAGGAGTGGGACATCCGCCTCGTGGACTGCAATGTCCAGACCTGGCGCAGCCGCGAGCTCGACGACGCCGACCTCGTGTTGATCGGCGGCATGCTGCCCCAGCAGCGCGACGCACTCGATCTCATCCGTGAGGCGAAGGCGAAGGGCAAGACCGTCGTCGTCGGAGGTCCCGACGCCACGTCCAGTCCCCACCTCTATGCAGAGGCGGATCACCTGGTGCTCGGCGAGGCCGAGCTCACCATGCCGCGCTTCCTTGCGGATCTCGAGCGCGGCGCGCCGCAGAAGATGTACGTCGACCCGGATCGCCCGGACGTCACGACCTCACCGTGCCCGCGTTTCGATCTCCTGCAGCTAGACCGCTACCTCAACGTGGGAGTGCAGTGGTGCCGCGGCTGCCCGTTCTCGTGTGAGTTCTGCGACATCATCGAGCTCTACGGACGCGTACCGCGCGCCAAGACGACAGAGCAGATGCTGCACGAGCTGCAGGTTCTCTACGACCTCGGCTGGCGCGGGCACGTGGACTTCGTCGACGACAACTTCATCGGCAACAAGAAGCTCGCGAAGCAGTTCCTCCCCCACCTCAGGACATGGCTCGAGGAGCGCGACTGGCCGTTCGAGTTCTCGACCGAGGCTTCTGTCAACCTCGCCGACGACGATGAGCTCATGCGGCTCATGCAGGACTGCGGCTTCTTCTACGTGTTCGTCGGCATCGAGAGCCCGGACGAGGAAACGCTGATCGCAACGCGCAAGCGCCAGAACACGAAGCGCTCGTTGAAGGAGAGCATCCACAAGATCTACCGGCACGGAATGATGGTCCACGCCGGCTTCATCATCGGCTTCGACACGGAACGCGGTAGCGTCGCCCGCGGCATCATCGAGTGCGTCGAGGAGACAGCGATCCCGGTGAACATGGTCGGGCTGCTCTACGCCCTGCCCAACACGCAACTCACGCGCAGGCTCGCCGAGGAGGGACGGCTGCCAGCGGACAACGGCATCGCCCCCAGCGGACAGGGGGACCAGTGCACGGGCGGGCTCAACTTCGAGCCGCTGCGACCGCGCGCCGAGATCGTGGGCGACTACATCCGGGTGCTGGAGACGATCTACGAGCCCGAGCGCTTCTACGCGCGTGTCCGCGAGGTGGCGTTGGCCCTCGACACGTCCAAGCGCCGCTTCAAGCGCGGCCGCGGTCACGCGCTGCAAGCGGCGCGCTCGTTCCTGCGCTTTGCGTGGACGCTAGGCGTACGCCGCTCGGGACGACGGCACTTCTGGCGGACGATCTGCGAGGTCGGGCGCAAGAACCCGGGGTCGCTGTACCAGACCGTCGTGCTGTGCGCGCTCTACATCCACGTCGGCCCGTTCGCCGACTGGGTCGCGCAGCGAATGCGCGCCTCGCTCGAGGCCGACGCGAGCCACGCCGAGCCCACCGCGCCTGCGTTCGCTACGGCGGCGGGGTAGCTAATTCCCCGCGCCGGCGCCTGCCGGCTGTTTCTTCTCTTCGGGCTTGCCCGCGGGCGCCGACTCCGTGGTGGGCTTCGCGACGGGTACGCGGCTCGTCTTGATCCCGTGCGCCGCGAGGTACTCCTGCACGCTCTTCGGCCCGAGTAGATGCATGGCCCCGACCGCGAAGAAGTGCTTGCGCTTGGGGTTCGCTTTCAGGATCTCGACGATCGCCTTGGCCTGGCGCTCGTTGCGTTCCTCGCCGATCGCCTTGAGAAGCCGTTCGCCGAGGTCCTTGGGCACCTTGTCGCCGGCCAGCTGCGCCAGCGCGTACGTGAGCAGCCGATCCCCGTCGCCGCGCAAGTAGAGGTCGACCATCTCCGAAGACGGGTCCTTGCCCTCCTTGTCGGCCTTGTCCCACTCGTCGAGCAGAAGGCGCAGCATGAGGACGCCTTCTTCGTGCGTCACGCTGTCGACGAAGGCGGTTTGTTCCTTGGGATCTTCGAGGCCGCCGACCTTCTTTCCACCACGCATGCCTTCGCCGTAGAGCTTGGCGTCGAGC
>JANQJW010000076.1 GCA_028281445.1 Planctomycetota bacterium | reverse complement strand
CTGCTGCTCGGTGTATCTGCTCTTTCGCATGTCCCTGCGCTCCCGTTCATTATGAGAAAAGTAGCGCCGGGGGTGGACCGGGTTTCGGGGAGAAGGTCAAAGCCCACTCTCTGAATCACATCTTCCGCCATGCTTCCAACGATAAGCCCGCGAATCCCGGTACGAACGACGGTCCCCATGACGATCAGGTCCGCGCGCTCATGCTCGATCACCTGAGTGAGAACCTCGCAGGTAGGCCCGTTGGCCATGCGGATGTCCCACTCCACCCCATCAAGCTGGGCAGAGTCCACAAGCTCTCAGACCTGTCTTCCTCGAGTCTCCCGTGTCTCGCTCAGCAGCTCTTGGAGCTCGGAATCAGGAACTCGAGCGATCTGGCGCAGCAGGCTTTCGCCGAACACCTGCCAAGCGTGGAGGATCGTCACCCGCGCACCGTCCATGCGGGCGAGCCGCGCGGGCGTGGGGCGCAACCGCCTGCAAGAGCTCTCACTCGTGCGACGGCCTCTTGGTTGCCCGCCACCCAGCGTGTCAGCAAGGACGATCTGGTCGAAGTGAGTCACTGCTCCCGGCTCCTTCGGTGCAACGCGTTACGCGCGATTGCAGTTCAGCGCACCCCCAGTGAACGCATAGCGGCCCCAACGCGTCATAGCATCCAGACGGCCAGTCCATAGATGATGGCTATGTACTGCGGCTGTCCGTCGACAGGCCCCACGCACAGCTCGGCATGAACACGGCCCGGGTCCGCCAAGCGCCGCACTCCCTAGGCGCAGGCAGTGCCGCTTGGCGAGCTCCTTGCTCCTAGAGTCCGGATCTGCCTCCAGGGCTGTCGGGGACGCCCCTGAAGACGATCCAGTACCCAGCACTCATGGCGAACACAACTCCTGCAGTGGCCCAGATATACTCCGGCTCGAGAGCATCAAAGTCGAGAATGATGACCTTGCGAGCGATCGCCATCAGCGCGGTCGCCATGACAATCTTGACGTGAATGACGTCGTCCCGCAGATAGAGGACGATGTTGACGAAGATCTCTATCGCGATCAGCACTGCCATGAATGCCCCGAACATCGCCAACATGTCGCTGATCGTCAGCAGGAACTTCGGCGGGGCCATTGCCCTCTCGTGCAGCGTCCAGGCAACGTCCACCACGCCGATAACAATGACGCCCGTCATCAGAATGGCGAGGACGCGGACGGCGACACGGATTACGCCGCGGAGCGCTGCTATGAATCGATCTTCGGGGACGTCGCGTTCAGGCACACTCTCAGCTCCTGCTGCGCTTCTGGATGCGGGCTTGGTCGATGTCGCGAGCGTTGGCCTACGAGGCGACAGCCTGCGCGCGCTAGGCAGTCACACCTCTGCCGGCCGACTGTGGTCATCGTCGCACGTGGGGCCCACAGCTCCCGGTCCCTACTCCCCGCTGAGCGACTGAGCCCCCGGTTGCGACCGTTCATCGGCGCGTATCGGAGTGGTCTTACGGGGAGGCCAGGGGAATGCAAGGTCTCGGTGGGAACACGCTGGTTACCTTGGGACCCACACGATTCAAGCGTTTGTGATCAAGGACGATCTCGTTGTGGCAAGGAGCCAGATCGTCAAGGTGAGGGTGCCGTAGGGGCTCGGAGGATCGTGCGGTGAAGTCTGCCAATCAGCTACAACATCAGCATGCTGCCGGTGACTGACCAGCCCGTCGATCACCCGAGACTGCGCCCTATGACTCCGAGTGAGATCGAGGTCTGCGTGGCGTGCGTAGTAGACGCCTTGGCAGGCGCGTGGATACAAGCCGGTAGAGAGCCGGTCGAGGCCGCCCGAAGTGCGAGGCAACACATAGAACTGCGGCGCCCTCCTGCCTCGCCCTTGAATCGATTTCAGGCTCTGGTTGTCGGCGGCGAGCCCATCGGCACGCTGTGGTTCGAGCATCACGACGCGAGGGATGGTCAGCACTTCTACCTGGTGTGGATCGAGATCGGCGACGAGCACCGTGGAAGTGGGCATGGGCGCACAGCTCTAGACCTGCTGGAGGAATCAGCGCGTGAGCTCGATGTCCAGTACATCGAACTGAGCGTGTTCATCGACAATGCTGCGGCGCTCCGACTCTACGATGGAATGGGATACGTCGAAGTGGAGTCCCATCCCGATCGAAGAGTCCTTCGCAAGACCCTGTAGGAGGCGGCGCTTGGGTTCACCGCCCACACTCGTTGCGCCAGTCCTCGCGGGCGGGGCTGAGTTCCTTGGCAAGGCGAAGGCTCGTCTGCCCACATGCCAGGTGTCGGTAGAACGCGTGGGCCTTGGTGCGGCGCCTATGCGGGGTTATCTCAATAGTGCCGCACCCAGCTCCTGACTGTGGATGAGTCGGCGCGAGGCCAGCGTAGTGAGCCCGCGATGAAGGATGCGTCGAACGGTGCCGGGGGCCTTGCCCAAGACCTCCGCGATCTCGGCGGGTGCGAGACCGTGACGCAGTCGCAAGACGAGCGGACTTCGATACGCCTCCGGCAGTCCCGCGACGGCCTCGGCAATCCGGCCGCTCCACTCCAGACCGTCGAGAGCGGCGTCCAGGTCCGCTTCGCGGCCGGATTCGGTGCCCAGCGGTGCCGCTCTGCGGCGGTTCTCGCGTCGAGTGGTGTTGCGTGCATGGTTGCGCAGAATCCCGGCCAGCCATGGCGTCACGGGCCGGCTGGGGTCGCATTGATCCGCTCGCGCGATGAGGGTCAGGAACGTCTCTTGGACGAGATCCTCCGCGAGCGCAGGGTCACTCGTCAGGTACGTCGCGATGCGCAGCAACTGGGGTGCCGTGGCGTCGAACAGTGAAGCGAACGCACGCAGATCGCGCTTGGTTCGGTATCGGACCAGCAGCTTGCGAAGACGCGCCATGACTCTCTATCTATTGTCGCCAGCTCAGCCCGCGTTGCATTGACCTGGCGCTGTCCGACCTGGCGCGCCACGTAGCGGGCCGCAGAGCGACTGCTGCTGAGAGAGCGAACGGGTGTAGCGGAACACTGCCACACCACCACCGTCCGCCCCCGCTCTGTCGACCGAGACTACAGACGCGCGTTCGCTCGGCACGAATCCCACGCTGGATTGGCGCCGCCCGGACTTTGTACCTACGTCGCGAGTCTGCTGGGGGGCCGCGACGAGTCGCACTGTCTATGTGCGTGAAGAGGCAAGTGCCTCAAGGAGTACCGTGATGAAGTTCCTGCTTTCCCTGGTCGTGCTCGCGGCCCTCGCCATGCCCGTGTTTGCGGGCGAAGATTGCGGCGGATCGTGTCCGCTGTCCGGCGAGTCGTCCGAGTTCGACTGTCAGAATCGCTGCCCGCTCGCAAAGATGGCGAACCGTCATCGCGCGCTCGGCACCGAGGCACTCACGGCGTCGAAGACGATGCGTGCTGAGAACGCCAAGACGGTGGCCCGGAACCTGGCGAAGATCTGACTCCGCACGGCAGGGCGGCGGGACGCCGCGGCGTCCACCGCCCTGCCAGTCAGCTGGGTGAGGCATGCGTTGTCGGGAATGAATCGGCATGAGTTCCAGGCGCTCTACCGAAGTAGGCGGGACCTCGTCTTCCGCTTCTTGCTTCGACTCTGCCGCAACCGTTCAGACGCAGAAGATCTCCTGCAGGAGACCTTTCTCGCCGTATGGAGAAAGAGGCGGGACTTCCGCGGCCAGGGGAGCCAAGAGGGCTATCTCCGCAAGACGGCCTTTCGCCTCTACCTCAACCGCTCTCGCAGGCGATCTCGACGCGCGGCGCTCGCCAGAGAGGCCGTGGGACGAGTCCGGTCAGCGAACGCGACGCAGGAACCCACGGTCGATGGATCTGCGCGTGGCGACTATCACAGGGTTCTTCGTTCGAAGATGCAACTGGCGATCGCGAGCTTGCCCGACGGCGCTCGCGAGGTCTTCCTGATGTTTCGATTCGAGGGACTGACGTGCGCCGAGATAGCCGAACTCAGCAGGACACCCGTCAAGACGGTTGAGTCACGCCTCCGGCGCGCCACCCGGTTGGTCGCGCGTGCCGTCGAGAGCTACCGAAGGGACTTGGTTAGCTAGCTCATGCGCAGTGCGAGGACCAGATCAGACCGCATTCGCGACTGGGTAGAGGGCAGGCTTGACGACGCCGACGTCCAGGGGCTTTCCGCGGAACTACATTCGGACGCTACCTTTGCGGCACAGACTGAACTCTACAGGATGGTCCATGTCGCTACGGTCGGCTGCGATCCCGGCAGCGATGGAGCGAGGCTGCGATTCGATGAACTGTGGCAAGAGAAGAGGCGCCGCAGCTTGAGGCGATCAGCAGCGTTGAGTGCGGGTGTCGCCGCGGTCCTCCTGCTCTGGATTGCCGTCGTTGGGCTTGTCGCGCGACGCGACGGTGCGGCGGGTGTCGGCCCCTCGGCCTCGGTGACCCTCCGCCTCATCCCCATCGCAGAGCCCGCGGTTGAAGCGGAGCCAAGCCCCCCGATTCCTGCACCGCTCGTGTCCTACGAGCCGGTCCGTGACGGGTCGATTCAGTGGCTCGGCACACTCAAGGAAGCGCTCGATGTCGCGCGCGCGACGCAGCGGCCACTACTCGTGCATGAGACCGTTCAGGCCTGTCCGCTCTGTGCCAGGATGGAGCAGAGCACTCTTCGTGATCAGGACGTTCTGAGCGCCGTGCAGGCCGTCGTGCCCGTGCGGATCGACATTCGGTCAGACATGCCGCGGTTCATCGACAGAGTGTCTAGCGGCGA
>JANQJW010000119.1 GCA_028281445.1 Planctomycetota bacterium | reverse complement strand
GGCTGCCGAACCGTACTGCCCGCTCCGACAGCCGACCCGGTGCGAAAATGTCCACAAGAAGGACGCGTACTGTATCGGCCACGTTCCCCGGTAGCAGCCGTAGACCCCGAGGACGAAAGACCCTGTGATGCAACGCCAGGCCCCGAACAGCGGGTTTTCGGCCCTGTTCGGGTGCCTGGATTCGACCCTTGCGAACTCCCCATGAACGCCCCTGCCCCCTGGAAACGACCCGATCCCCTGCCCGGCCCCGTGGTGACGGAGCGCACCGTCGTGCGCTGGTGGGAGCCCTCGGACGCCGAGGGCCTGCACGTGGCGGTCGCCGAGGACCGTGAGGCGCTGCTGCCGTGGCTTCCCTGGGCAGCCAAGGAGCACGCGTCGGTGGACGAGAGCGCGCAGATCATCAACCGCTTCACGCGCGACCGGAACTTCCCGGAGTCGCTCGACTTCGTGATGGGCATCTTCGAACGCGAAGGCGGTGAGGTGATCGGCGGCACGGGCATCCACAGGATCATTCCCGAGGACCTGACCGGTGAGATCGGGTACTGGGTCCGCGGATCCCGGCAACGGCAGGGCTACTGCACGGAAGCCGTCGCCGCTCTCATCACGGCCGGCTTCGACGCGTGGGGCTTCCGTCGCATCAAGATCTGCTGCTCGAATCTCAACAAGGGTTCGGTCGGCGTGCTCGAGAACCTCGGCCTGCGCTTCGAAGGGGAAGAGCGCGAGGCGCGCTGGCTGCCCGGCGTCGGTTGGGACAACCACCGCACGTACGCCGTTCTTGCCGACGAGTGGGACAGAGAGGCGGAACGCGTACGGGGTTCGTGAATCGCGGACGGGCACAAGGCCCGTCCCTACATGCCATTGGCATAGGCACATGGACAAACATGTAGAGGAGGGCCTTGCGCCCTCCCTCGCCATCACGGGACGATGCGCCAGGCTCCGCCTTCCTTGACGAAGAGCACCCTGACCGGCTCGTCCTTCCTGGGGTCATCGAAGTAGAGCTTCGCCTTGTCGCCCTCGATCTTCGTTCCGATGTAGACCGCGTTCTCGGCGGCATGCTGCGCGCGTGCATGCTCGGCGTCGGTCTTCTTCAGCGCGGCGACGTCGTGCTTCTCGCGGTAGTCCCGGCTGCACAGCGCCAGGATCGCGGCGTAGTCCCGCTCGAGGCGGAGCCGCTTCCAGCGCTCCCACAGGGCACGCGGCGACGGAGCGGCGGGATCCCAACGGCGCGTCTCCCGTCCGACGCCTTCCACCTGTCTCGGGATCGCGGGCTCGGGCAGGAATCCGCGCCGGAGCTTCAAGAGCCGGGCGAGCTCTTCGATGGGCTTCTTGTGATCGTCGACACGGATGTCGATGTAGCGGTCGTTCAATCCGCGGTATCCACCGTGACGACGCGCCACGAGCAAGGCCGCCGACTGGCGCCCGCGCCTGTCGCCACCGGCTTTCTGTCCGGCACGCATCGCCGCGACGAGTCGCTCCGCGAGGTCGCCCTTGGTCTTCTCGTAGGCCTTGGCCATCGCGGCGACCACCTTCGGTCCCGCGAGGATGTTGCCCTGGCAGCAATAGCCGTCGCCGGTGTGGTGGCCTGCCCACGCAAGCGTGCGCTCACCCGTGAACGCCGCCGCCCGGCCGCGGCTGTCCACAAGCCCGAGCTGACGCCGGTCGCGGCCCTTGTCGGCATCGGTTAGGAGCGCAACGACGTCATCGGCAGCGAGCCCGTCGTCGAGCATCTCGAGGCCGTCCGGCCCGTAGCGCGGATTGGCCAGCGCCTGCGTGGCAAGGGCACCGACGTCGGCCCGCACGTACGGCACGATCACGCCGGCCCCGAACACCTTGCTCTGCACGGCGACGCCCATATCGCCCGTGACGGAATCGCGCGCAACGATGGAGAACGTCGCGACCTCCGGTGTCTCGCGCCGCGGCTCGCCGCAGGCCGCCAGCAAGACGAGCAGGAACAGGGACCAGCGCCGCATCGCTCGCAGTCTACGTCGCGTGTCCCCTCCGGATCCCGTACAGTGCGGCGCTTGACGGCCCCGGAGGTGACGCAATGTCCAAGGCAGCCCGTTTCGGAGTCCGCGCACTCGCACTCGCGTTGATTCTGGCGCTCGCGCCGAACGCCACCATGGCGGAGAACGGTATGGACGAGCAGGAGACGCTCCTGCTCCAGATGCCGACGGCGTCCAAGGACCACGTGGTCTTCGTCTACGCGAACGACCTGTGGATCGTCGGGCGCGACGGCGGCACCGCCCGGCGCCTCACGAGCCACATCGGACGCGAGGTCAGTCCGCGGTTCAGCCCCGACGGCCGGTGGGTCGCGTTCACGGCGGAGTACGAGGGCAACGCCGACGTCTACGTCATCTCGATCGACGGTGGCGTACCGCGGCGCCTCACCTGGCATCCGGGCGGCGACTGGATGCGCGACTGGCACCCGGACGGCCGGCACATCCTCTTCTCGAGCGGACGCATCGGCGGGGCGCCGGTCCAGCGGTTGTTCACCGTGCCCGTCGAGGGCGGCCAGCCAAAGCCCACGGACATTCCGCGCGCGGGCTGGGCGACCTTCAACAAGGCGGGCAACCGCATCGCCTACACGAACGTGCGCGACCCCTTCCGTTCGTGGAAGCGCTACCGCGGCGGTCGCACCCCCTCGATCTGGCTCTTCAACCCGGCGACCCGCGACGTCGAAGTCGTGCCTCAAGCAGGCGCCAACGACAGCTTTCCCTGCTGGCTCGACGGCGACATCTACTTCGCGTCGGACCGCAAGGGCAAGGACGGCTCGCTCCAGATGAACATCTGGAAGTTCACGCCCGGAAGCAAGGACGTCGAGCAGATCTCCCACTTCAAGGACTTCGGCGTCCAGAGCATGACCGCCGGCGGCGGCGTGCTGACATTCTCGGTGGCCGGCGCGATCCGCACGTACGACCCGAAGACGAAGCGCTTCCGCCGGTTGAGCGTGAAGGTGCGTACGGACGGCCTCGGCAGCCTGCCGCGCTGGAAGACCGTGAAGGGCTTCGTGCGGGACGCGGCGATCTCGCCGAACGGCAAGCGCGCCGTCTTCGAGGCGCGCGGCGAGATCATCACCGTGCCGCGCGAACATGGGCGCGCGCGCAACCTCACGAACTCACCCGGTACGCACGAGCGCAGCCCGGTGTGGAGCCCCAAGGGCGACAAGATTGCCTGGTTCTCGGACGCAGGCGGCGAGTACAAGCTCGTGGTTCGTGACCGCCGTGGCCGCGAGGAAGCCAAGAGCTACGACCTGGGCGGCGCGCGCTTCTACGACGACCCGGTCTGGAGTCCGGACGGCAAGCACATCTTGTTCAACGACAAGGCGAACCGCTTGGCGTACGTGTCGCTCGAGGGCGGCAAGGTCACCGACATCGCGACGAACCAGGGCTCGCTCGGACGGTGGCACCCCTTCGGCGTGTGGTCGCCCGACAGCAAGTGGATCGCGTTCGAGACCAAGGACCCCGTGACGGCCTACGACGGCGTCTCCCTGTTCGAGGTCGCAACCGGCACGGTCACGCCGCTGACGGACGGGTTCTCGTCCGCCATCGCGCCCGCGTTCTCTCGCGACGGCAAGCACCTGTTCTTCTCCGCTTCCGTCAGCAGCGGACCGCGGCGCTTCGGCCTGGACTTGAGCACATCGGCCGCGCGGCCGGGCTCGAGCAACCTCTACGTCGTCGTTCTCAAGGCCGACGGCAAGCACCCGCTCGGCCCGCGCAGCGACGAGGGCCAGGACGACAAGAAGAAGAAGGGCAAGAAGGGCGGCGAAAAGAAGCCCGGCAAGGGCAAGAAGCCAGCTGACGCCGGTGAGGAGAAGGACGGCGACGCAAAGGACGACGAAGCCGAGAGGGACACGAACGACAAGGACGGCAAGGACGGCAAGGACGGCAAGGACGGCAAGGACGGCAACGAGAAGAAGGACGACAAGGACGGAGACGCCAAGGAGGAGGCGAAGCCCTCCATCGACGTCGAGGGCATCAGCCAGCGCATCCTGGCGCTGCCTGTCCCGTCCGGAAACTACTGGGGCCTGACGTGCAGCAAGTCGGCACTGCTCTTCGTCGACCGGCCGCAGAGCGGCAAGCCCACGCTCAAGAGCTTCGACTTCAAGTCGCGCAAGGCGAAGGACATCGTCTCCGGCGCCATGGGGGCGAGCGTCGCGGCCAACGGCACCAGCCTGCTCGTCCGAACCGGATCGCGCTGGAGCATCACGAACGAAGCCGGAAAGGACGGCAAGCCGCTCAAAATCGACGGGGTGAAGGTCCGCGTTGAGCCCGAGACGGAGTGGCCGCAGATCCTGAGGGAGTGCTGGCGCATCCAGCGTGACTTCTTCTACGACCCGAAGATGCACGGCATCGACTGGGACAAGATGTGGGACCGCTGGAGCGCGTTCCTGCCCCATGTCCAGCACCGCTCCGATCTCAACATGCTGATGATGGAGATGATCGGGGAGCTGTGCTGCGGCCACCAGTACGTCAGCGGCGGCGACATCCCGACCGCGGACCGCGGCATCGACGTCGGCCTGCTCGGCGCCGACTTCAAGATCGAGAACGATCGCTTCCGCTTCACGCGCATCTACACTGGTCAGAACTGGAACCCGCGTCAGCGCGCGCCGCTCACCGTGCCCGGCGTGGACGTCAAGGTCGGCGACTACTTGATCGCGGTGAACGGACGGCCGGTCACGACCGCGAACAACCTCTACGCGCACTTCGAGGCGACGGCGAACCAGCCGACAGAGATCCAGGTCAGCGCAAACGCCGACGGCAGCGATGCGCGGACGAGCACCGTGGTTCCCGTCTCGAGCGACAACCGGCTTCGTCGCATGGCGTGGGTCGAGGCCAACCGCCGGCGCGTGGACGAGTTGTCGGACGGAAAGCTCGCGTACGTGTACATGCCGAACACCGCGGGCGCAGGCATGGCTTCGTTCAACCGGGACTTCTTCAGCCAGATCGACAAGAAGGGGCTGGTGCTCGACGAGCGCTTCAACGGCGGCGGCAAGGTAGCGGACTACGTCGTCGACGTCCTCGACCGCGACGTGCTGTGCTACTGGATGAACCGCGAGGGCTGGCTCGGCCGGACGCCGTTTGGGACGATGGACGGCCCCAAGGTCATGATCATCAACGAGAGCGCCGGCTCGGGCGGCGACGCGATGCCGTGGATGTTCAAGAAGCTCGGCATCGGCCCGCTGGTCGGTACGCGCACGTGGGGCGGCCTCGTCGGCATCTCCGGCTACCCGCCGCTGATGGATGGCGGCCGCGTGACAGCAGCGAGCTTCGGCATCATGGACACGGACGGCGAGTGGGTCGTGGAGAACGTCGGCGTCGCACCGGACATCGAGGTGATCCAGTGGCCCAAGGACGTCGCCGCAGGCCGGGACCCGCAGCTCGAGAAGGCGGTCGAGGTCGCGCTCGAGCTGCTCGAGAAGCACAAGCCGATGAAGCGTCCCGGGTACAAGCCGCCGAGCAAGCGCTAGTCGGAGCGAGGGAATGCCGAAGCGGCCCTTCGTCTATGCCGCGCTGCTGATCGGGGCCGTGATCGGCCTCGTGCTGCTCGCGCAGCCGCACAAGCCGAAGAAGAAGCGCGGTTCACGCCCCTCGGCGCGGTCGGTCCAACCGCGCGTGCCGAAGCGTCCCAAGCAGGCGCTGCGCGGCACGGTGCGTCAGAAGGCGGATGGGAGCGCGATCGCCGGCGCCACCGTCTTTGTGTTGCCGAAGAAGAAGCAGGGCGGCGAGCGTGACAAGCTCCCCCATGAGGTCACGGACGCGCAGGGCCGCTGGACGCTGCGCGCGCGCGCCATCGACGAGAGCTGGATCGGTGTAATTGCGAAGGGCTATCGCCATGCATGGCTGGACGGCAGCAGCGTGGACCTCACCGAGCCGCTCGTTCACGAGATGCAGCGCGCGCAGCCCCTGGTCGTGCGGGTCGTCGACGAGGAGACCGGGGCGCCGATCGGAAAGAAGGGCGTGCAGCTGCAACCCTGGCCGCCGCGTACCACGTACTTCCTGCCCGGCCCCCGCGCGCGGCAGGGCGAACAATGGAAGGTCACCGACGAAGAGACAGGCGGGGCTGTCTTCCGCGTCGGCGACAACGGACCCGTCACGCTGACGGCTCACGTCGAGGGCTGTCACTGCGTCTCGGGCGTGACGTGGGTGGGCGAACCCATCGGTACCGTCACGCTGCGCATGCGCACGAGCCGCTCGCTTCACCTCAAACTGACGCGAGCCGAGGACGGCGCACCGCTGCGGAGCCTCGTCAGCGTGGACCTGCACCGCCCGAGCGGCGGCCTTGCCCTCTCCTACACCGACACGCCCGACGCTGACGGCGTGGTCCGCATCGAGCGCGGCATCCGGCCCGCGACCTACAACGTCCACGTCTACGGAGAGGGTCGCGCGTCGGTCGTGTTGCCGGCGCTGGCACTCGACGGGGCGGCCGAGCCGGCGCTCGCAAGTGCGCGGCTGGCTCCGGCGCCGGCGCCCGCCACCCTGCGCCTGGCGATGGGCAAGACCGTCGCGACGCGCGGACCGGGAGGACGCCGCCGGCGCGCACCGCTCGTGTTCCTCTTCCGGCCGGCCGAGATCTGGCGCAGCCATGGCTGGGAACCGGGCGCGCCCGAGAGCTGGGACGCTGCACGCGGGCGCCTGGAGCTCATACTCCCGCCGGACCGCTACCACGTGTTGATCGCCGACGTCCTGAGTCGCCGCGCGACGTTGCTACGCAACGTCGAGCTGCCAGCGGGCAAGACGCTTGACGTCGACGCGCCGCTGCGACTCGGCCTTCACACGTCGGTGAACCCCTTGATCGCAGCCAACGGCAAGACGCGCGAGGTGGGTGTCGCCGGTGTGGGTGTGGGCAGATTGCCCGTGTACGGCATCACGAGCGACGGTCGCATTCGCGTGAGCAGCAGCGAGGAAGTGCTCGGACGCGTGGACGAGGGTCTCGGCGTCTACGTGGGTCCCTACCCCTTCGAGCTGATCACCCTGCGCGTGACCGGGTGGGACGGCAAGAGCGTCACGCACGACGTCGAGCGCTGAGTCGCGTCCGTCAGGGTCGCTGCCCCTTGGTTCTCGCCTGCGCTTCCATGCGGTCCATGACCTCATGCGCGAGGGGCGCGCGCAGTGCCTTGAGCTCGGGCATGTACTGAGGCCCGATCGCGACCTGGCCGCTGAGCTCGGCGCCCGCTTCGACGACGAGCGTCGTAGCGCGTAGCGCTCCCTTCACCTTCGCCTTGCGGCTGATCCGCATGGCATGAAGCGCCGTGGCATCCCCGAGCAGGGCGCCATCGATCGTCAGGTCCTCCGCCCAGACGGAGGCATGCACACGCCCCTTTTTCCGAATGTGCATGCTGTTGGCCGTGCGGAAGTTGCGCACGGCAACGAAGTCCTTCACGTCCATCCGCTCACAAACCACGCGGCCGTGGCAGTGCCTGCAGCTGACGGACTTGGCTTCGTGGGCGACGACGAGCAGACCCCCGCAGCCGGTGCACAGGATGCGCCGCTCTGCGGGGGCCTTCTCTCTACGGGCCATCGGCTGCCCTGTCGGCGGGCTACTTCTTGCCGCTGGCGGCGTCCGCAACCTGGCGCATGGCCGGGGTGGCAGTTGCCGCCTTGCCGGCGCCTGCACCGACCTCGCAACGGCCCGACCAGGTCGCGCCTTCCATGACCTTCAGCTTCCCGGCGCTGAGGTCGCCCTTCAGCTTGCAGCTCGTGTTGAGCACCACGGAGCCTTCGGACACGACGTTGCCGGTCACGGAGCCGTCGATCGTGACGGTGCCTGCCTGCACCTCGGCCTTCACCTTGCCGGTCTTGCTGATCCACACCTTGCCCGGCGTGGAGATGCTGCCTTCGAAGGTGCCGTCGATTTTCACGCTGCCTTGGAAGGACAACTCACCTTTGAACGTGGCGTCTTGACCGATGACGGTCGGCCACTCTTCGTTCTTGCTGGGATCCGCAACCATCGCTACCTCCCGGATGGGTATTTGAGTCGGTCCGCGATCTGCGCGGCCGCCGGACGCGGCGTCTGTCCTGCCCGTCCGGAGGGGGACGGTAGCAACGGGGGCCCCCACTCCCCCACGAGGCGATTTCATGGGGTGGGTCAGTCGCTCTGCTCCGCACCGAGTGCGGCTTGCCGGATGCTCGGCCTTCGGGTGCGGTGCGCAAGCATGAGGCTCCGAGCCAGCGAGGCGGCGAAAGCACCCGCTGCGCCCAGACGCGGCGTCGCCTCTCGCAGGCTGCGCTGGCTCGCCTGCTCGTGCCCAGGCACCGGCGACGAAGCTCATTGGCTGGTTCGTGGGCTCCCTCAGCCTTCGAGGTTGTCGCGCAACGCGCGGATGGCGCGCGCGAACTGGGCCTGGATCGTCGTGACCGGCCGGCCGAGCTGCTGGGCGATCTCGCGGAAGGGACGCTCTTCCAGAGCGCGGGCGACGACGACCTCACGCAGCTCCTGAGGCAGCGCATCGATCGTCCCAGCGAGCCTGCGACGTGCATCCAGCGCGTGGGCGGCGGAGGCCGGCGATGCGCCGCTGATCGAGAGCCGATCGAGGAGCGTCACCTCGGCGGCATTGCGCGGGCGTGCAATCTCACGGGCGACATCGCGCTTCTGCGCGCCGTGGAACTTGTGCAGGTCCCGGATGCGGTTCTCTGCAACGGAGAGCAGCCAGCGGCGAAACGACCCCGGCCCCGTGTCGGTGAACGTGTCCAGCGTGCGAAACGCCTGGAGCAGCGTCTCCTGCAGCACGTCCTCCTCGGTGATGCGCCCGCGCAGCTTGGGTCCCAGCCGAAGGGCGATCCACGTCTCGAGACGCCCCCGTACGCGCTCGACGAGGACGGCAAAGGCATCGGCGTCCGCCTCGGTCGCCTCCGCCGCCAGATGCTCGGTACGCGGTTCGTCGTCTTTGGACACGTCCAGCAGCATACGCAACCGGAGGCGCCGAAAAACGCGGTCACGGCTGGACAATCGGAGATGCGTCGTCGCTTATAGGACCGATGGACAGCAGCGCTGACACCCGACTCGGTGAGCTCCTGGGGCGCTATCAACGCCTGCGGGCCGAGGATCCCCGCATCACGATCGCAGCGCTCCGCGACGACGCCGGTCCGCTCTACGACGAGCTGGTGGCGCTCGTGGACTGCCTCGATCTCGTCCTCGAGGACGGCGACGCACCCGTTGCCGCCGCCGGCGCGCAAGCACCGCAGACCAGATCGCGTTCGCGCGGGCTCGCCGTGGCCGGCGCGCTTGCCGCGATCGTCGTTGCCGCGGTCCTGTGGCCCCGCAGCGAGCCCACCCCGTCCTCCGGTTCCCCGGCCGCCGCGCGCCCCTACACGCTTCCCGCCGATCCATTCGACTTCGAGGGCGTGGAGGCCGTGGCGCGCTCGCAGGGCATCACGTTTCGCGCGCTCGAAGCGGTCCTGCCCCGGCCGGTGGGCAAAGAGCGCCGGGACGCGCGCCGCGTCCTTGCCTCCGAGCCGCTGGACGAAGAGGCGATCGCGCTCGAACGCGGGCGGATGGCCGACCCGCTGCGCACGAAAACCGTCGGACGCTACATCGTGGCGGAACGCCTCTACCGCTCGGCGCGGTTCCGGGCCGCGTTCCGGGAAGCCGAAGGGTTGATCGGAGACCACCCCGGCCGGCGGGTGCCGCTGGCGCTTGCGCTGTACTCGCTGTGGGGCCTCGACCTCGTCGAGAGCAACCTCTACGAGGAACTCTACGCGCGCTACCTCGAAGCCGACTGAAGCTTGCGCTTCGCCTCTTCGGCGAGCGCGGTCATCCAGGCCGGTTGCGCGCCCTCCGCCTGCATGCGTGCTTCGCCCGCGGCCAGCAGCTCCGCGGCGTACGCGGGCTTGCCGACGCCGACGAGAGCGAGCGTCCGGATGAGCGCCGACAGCGAGTCCATCGTCCCTCCGACCTGGGAGCGGAACGCCACGTAGCGGCGCATGCGGTCCAGCGCGGCGGGCGCGTCGCCAAGACGGTAGTCGGCGAGGGCAAGCGCACGATCGCTGTACGACCGTGCCCAGCGCAGGGCCTCGAAGCGGTGCGCAAGGCTCCGGATCTGCTCCTTTTGCGCGGCGTTGGGCTCCTCTACCGCGAGGAGGCGCCAGAGAGCCGTGCTCAGGGTGCCTTCGAAATCGCGGGTCGCGTACCGGTTCAGGAGATGCACGCTCGCGCGGCGCACGGACGGTGACAGGTCATCGCGCACCCGGATCGACGCCGTGGCTTCCGCGGTCGGCATCGCATCGAGCGCATCCACGACGGTGGACGCTTCGCCGAGCGCGGCCTGTCGCTGCCGTAGTGCCTCGAAGAACGCAGGCGGCCGACGCGAGCGCCAGCCCTGGAGACTGCGATCGCTGCAGGTCGTCGCCAACGCGTGCCCATCCGGGCTCCACGCGACGACCTGGATCCAGCTGGTGCTGTCGCGCAGCACGGAGACGGTCGTGCCGTCGATCACGTCCCACAACCGAACGGTCTGATCGGAGGACGCCGTGGCAAGGCGCCGTCCGTCCGGATGGAACGCAACGTCGTACACGCGCGCCTCGTGACCCCGCAGCTCGTGCTCCAGCCGGCCCTCCGGAAGCGCGTACACGTGTGTGGATCGCGCCTGCGCGACCGCGATGCGCGCTCCGTCGGGCGCATAGGCCAGGTGGCGCGCGTCGATCGGAACGTGCGTGATCTGCTCGCCGGAGGGCAGCGCGAGGACGGACACGCCCGTGCTGCGCGCGACGGCGAGCGTCCGGCCTTGCGGGCCGTAGGCCAGGTCGCGAACGTCGTACGGCGTCCGGCCGTGGATCGCACGCAGCTTGCCTGTGTCAACGTCCCAGATGCGGATGCAGCCCTCCGTGCCGCCGGCCGCGACATGGCGCCCGTCCGGACGCACGGCGAGCGTGTAGAGGGAGCCGGCCGCCTTCAGCCGGCGCACGGGTGCAAAGGATGCCGCGTCCCAGACGCGCACCGTGGAGTCGATCGAGGCCGAGAACAGCAAGCGCCCGTCGGGCGTGTGCGCAAGACCATTGATGGGAGCGGAGTGCGCGCGAACGATCCGGAGCAGATCCCCGGTCCAGGCATCGTGCACGAAGATCCATCCGCGCCGCCCCCCCACGGCGACCGTGCGGCCATCCGGATGAAAGCTGATGGTGCGCGCCACGCCCTCGCCGTCCGTCGATCGGAACCGCGCCGGCTTGGGGCCGATCATCCAACGCCGCACGGTCCCGTCGTCGCCTCCGGTCAGCAACTCGCTGCCGTTCCACACGAGGGTCCGGACCGAACCCGTGTGGCCGACCAGCACCTGCTGAAGCGCGCCGGTGCCCTCGTCCCAGATGCGCAGCGCGCCGTCGAGCGAGGCGGTCGCAACGAGGCCGTCCTGCAGGAAGGCTACGGCCGTCACCCGGCGCGTGTGCCCGCGGTACGCCGCGACCACCCCTCCCTCGTCCGTCTTCAAGCAGCGCGCTGTGCCGTCCGCGAGCCCGGCGAGCAAGCGCTCTCCGTCAGGGGAAACGTCGAGGTCCCAGATCTGCGCACCGAGACGCGCAAGCCGCCGCGTCCTCCCCGAGCGGACGTCCACGGAGTGCACGTCGCCGGCGCTCGTCCCGAAGTACACCAGGTCGCCGAAGCCGGTCACGACGTCGCGTACCTGGCCCCGCTGGCGCTCCAGCCGATGGGCGAGGACGCCGCGTGCGAGGTCGTAGACGCAGAGCACAGCCCCGTCCGAACCCGACACGATGTGCGACCCGTCGCGGCTGAAGGCGACGGCGCGGACGTGGCTGCGATGGTGAACAAGCTCTGCTTCCCGCCGGCCGTCCTCTCCCCACACGTAGATGCGATGGTCGTCCCCGCCCGTGACCAGCCGCTTGCCGTCGGTGGCGTAGGCGACGGCATGCACGGCGTCGCCGTGCCCTTCCAGGGCTACGACAACCGAAAGGTCATCCGCGCGTCGTACGGTCACCTGCCCCGTGCTGCAGGCGGCGACAACGCGTGCGCCGTCCGGCGACGCCGCGACCCGGCGCACGCCACCCGCCGCGAGGTCCTCGACCGCAACGCTGTCGTCCAATGCCGTGGACAGATAGCTCCACTCCCAGCCGCGGAGGCTCGGCGGACAGTCCTCCAACCGGCGGCGCGCTTCGGCTGCGTCGTGGCTCGCGAGGCTCGCGTCGGCCGCCTGGATGTTGGCCAGGTACGCCCGGCGATCAGCGCGCTCCCGTGCGGCGACCGCCAGTGCGGTCTCGTCGCGGAGTTTGCGGGCGGCGATGTTCTGCTGGACGGCGAACGTCGCCGTCCCCCCCACAGCGACCAGGAGTGCGAGGGCGATGGCAGGGCGGCGACGCACCCAGCGGCGCACCCGCGTCAGGGGGCCGGCGGCCCGCGCGCGGATCGGCTCGTGCATGCGCGCGCGGCGCAGGTCTTCGGCGAAGTCCGCCGCGCTCGCGTAGCGCCGCTGCGGGTCCTTCTCCAGCGCCGTTTGGAGGACGACCCAGAGGTCGGACGGAACGCGAGCCGGTCGATCCGCCTCGCTGTGGAGGATGCGGCTGAAGAGTGCGTTCCACGTGGCCCCCTCGAAGGGACGGCGCCCGGCGAAGAGCTCGTAGGCCACGACGCCGAGGGCGTAGACGTCCGTGCGTGCGTCGACGCGGGCGCCGCCGCGGACCTGCTCGGGCGCCATGTACGCGGGTGTTCCGCGCAGGTCTCCGGTGCGCGTGAGGCTCGCGGAGTCGGCTTGCTCGAGACGAGCGAGTCCGAAGTCGGCCAGCACGGGGCGCCCGTCGCGCGTCAGCAGGATGTTCCCGGGCTTGATGTCGCGATGGACGAGGCCGGCCTCATGCGCGGCGTGCAGTCCGCTGGCCACCTGCTCGATGAGCTCGATGCGCTCCGTGAGTGACCCCGTCGAGGAGAGAGCCTCGTTGATCCGCGCGGTCAGCGGGACCCCGTCGACGAGCTGCATGGCGATAAAGGGGTGGCCGTCTTGCACGCCCGCCTCGTAGACGGTGCACAGGTGCGGGTGCTCGACGCGGCCCGCGGCCTCTGCCTCGCGCTTGAAGCGGAGGAAGAACTCGCTGACGTCGACGGACGTAGGCGTCAGGACCTTGAGGGCGACCTTGCGACCGAGGCGCGTGTCCTCCGCGAGATAGACCACACCCTGCGCCCCGCGCCCGAGCTCGCGCTCGATCGTGTAGTCCCCGAGCGTCTCGCCCGGTGTGGACCCACGCGCCCTGCGAAGATCCGCGACCATGCGCAGCGCATCGAGTACGTCGTCGGCTCCGGTACCGAGAAAGGCCTCCGGCGAGTCGGTGCCGCCGGCATCGAGGTGTGCCTCGTACTTGCGCACCCACTCGCTGATGGCGGACGGATCCGACGGCATTCCGCCAGCGTAGCCATCACGGTCAGCGGGCGCCATCGCGGTGAGCTCCTTCGGGCCATCCAGGTGAGAGATACGGGGGTAGGAGAAAACGACGGGGCACGGCTGTCGCAATGTTGGGCGCTGCCGTGTAGGACCGCTTGCTCCCTAGGGCCAGCGCGGGTGCTTCGGGGGCTGCCTGATAAGGCGCTGCTACTTCCCGCCGGGCATCAACGCCCGGGCAATCGACTCGGCGTCGGCTTGCGAGACGACGTCGTCGATCTCGTCGACGAACGCATCCTGGATGGCCGCCGTCGTGGTCTCGACGATCTCCATGCGGTCGATCTTGCCGCCGGCGCGCATGGTCTCCTGCGCCTCGCGCTTGGCTTCGCGCCAGAAGACGTCGACCTGCGGCTCGAAGTCGGTGAACGCTGCGTAGATCCTCGTGCGTTGCTGCTTCGAGAGCTTCAGCCCGGCCTTCTCGATGGCGCGATCGACGCGCCCGGCGTTTCGCTTGATGCGGTCCGCCCGCTGCGCCGCGTTCCGAAGCTTGCGAAACCAACGAATCTCATCGTCGGTAGGCGGAGCGTCCGACAGCGTGGCGGGCCGCGACGGGCCGCGTCCTGCAAGCTGAGGGTGCTCGCCGGGCTCGTCCGTCCCGCCGGAACCGGCTGCTGCTTCGAGCGCCGTGATGCGCTCGACAAGCCGCGGGTCGGTGCCTGTTGCCGTCAGGCTCGGGGCACGCGCGGCTTCGAGGTCACGAATGCGCTGCTCGAGTGCTTCGGTGTCCGCACCACGCTCCATCACGACGTTCGCCGGCTCGGACGCACTCCGCGCCTGGTCGTAGACGAAGAGTGCAACCCCGACGGTCGCGAGGTTGAGCAGCAGCATGGGCAACAGCTTCATGCGCGACTCCTATGCGCCGGACAGCCTACTTCTTCCTGAAGCTTCGCAGCCAGTGTTCGAAGCGTTCCTTGGCTTGCTCTTCGGTGAGCTTGCCGGCCTTCACCGCTTCTTCGAGTTCCGCCCAGACCTCGGCCTTCTGCTCCTTGGCAGGACCGAGCGCCGTACCCTCGCGGTCCTCACGCGCCTTCTTCTCGCGCATTCGCTGCTGGTGCGCGTGAAGCTCCTTCATGAACTCCTCGAGCTTGCGCTTGCCTTCTTCCTCGGTGATCTCGCCGGCCTCGACGGCTTCGGCGATGCGTCGCTTGACGTGCTCGATCTTCTCGTGGATCTCCTGCTCGTGGGTGCGGTGCTTCTTGCCACCGAGCATGCCGTGTACGAACTCGAGGTAGGCCTTCCACTTGGCCTCGGCCTCTTCTTCGGTGATCTCCCCGGCCTTGACGCGGTCCCAGAGCTTCTTCTTGACCGCCGTCATCTCCTTCTTGAGCTCGCGCTCCTTGGCCTCCCGGCGCTTGATATCCGCACAGATGCGTTGCGCGATCTCCTCGAGCGTGTCGATCTGCGCGTCGGCGAGATCCAGCTTCGTGACGAGGTGGTTGCGCAGCTCGGCGTTCATCTCGTAGGCCTCGCCCTCCTTCTTCATCTCGTGAACGATGCGCTCGATGGCGCCGACCGAGGTCTTGGCCTGTTGCTCCGTGAACCCGCGCTCTTGCAGCTGATGGAAGATGCGCTCCCCGCGCCCGGCCTCGTGCCTGGCATGTGCCTTCTTGCTGCCCTTAACCTCGCGCACGTAGGCGTGCCAGCGTTCCTTGGCCTCTTCCTCCGTGATGCGACCGGCCTTCATGGCAGCCCACAGCTCCTCCTTCACCTTGCCCATCTGTTCTTCCGTGGGCGGGGCCTTCTTCGCCTTCTCGCCGTCTCCTGCCTGGGCGATGCCCAGCGGCAGGACGGCGACGACCAGCAGCAACGCGAGGGCACGCATCCAGCGCGGCGCGCGTGTGAGGGACTTCGCGGAAACGATCATCTTGAATCTCCGTTCGAGAGAGCCGCCGCTCATGGCGCTGGCAACGGCCGGGGCACGCATCGCAGGCGTGGACAGGAACTCGACCACGGTGAGAAGCGAACTCGCATACGTCCGGGGGTTGGGATTCAGCGTCTCGAGCACGAGCGCGTCGCAGCAGACCTCTTCATTGATGCGCAGGTTGTGGCGCGCCCACCAGGCGATGGGGTTCCACCAGCACACGACGACCGCGAGCCACTCGAGCCAGCGCACCATGGGATCGCGCCGTTTGACGTGACACAGCTCGTGGGCGATGACCCACTCGAGCTCCTCCGCCTTCATGTCGCGCGTCAGCTCGTCGGGAATCACGATGCGCGTGCGGCCGCCCACCCACCAAACGAGCGGAGAGACACGGGCAGACGTGGCGTAGATCGTAGGCGTTCTACGGAGTCGCAAGCGCGCACCGATGTCGCGCGCGACGCGCTGGACCGCGTCGCCGGCCGGTGCCGAAGCAGCACCCAGCAGCCTGTGAAAGCGCACGACGCGGACGAGGGAGACCGCGAGAGCGAGCGCGCTTCCGAGCCCCCAGATCCAGAGCAGGATCGTACCGAGCGAGACCGAGGCGGACTCGGACGCGAGCGCCGGTTCGACGGCAGACAGCGCGGCGAGTTCGATGCCGTCTAGGTTCGTCACCGGCAAGGACGTCTCCGCGGTAGGCAGTTCGAAGACGGGCACGGTGACGAATGCGGGGGCGATGAGCTTGACCAGCACCACGAGCCACAGCAGGTGTGCGGCACGTGGGAAGCGGCCTGTGTGCTGGAGGGCCCAGGCAAGGAGCGCGAGCGTGCCGGCGATCGCGATGTTGCTGATGGCGACCTGGAGCAGGAGATCGCTCACTTCCGGCCTCCCTTCGAGTCATGGCGCTTGGAGTCCCGACCCTTGGAGTCATCGAGCAACTTGCGCAGCTTGTTGATCTCCTTGCGCGAGATCTTCTTCTCCGCGAGCAGGTGTGTGATGAGGGGTGCGACCGACCCACCGGTCAGCTTCTCCGCCAGATCCTCGAGCTGTCCGCTCGCATAGGCCTCGCGGCTCACGGTCGCCGAGAACAGGTGCACGGGCAGGTCCCGGTCGCGGTCGACGTAGCCCTTGTCCTCGAGCCGCTGCAGCAAGCGCTGCACGGTGCCATGCTGGGCCTTGCTGGCGCTGGGGTAGAGCGCTTCGCGGATCTGGCGCGCCGTACGGCGCTCCTGCACCCAGAGCAACTCCATGACGGCGAGCTCGGCATTGGCGAGCGGCGGATGGTTCACGGGCGTCTCCATGGACTATACGACAACGTGTCGTACTAATACGACGACCTGTCGTACCCGTCAAGGGCAACGTGTGAAAATCCGTACGGATCGGGGCGCGAGTCCCGCCGCACGAAGCGCTCGATCGCTACCGGGCTTCGTAGCGAAGCACCAGGTCACTCGTTCCGGATTGGACATCGCGCACCGGACGCACGAGGCCGGCGATCTCCAGATCGCAGCGAATCGTGTAGCGTCCTGGCGGTAGGCCAACAACGCGGAACGTCCCGTCGCGTGCGACATCGATCCGCTGCTGGACTTGGCGCGAATCCGCGTAGATCCTCACCTTGCCAAGCTCGAAGTCTGGGAGCCCGTCGATGCGCCCGGCGATGAAGCTTCCCGTCTCGAGTTGGATCTTGAGAAGGCCCGCAGCAGGGCGGCCGTTCTCGATGCGGGCAAAGCGTTCGTCTCCCTCGCGGAAGACCGTGACCGTGCCCTTCACGTCCCGGTCGTTTCGGATGTGGAAGACGCCCGAGGTTTGAGTCGTGTTGGACGACGTGTCGCCGCTCTCGGTCGCAAAGCGAACGGTGAAGCGTCCGACGTCCCGCCCCTGGACCCCCCCCGTGATGTCAGCCGTCTTGGGCAAGAGCAGGCGAACGTCTTCGCTGGGCGCCTCGGCGTCGACGCGCGTGGGCGAGAAATGGCTCCCGAACAGGAGCGAGTAGCGGCCCGGCTCGAGCGGCCCGATGCGGAACGTTGTCTGCCCGACCGGGATGTGGGCATCCGCCAGCGCCGACATGTGCGACTCGGCGCCCACGGGAACCGCGTGGATGCGGATGCTCCGGTCGCGCAGCTCCCATCCGTTCCACGCGAGCGTGCCGGCGATCCATACACCGGCGCTCACGCGCACGATGGCGTCGTCCGTACCGGCCGGCACGTCGGAGACGGACGCTGGCAGCAGGGGCGGCGGCGGTCTCGCCTCGATCGACACGGTTGCGTTCGCGGGAATGCCCTCGCAGATGAAGCGCCCTGCAGCATCGGACGTCGCGTCCCACCCGGTGCGCACGAACGCCGGCTGTAGAACCCTGTCGAGGGTCGCCCATGCCTGCGCCGCCTCACGTGTCAGGCGTAGGCGGACCTGCGCGCGAGGTACTCCCTGGCCCGCAGCGTCGAGCACGCGTCCGCCTACGGACGCGCCGCGGTCGAGCGTGATGACTAGCGCCTCGCCCGCCCGCCCCTCGCGGGTTGGCGGATGCACCCAGGGTGCTCTCGGGCGCACGGTGACGTAGACGGGCCCAGGCGGCAGTCCCGCGACGTCGAAGCCGCCGTCTGCGTCCGTGCGTCCGTGCTGTGCGCCCGAATACGGCCCATGTGGACGCGCCACGCCATCCTTCGTGGTCACGAGGAACCAGGCCATGCCGGCGATCCCCTTGCCGCTTGAATCAACGATGCGGCCCTTCACCGAGAGCCCGCGCTCCAGACGGATGTGGATCGGGCTGTCTTCGGGCTTTCGTTCGTTGACGCGCTTGGGCATCAGGTTGAGCGGACGTCCCGCCGCGTCCTGGACGCGCTGCACGTCGATGTCGAAATCCTCGATCGTGGACTCGATGAGCACAAAGAAGCGCCCGCCGCCAGCGCGCATGCCACTGCCGGACGTGCGCTCCTTGTTGAAGGGACTGCGACCACTGCGCAGCCAGACCGTGCCGCGTGGCACCGGCCGGCCATCGGGGTCGCGCACGATCACCTCGATCAGCTGGCGGCGCCCCCTCATCTCGTCCCACACGAGCCGGACGTCCGAGCGGCCCGCGGCGTACGTGCCGGGCATGCCCTGGTGCTGGACCCGAACCGCGTACTCGCCCTCTGGAATCCGAGCGAACGCGAAGGCGCCGTCCAGGTCCGTATAGGTGTAGGTCTCCCCGCCGCCGCGAACGCCCTTGAGGCTGACGTACTTCCCGGAGACCGGCTCGCCGCTCCGGTCCACGAGGACGCCCGACAGGGACCTCATGCCGACGAGGCGCATCTCGACCGCGCGCTCCTCCCCGCCGCGCACCAGGACGTCTACCGGTGCTCCGGTGGGCGCGCCGAACGCATTGAGCACCTGCAGGGTGTGCGTACCCGGCGCTACGCTGAATCCGCAACGTCCCGTGGCATCCGTCGTTCGCCGCGACCCGGCGCGGGTTACGCCTACGCCGGGAACCACGTCGCCCGCGGCATCGAGCACGGTGACGTGAATCGTGGCGACGGGCCTGAGCCGCAGGGTCGCCTCCGCGGCAGCGCCGCCGGCGTCGAGCGCGACGCGCACCGGCGCGCTGCTGGCCCGCTCCATGTGCGCCGACACGGACCACTGTGTGCCCGCAGCCAGTCCCTCCACGACGAAGGCGCCATCCGCCGCGCTCACGGCGGTGCGATACCAGTTCGCAGGCTGCGCGTGGCCCTGCTGGGGGACGTACGCGGCACGGATCGTTGCCCTGCCGACGGGCTCGTCGTCCGCACCGATGACGCGACCCCGAATCCTCCCGGTCCCATTGCCGGGCCCGGACAGGACAACGCGCACGTTGCGCAACTGCCCCTCGTGGCCGGCCGGGTACCCCACGGTCGCCGGCGCGAAGCCGTCGAGGTGCGCGGTCACGGAGCCTCCAACCAGCGGAGCGCCGGTGATCCGGAAGCTCCCGTTCGCTGTGCTCGTTGCCGAGAGATCGATGTGGTGCCAGCCATGTAGCGGCCGGCCTGCGGGCGCGATGCGCACCGTCGTACCGGGCAGCCCCCGGCCCGCTTCGTCGACCACGCGGCCCTCGACCACGAGCCCGCACACCAGAACGACGTCGAACGGAACGACTGCGTCCGCTGTGACGCGCAGGTTCTGCCCGAGGCAGAGGTCGGACGCGACGTACCCGGCGGCAGCGACCGTGACGGCCTGTACCTCGCCGACGGCGAGACCCTCGATGCGGTAGCGTCCGTCGGCGTCCGTGCGCGCCATGCCGGAAGTGCCCTCCTGCAGCGGGCCCATGCTCGCAGTGTGCGTCTCTACGACAACCAAGGCGCCCGGCACGGCATGTCGCATGCTGTCGGTAACGCGCCCGGCAACGATGCCGGCATCGGCCTCCGAAACGCGGACCAGGATCTCGCGGCGCGTCGGCGTCTGAATCGGCATGAAGTTGCGCTGTGCGCGTCCCGGCACCGTCGCAGTCAGGAGGACGACGCCATTGGGTGCGGCCTCCAGGACAAAGCGCCCGTCAGCTTCTGTCTCCACGCCTTCGACGGACCAAGCACCACTGCGGTGTCGTGCACCGCCCGAATCGAACGGTACCGTCGCGCGCACCCGGGCACGTACACCCTCCCCCGTTGCGTCGACCACGCGCCCACGCAACGCGCTGCCGCGGCCGAGGACGAACACGAGGTTGCTGTCTGCCCCAGGCATCGGCGTAGCGACCAGGCGCGAGCCGTGACGCGGCGGCTCACCGATGGCGGCGATCCAGTACCGGACGGTCCACGCGAGGCCGTCGAGGCGGAAGGCGCCGTCTTCGTCCGTGTGCGTGCGAGCGACGACCTGGGGCGCGCGAACCGAGGCATCGATCGGCGGCTCGTTCAGCAGGGGCCCGCGGTATCCCCGGTCCGGCTGGACCCAGGCGCGAATCTCGATGCCGGCAAGCGGACGCCGGTCTTCGTCGACCACGCGACCGCGCAGATGGCCGCCCTGCTTGCCGGCGGTCCTTGCCGCTACCTCCGGCGCCCGTCCTTCGAGCAGCGGCCGGGTCCGAGTCGCCCGCGTCGGGTCGTGGGCAGTCGGCGATTCCCCGGCGTGTTCCCGGTCGCCCAGCCCGACGAGCCAGACGATGACGCCGGCTGCCAGGAAGACCGCAGCGACCAGCGCGAACCGGCGCGGCCCTGAACGAATCTCCTTCATTGGCGCTCCCGTACGGCGAGTGTACCGCTCCTCGCGAACTCCATCCGGTGGCGTGCGTCTAAGCTGAGGGAAGCCCCTTGAAACGCGCCTCGCTCATCCTCCTGCTCCTGCTGGTGACCGGCGTCACTGCCGAGGCGGAGTACCTGCTGGGCTTCAGCCTCTACCGCCACACGGCCGACGCAGACCTCATCGTTCTTGCCCGCGTCGATCCAGACGGCCGCGCGACGGTCGAGGAGGTGTTCAAAGGGGCGACGGAGAAGGGCGCGCTGCTCGACGTCGATCGCGATCTGCTCGAGCGCACCCGCAAGCATGTGCGGGGCGAACCGACACACGCGTTCCTGTTCCTCGCGGGTCGACGCCCGGTACTCGGCAATCCGGGCATCGCCTGGATCGAAGAAGGCAAGGTGTACCTCGTGCCCGACAACTGGGGCTGGGGCGAGTGCTGGTTGATGGGCTATCGCGCCCCCACGCCGGAGACCTTCCGGCAGGCGATCCGCATCGCGATCGATGACGTGCGCGAGGTGAAGCGCATCGCGAAGATGACGCGCGGCGCCGCGTCGGCGAAGGCAGCGTCCGCGCTGCTACGCAAGCCGCGCGCGCTCGACTGGTATGTCTGGGAGGGCGCGTGGGTCGACCTCGGCGCGCTCGGCCATATCCGCGGATACAGCGAAGAGCTGGCCGCGGCGCTGTACCCGACAACGGCACGCCCGCGCACGCCGCCGCCTGTGCCCGACGCGGAACGCGTGGCATGGCGCGATGCGGCTGCCGACCTGCCGCCCGGCCAGGAACGAACGGCGCATCTCTGGATCCTGTCCTGGGCATCGCTGACCAAGGCCGACTACACCCCCATCGAGCCCCTGTTTCGCACCGCGGCAACGCCGCGCGAGCTGCGCGCCGCCGGCGCAGCCTTGCTGCGAGCTGACGCGAGCCGTGCCCTCGCTCTCTTCGCCGCCGAGCTCGACGTCGCGAAACCGAACCGCACGCGCGATCTGCTCGACCTGCTGCTTTTCACGGCGCACGAGAAGCGCATCGAGATGGCGCCCATCGTCACGCTGGCAGCAGGGCTCGTCCCGCGCTACGTCGCAACGCCCCGCAGCGACGGCAACCTGGGCTACTTGCTCGTACGCGCGCTCAAGGACACGCAACGCGCGAGCGACCTCACGCACCTGCTGGCGATGGCCCGTAGCGAACACGGCCCCCGCGCCCAGGCGCTGCTCGAGCTGCAGGCCCTGACGAAGAAGAAGTGGAAGGCCGACGACGAACGCTGGCCCGACTACATCGCTTCGCTGAAGGAACTGCCCGCGCGCTAGCGCGTATCATCGAGAGCGTGGCGCGGCGGACAGCTCTCATCGCAGGTCTCCTGATCACCTGTGGCCTGCTGCTGTGGTGGACGCGCGAACGCAAGGACGCACCCCCGTCCGGCACGGGCCCAGCACAGGTAGACACGAGCATTGCCGCGCAGGACGAGCGCGCGCTGCCAATGCTCGAGACCGCGGGTCAGCCGCCGCGCGATGAGAAGGCGAAGCCAACGACCGACGATGAGGTCATCGCGGCGCTGACGCGACTGGAGCGCGAGTACAGCGACATCGGACCGAAGGATGCGGGCATCGGCCTCGCGCGCCGTTGGGCGACCGTCGGCGCGCCCGCGGTGCCGTTCCTGCTGCGACGTGCCGCCCGCCTCGAGAGCCGCTGGGAGTATCTCACCTCGTGGCACGTGGCGGACGACGCGATCTACCTGATCGGATGGCGTGCGGCGCACGCGCTGCGCGCGGCCTTCGATGACGAAGACGCGGAAGTGCGCGTGATCGCCGCTCGCTTGCTGTGGGAGGTCGGCGGCCGGGCCGACGAAGCGCTGCCGCAGCTGGCTGCGTATCTGGAGCGCGAGCGGCCGTGGACGGAGAAGCGCTTCCGGAGCATGGCGCTGCGCACGCTGTGGCAGATGGGGCCCGAGGCACGCCCGATACACCCCCTCATCCGCCGGTTGACGGACGTCGAGGCGAGCACCGGGGTGCCCCAGGACCTGGTGAGGCGCCGGCTGCCCCAGCCGGGACGCGAATCCTGGGACCGGCTGCGCACGGTCGGCGCATGGGCCCTGGCGATCCTCGGTCGCATGGGCGGCGACGCAAGCACGACTCTGGCGGACCTGGAGCGCGCAGCGCGCTCGAACGAGAACGACCGCCGGCAGGCCACCGCCCTCCGCGCGCTGCTCACCCTGGGGGAGCCCGGCCTCGCAGCGCTCGACCGCATGCTGCGCGGCGACGATCCGGTGCTGGCTGATCGCGTCGCGGCCGTGCTCCTTCTGCAGAAACCGAAGCCGGCCTTGCTCGTGCGCGCCATGCGCAGTGGACCGCCGCGACTGCGCGCCCGCTGCATGCAGACACTGGCCAACGCGGCGGACCGGGACGACCTACCGTCGCCACCCGCGGACTGGGTGGATGTGCTGGAGGAGGCGCTCGGCAGCACGGACGAGGTCGTCTCGGTTCATGCCGCCTTCGCCATGGCGAAGGTTGCCACATCGCCTGTCGCCAAGTTCGAGACCAACAAGCGCGCGAAGAAACTGCTCATCGCTGCGCTGGAACACACATCACCCAAAACGCGCTCGGAGGCGGCGCACGGCCTCAGCCTGTGGTGGATGCATGCGGACGCGCGGCAGGCGCTCATGGATCGGTACGCAACGCTGGACACCGACGGACGAGCGATCGTGCTGTTCACGCTGAGCCTCGACGACACACCTGACGCGCGGCGCAACAACCTGCTTCGCGACGCGCTCCAAGACGCGGAGGCGAAGGTCCAGGTCCAGGCACTGCGTTCGCTGAACAGCGTGATGGAGGACAGGCAGCGCCTTGCCACGATCCTGGAAGCCGCGAAGGCCTCGAAGCACGAGGCCGTGCGCAAGGTGGCGAAGGAGCTGGCCGAAACGCTGTCGTCCGAAGAGGCCGCCAAGGATGGCGACGGCTGATCAACGATGCGCGACCGCGGCGCCGGTCTGCACGCGCCAGAGCGAGTCGTAGACGCCGTTCGCCGCGACGAGCTCATCGTGCGTGCCCTGCTCGGCGAGGCGTCCGCGGTCGAGCACGTAGATCGTGTCGGCGTTGCGCACGGTGGACAGGCGGTGCGCGATCACGATGGTCGTGCGGCCGACAGCGATGCGCTCCAGCGAGCGCTGGATTGCCGCTTCCGTCTCGTTGTCGACGGACGACGTCGCCTCGTCGAGCACGAGGATCGGCGGGTCCTTCAACACCGCGCGCGCGATCGAGATGCGCTGGCGCTGCCCGCCGGAGAGCTTCTGCCCCCGCTCCCCCACGATCGTGTCGTAGCCGTCCGGAAGCTCGTTGACGATGAAGTCGTGCGCCTCGGCCACCTTGGCCGCCTCGATCACATCGTCGAGTGACGCGTCGAGCCGTCCGTACGCGATATTCTCGCGCACGGTGCCGTGGAAGAGGAAGACATCCTGGCTCACCAGGCCGACCGAACGGCGGAGATCCCGCAAGCCGAGGTTGCGAATGTCGATGCCGTCGACGCGGACCGTCCCGGAGCTCACGTCGTAGAAGCGCAGGAGCAGCTTCACCAGCGTCGTCTTGCCGGACCCGGTCGGGCCGACGACCGCCGTCTCCTTGCCGGCGGCCATGCGCAGCTCGAGGTCGCGGAGAATGGGAAAGCCGTCGCGGTAGTGGAAGCCCACGTTCTCGAAGAGGACCTCACCGCGCACGGGATCGGGCAACGCCGTCTCCCCGCCCACGATCTTGGGCTGGATGTCCAGCAGATCCAGGATGCGCGTCGTGGACGCCATCGCGCGCTGGTAGAGATCGAACGTCTGACCGAGCTGCGTCAGTGGCCAGAGCAGGCGCTGGGTGAGGAAGGCCATCAGAGCGTACGCGGCCTCGCTCAGGCCCCCTTCGAGGACGCGGATGCCGCCGTAGACCAGCGTCGCCATGAACCCGCAGACGATCACCATGCGGATCAGCGGCGTGAAGGCCGCGCTCATGCGGATCGCGTGGCGGTTGCGCTCGCGGTAGACGTCGCTCTGTACGCGCAGGCGTTCGGTCTCGTGATCCTCGGTCGTGAAGCTCTTGATCGTCGCCATGCCGCCCAGGTCGTTGGCGAGCTGGTGATTGAGGATGCCGACCTGTTCGCGCACGGCGGCATAGCGCGGCGCGAGCTTGCTCTGATACACGAACGAACCCCAGAGGATGAAGGGGATCGGCAGCATGGCGAGCCATGCGACTTCGGGTGCGAGCACGAAGAACGTCGTTGTGATTACGACGGTCGTGGTGGCGACGTGGAGCAGCTGCGTGGCGCCGTGATCGAGAAAGCGCTCGAGCTGGTTGACGTCGTCGTTGAGGACGGACATCAGCGTGCCGGTGCTCTGGTCCTCGAAATAGGCCATCTCGAGCCGCTGGATGTGTCCGAACGTCTCGAGGCGCAGCTCGTGCTCGACGGTCTGGGCGAGGTTGCGCCAGAGGATCCCGTACCAGAACTGGAACAGCGACTCCATGCCCCACACGAAGAGCGTGATGGCGGCGAGCACCCACAGCTGCGTGTGCGGCGTCTCGATGCCGAACCCTGCAAGGAACGAACTCTCGCGCTGGATGACGACATCGACGGCCAGTGCGATGAGGAACGGCGGCGCGAGGTCGAACAGCTTGTTGATGATCGAGCAGGCGGTCGCCTTCCACACCGTGGCGCGGTGCGGGCGCATGGCCGTGAGCAGCCTCAGCAGCGGGGCGCGCCGTTTCATGCGGATACTATCACCCAGACGCGGCGCGCCCCCACGAACTACCAGCACAGCGGCTCATCGCATCCGACTCGAGGCAGGCGCCCTGGGGCGAAGGCGCCGCAAGGAGGCTAGGACGACGCGTGCGAACAGCACGCGAGGACGACGACCTTCGAGATCGGTCGTGCGGAGTTCGACGAGGAGCCAAGCCAGCGCAGGCTCCGAGAGATCTCGCCGCGCCGACTCTCACGGCGCTCGCCGGCTCGCGCCGTTCGTCGCCATGGCGACCGTCGGCGAAGGTCGAGCACCAGGGCGCCTACGCCTTGACTGTCTCGGTCCAGAAGGCCTGCCCCGCGGGGCTGATCTCGTCGTTGCTGCGCGCGACGAGGTTGAAGTCGCGCTGGACCCTGAGTCCCTTCACGGGCAGGACACCCAGGGTGCCGGCCTTCTTCTCGTCCGCGATCGAGAGGTTCGAAACGAAGGAGATCCCGATCCCCGCGCGCACCGCGGCCTTGACGGCCTCCGTGCTGCCGACGTGGCAGACCACGCGTAGGTCTGTTTCCGACAGCTTCGGCGCGAGGGCATCGAGCATGGCCTTGCGGGTGCCCGAGCCCTCCTCGCGCAGCACGAAGGACTCGGCAGCAAGGTCCTCGATCGCAACGCTCTTTCGAGCGCGGAAGGGATGCTTGGCGGGCGTGATGAGCGCGAGCTGGTCGGTGGCGACCCGCGACGCCTGCAAGCTTCGCTGCGCAGGCCGCGTACCGACGACGCCGACATCGACATCGCCGCTCTGGACGTACTCGACGATCTCGGAGGAGTCGCCCGTCACGACGTCGATGGTGATGCCCTCGTGGCGCTTGCGAAACGCCTGGACGAACTTCGGTACGAGATACACGGCAGGAATCGTCGACGCACCTAGCGTAAGCGTGCCCGTCAACACGCCGCGCAGCTCGGCAGCGGCCATCCGCGCGTTGCGCTCCCCGCGCAGGGCCTCGCGCGCCGGGCGAAGCAGCGCCTCCCCGGCTCCCGTCGGCGTGACGCCGGTGCGCTCGCGGCCGACCAGCCGCATCCCCAGACGACGCTCGAGGTCGGCGACGTGTCCGCTCACCGTCGACTGGCTCAAGCCGAGATGCCGCGCCGCCTTGGTGAACGACCCCTTGTCGATCAGGGTGACGAAGACCTGGAGCTGGCGGATCGAGAGAGGGTCTTCCTGGGCCATCGGCCGGCCTCCTCTGTTGTTCGGCGTTTCCCCTTGGCACGACCCCGTGCGCGCGCATATACGGGAGCCTCACTTCCGATGGATAATATCGGAATATCCGATAATTCCAAGTCCCACGATGAGGTTTCTCGATGCGCACGCTCCTGCCCCTGGTCCTCGCACTCCTCGGCCTCGTGGCCGCCGTGGCCCCCGGCTGCGGCAACAAGGCCGATGACGCGAAGGTCCTGACCTTCAGCGCCATCCCCGGCGAGGAAGACACCAAGCTCACTGAGAAGTTCACGAAGTTCGGCAAGTACCTGGGCGACAAGCTCGGGATCGAGGTGAAGTACCGCGCCGCCTCCGACTACGGCGCCTCCGTCAAGATGTTCGAGAAGGGCGAGATCCAGCTTGCCTGGTTCGGCGGTCTCACGGGTGTCCAGGCACGCCACAAAGTCAAGGGCGCCAAGGCCATCGCGCAGGGCGCCGAGGATCCCAACTACTTCAGCTACTTCATCGCGAACGCCGACGCCGGCATCACGCCCAGCGAGAGCCGCGACAGCTTCCCCAAGGGCCTCGAGGGCAAGTCGTTCACCTTCGGCTCGCCGCGTTCGACGTCCGGCCGCCTGATGCCGGAGCACTTCATCCGCACGATGGGCGGCAAGGCGCCGAAGGATCTCTTCGGCAGCGAGCCGCAGTTCTCCAACAAGCACAACCTCACGGCGAAGTGGGTCGAGTCCGGCAAGGTCCAGGTCGGCGCGCTCAGCTACAAGACCTACGACAAGATGGTCAAGAAGGGCCAGCTCGACCCGAAGAAGGCCATGGTCATCTGGAAGACACCGTACTACGCCGACTACAACTTCACGGCGCACCCGAAGCTCGAGGAGATGTTCGGCGCCGGCTTCATCAAGAAGCTGCAGGACGCGATCCTCGCCTACGATGAGCGCGACGTGCTCGACGACGGCTTCCAGCGCTCGAAGCTCATCGCAGCCAAGAACGCAGACTTCGCCAAGATCAAGGATCTCGCGCAACAGCTTGGATTCCTCGACTAACGGCAACGGGACCGAACACCGGGTCGCCTTCGATCTCGAGGGCGTCTCGGTGACCTTCGGGGCCGTCACGGCCCTGCAGGACGTCGATCTGCGCATTGGCCACGGCGAGGCCGTCGGCTTCGTGGGCCCGTCCGGATCCGGCAAGACCACGCTCTTGCGGGCCCTCAACGGCACGGTGCGCGCGTCTTCGGGGCGTGTGCTCGTGGACGGCGTCGAGCTAGGCACGCTGCGCGGCCGGGAGATCAAGCGCCTGCGCGCCGGCATCGGCTTCGTGCACCAGGACCTCGGCCTCGTACCCAATGTGCGCGTTTCGCAAAACGTGCTCGCCGGGCGCCTGGGGCGCATGAACTTCCTGCGGTCCGTGCCGCACATGCTCCTTCCGCGCCGGGGCGACCTCGAGGTCGTCCATGGGCTGCTCGACCGCGTGGGGATCCCCGAGAAGCTCTTTGCCCGCACAGACACGCTGTCGGGCGGGCAGCAGCAGCGCGTCGCGATCGCGCGGGCGTTGTTCCAGGATCCCGAGGCGCTGCTCGCTGACGAGCCGGTCTCCAGCGTCGATCCCGCGCGCGCACGCGACACCGTGGCGCTGCTGACCAGCATCTCCTCGGAGCAGCAGCTCACGCTCTGCATGAGTCTGCACAATCTCGAGCTGGCGCGCGCGTTCTTCCCGCGTCTCATCGGACTGCGAGCGGGCCGGATCGTGTTCGACCGGCCGTCGGCGGAGATCGGCGAGGCCGAGTTCCACGCGCTCTACGACCTTGCAGCCGACGAGATGCTCGCCGATGGAGCCTAGCAACAACAACACGTTCGAAGCCAAAGCCGTCGATCGCAAGCCGTTCGCGATCGGCCGCCGCGGCGTCGTCATGCTGCTGCTGCTCGCGGCGGGCGCGTGGGCCTACGTCACGCTCGGCCTCAACGCCGGCGACCTCATCGTCCGGGGCAGGGACTTCGACACGGCGATGGAGTTCCTGAGCCGCGCATTCACGCCCGCGCTCACGCACGAGTCGGAGTTCCGGCCCGACACGCCGCTCCTGGTGCTGTCCCTGCAGGCGGCGGGCAGCACGCTCGCGTTTGCGGGCGCGTCGATGGGTTTGTCGGTGCTGCTCGGCCTCGTCCTCGGGTTCTTCGCCTCGACCGCCTGGTGGGGCGAGCGCGGCACGGGACGCTCCCCCATCGCGCGCGTGCTCTCGCGCACCCTTGCGCCCGCGCTCTACGGCTTCACGCGCGTGTTCATCACGCTCATGCGATCGGTCCACGAGGTGTGGTGGGCGCTGCTGTTCCTCATCGTGTTCCCGACGACGCCGACCTCGGCCGTTCTCGCGATCGCGATTCCCTACGGCGGCACGCTGGCGAAGATCTACTCGGAGATGATCGACGAGGCGAACCGCGCGCCCGCTCTCGCTCTGAAGGGCGCAGGCGCTTCGGGTCTCCAGGTCTTCAGCTACGGCCTTGTGCCTTCTGCGCTGCCTGACATCACGGGCTACACGTTCTACCGCTTCGAATGCGCCCTGCGCTCGGCGACCGTCGTCGGCTTCTTCGGCACGTTCGGGGCACCGCCGACGCTGGGCGTGCGCATCAAGGAGGCCTTCGGCGCGCTGGACTACGGCGAGGCCTGGACGCATCTGTGGATGCTGTTCCTGCTGATCGTGGTGTTCGACTGGTGGAGCGGCGCCGTGCGCCGGAGGCTTGTCGGATGAGCGCCGCGCGACCGACAGAAAACAGCGCCGCCGCTGTGGCGCTCCTGTGGCGCGAGCGTCCG
This sequence comes from Planctomycetota bacterium, assembly GCA_028281445.1. Taxonomy (GTDB): domain Bacteria; phylum Planctomycetota; class PLA2; order PLA2; family JAEUHO01; genus JANQJW01. The sequence continues at coordinate 3,091 of JANQJW010000119.1, read as the reverse complement.
CGCAGCCGCTTCGTGCGCGTCAGCATCTGGGTCTTCCTGGGCATCCTGGTCACGTGCTGGATCTACCTCGGGGCCAACCTGGGGCACGTGTTCTCGCCCGAGGGACTCGACGACCTCGCGCACTTCTTCAGCGTGGACGCCAAGCCTAGGCCGCTCAAAGGCGAGCCGTGGAGCTTCGACCGTGTCATGGCATGGGTGGGCGGTGAGATGGACGCGCGCGGGTGGGCCGCAACGAGCGCGACACTGAGCGTGTCGGTGCTCGCCATCGTGCTCGCGGCGTTGCTGAGCGCGCTGCTGGCTTTGCCGGCGGCGCGCACCTTCGCCACGCCGGAGCCGTTCGTTGCGCACGGGGCGCCGCCGAGCCGCGCCCGGCGCAGGTTCTGGCGCTGGGTTGTCGGCATGACCCGGGTGTTGCTCGTGGTCATGCGCTCGATGCCGGAGTACGTGCTCGCGTTCCTGCTGCTCACGATCGTGGGCCGCTCCGCGTGGCCGGCCGTCCTCGCCTTGATGATCCACAACGCGGGCATCCTCGGCCGCCTCAACGCGGAGGTGATCGAGAACCTCCCACCGCGCACGCTGCAGTCGATGCGCACGGCCGGCGCCGGACGCCTGCAGCTCGCGCTCTTCGGCGTGCTGCCGGCCGCGCTGCCGCGCTTCCTGCTCTACTTCTTCTACCGCTGGGAGACGTGCGTGCGCGAGGCGACGGTGCTGAGCATGCTCGGCATGGCCGGACTCGGCTACTGGATCCTCGAGGCGGACAGTCACGACCGCGAGGACCTCCTGCTGCTCTACATCCTGCTGGCCTCGCTGCTGGTGCTGATCGGCGACTTCGTGTCCGCGATCGCGCGCCGCGTGGTGCGGCGGGCGTCGTAGTCAGCCGCGACGGCGTCGTACGGCGCGCGGGAAACTCACCAACACCGCGACCGCCAGGCCGACGAGGATCCAGACGAGCGTCTGTCCTTCGAGTGGACGAATGTTCTCCTTGTGCGTGGGCTCGGGCGTGAATCCGAAGCGAAGGCGCACGTCGTCCTCGAACTGCACCTCGAGGTGCTGCCGGACACGATGCCGACGCAAGACGTCGATGAGCTTCACGATGTGTGCCCACGGCACCGTGGGATCGGCGACCTCCAGGCGTACACCCAGGCACGGCGCGTATTCCGGCACGTGGTTGTCCATCTCATTCCAGATGGCGTTCGCGGTGGCCACGAAGATCTCGTCTTCGAAGCGCAGGCCCTCCGGAAACAGGAACTGGACGCCGCTCATCCCAACGAGCACGCGGTCGTCGTCACTGCGGTCGATCCGCACTTCGTGGAACACGCGCACCTCTTCCTCGGAGAAACAACCGTTGCCTTCGGGATTGAGAAGCGCGTCGATGCGGCGATCGTGGTTCGGCAACCCGCGCACGGCAATCTGGACGTTCGCCACCCGCACCCTCGGGTGCGCCAGGGCGCGCAGCGCAAGCAGCATGTCGCTCCACGGCGTGGCGCGATCCGAGAAGAGCATGACCGGCGGGAGCCAGCGGCCGTCGTCGCCGCGCAGCTCCGTGTACTTCATCCTGTCGGCGAGAGCGGCCACGAGTGCGTCGTATGCATCCGTTACGTACTCAGGCTCGCGCAGGGCGAACTCGTATGTCTTGTAGTGGATCACGCGCCCGAGGTGGTTCAGGACAGAGCGGCGCGGCGTCTCGCCGCTGGCCGGGACGTCGTCGCGCGCGCGGTGTGCATCAGGAAGGCGCACCCGCTCGCCGGGTTCAGCGCGTGAAGGCGGCTCGAGCCGCCAGTGGTCGCCGCTGCGCAATCCGGCCGTTGGGACGTGCGAGTCTTCGCACGAGGTGAGCAGGACGATCGAGAGAAGCACGAGCGCACGGTGCATGCAGAACCGAGCATATGCGGCCGCAGAGCGCAGTTTCGAGGCGTACACTCGACGGGTGCGCCGCGCGATCACGTACGAAGCCCAGCCCTTCGGGCCGTTGGGGCCGCTGACCTACATCCTCTTCGCGGCGTGGATCTACGTCATCACGTTCGGCGGCGCGCTGCTCACGGGATTCTCGTTCCAGGCCCACGCACAGGCACGACTGGACCTCCTCCTGTTCCTCGCCGTGCTCTCGGCGTACGTGGTCTGGTTTCTCCTGCGGTGGCGCGGCCACGTCGCGCAGTCGACGGGCGTGGGGTTCGTGCTCGCGTCACACGGGCTCTGGGTCCGGGCCTTCGCCCAGCTGCCCGTGTCGTTCTTCTTCTACTGGCCGCCGATCGGGGTCTCCGAGGATCACCTCATGCTGCGCGCCGCCCGCGCCTGCTACGACGGGGGCCTGGTCGCGGTCGTGATGGGGCTCACACTGGTGTCTGGGGCCTGCGCTTTCGACCGCCGTGTCCGGTCCCGCGTGCCCCGCTGGCAGCCCCGGGAGTAGGCCCGCCGAGGGGTCTTTTGTCCCTTACGGGGGCCTGAAAACAGGCTTCTGAGGCGAATTCGGGACGATCGGGAAAGCGGAAGAAACAGGGGGCGGAACAAGGCCGTGCCCGGGGCCGTCAACCTGTTCGGAGCGGCAGCCCGGAGGCTGGCGGATGGTCCGTTACCTCCATAGAATGCCGCGTAGACCCCCTTTAGGGGTGGATTCAGTCAGTTTCACAGGTGCGCCGCCGCCTCCTGGCAGGCGCGGCGGGCGAGAGGAAAAAGTCAATGCGCAAGGCGATCGTCTTCGGACTCATTCTTGGAGTCGTAGCTCTCTGGGCCAATGCAACGGCCCTGGCAGGTGCCTGCTGAGGCGCCAGTCCTTCTACGGTCAGGGTCCTGACCGCCAAGTGGGGTTCGACGGAGCGCGTCTCCCCCGCTGCCGATAGCGATGTCGTAACCGGCGATTCGTCCGGTGACGAGGCCGAGGCCGCCGAGCCGCGCCTGGCCGAGAAGCCGCTGTTCATCTACGTCACGGACGACGGTGGCACCGACGGCTTCGACAAGATCGAGAAGGTCGTCCTCGACGACAACAAGGTCCTCATCGGCATGAAGGCCTTCAAGTGCGTCAAGATGACCCCGGAAGCGGTCGCTGACGACCCGCTCCTCTCGGGCAAGAGCAAGGATGACCGGTACTTCCTCT
>JANQJW010000090.1 GCA_028281445.1 Planctomycetota bacterium | reverse complement strand
CCGCCCCGCTCACCGTGACGGCGCTCACGTTCGTCAGCAACGAGTTCGGCTCGTCGACGGCCGTGCCCTTCGCCGTGCAGCCGGGTCAGATGCAAAGCGTCACAGTGCGCTACCAGCCGATGAACGCAGGGCCGGACAACAGCGTGATGCAGGTTGTCACCAACGATCCCGATACGCCGATGACGCCTGTTGCGTTGATCGGTACGGGACGTCCCGTGACCGACTGCAACGACCAGTCGACTTGCGACGGCGAGTTGCACGAAGCCACGGTCGAGACGGAGGTGTTCGTCGGCACGGCCGCCGGTCCGCTCACCCTCGAGGCCAAGTTCCTCGACGGCTTCGCCTACAACGCCCCGCTGATCGACCGCGTCGACGTCATGTGGACGGGCGCCTTCCCCGGTCTGCAGACCGGGCTCCAGGACGTGCTGACCGTCGAGAGCGTGCAGGTGGACGCCACGGGCATCGCCACGGTGCGCGTGAAGCTGGTCGCGGACGCTTCGGCGTTCCCGGGCAACTCGTTCGGCACGATGGTCAAGCGCATCGACGTCACCATCAACGGCCGCCTCAACGTCGGCATCGCGAACTTCGTCGCTGCCGAGGTACGCGAAGGCGCGCGCTTCAGCTGGAACCGCCGCTGCGGCGAGCGGCCGCCGTGCCCGCTGCCCATGCCGGTCCCGGCGAGCTGTCCCGAGCGCTTCGAGCCGCGCTTCCTGGCGCTGAGCAACGTCGGCCTCGCCGAGTGGCTGCGCTGCCAGGCGCCGGGCCCGCAGCCCCGCCCGGCCGCGGATGCTGCGGACCCCGACGTGGTCCGCTTCGGCCCCAGCCGCTAGCCCTCTGCCGCCACCCTGCGAATCCGCGCCCGCGCGCGGGCCGGCTCCGCCTACGATTTGAACGATGGTTCAAATCGACGCCGAGACCCCGAAAGCCCAGGATCGCCGCGCGGAGATCCTGCGGCGCGCGGCGGCGGTGTTCCGTGAGAAGGGCTTCCACGGCGCGGGCATGCGGGAGATCGCTACGGGCCTGGGCCTCGCGCCCGGCGCGCTCTACTACTACTTCGAGAGCAAGGAAGAGCTGCTCTACGCCTGCCAGGACATCTCGCTCACGCGCCTGATCCAGGGCGCGCGCACGATCCTCAAGAGCGACCATCCGGCGGATGAACAGCTGCGCGCGTTGATCGCCGCACACATCGACCTCACGCTCGACGAGCTCGGCGGGAGTGCCGCGCACGTCGAGTTCCACGCGCTTCCGCCTGACCGGCTTGCCGAGATCGTGAAGAAGCGCGACACCTACGAGCGACTGATCCGGCGCGTCATCCGTCGCGGGATCAAGGACGGCACGTTCCGCAAGACGGACGTGAAGCTCGCGACCATGGCGCTGCTGGGCGCGCTCAACTGGAGCGTCGTGTGGTGGAGCCCGGAGGGGCGCTGGTCCCCGCCGGACCTGGTGCGCGGTTTCGCCGACGTGTTCGTGTCGGGATTGAAGGAGTCAGCATGAGTACGACGAAGCCTGCGCATCCGCCGACGCGCACGGTCCATCGCGTCTTCTACGTCAACGGGGAAGAGCACGAGGTCGCCTTCGCTCCGCACAAGACGTTGTTGGAGGTGCTGCGCGAGGACCTGGGCCTGACCGGGACCAAGCACGGCTGCGAGCTGGGGGAGTGCGGCACGTGCACCGTGCTCGTCGATGGCGAGCCGATCCTCTCGTGCCTCATGCTGGGCCTCGAGTGCGACGGCCGCCGCATCGACACGATCGAGGGCATGGCCGGGGAGTCCGGCGCCCATCCGCTGCAGACCAAGTTCGCCGAGTTCGGTGCCGCGCAGTGCGGGTACTGCACGCCGGGCTTCCTGCTGACGGCGCAGGCCGTGCTCGAGGAGGATCCGGCTCCGAGCCGCGAGAAGCTCGCCGAGGAGCTGTCGGGCAACCTCTGCCGCTGCACGGGCTATCTCAAGATCTTCGAGGCGATCGAGCAGGTGGCGGCGGAGAAGCGAGGGGAGGCCGCCGGTGAGTAGCAACGGCTCGAGTTCTCAGGAGACTGGCCTCTCCCCCGAGGCCCAGGGGCTGCGCGATCAGCTGAAGGAGGGCTACAACCAGATCGGGAAGTCCCCGGTCAAGGTCGACGGCATGGCCAAGTGCACCGGCGCGACGGTCTTCGCCGATGACATCGAGCTGCCGCGGATGCTGTACTGCAAGCTCCACCGCAGCCACGTCGCGCACGCGCGCATCGTCTCCATCGATACGAGCGCGGCCGAGGCCATGCCGGGCGTCGTGGCCGTGCTCACCGGCGACTCGATGCCCGAGACGTTCGGCATCCTGCCGGTCTCGCAGGACGAGCACGCGCTGTGCATCGATAGGGTCCGGTTCGTCGGCGATCCCGTGGCCGCCGTGGCCGCGGTCGACGAGGACACGGCCTTCGAGGCGATGAACAAGATCGTCGTCGAGTACGAGCCGCTCGATCCCGTGTTCGAGCCGGCCAAGGCGATCAACAACGAGGTCGAGCCGCTGCACGGCTACGGCGACGACGGCAACGTCCACAAGCGCATCTCCATGCAGTTCGGCGACGTGGACGGCGCCTTGGAGGAAGCCGATCTCGTACTCGAGGACACGATGTTCTTCGAGGGCAACACGCATCTCCCGATGGAGCAGCACGCTGCTGTCGCCATGCGCGAGCCCGACGGGCGCGTGACGCTGTGGTCGTCGACCCAGACGCCGCACTACGTGCACCGTGCCGTCTCGAAGGTGCTCGGCATGCCGCCCTCGCGGGTCCGCGTGATCGCGTGCCCCAACGGCGGCGGCTTCGGCGGCAAGAGCGACCCGTTCAACCACGAGATCGTCGTCGCCAAGTTCGCGCTGATGACGAACCGGCCGGTGAAGATCACCCTCACGCGCGAGGAGGTCTTCTACTGCCACCGCGGGCGCCACCCCGTGCTCATGAACATCAAGACGGGTTTTCGCAAGGACGGCCGGATGACCGGCATGCACTTCCAGAGCCTGCTCGACGGCGGGGCCTATGGGTCGTACGGCGTGGCGAGCACGTACTACACGGGCGCGCTGCAGACCGTCACGTACGACATTCCAACGTACCGCTTCGACGGCGTGCGCACGTTCACGAACAAGCCGCCCTGCGGCCCCAAGCGCGGCCATGGCACGCCCCAGCCTCGCTTCGGCGTCGAGGTGCAGCTGGACAAGGCAGCTCACGCCCTAGGCCTCGACCCGGCGCAGATGCGGCTGGACACGCTCCAGCCGTCGAACTCGGTCACCGCCAACTGGCTGCGCATCGGCTCCATGGGGCTCGGACCCTGCATCGAGAAGGTCGTCGAGGGCAGCGACTGGAAGAACAAGCACGGCAAGCTGCCCTACGGCAAGGGCGTGGGCATCGCGTGCTCGTCCTACATCTGCGGCGCGGGCCTGCCCATCTACTGGAACGCCATGCCGCACTCCGGTGTCACCGTTCAGCTCGACCGCGGCGGCGGTGTCGCCGTCTTCTGCGGCGAAACGGAGATCGGCCAAGGCAGCGACACGGTACTGGCGATGTGCGTCGCCGAGGTGCTCGGCGTCGAGCTGACGGACATCCGTCTGACGGTCGCCGACACGCACACGACGCCCGTTGATCTCGGCAGCTACTCGAGCCGCGTGACGCTGATGGTCGGCCACGCGGCCTTCCAGGCCGCCGAGCGCGCGCGCGAGCTGCTCGCCAAGGCGGCCGCAAAGAAGCTCGAGGTGCCTTCGGTGCGGCTGCGGTTCGCAGAGAACCGCGTGTTCGACGTGCAGGATCCCGAGCGCGGCATGGAGTTCGCCGACGCGGTCAAGCTCGCCGAAGCCGCCTACGGCACGATCGCCGTCGCCGGCTGGTACACGCCGCCGCCCTCACCCGGCAAGTACCGCGGCGCGGGCGTGGGACCGTCGCCCGCCTACTCCTACAGCTCGGCAGTCATCCAGGTGGACGTCGACCCCGAGACGGGCCTCGTCGACATCGAGAAGATCTGGGTCGCGCACGACGTCGGCCAGTGCATCAACGAGATGCTCGTCATCGGCCAGGTCGAGGGCAGCGTCTACATGGGGCTCGGCGAAGCCGTGATGGAGGAGATGGCGTACCGCGGCAACCGCTTCGGGGTGCACAAGATCCCGTCGCTGCTGGAGTACAAGAGCCCGACGACCAAGGAGATGCCGCCGGTCGAGACCTACATCATCGAAGACCCGGATCCGAACGGGCCCTTCGGTGCCAAAGAGGTGGGGCAGGGACCGTTGCTCCCGATCATGCCGGCGGTTGCCAACGCGATCTTCGACGCGGTGGGGGTGCGGGTCGACGAGGTCCCGATCACGCCGGACAAGGTGCTCAAGGCCCTGGGCGCGAAGGACAAGCGCTGCGGGCCGCGCTCGTTCCCGGATCTGAAGATCACCGACACGATGCGCGTGAAGACCGAGGCCGAGGGCGGCGACGGTACCGCGCCGCGTCCGCCCAAGAAGAAGAAGCCAGAGAAAGGAAAGGGGGAGGAGGTGAAGGCGTCATGATGCGACTTCCGCCCTTCCGCTACCTCGCGCCGAAGAACGCGCTCGAGGTCGCAGGCATCCTGAACGGCGAGGGCCCCGACGCCATGATCGTGGCGGGGGGGACCGATCTCTACCCGAACATGAAGCGCCGGCACCAGATGCCGAAGACGCTCGTCTCGTTGCGTCACGTCGACGACCTGCGCGGCGTGCAGATGAACGGCGGCGTCACGATCGGCCCGAACGAGACACTGCGTTCGTTGGAGCGCAACGTGGATCTCAAGACGCGCCTGCCCGCGCTGTGGACGGCCGTGCAGTCGATCAGCACCCCGTTACTGCGCAACATGGGCACGATCGGCGGCAACATCTGCCTCGACACGCGCTGCAACTACTACAACCAGAACTTCGAGTGGCGCCGCGCCATCAACTTCTGCATGAAGTGTGAGGGCGACACGTGTTGGGTGGCGCCTTCGAGCTCCGTCTGTTGGGCCGTCAACTCGTCGGACACGGTGCCCGTGCTCATCGCGCTCGGTGCCACGGTCACGCTGGTGAGCGTGGACGGCGCCCGCACGATCCCGATTCACGAGCTGTTCGGGACGGACGGCATCGAATACCTGACCAAGCGCAAGGACGAGGTCCTGACGCGCATCGACATTCCGGATCAGGGCGAAGCGAAGAGCGTGTACCGCAAGGTCCGCCGTCGCGGTGCGTTCGACTTCCCGGTCGCCGCCGTGGCCGCGCGCCTGACGCTGCAAGGGAACACGGTGGAGGACGTCTCGCTCGTGCTCAACGCGGTCGGGCCCACGCCGGTGCGCTGCGAGGAGGCCGAAGGGGTCCTGCGGGGCAACGCGCTGACCGACGAGCGCATCGCTGAGGCAGCGCAGGCGGCCTACCGGCCTGCCAAGCCGCTCGACAACACCGACTACGTCAGCATGTGGCGCAAGAAGATGATCCGCGTCGAGGTGAAGCGCGCGCTAGAGGGGATGCGGGGCTAGCGAGGCCAGCTCCTGCGGGTGGCCACTTCTGCGTCGGGCGTACTTCGCCATGTCTCGAAGCGCTCGCGAATGGTCGCGCGCGGCGGCGGCGGTTGCCAGCCGGGCGTGACCTTCCACATCCAGTGGGATTGCGAGCGCTCCCGCAGCCACAGCTCGTGATCCCATTCGACCTCGGCCAGCTCCAGGAGCTCGTCCACGTACTCGGGCGTGTTCGCCGCGTGGGCAAGCTGCGCCGCGATCTCGTATTCGACGACGTTGTCGCGCTCCAGCCGCGCGGCGCCGTACATCGGCATGTACCAGCCGCCGAACCTGCACAGGCAAGCGATCGTCTTTCCGATGCGCGTCATCTTGCGCTCGCGTCGCGGGTCCGGCGCCGCACCGAGCTCGGCCAACATCCGGCCGACGCTGCGTCGGTGGCGGAACTCGTCGAGAAGGATGCGCGCGATCAGCGTCCGGTCCTCGGCGTGACGCGCTCGCTTCAGCGCACGGCGGTGGCCGATGTAGGCGTGGATCGCGCCCAGCTCGCCTGAGTACGCCATCTGGAGCGCGAGGATCAACCGGTGGCGGGCATCTCCAACGTCCATGCGTGGACGAGGTGTAGCACGCGCGCCGGGTAGGGCGCCGTTCTCAGGCCGTCGTGATCGTGAAGCCGTCCGCTGCGTCGGGGTTCATGCGCCGCGGCGCGATCGGATCGCCGGCCTCGTTCCGCGGCGTGAAGCACCCGACGGCCGCGTACCCGGCGTTCTCGAAGACCTCCACGCACCCCTTGCCCACGTCCACGACGTAGCACCGATCGTCGCGGCCGATGGAGAGATCGGCAGGGACGAGGAACTCGCCCACGCCGTCGCCGCCGTAGCTCCGCAGATGCGCGCCTGTGGTGTCGAAGACGTCCACCCGCGCGTTCGCAACGCTCAGGACGTGCAGATCGCCGTACGAGTCGAAGGCGAGCGCGCGCGGCGAGTTCAGCTCGCCCTCGCCCGCGCCCAGCGCGCCGAAGACGCGCTCGATGGATCCGTCGGGTGCCATCACCTGGATCCGGTGATTGAACACGTCCGCGACGTAGAGCCGACCGTCCTCCCCGAGCGCGAAGTCAGACGCGCCGCGGAACTCGCCCGCCTCGCCGCCGTGGGCGCCGCGCGTGTCGATGAGCCGGCCGTCCTCGTCGAGGACATGGATGGCGTGCTCGCCGTGGTTGGAGACGACGATGCGTCCGTCCGCATCCACCGCGACCGACGACGGTCCGTTCAGGGTGCCGGCGGGCTGCGCCCAGTTGACGCCGCCGCCGGCGTCGAGCTGCGTCAGGCTGCCGCCCTGCACGTCCAGCGCGTAGGTCTGGCCGTTGCCGTCGGCGACCACGATGTCGTTGGAGAGTGAGTAGGCGGGCGCGCGCACGGTATCGCCGCCGGCATTCGGAACATCCGAGCCCGGTACGGCAACGGCGCCGGCTCCGCTGCCGCAGCCGGCCAGGGTCAGGGCGGCGGCGCCAGTCACCGAAGCAGTGAGGAACTCCCGGCGGCTGAGATCGCGTGTCGGCATGGTGTACGTACCTCCTGAGGCCACCACGCTAGCCAAGCCCCGCGAATCCAGCAAGCGCGGGGTCCCTGGTCGAGACGGTCGAAAAGGACGGAGCATCTCCGGGCTTGCACCGGGGATCGGGCGTGCGCAGGATCTCCCGCATGGCGTACCCGGATCACGAGACCTTTGCCGAACACACCGGCCCGGGCTGGTCCCTGAGCACGGACACACAGCAGGCGCTCGACGTCGAGCTCATTGCGACGGAGGCGCTGCCGACGCAAGAGCCTGCGGAGTCGCTGCGTCATGTGCCCTTCAGCCTGCTCTTTCGTACGGCGCCGGGCGTCGGCGTGGAGCAAGGCATGTATCGCTTCTCACACGCCGTGTTGGGCGAATTGGACATCTTCGTCGTGCCGGTCGGGGCCGACGAGGAGGGGATGCGACTCGAGGCGATCTTCAACTAGACTGACGCCTCAACCAGGAGACACGCGATGGCAGACCCGTTCCTCGGGCAGATCACGATGGGTGGCTGGAACTTCCCTCCGCGGGGGTGGGCCACGTGCGACGGTCAGCTCCTGCAGATCAATCAGAACCAGGCGCTCTTCTCCCTGCTCGGCACGACGTACGGGGGCGACGGGCGGACTGACTTCCGGCTGCCCGACCTGCGCGGCCGGATTCCGATACACCCGGGTGCCAACGGCGTGACGCTCGGTGGCGTGGGCGGTACCGAGTCCGTGGTGCTCAGCGCGAATCAGGTCCCCGAGCACACGCACACGCTCCAGGCCTCATCGGACAACGCCGGCAGCACGTCGCCGGCGGGCAACGTGCTCGCGCGTTCGACGAGCCCGCTTTACGCCAATGCCGGTAACGCGGCGCCGCTCGCGTCGGACGCCGTCTCGACCATCGGCAACAACCAGGGCCACGAGAACATGATGCCCTTCCGAACGATCAACTACGTCATCGCCCTTGTGGGCCTCTTCCCGAGCCGGAGCTGAGCCACCCATGTCCGATCCTTACGTTGGCGAGATCCGGATGTTCGCCGGCACCTTCGCACCGCGCGGATACGCGCTCTGCGACGGCCAGCTGCTATTGATCGCGGACAACGCCGCGCTCTTCTCCCTCTTGGGGACCACATTCGGAGGCGATGGCCGCACCACGTTCGGGATTCCGGATCTTCGAGGCCGCGCGCCCATCCACTTCGGTTCGGGCCCGGGGCTCACTCCGCGCACCATCGGCAGTGCCGGTGGCGCGGAGCAGGTCGCGGTCACCACGCCCCAGTTGCCCGCGCACACGCATACCTGGCAGGCGTCCGGAAGCCCTGCGTCGGAGACCCAGCCACAGGACAACGTCGTGGGCGGCAACCTCGACGTGGACGCCTACGCGCCGTCGACGAGTCCGACGGCGCCGATGGCCACCTCGGCCATCACCAGTACCGGTAGCTCGCAGCCACACCAGAACATGCAGCCCTACCTGGTGATCAACTACATCATCGCTCTCGTGGGCACCTTCCCGTCGCGGTCCTGAGGAGAAGATCCGATGTCCGATCCGTTCATCGCAGAGATCCGCATCTTCGCGGGCAACTTCGCACCGCGCGGCTGGGCGTTCTGCAACGGCCAGGAACTGCCTATCGCCCAGAACACGGCCCTGTTCTCGCTGATCGGCACCATCTACGGCGGCGACGGCCGCACCACGACGGCGCTGCCAGACCTCCAAGGCCGCGCGGCGCTGCATGCCGGCACGGGGCCCGGGCTCTCGCCCCGCATGGTGGGGCAGCGAGGTGGCGTGACCGAGGTGACGCTCTCGTCGAACCAGATGCCGGCGCACACGCACACGGCGACGGGCGCCTCACCGATTCCCGGCGACGACGACGATCCGGTCGGTAACCTCCTGGCTGTCTCACCGGGTGCGAGCCTCTACGGGCCGGCGGCCAACCTCGTGCCGATGAGCAGCGACACGCTCGGCTCCGTTGGAGGCGGCCAGCCGCACACCAACATCCAGCCCTACCTCGGCATCAACTACATCATCGCCACCGTCGGCTCGTTCCCGAGCCGCAGCTGACGCCAGGCAGCACCGGCACGCATGGCGGCCCGGACGACGCTCAGGCCGATCACGGACGACGACCTGGGCTTCCTCTACCGCGTCTATGCGTCGACGCGTGAGGAAGAGTTGGCGGCGACAGGCTGGAGCGAGGAGCAGAAGGACGCCTTCCTGCGCCAGCAGTTCGAGGCCCAGCACCGCTTCTACCAGGATTACGAGGACTCGCGCTTCGACGTGATCCTCGTGGACAACGAGCCGGTCGGGCGGCTCTACGTGGCGCGGCGGTCGGACGTGCTGCACGTCATCGACATCGCGCTTCTGCCCGCGCACCGCCGCGGCGGCATCGGTAGCGCCCTCATGCGCGAGCTGCTCGCGGAGGCCCATGCCGCCGGCAAGCCCGTGCGCATCTACGTCGAGAAGAACAACCCGGCGCTCGCGCTCTACGAGCGCCTGGGCTTTCGCCGCGCGGGCGACACCGGCGTGTACTACCTGATGGAGTGTCTACCGTAGGCGAGCACTACGGCGTCGGGCACGCGGGCTGGCTGTAGTTCGTCGTTCCCGTACCCGTCCCGATTCCGACTGTTGCAGCGTTGTTGACGGTCGAGATGTCCATGGCGGACGCTTGCGTGATGTTGAGCGTCGACGTGTCGTCGGCGTCAATGTAGATGTCGTCGTCGAGCGGCGAGGCCGTACCCGTTCCCATGGCGGTGTTGCCCGAGATGTTGAGGCACATGGTGTTCGTGTCGTCGACGGTCGCCGAGATCCCGGGGCCGAAGGTCGACGGTGCCGTGCTGATCGTGTTGCCGGTGACCGTGGCGTTGAAGACGCCGATGCCCGCCATCGTCCCGTCGCGAGCGTTCAAGCGAATGGCGTCGAACCCCGTGTCCTGGATGGTGTTGCCGTTCAGGAGCGCCGTGAGCGTGCCGTTCGTGTCCTGGCGCATGGAGATGCCGAAGCCCATGTTGCCGGTCACCTGATCGATCATGTTTCCGGTGATCGTGGCGCTGGTGTTCGATGTGTCGTCACAGTTGCACGAGATGCCGTTGAATCCGCCGTCGTTGATCGTGTTGTTGGTGATGTTGAACGTGGCCGTGCTCATGCCCGCGCCGCCGACCTGGATGGTCCCGCTTCCGAACGCGTTGAGAGCGTTGAAGTTGCAGAGGTCGATGGTCATGACGAGCGTGCTCGTGTCGACCGACGAGGCGATGATGCCTACGGCGCCTTCCATGTTCAGGGTGAACACGCACATCATGTCGATGTTGACCGTCACGTGCGATGTACCCGTCGCCTGGACGTCGACGCCGTTCTCCGCGAAACCGGCGGCCGTGTGGTTGAGGAACTGGCAGCCCCGCACGGAGAGCGTGTCCGTCGTTGCGTCGTCTGCCATCGTGTTGAAGAGCTCGATGGCGTCCTCGTTGATGTCGTCGAACGTGACGTTCTGGATCAGCGACGTGCCAAAGAGGTCCGTGAACGCGATCGAGTGGCGATCGTCCATGGCGCCGGCAAGGGTCACGTCGGCATCCTGGAACGAGAAGTTCGTGACGGTGTTGGCGAGGACTCCGTGGCCGACCGTGTTGGTCACATTGAGTTGATGGAACGACGCGTTGGCGCAGTTGGTGAGGCTGATGCCGTCGGCCGTCGTGTTCTGGATCGTCCCGCCGGAACCGTTGGCCACGCCGGTGCCGTCTCCCGTGACCGTGAGGCCGCCCACCGTGCCCGTGTTGCTCAGCAGGATGCCGTACGGGGCGCCGTCGGCCGAGATGTCGCGGAAGGTCAGGCCCGCGGCACCGATGGTCGTGTTGCTGACCGTGAGGGCCTCGCCCATCGTCGTATCGATCGTGTTCATCGTGCCGGTCACGGTGACGGCGCTGTTCATGTCCGCGTAGAGGCCACGCCCGGTTGTCGTCGTGATGTTCACGTCACTGAAGCTGAAGGACGACGTGTTGTTCTGCAGGAAGATCCCGTCGTCGGTCGTGTTGTTCACGTTCACGCCGTCGACCGAAACGGTGCCGCCCGCCGCATTCGTCAGGAACAAGGCCTCGCCGTCGATCGCGTTCAGCGTGCACGTGTCCATGTCGAACGAACCGCCCGAGGTCCCGATGACGCAGCCGCCGTTGGTACTGCCGATGTTCAAGCCGCGAACCGTGTTGTTCATGGCGAGCGTGACGGTGTCGCCCGCGGCCGCCTGGAGCGCCGAGTTCATGCCGATGCCGGGCACCACCGTCGTTGCGCCGACCATCAGGTCCACGCCCTGCCCGATCAGCTGCTGTCCGTCTTCGAGCACGAGCTGGCCGGTGTAGGGCGCACCGCGGTTGAACAGGAAGATGTAGTCGTCGGCTTTCGGGTCCGTCATGCCGCCGCCGCCGTTCACCGCGATGAAGTCGCCCAGGTTGTTGAAGGGCGCGATCTGGCGGCCGTCGCCGCCGGCGCCGGCCATCGAGTCGACGAACCAGACGACCTCAGCGACCGTGATGGTCACAGTGGCCATTGAGACCCCACCGCCCACCTCGTACATGAACGTGTCCATGCCTTCGAAGCCGACGGGCGGATCGTAGGTGAAGCTGCCGTCGGGGTTGACCGTCAGGTCGCCGCCCATGGTCGTTGTCGTCAGCGCGGCCGCGTTCGTGACATTGAAGACATTGGGCGGGTTGTCGTTGGAGATCAGGCCTGTGCCGGCCGGCACGTTGAGCGTGACGTTTCCGATGGCGTTGTAGTTGTCGTCGATGGCCATCGGCGGTCCGCCGATGAATTGGGCGATCGGCGTCGTGGAGGTGCCCGACGCCGTCGTCGGCAGGATGACGGTCACGAAGGCCGTGAACGTGGCAGCGCCGGCGGCCGGGGCGTTCCCGGTGACCGTCGTGAGGGAGGTGATCGTGCCGGGTACGTCCGCGGTGTTGGACGTGCCGCCGTTGAACGGCGTGCCGGTCGAGGCGGTGAACCGCACCGTCACGTTCACGCCGAAGATCGACAGGAAGTTCGTCCCGTTGATCGTGAACGGCGTACCACCGGCGCTGGACAGCGGGTTGGTGATGGCATCGACCGTGATCACGGCGAGGACGCCCGACGCGTCACCCGTGCCACAGCCGCCGAGCGCGAGTCCGGCCAACAGAGCGATACAGATCAGGGTTGCATGGCGAGAACGCATGGAAACCTCCGCTAGAGCTTGAACACGGCGCCGACGAAGAACTGGTGGGTGAGCAGCATGTCGGTCTTGTGGCGGGCCTGCACGACACCGGTGCCGCCCTGCGTGAAGTCCATCGCGTCGTGCGCGCGGACGATGTCACCAAGAATGATGAGGTTGTAGCCGGCTGTGAGACCCACGCGGCTTGCGAAGTAGTGCGTGATCGAGACCTCGACCTCGCCGCCCCAGCCGAAGCCGGTCTGGGAACTCTGCGCGCTGTGGTTGCCGCCCGAGAGCACGTTCGTGTCGCGCACCGAGATGTCCCGGTTGACCGCGCCGACCAGGCCGCGCGCACGCAGGCCGAACTCCGTGCAGCGCGTGACGTCGTACAACCACGCGGCACCGAGCTGCGCGCCGTACAGCGAGTTCTCGACGCTCGAGCTGGCGCTGACGGCCAGCGGCGCGGCGCCGGCGGCTCCGCCGGTGCCCGCGAACGCCGCCTGCTCGTCGAAGCGTTGGAACGTTGCGCCCAACCCCCACAGGAGGCGATGCCGGCAGCAGCACTGGAATGCACGCCAGTGCATCACGTCAACACCCCAGAGATCGGCTTCGCTGCTCAACGTCGCGTTGATCACCGGCGACGTGACGGGGCCCGGCGAGCTGCCGAACACGCCGGTCTGGGCGCTCGACCCGGAGTACGACCCCACGTAGCGGCCGCGCAGGACGGTCTGCTGGCGGTTGTCCCACGCGTAGCCGAACTTGGCGAAGCCGCCGAACTCGCCGTCGTAGTCGTTGCCGCCCCACTGGAGCTGGTTGGGCACGCCGAGCGGAACGCCCACCGGGCCGCTCGGGTCCTCGAGCAGGCTGTACGTGCCTGCCAGCGTGACGGTCCAGCGGTAGCACGCAGGGCGACACGGATCGCAGTTGGGCTCGAGCTTCCACGTGCGTGTGCGCTCGAGGGGGCGGGCGGTGGGCGGGGGAGGCGCCGGCAGGGCCTCGCGCAGGTCCATCGGCGCCGGCGCGGGCGCGACCGGGGCATCGGGCGCGGGGGCAGGCACCGGCGGTGCGGGGGGCGGGAACTCGCGCGGGGGCGGCGGCGGAGGCGGCGGCTGCTCGTCGGCGTGCGCTGCGTCGGCTACGACGCCCATGGCGCAGATCAGGACCAGCAGGGCCGTGGCCAGAGAGGCGGCACGTTCTCGCGACATCGTCCCTCCCACTCCGCGGCCGTCAGTCGCTCGGTCCGCGGGGCCAGAGGGTACTTCCTCGACGATCCATCCGCCAAGCTCCCCGCCCGATTCTCCGCTCTTTCCGGGCGACGAATCGGTCGGCGCGGCGGCTATTCGTCCTCGTCGCGCTCGATGAGGTCGAAGAGGCTCGCGAAGTCGTCCGTCCAGAGGGGATCGTCCGGCGCGCCGGCCGGATCGACCTCGACCGCCGCTCCGCCGGGATCGAACCGCCGGTTGCTCGTCAGCAGGACCCAGTGGGCGCCGTCGACGCCTCGGCTCTCGTAGTCATCGGTGTCGAACTGCACGACCCGCTTGCCCAGTTCCCGGCCGAAGCGACGCACGACGGGCAGCATGTCCAGGAAGCGATTCGAGATGTTGATCGCGAGGATGCCGTCGTCCCGGAGGTGTTCCCAGTAGACCGCGAGCGCCTCCAGCGTCAGCAGGTGGATCGGTACGGCGTCGCTGGAGAACGCGTCCACCGCGAGCACGTCGAACCTCTGCGTCTCGCCGCGCTCGAGCTGGCGCTCCATCACGATGCGCGCGTCGCCCACGAAGACATCGACGTCCGCGCCGCGTACGCGTGCGTCGCGGATGAACGTGAAGCGCTCGCGCGCCCACGTCACCACGAGGGGGTTGATCTCGTAGAAGCGGACGTAGTCCGGTTTGAGCCGTCCGATGGCCTCGACGTAGTCGTCGTCCGCCGCGCCAAGGTGGATGCGTGCGTTCGCGTACGCCGCGGTCGTGCCGACGCCGAGTCCGATCACGCCGATGCGGAACTGGCGATTGCGCTTGAGCCGCTTCGGGTGCTTGCGGATCGCCATCCCGATCCCGTTCTGCGGGCCGTAGTAGGAGGTCGGCCAGGTCGGGCGCTTCGCGTACTGGAACCCGTGGCCGATGCGGCCGTGCTCGAGGTACAGGCTCTCGTCGTCTTCGCCTTCGTCGCTCAGATACAGCGAGACGACGCCGTAGAAGTTGCGCTCGCGCGCGACGTAGGCGTCGCTGTCTTCGGTAGCCGCCGACCAGAGTGCCCAGCCGAGCGCCGCGACGCCGGCACAGGCCAAGGCACCGATTCCCAGGTGACGACGCGCGAGCAGGGACGCCATCACGCCTGCGCAGACGAGCAACAGCAGGTGGTACTCGTAGTAGCCGTCGAACAGCGCCGGCGCGGCAACGGCGACGAACAGCCCGCCCAGCGCCCCGCCCAGCGAGAGCATGAGGAAGAAGAGCGTGAGGTGGAGCGGTGCGGGCTTGCGCCGGGCGAGCTCCCCGTGACAGCACATGCAGCAGACGAAGAGCGTCGCGCTGTAGCCGACGATCTGCTCGACGATGCCCAGGTCCACGCCCTCGTTCAGGACGCGGACCATGTTGTAGAGCGTCACCGGCAGCAAGGCGAAGAACAGAGGACGCACGTACCAGCGCGCGTGGTCGAAGCAGAGAATGAAGCTCAGGAGGTAGAGCGTCAGCGGCAGGACCCACAGGAAGGGCACGACCGCCACGTCCATGCACATCTGGTTGGTCGTCGCGACGAGCAACGCAGAGCCGCACGCCGACAGCGTGAGCCACAGCAGCAGCTCGTGAGCGCGCGGCCGCGGGGTCTCCGTAGGACGTGCCGCTGCCTGCGTGGCTCCGGACGGCGCCGTTCGAACGAGGCGCCACGCGCACACGGCGCACAACAGGGCGAACACGCCGAAGAGCACCGACCAGGACAGCGTCTGGCTCTCGAGCCGCATGACGCGTTCGAAGAGGAACGGGTAGCTCAGCAGCGCCACCAGGGAGCCGGCGTTGCTGAGTGCATACAGGCTGTACGGCGAGCGCCCGGGCTGGAGGCGGGCGAACCAGCCTTGGAGCAGCGGACCGGTCGCGCTCAGCGCGAAGTAGGGGAGCCCGACGCTGGCCGCCAGGAGTAGCAGGATCCGGCCGACGGGTTCGTCGCCGGCTGCGGGCCGCCAGGACGGATCGGGGGCCAGCGGCAACCACGCCAGCGCCACGGCGAGGAGCACGAGGTGCGTGATGCCCTGGCGCCGGGGCGTCAGCCGGCTGACCACGAGGTGCGAGTAGGCGTACCCGCCCAGGAGCAGCATCTGGAAGAACAGCATGCAGGCCGTCCACACCCCGGGCGAGGAGCCGAACCAGGGCAGGATCACCTTCGCGATCAGCGGCTGGACCTGGAACAGCAGGAAGGCGCTCGTCAGGACGGTCGCGCCGAACAGCAGCATGCCGGCCCGGACCGGGGCCGGCGCGGTCCGCGGTGTGCGGGCCGGCGCCGCGGCCGGGCGCTCCCAGACGTTGCCCTGGGGGTGCGCCATGGGGCGCGTAGCGGCACTGCGGCCGGCCGTCTGCGACGCGCGCTCGTCCAACCCGAATGTCCTCCCCTCCGCCGCCTGTCGGCAGAGCTCCGGGTCCCTTTCGGCCAGAACGGTTAGCTCGCTGTAGGGGCGGCTACCATCCCGCGAACTTCAAGAGGAGGTTCGCGATGAGTGACGAGACCAAGGCAATCCAGGTGGCCGTGTTGATGGGGTCGCCGTCGGACTGGGAGACCATGCAGCACACGAGCGCCATGCTCGACGAGCTGGGCGTGGCGCACGAGTGCCATGCCATCAGCGCGCATCGCCAGCCCGCCAAGCTGCATGCCTACATTCCTGATGCCGAAGCCCGCGGCGCGCGCGTCTTCATCGGCGCGGCCGGCGGGGCGGCGCACCTGCCCGGTGTGCTCGCGAGCCAGACAGCCCGCCCGGTGCTCGGGGTCCCGATGAAGGGCTGGTCCACCGGCGGACTCGATGCGCTGCTCTCCATTGCGCAGATGCCCGGCGGCGTCCCGGTCGGCTGCCTCGCGGTCGGCAAGGCCGGCGCGAAGAACGCGGCCATCCTGGCGGCGCAGATCGTCGGTGTCGCCGACGACGCAATTGCCGGTGCGGTGAACCGCTTCCGCGAGGCCCAGAGCACCAAGGACACGTCGCTGCCCGCGTAGCGATCCGGAGACGACATGAAGCTCCTCACCAAGCCGTTCAAGTTCCTCTTCGGCCTCGTCCTGCTGCTGGTCGTCCTGCTCTTCGTCGTCGGCTACTTCGCCGACGACCTCGCGAAGGGCGCGATCGAGACGGCCGGCAGCGAAGCGCTCGGCGTCCCGACCACCGTCGAGAGCTGCCACGTCGGCTTCATCACCAGCAGCTTCGGCATGAAGAAGCTCGCGGTCGCCAACCCGGAGGGCTACGGCGGCGGCAACTTTCTCGCGCTGGGCGAGGGCAAGACCGAGGTCAACGCGTTCTCCTTGTTCGGCGACAAGGTGCATGTCCCGTCGATCGAGCTCACAGGCACACGCCTGACGCTCGTGCAGGACGTCAGCGGCTCGAACTACGCGAAGATCCTCGACAACCTCGAGAAGTGGCAGGGCCCGAGTGACGACAAAGGAGGCGAAGGCAAGCGCTTCGTCATCGACCGCCTCACGATCAAGGACACGGTGGTCGAGGTGAAGCCCTCGCCCAAGCTCGGCCTCGCTGCGATCAACATCCCGGTCGACACGATCGAGCTGAAGAACGTGGGAAGCGAGTCGGATCAGGGCGTGTTGCTGGGTGACCTCGCCGGCATCCTCATCGAGTCGATCCTGAAGAAGGCCAGCGTCTCTGCAGACCTGCCCGGGATGATCAAGGCGACGTTGCAGGGCAAGCTGTCGCACCTCTCGGGCCTCGCCGACGCGGGCATCCAGGCATTCGAGGGCTTCACGGGTGGCAGGCTTCCGCCTGAGCTCGAGAAGGGCCTCGGCGGCGCCGCGAAGGAGGCACTGGACAAGGGTCTCAAGAAGGGCTTGGAAGGCCTCGGCATCAAGTAGGCCCGCAGCGCTAGGCTGTGCTCATGCGCGCCTTGGTCCTGGTCGGCATCGTCGTTCTCTTGGCGGGATGCGGCGACGAGGCCGAAGCGCCGTCACAGCCGTTGCGCGCACCGGCGACCACCGCGCCCGCGCCGGAGGTCGAGACGAGCTTCGTGCGAGAGCACGGGATTCGGGCCGTCTGGATCTACCTGCTGGAGCCGCTCGCCGAGGATCCCGCGGAAGTCGTGCGAGCGGCCGCCGGCGAGACGCCGTGGCTGCGTGTGGCCCTGGCGGAGAACGTCGACGAGCTCGAGTCGTTCCCCGTGATTCTCGTTTCCCATATCGAGGGCAAGGAGAAGCTGGATCTGCCGGACGCGGAGGTCCTTCAGTACAAGGCCCGCGGCTTCGACGAGAAGGACGCAGAGCGACTTGCGCAGAGCACGGCCGCGTTGCGCCTGGAGTCGGTCGCAGAGGGCGCGTCCATCGTGAAGACGCTGCGCGCGGTCGACGCCGTGTCCCTGGCACTGACGAAGAGCCACGGCGTGGTGGTCGAAGACGAGGAAACGCGCGAGTACTTCACGGCGGCGGCGTGGGAAGCGCGGATGAACCGCGCCTGGACCGGCGACCGTCCGAACATCGAGGCACACGTCGTGATCCACGCGATTCACCGCGACGGCGGTCCGCTTCGCGGCGTCATGCTGGGCATGCGCAAGTTCGGCCTGCCCGACCTCGTTCTCGACGAGTTCGTACGGTCGAACTTCCCGCCTGTCGGAAAGCTCATGAACCTCACCGCACAGACGATGATCGACTGGCCCGCGCCCGCCATCCCGTCTTCGCTACCGCTCGACCTGCACGCGCCGTCCAGTGCGCACCTGTTCGCGCGCTGGAAGGAGCAGATGCATGAGAGGGCCACGGGCAAGGCGCAGGTCCGGCTCGAGACTGTCGAGGGTGAGCCCGGCGATCCCGAGAACCGCCTGCTGGCGATCCGGTTCCCGCGCTATCCAGGGAAGACCGCGCTGGAGCGCCAGGAGGCCTGCCTCGGCGAGTTCTTCGGTGCGACCGATTCCGTCGAGTACGTCAAGCACAACGAGCTCGTGGAGGCCGCGAGCCGTCGCGCGCGCGAGCACCTGCTGCGCGAGCTCAAGCCGCGCTACCTGAAGGGTCTCCCTGTCGGGGAGAGCCTCCTCGTGAAAGCCCCCTTCAAGATCGCGGAAGGAAAGAACGAGTGGATGTGGGTCGAGGTGACCGGCTGGGACGGCGCACGCATCGAGGGCATTCTCATGAACGACCCCTTCCACATCGACGGCCTCAAGGCCGGCGCCAAGGTGGTGGTCGAGGAGGCCACGGTGTTCGACTACCTCCACCGCAAGGCCGACGGCTCGCAGGAAGGCAACACGACCGCGCCCCTCCTGCGGTGACGACTACTTGAGCTCGATGCGGTTCTGCCGTGCGTTCTTGCCTTCGTGCTGGAGGACCGTCGCCGGGTAGAGGAACGTGTCGCGCGGGCCGACCGTGAACACAGCCTCGATCGTGCGGTAGTCGAAGGACGTGGTCGTCACCTCGCTCTCGTACTCGATGTGTCCCGGCCAGCGGCGGCGCAGTTCGAAGCGGATCGGCTTGCTGCGGTAGTTTCGGATCGTGTCGATCCAGGCTGTGCGCGTGTCCCAGCCCACGACGCGTCCCATGTGGAAGGTGAAGTTGAACCGCTCCGTCTTGTCGCGCCGCGTCTCGTACACCACGAGGTCGTCGGTTCCGACGTTCACCTCGATGGGGGCCTTGACGGGCACGTAGCGCACGGTCTGCTCGCCGAGGTAGCTGAGGCCGTCCTTGCCGTTCTCCCGGAAGATGCGGATCTTCCCGTCCGGCATGGGCGACTCGCCCAGCTCGTGCTCCTTGTCGTTGCGCCAGATGAAGAAGCGCACCGGACGCGGGCCGTACTGGTGCGCGCGCATCCGGTAGACGATCTCGAACTTGGCCGTTTCCGACTTGATCGCTTGCATGCGCTTGGACCACCCGTTCTTGATGGTCTCCGTGCCCTCGACCGTGAACATGAAGTACTCGCTGATGCCCTCCTTCACGATGGCCTTGGCGCCCGTCGCGCGCGCCGCGCCCTCGCGGGCCGCGGCGAGATCGAAGGCGGCCTTGGAGGCGTCGCGCTGCAGGCGTTGCATCATCGGGGAGCCCGGCTTGGGCATCGGGATGCCCTTGCGGCGTGCGAGCTGGGCGATCTTCTCGACGAGGTTGATGTTGCCGACGATCAAGCGGATCTGGGCGTCTTCGTACTCTTCGCCTGAGTTGTTGAAGACGCGCACGTGCCCGCGGAAGTCCATCTGTTCTTCCTCGGGGTTCGTCACGCCGACGTAGTCCATCTGCCAGGTCAGGCCGCTCGTGAAGTAGCTGACCTCGACGAGGAGCTGGCCTTCAAAGGCAGAGTCGATGTTCCAGATGAGGAACTGCGGTTTCTGGCCGGGGAACACGGTGTCGGCGATATCGACCTCGTCGGCGTGCTCCAGCGGGCGGAACTCGACGCTGGAAGGATCGATGAGGGTGTTCGCCCAGCTGAACTGCAGCTTGTTGGCGCCGCGCTTGACCGTGACGTACCGCTTCTCCTTGACGAACGTGATGTCCTCGGAGTTGTAGATCGTCAGCTGAACGCCCTCGCGGTTCGGCAGCGTCACGAGGTCGACGTTTTCGGCGAGCGCCGTGCCGGCGAGCAGGGGGATCAGTGCGAGCAGGATGAGCGTGCGGGGCATCGGGATGTCTCCGTTCACTTCCACAGGTTCTTGAGCGCCACGTGCAGCGTCACGACGACCTTCTCGACCTTCGCGTCGGGGTCCTTGGGACGCGCGGGGGCCTCGACGTGGAGGATGGGCAGCGCGCCACCGCGTTCGGTTGTGATCTTCAGACCCTCGGTCGTGTCCTTGCCGAGGCTCCACTCGACGTCGCCCGGCGCGCGCGCGCCGTACTTCGACGCAAGCGCGTTGAGCTGCTCGACGATGTCGAGGGTGACCGCGTCGTCCTTGAAGTTCTCGATCTCGTAGCGCAGCCAGATCTCCTGGTTGAACAGGTTGCCCGTGATGCGATGGCGCTTGTTGTCCTGCACGATGCGCGTGCAGATCACGTCGCGCGCTTCACCGAGGTAGAGGCGCATCTTGTCGTCGAGCGGCGTGAAGCGAGCCCAGTCCTCGCCGAGGAAGGCTTCCCCGCCGCGCCCGTCCTGGATGAAGATCCGGACCTTGCCCGGCTGCATCGGGAACTTGCCCAGACCGTGCTTCCCGTCGTTGGTCAGCTCGTAGTGCATGAGCACGCGCGAGGCATGCGGCTTGTCGGGATTGAGCGGGCCGTGCGCGAACCAATCGAACGTGAACGTCTTGCGGATCGGCACGCGCTTGAAGCGCTCGAGCAGCATCTTGATGTCGACCTGCTGGCCGACGGTCTTCTCGAACTTGGGACCGAAGCCGGCCCAGATGCCCGCCTCGCCGAAGTCCTCGCCGGAGTAGTTGCGCAGCTGGATGTACTTCTTGAGCAGGAGGTGGGTCTCGTCCTTGTTGGCCAGTGCGCGGTAGGCGAACGTGCGTCCGAGGTTCGAGATCAGGTAGCTGACGCGCACCTTTAGCGCACACGCTTCCTTGGCGTACACCTCCCAGACGAGCGCGTTCTCGTTGGGGGGGGAGGCGACGTTGATGACCGCCACCTCGCGCTGGCCGTCGACTTCGCGGATGGGGCGGAAGGTGCCGTCTTCACGAATGGCGAGGGGCCGGAACTGGATCGAGCTCTTGTCGATTCGCGTGTTCGCCCAGCTGAAGTCGATGCGGTTGTTGCCGCGTTGGGTCGTCGACGCAAGCAGCGGCACGATGCGCTCTTCTTCGACGAGCGTGTAGCGGCCATTGTCGAGCTGGATCTCGACGCGTTCGCGCTGCGGCTGCGTCGCCAGCTTGATGCGGGCTTCCGCGGGCCGCGGGGCGGCGGCGAGCCCCAGGAGCAGGAGGAGGGTGGCGGGGATGAGCGTCTTCATGCGCCGTCAGACAGCGCGGTCTCGCTCCGGTTCCCGCCAATGCGTCGGCTTGCAGCGCTTTTGCAGACTGTCGCGCCCTGAGACGATCGGCAGCGCGAGACGATCAGCTGCGCATTGCGCGCACGGCGGCGGATACGTCCTTGCCTGTCACCGGGGCGCCGCTGCTCTTGAGGTGCTTCATCGCAACGCCCGTGGCCTGCCCGTCGTTGCCCGCAGCCAGGATCTGCTCCTTCACAGGCTCGAGCGCCGCGGCGATCTCCTCGGGATCCAGGGTCTTCGGCAGCAGTGCGTCGAGGATCGCGATCTCCTGTTCCAGCGTCGCGCGCTTCTCCGCGTCGGTGCTGGCTTCGAGTGACTCGGTGTTGGACTTGATCAGCTTGCGCAGCAGACCCGCGGCCTTCTCGTCGGGGAGGTCTTCGCCAATGCGCGCCTCGGCCGTCTGGATCTCGCCGAGCGCGAGCTTGAGAACGCCCTTCTCCAGTGCATTGCCCGCCTTCATGGCGGCAACCATGCGGCTGCGGATCTCGTCGCGAAGCATGTGCGCTACCTCTTCTTCTTGATGTGCCACGCGAGCAGCGCCCGCGCCGCCTCGTCGCACGCCTTGGCCGCCTTGTCGCCGCCGCGGTTGCACGTGATCAGGATGGCGACGTCGCGCTCGGGCGCAAGCACGGCCAGGCAGTACCACATCGTGTTGGTGCCTGCGTGCCGGAGGACCGTTCCGGCCCACGGGTGACTCGTGACGCCCCAGCCCAGCGCGTAGGTCTGTCCGTCGAGTGGCTTGTGCGTACGGCGCAGGGACTCCCGCTTCACCGGCAACTTGCGCTTACCGTCGCGCGCGCCGCGCAGGTGCAGCGCGGCGAACCGGCCCCAGTCGCCGATGCTCGCGTGCACCGTGCCCGCCGGGCCGATTGCCGGCGGGTTGTCCGCGCCGGGCCCGGGGCTCACGGGAACGATCGTGCCGCCGGCGGGGCGATGGCCGTGCGGTGCGTCGTGCTTCGACGGAGCGCCGAATCCGGCTGTCACCATCTGCAACGGCTCGAACAGCTCCTCGCGCATCAGCCGTTCCCAGGGCTTCTTGAGCATGGTCTCGGCCGCGTGACCGGCGATCGCGAAGCCCGCGTTGGAGTACGCGTACTTCGTTCCGGGGGGCGAAACGGGCGGCTTCGTGACGACGCCTTCGAGCAGTGTTCGGCGCGCCTCCGTCGGTGTACCCTGGTGCGTCCAGAGGCGGCCCCACAGGCCGTCGGCGTCGAGGGTTTCCGGTGCCCCCGCGCGATTGCCCAGCAGCAATTCGAGAGTCACGGGTTTCCACGCCGGATGCATCACCCTCGCCAACTTGGGGAACGCTTCTTCGAGCGTGGTCTCCCACTTGAGCTTGCGCTTGTCGACGAGGCGTCCGATCAGCGTCGCGGTCATGGCCTTCGTGCAGGAACCGAGATGCCAGGGATCGGAGATCGTGATGTCGGACCTGCCGCCCAGGCGGCGCTTGCCGGTGGCGGCAATGGCCTTGAGGAAGGTGCCCTTGCGCTGCCCCTCGACGACCGCGCCAGCGATGCCCGGCACGTCGTGCTTCTTCCGAATCGGCTCGAGCAGCGCGACGACCCCGGCATTGCCGGTCGCGTTCGGCTTCGGTTTGTCCTTCGCGGTTGCGCGCGGCGCGAATCCCGCGACCATGAACACGATCAGCAACGTGGCGGAGCGGCGGAACGGCATCGCCGGTATTCGACCACAAACGGAGTAGAGCGCGCATGAACCACCGCACTCTCGTCCTGCTTCTCGCGGTCCTCACGGTCTCCACCTGGGGCTGCGGCCACGGCCACGACTCGACGGTCGTCACCACGACGGGAAGTGGGGGCACCGGCAATCCCGGCGGGACCGTCGGACTGACGCCGGCCGTCTTCACGACGTTCATGGCTGCCACGAACGTGCTGGGCCAGGCCGACTTCACGGGGCAGATGCCCGACCAGGGTGGCGCTGCGGGCGCCGCCACGCTGGACACGCCCTTCGGGCGCGTAGCGGAGGGCAGCCTCTGGATTCCGGACCAGAGCAACAACCGCATTCTGGGCTACAACACGACGCCGCTGGGGAACGGCGTCGCTGCCGACTTCGTTCTGGGCCAGCCCGACTTCGCGACCACGGCGCCCGGGACGTCCTCGACGAACCTGGCTGCGCCGGTCGACCTGTGGCGCCAGGTCGAACGGGTTGCCGTGGCCGACCGGCTCAACAACCGCGTGTTACTCTGGAGCACACTGCCCCTGACGACCGCGGCTCCCGCCGACGTTGTCATCGGCCAGCCGAACTTCGCGGCCAACGCACCGGCCACGACCCAGGCGGGCATGAATGCACCCGGCAGCGTCTGCCTCGGCGGCAACAGCCTCTTCGTCGCCGACTTCAACAACAACCGCGTCCTGATCTGGAACACGGTGCCGGTCGCCAACGGCACGCCGGCGGACGTCGTGGTGGGGCAGGCCGACTTCCTCTCCAATGGCACCGGGACGTCGGCAACGACGCTCAACGGACCGAACTGCGTCTGGAGCGAGGGCGTGCGGCTGATCGTGTGCGACAGCAACAACAACCGCATCCTCGTCTGGAACACGATTCCCGTCGCGAACGGCCAGCCGGCCGACCTCGTGATCGGCCAGGCGGACTTCAACTCGGCTGTGGCGGCTGCCGGCTCGACCGGCCTTTCATCCCCGGCGTCGTTCTTCGCCACGAGCGGGCAGCTCATCGTCGCGGATCGCGGCAACAACCGTGTGCTCGACTACACGCCGTTCCCCACGACGAACCAGCCCGCGGCCACTGCAGTACTGGGCCAGAGCACGTTCGGCAATACGGCGGCCAACGACGACGACCAGAACGGCGTGCCGGATGCCGCCCCGAGCGCGCGCACGCTGAACACGCCGACCGGCGTCATGCTGCGCGGGCGCCTGCTCTTCGTCACCGACCAGGGCAATCATCGCTTGATGCTGTTCGACGGCCTGTAGGCCACCTGACATCAGCGCGCCTGGATCTCCTGGAGCTGGATCTTCACCTCGCGCAGCTGGCCGTCGCGCATCAGCTTCACCGTGACCGTGTCGCCGGGCTTGCGGGCCTCCAGGGCGTGGAACAGGTCGTCCTGGTTGCTGATGACGCGGTCGTCGACGCCCACGATGATGTCACCGAGCGTGATGTCGCCGGAGCGACGATCGCGTTCGACAGCTTTGAAGCCTGCCTTGGCTGCAGCGCTGTCCGGCATGACCTCGAACACGGCCACGCCGGCTTCGAGCCCGAACTCACGCGCGTACTGCGTCGGCAGCAGCGTGATGCCGAAGCCGGCGCGCTCGGGCGCTTCGCCGCGGATGAGCGGGGGCACGATCCGATTGATCGTGTCGACGGGAATCGCGAAGCCGATGCCGGCCGACGATCCCGAGGGGCTGACGATCGCGGTGTTCATGCCGACGAGCCGCCCGGCGCTGTCGAGCAGCGGCCCGCCCGAGTTGCCGGGGTTGATCGCCGCGTCGTTCTGGATGACGTCGCGGATTGCGCGGCCCGTCTGGGAGCGGATCTGACGGCCGAGGCCGCTGATGACGCCCGTGGTCAAGGTGCGGTCGAGACCGAACGGATTGCCGATGGCGAAGATCGCCTGGCCGATCTGCAGATCGCTGGACGTGCCGATGGCCAGGGGCTTCAGCTTGCCCGGCGGCGCGCCGTCCACCTTCAACACGGCAATGTCCTTGTCCGGCTCTGCGCCGACGAGCTTCGCGCGCCACGTGGTGTGATCGGCCAACGTGACCTCGAAGCGATCGCCGCCGCGCACCACGTGTGCGTTCGTGACCACGTAGCCGTCCTCGTCCCAGACGAAGCCGGATCCGGTGCCCTGCGGCAGCTTCATGACGTCCATCGTCCAGCGGCTGCGCCGCAGGGCGACGTTTGCGATATGCACCACGGACGGGGATGCGTTGCGGTAGATCTCGATCGTGGAGCTCTCGAAGTTCGTCAGCTCTCCACGCGCGCTCACCGTCCGGGGTTCGGCGCCCGGGTCGTGCAGCGGCCGGTAGCGCGGCAACACGTACTTCCAGACCAGCACGCCGATGATGGCGAGCAGCAGGACCAGCGGGAGGTAGCTGATCAGCCGCGGGGGGCGGGAGCGATAGACGGGCTCGTTCACGGGGCCCAGTTGTACGGGGTCTGCACGCATGTCACGTTCCTGACGCACCGCCCCCGGCCGGTGTTGGCAAAAGGGCTGTAACCTCTCCGGCGCTTTGCGTCATGGACCCCCGGCCACGACGGAGCGAATCGCCATGAACGACCCCCAAGACCCCCAGAAACAGGCCCGTCCCGAGGATGCCGAAGCGGCTCGCCTTCTCGAGGTCGGCTTGAGCACCGGGACCGGCAGACCGCCCAGGGCGGCTCCGAGTCCGGTCGAGATGAGCGAGCACTTCCCCGATCTGGAGTTGCTCGAGGTCCTGGGCCAGGGCGGCATGGGCGTCGTGTACATGGCCCGGCAGACGAAGCTCGACCGCCTCGTCGCCTTGAAGGTGCTGCCCCGGGAGCTGTCCGAGGACCCCGCGTTCGCCGAGCGCTTCGCGAGGGAAGCACGCACGCTCGCGCGCCTGCATCACCCGCACATCGTCGGCGTTCACGAGTTCGGCGAGCGCGACGGGCTGTTCTTCCTCGTGATGGAGTTCGTCGACGGTGTGACGCTGCGCCAGATCATGGCGGGCGGCGAGCTCACGGCGCGCGAGGCGCTGGCCATCGTTCCCCAGATCTGCGACGCGCTGCAGTACGCCCACGACGCGGGTGTCGTGCACCGCGACATCAAGCCCGAGAACATCCTGCTCGACAAGAACGGCCGCGTGAAGGTCGCCGACTTTGGCCTCGCCAAGCTGGCGACGCGCGGCGACCAGGACTTCACCCTCACCGGGACCGACCAGGTGATGGGCACCGTCCACTACATGGCGCCCGAGCAGTACAAGACGCCGCTGGAGGTCGACCACCGCGCGGACATCTTCTCCTTGGGTGTCGTCTTCTACGAGATGCTCACCGGCGAGCTGCCGGTGGGGAAGTTCCAGAAACCGTCCGAGGCAAGCAATCTCGATGAGCGCATCGACGAGATCGTCATGCGCGCGCTCGAGCGCGAGCGCGACGTGCGCTACCAGAAGGCAGAGGAGGTCGAGTCCGACGTCAAGACCGTCGTGACCTCGGAACGCGCCCCGGCGCGCCAGGATCGCGGCCTGCGTTTCCACGCCCGGCTGCGGCGCCGCGACGACAAGCGCCCGTTCAGCAGGTTCGTGCTGTGGAGCCTGATGCTGCTCCCGGTGGGCGTGATTGCCTACATCCTCGTCTACAGCTTCGTGTCGAACAACGCGGTCAACAACACGTACTTCTACGCGATGACCGCCTCGATCTGGGCCGGCATCATCGCGGCGAGCATCGCGGCCCTCGTGAACCTCGCGGCGGCGATCTGGGCTTCACGGCGGCGGAGCCAGGTGCGGGGGCACGGCGTTGCGGTTCTTGCGATGCTCGTCTCGCTCGTATCGATCGGCATGATGTCATCCACGCTCGCGAACCTGACCACCAACATGCACGTGCGCGAGTTCAACTCAGAGTTCTTCAAGCCCTACGACCCTGAAGCGGGCGACTGGGGACAGCTGACCGTGGCGGGCGCCTCCGCGTTCGACGAACGCAGGCGGATCCTGACCAGCCTCAACAACACATGGGTCAACTACCTGGACGCGATCAGCGTGCGCGATCCGGACAAGGGCGGCGTGCGCTTCACCTACTCCAGCGAAGACCGGAACAAGCTGGAGCAGATGGACGACGCCGAACACGAGAAACTACGGGCGGCCAACGCCCTGGGGATGGGGGTGGTTGGCCAGGCGACCCTCCCGCACTCGCCGCACCACTTCACGCCGCAAGCTGTCGAGATCGACCCGTGGAAGCGCGAAGGCCGGGTCACGATGATCAAGGCAGGCGAGCGGGTGTTTCTGCGCTACCCGATCCGAAACGACGGCGGCCAATGGAAGTTTGCCATCGGACAAGTGACGTTCGGCCCCGAGTAGATGCCATGAGCACCCCGGCACAGTTCCAGGCGACGCGCTGGAGTCTCGTTGCTTCGGCGGGATCGGGCACGTCGCGTTCTGCGCTCGAGGAGCTGTGCGCGTCGTACTGGTACCCGCTCTACGCGTTCCTGCGTCGTGGCGGCTCCGACGCGCAGGAGGCGGCGGATCTCACGCAGGGGTTCTTCACCGCCCTGATCGAGAAGGACTACGTCGCCGACGCCGACAGGGAGCGCGGCCGGTTCCGGACCTTCTTGCTCGCCGCTCTCAAGAACTTCGCGTCGAAGGAGTGGGCGAAGAACAGGGCGCAGAAGCGCGGCGGAGGCGCGACCGTGCTCTCACTCGATTTCGAGTCCGGGGAAGAACGGTATGCGCGCGAGCCGGCCGACAGCCTGACGCCAGAGGGGATGTACGAACGGCGGTGGGCCTTGCTCGTGCTCGACCGGACCGGCGAGAAGCTGGCGGCCTGGTTTCGCAAGGGCGGGTCGGACAAGGCCGAGCGCTACGAGGCGCTACGGCCGTTGCTCTCGGGGGAGGGCAACGCGACCTACCGCGATGTCGGCCTGCGACTCGGCATGAGCGAGACGGCCGTCAAGGTCGCCGTGCACCGCATGCGGCAGCGCTACCGCGAAATCTTGCGAGCGGAGATCGCCGACACGGTCGACGATCCGCGCTACGTCGACGACGAGATCGCGCGGTTGATGGAAGCCGTGCGCTGACTACCAGAAGAGCTGGCGGCCCTTCTTGATGGTGAAGGGGCGCTCGAGCCGGCGGGACTCCTTGGGGACGAGCCAGTACAGACCGTCTGCATCGAGGTCCTTCAGAGTGACAGGTTCCTTGCCGGCGGTGAACTCCTGGAGGTCCTTCCACTCGTCGACACCCCGGTACGCGCCCGCCCATTGCTTGAGCACGTAGGTCGTGCCCTCTTCGAGGAACGACGTGGGCTCCATTTCGCTCGTGTCGACGTTTCTGCGCTTTGGCTTCACCATGGTGACCAGCACGTCGGTCTTGTCCCCGCCGCCGAGCGGACGGATGGCACCGTCCTTCGTCACGACGAGCGGGGAGCCGGCGGCCACCAAGCGCGTCCCGGTGTGGACCGCAGGAAGGTAGAGGAGGTTGCGTCCCATGCGATCGAACTTCGCATGGCCTTGCTCCGTGAGGGCACTCCAGTGGATGGCTTTCCAGGTGCCGCCGTTGAAGACACACAGGTAACCGATGCCGGCCGTGTCTTCACCCTGCTGCAGCGCGGGCCAGGCGAGCGCCACTTCGACGTCCGTCGTGTCGCGGTACTGGTCGGTGACGTCGATGTAGGACGTGCTCGCCATGAAGCGGTTGGCCGCCTCACGGCCCTCCGGCAAGCGCAACGCCAGCGCGTCGCGCTGGATCTTGTAGGTCTTGCGGTAGATCTTCGCCGCGTGGGCGTTGCCCTTGTGGAAGCCCTTGCCGTTCGCGTCGAGCAGCACGTTCCACGCGTGGTTGTTGTCGCCGCGCGCCCAGTAGGGCGTGTAGTCGGCGGCCGTCGCGATGGCGAGGCTGCGTGCGGCGAACGTCTGCATGTTGGTGATGTCCTCGCAACGTCCCTGCCCCGAGCGGCCCATCTCCGTGAAGCTCTGATCGGTGGGGTGCAGGTAGTAGCGTGGGTTGAAGCGTACGCGCTTGCTCACGTCCTTCGTGAGCCACTTGTAGAGCTCTTGCAGCTCCATCTTCGTGCCGAGCGCACGGGCCTTGCTCGCGTAGCGCCGCCGCAGCGGTTGGATCCAGTCGTCGATGGGTTCCTGGCTGCCGCGGTAGGGGAGCACGTAGTTGAGGAACGCGTCGAAGCCGACGCGGTACTTCTCCGGCGTCTTGCGCCAGGCGTCGAACGACTCGTCGATGTGGCGGATGAGGAAGGCGCTCGTGATCGTCTCGACGTCGAGGATCTTCTTGTCGCGCGCGAAGTCGATCGTGCCGTGCTTCTTCTCCAGTGCCTCGATGGCGGCGCGCGCCTCGTTGAAGTCCGTGTAGCTGAGCGGATCGAAGGGGATGGGGTTGCCCTTCCCATCGCGCAGCTCGGTGACGATGTAGCCCTTGTCCGTCATGTTGGCGATCACGAAGCGCGCACCCGTGAGCATCTGCGGGTCGCCCTGGGTCCGGTAGTGGCTCAGAACCTTCTCGAGCGCCGCGCGGTTGCCCGCGGCCTGTGCCAGGGCCTCCTCGACATGCTTGTCCGCGACTGCCGTGACCTCGCCGGCCAAGGCGCTCGAGGCGAGGAGGGCTGCGAGGGCGAGCAGGACTGCGTTGCGAATCATGGGTGTGCCTCCGGGTCGGCAGAGGATACCTTCGCGGCCGTGAAGCCGACCGTGCTGCCCACCCTGCTCGCCGTCACGCTCCTGGCCGGGTGCGCATCGAGCGCCCGGCTCTACGACGAGCGCACGAGCCCATCGCACGCCCGCTACGTGCAGGCGGCGGGCGCCTTCTGCCCGACGTCGAGCCACGTACGCGCGGAAGACCCCGGTGCGTGCCCGCTCCACGTCCACGTGGAGTACGTGCGGGCGCCTGTCGGGGCGCCTGCCGCGAAGCCCGACGACCCGCTGCTCGTGCTGGTGCCGGGTGTCATGTCGGATCGCTTCTCGTGGCGCTTCCTCTGGCCGCTGCTCGCAAGGCGCTACGACCTGCTGCTGATCGACTTGCCGGGCCAGGGGCTGAGTGACAAGCCGCCGGAGAGCATCGCGCCGGACGCCTACAGCCCCGCGTGGCTCGGCCGCCACGTGTTGCGGGCTGTTCGCACGTGGCAGATGCGCCGCGGCGATACGCGTCGCGTCGTGCTTGTTGGCCACTCGCTCGGAAGCACCGCGCTGCTACGCGCGATGGCCGATCCCGGGTCGTACTCGGGGGTCGCCGACCTCATCCACCGCGTGGACTGTGTCGTCACCGTCGCCGTCGCTGAGCTCGGGATGAAGCGCGTCAACGAGGTGTTCGAGGATCTCGAGGGATTGAGCACGTTCGAGGTCGAGGCCGGTTCAGCACTCGGCATGGTGCAGCAGCGCGTGCGCGAGGGCATTCCCAAGTCCGTCGTGGCGCCCGAGCACGCCTTCTGCGCGGAGGCCGACCGCTTGCAGGGCATCGTGCAGGATCCCTGCACGCGGCGCGCAGCCCAGTCGATGCTACGACGATTCCGCCCCGTCGATCGCTGCCGCCGTCCGCTCTGGGATCGCATCGCCGAGCTCGAAACCGAGTACCGCAACGTGACGAAACCGATCCTGATCCTGTGGGGCGCGCAGGACACGACACTCGATCCCCGCTCGTGTGCACGGATCGCTGCGCAGTTCCCCGATGCGCGCTGTGAGCTCGTGCCCTCGACACGCCACTCCCCGCACCAGGAGCGACCGGAGCACGTTGCGTCACGGATCGTCGCCTTCATCGAGGGACCGCGGTGACCGAGACAGACGTTGTCGCGGCTGTTGGTGCGTACCTGCTCGGCGCCGTCCCCATGGCGCAGCTGCTCGTGCGCTGGTTCGCGCGCAAGGACCTGAGTGCGTCGGGCTCGTCCAACGTTGGCGCACTTAACGCCATGCGGGTCTCCAAGTCCAAGGGGCTCGGCGCGGCGGTCCTCGTGCTCGACGCGCTGAAAGGCGTGGCGGCCGTGTACTTCGCGCGCATGTACGGCGCTCATCCCGGCTACGGGCTCGCGGGCGTCGTGGCCGGCCACAACTACAACCTCTGGCTCTCGATCGCTGCCCGCCGCCTGGTGGGGGGCAAGGGATTCGCCGCCGCCGCCGGCGCGCTGCTCTGCTTCATGCCCTGGCTCGTCGCGATCTGGTTCGCGGCGCTGCTGATCGCGTGGTTCGTCTTCAAGGCATGGAAGGGCATCACGGACGAAGCGCCGGCGTCGCTCGTCGCCACGGTTGCAATCGTGCCTGCCGCGTACGGGCTCTACGACGTCGGCGGCACCATCGCGATGGCGGTGACGTTGCTTCTCATCCTGCCGAAGCTCGTGCGCGAGTGGCGCGAGCTGGTGCTCGCCGAGCGCGCGACTACAGACGCTTGACGACGACGCCCGTGCGGTCGTCGTCGGCCGGGCGTCCGCGCGCGAAGACCTCCACGGCTTCGCGGACCGCGGTCAGGATCTCCTCGGCCGACTTGTGCCGGTTTGCGTGGATGACCTCACGGACGCGTTCTTCCTCGAGCCGCTCGTCGTCCGGGTTGGCCGCTTCGTAGATGCCGTCGGAGAAGACCGCGTAGATGTCGCCTGTCTTCATGCCCAGCGGGCCCGGGATCTGGATCGGAATCGAGGGTAACACGCCGAGCGGCGGTGCGTGGGCGTTGAGCACGTCGAAGCGGTCCTCCGCAGCGTGGTAGTGGAGCAGCGGCCCCTGGCCCGCACTCCAGCTCGTGAGCTGCTGCTTCTTCACGTCGAGCAATCCGAGCCACGCGGTGATGAAACGCGGGCCGGGCAGGTCCTGGCAGAGCTGCTCGTTGACGTGGCAAGCGATCGTGTCGAGATCGTGGCCCGTACGGACAAGCATGCGCAGCATCGCGCGCAGCTGCGTGACCGAGAGCGCCGGACCGATGCCGTGCCCGGTGGCGTCGGCGAGCAACAGGATCGCATGCTGGGCGTCGGCCTCGGAGAGCACGATCGACGCCGAGCGTGGATCCACCTGCATGCCGATCACGTCGTAGGTGTCCCCGCCGGTTTCGTCCGCCGGCTCGCTGTAGCCGTCGATGTCGAAACCCTGCAGCGCGGGCAGCACACCGGGGAACGTGTTCTGCTGGATCTGTCGGGCGACCTGCAGATCGCCCTCGAGCTTCAGCAGTGCCTTCAGCCCCGAGCGCATCCGGTTCTGCGCGTCGGCCAGGGCCTGCACCTCCCGCATGTTGGAGCGGATCGGCTCGCCCTTCTCGAGATCGCCCATGCGGATGCGCTCGCTCTCCGTCACCAGCTCCTCGATCGGGCGGCTGAAGCGCGAGGCCATGGCGTGCGCGCGCCACAGCGCCACGCCCAGCACCGCGAGCGTCACGAGCAGGATCCAGAGCCGCACGCGGCCGACGTCGCCGAGCAGGTCCGACTCCGGCACGACGACACCGATCTGCAACACGCGATCGGGTGCGAGCCGGAAGTGGCGCACGCCGCCCCACCAATTCCCGCCGCCGCTCTCGAAGCGGAACGGATCGTGGCCGTGGCCCTTGGCGCTGTACGTTGCCAGCGCGTCCGACATCACCGGCACCTCGAGCTCGGCCAGCGGCGTGCGGACGGCCGCCTTGCGTGCGGCCTCGTCGTCGAATCGTGCCATGCGCGGCAGGCCCAGGACCTCCAGCGTCTGCTCCTCCGTAACGAAGACCATGCCGTTCTCGCTGACGCGCAGCTCGGGTCCGGTCGTGTACTTCGAGATGTCGTTCAGCATCACGTCGAAGCCGATGACATGGTCGATGTCGCCGCGGCGGAACGCGATGGCCGCCGTGATGCCCGGGTCCTTTGTCGTGAAGAACGTGTAGGGCTTCGTCCAGTGAAGGGGCGGCGGACCGAGGACGTCGCGCGCCGCGACCGTTCGCGCCTTCTCGAGCGCGCCGCGGAACCACGGGCGCTTGCGCGGGTCGTAGTCGAGCTCCTCCTCGCGCGTCGCCCGCGTGGGATCCGCGTCGGTCCACTCCGTCCAGCGGACCTGCTTGCCCCACTCGTCGCGACGGCATTGGCGGTTGCGCCAGCGGCCGTCGACGTAGAGCAGCATGTGTTCGCGACCCCGGCTGTCGGCGACCATCAGCGACGAGACATGCGGGTAGGACTTCATCAACGGCACGAGGTGCTTGTTGATGTCATCCGGATCCTCGGTGTCCAGGAGGCCGCCTTCACGCCACTCCACGGCGATGCGCAGCTGCCGCGTCACAGGGCCGAAGAACTGCTGGAGCCGTACTTCGGTCTGATCCGTCACGCGCTCGATCAGGGAGCGCGAGAGGCTCTCGACCTCCCGGCGGCTTCCCAGGTAGGTGACGAGGTAGACCGCGCCGCCGAGCAGCAGGATCACGATCGCGATGTTGCGCACGAGCCGGCCGCGGATGGTCGTGGGGCGGGCCATCCGTCAGTTCTTCCAGAGAGCTTCGAGGCGCGCCTCGAGCGTGCGTGCCTTCTCGCCTGGGATCTCCTGCAGCAGCTCGGGCAGGTGACGGAGGTAGTCGCGATCGAGCCGCCCGTCGACGATGTGCGCGACGCGTTCCAGCGCTCGCTCGCCGGCTCCGCGGACGTAGAGCCTGAATGCGCGCAGGCGCGCGTCGGCCGTCGCGCTACTGAGGTAGACGCTCAGTCCCTTCGCGGCCGCGGCGTCTTTCTCTCCGCGGGCAAGCGCCGCTTCGCCCAACGTGACGATCGCCCGAGCGGCGGCCTCGTGCGTCTCCTTCTCACCGCTGCGGTAGATCTCGTCGAGGCGTTCGGCGGCCGCTGCGCTGCCATCGGCCACGAGCCGCTCGATCTCAGCGAGCCCGTCTTGGGATTCGCCGCCACACGAGGCGGCGAGCAGGCATATGGCGACGAGCGTGCGCGGGCCGGGCATCGCGCGATGGTACCGATTTCCTGCGGTGTGGGGGACCTGGGTACGACCATGTCGGCGTGAGTTCCGAGCCGTCTACCACCGATGCACCCGAGTTGTCGCTCGTGGTGCCGGTCCACAACGAGGAAGGCAACCTCGGGCCGCTCTGGCAGGAGATCGAGGCGCTGCTCGGAGGGCTGGACCTCGCGGCCGAGGTGATCTTCGTCAACGACGGGAGCGGCGACGGCTCCAGTGACGTGCTCGACCGCCTGCGCGCGGCCGACGCGCGGATCCGCGTCATCGATCACGACCGCAACCACGGTCTTACGGCGGCGCTCGACTGCGGCTTCCGGCATGCGGACGGCAAGGTCATCGGCATGCTCGACGCCGACATGCAGAACCCGCCCGCGGCGATCGCGGACCTGCTGGCCGCGCTTCCCGATGCAGACATGGTGATCGGCTGGCGCAAGGACCGCGACGATCCTTGGATCAAGCGGATCTCGTCGAAGATCGCCAACGGCTATCGCAACTGGCGTACGAACGAGCAGGTCCACGACGTAGGCTGCGGCCTCAAGGTGTTTCGCCGTGAGGTGATTGCACGGATCAAGCTCTGGAACGGGATGCACCGCTTCCTCCCGACGCTGGCCCGCATGGAGGGCTTCCGCGTCAAGGAGGTGCCCGTTCCGCATCGTCAGCGTGCCAGCGGACAGAGCCACTACGGCGTGTGGAACCGCCTCTGGAAGGGACTGCGCGACGTCAAGGCCGTTCGCTGGATGTGGCGCAACCGGCTGACGTACGTGGCCACGGAGCGGCCTCGCCGGGACGCGC
This sequence comes from Planctomycetota bacterium, assembly GCA_028281445.1. Taxonomy (GTDB): domain Bacteria; phylum Planctomycetota; class PLA2; order PLA2; family JAEUHO01; genus JANQJW01. Next base: position 151,411 of record JANQJW010000090.1, on the reverse strand, counting down.
CGGAAGCGGAGTCGCGGTGACCGGGCCCGACGGTGCGGTGCTCGCCGCCGTGACCGTCGCCTTCCAGGTCTGGGATGCGGTCGGGTGGTTGGGCCAGGCGTTCTTCACCGCCCGCGTGCTCATCCAGTGGCTGGTCTCCGAGCGGGCAGGCAAGAGCGTCGTGCCGCTGGCCTACTGGTGGCTCTCGTTCGCGGGCGCGGTCGCCCTGGTCACCTATCAGATGCATCGCAAGGACCCGGTGTTCCTTGCCGGTGCCGCCGTCAACCTCGCGATCTACGTGCGCAATCTCCACATGCTGTATCGCTCGCCGGATCACAAGCCGCGCAAGGCCAACCCGGTCCTGCCCGTGCTCGCCGGACTCGTCGCGCTGATCGCGATCGGCGTCATCATGTGGCAGGCGGGCGAGAAGGTCATGCGCTTCGACCTGCCGCTGCCCTGGTTCGTGCTCGGGTTCGCAGGGCAGGCCATCTGGTCGGGCCGGTTCGTGCTGCAGTGGTATGTGAGCGAGCGTAGGGGGCGCAGCGTGCTGCCGCCTGCGTTCTTCTGGGTGAGCATCGTCGGCGCCGTGATGCTCCTGATCTACGCGACCTACGATCGACCCGACAAGGGACCCGACTGGGTCATGATCGCGGCGTTCGCGCTCAACCCGATTCCGTATGTGCGGAACCTGATGCTGATTCGCAAGTCCACGTAGCGGCGACCCTTGTGGTCGCCCCGCGACGCGTTCCGCGACCTACGTCGCCCCCTGTCCGGGCGGCCCTTGTGGCCGCCCACGTCGCAGGCCTTCGCGGGCGGGCACAAGGCCCGCCCCCACCGCGATCCCAGGGCCCGCTGAGAAACAAGTGGGGCGACCACGAGGGTCGCCCCTACAGGTCCGCAGTCAGCGCCGGTAGGCTCCCCTGATGCACGTCCTCGTCACAGGCGCAGCCGGCTTCATCGGGTCGCACCTCGTCGAGGCGTTGCTTGGCCGCGGCGAGACCGTGTCCGCGCTGGATGCCTTCGACGACTACTACGCGCGCTCGCTCAAGGACGCGAACGTGGCCGCCTACGGCCGCGACCGCGTCGCCCGGTTCTTCGAGATGGATCTCGCCGGCGACGATCTCGCGCCGGTCGTGGACGGCGTCGACGCGATCGTTCACCTCGCCGCCGTGCCCGGTGTACGTGGATCGTGGGGGCAGCAGTTCCACCGCTACCTCGCCAACAACGTTCTGGCAACGCAGCGTCTGCTCGAGGCAGCGAAGGAGGCGGGCACCGAGCTCTTCGTGTACGGGAGCAGCGCGAGCGCGTACGGGGACGGTGCGGTCGAGGCGGTAGACGAGACGTATCTCCCTCAGCCGCACAGCCCGTACGGGGCAACCAAGCTTGCTGCGGAACACCTCGTGCACCTCTACGGACGCGTTCACGGCATGGCGGTGACGTCGCTTCGGATCTTCTCTTGCTACGGCCCGCGCGAGCGTCCGGACAAGGCCATCCAGAAGTTCCTGGTTGCAGCCCGGGACGGCACGCCCATCGAGATCTACGGGGATGGGTCGCAGCGCCGCGACTTCACGTACGTCGGCGACATCGTGGCCGGCGTCGTCGCTGCCCTCGATAAGCCGCCGCTTGGCGAGGTGGTGAACCTGGCCCGCGGCGCAACCCATACGATGCGCGAGGTCCTGGAGGCCATGGAGGCGGTGACAGGCAACCCGCTCGACGTCACGTTCGGTGCGCGCCAGGCGGGCGACGTCCGCGTCACGTCCGCTGTCATCGACAAGGCACGGGACCTGCTCGGCTATGCGCCGTCTGTCGACCTGGGTGACGGTATCGCGCGCCAGTGGGAAGCCGTGCGCAGCGCAGCGCACTCGCAGTAGTCAGGCTGCGTCGATATCCAGGTTGGGGAGGCCGTAGACGAGGTTCCACAGCTCTTCGCGGAGGACATTGCGCTTCCAGGGCTTGGTCATGTAGCAGTGGATCCGGCCGTGGTCGACCGACTGGGTGACGCGCTCGACGTCGGCAAGCGCGGTGAGCAGCATCGTCTTCACGTGCGGATAGTGCGTTCGTACGTGGACAAGGAACTCAAGGCCCTCTACGCCGGGCATGCAGTGATCGCACATCATCGCCTTGATGTCTTCGCGCGTCTCCAGGATCGACGCCGCCTCGGAGGCGTCGTAGGCGTGAACGAGCTCGTAGGGGTCACCCCGCAAGCTGCGTGCGAGCGCCTTGTGGATGAACTCCTCGTCGTCGACGAGCAGCACCACTCGGTTTCGCTTGGACATCGTTGCCTCCCTCTTGATTCCCCGCCGGCAGCTCGACGCGGAAGCGCGTCCCCTCCCCCTGCGTGGACTCGCATTCGATCGTTCCGTGATGCGACGTGACCATCTCCTTCACGAGATGGAGGCCAAGCCCCGTGCCCTTGCCCGGCTCCTTGGTCGTCATGAAGGGATCCCACATGCGTTCCTGCACATCCGGCGGGATGCCCGGTCCGGAGTCCTCGATCAGGAACGCGATGCGGTCGGGACCCGCGTCCTCGACGCTCAGCGTCAAGTCGCCGCCCTGTTCCTCCATCGCGTCCAGGGCGTTGCCCGCCAGGTTGAGGAGAACCTGGAGCAACCGGCCCGGATCCGCGTTGACGAAGCGCTCCGTGCGGCGCGCGACCTGCACGTTGATGTTCGCCCCCGCCTTCTTGCGCAGCATGCGCATCGCGCCCTGCAGCGACTCCGCCGGCGGAATCGCCTGGATGACCGCCTCACGGCCGCGGACCATGTCGTTGAGGTCGATGACGACCTTCTTGAGGTGGCGGCAGGCGTGACGGCAGTCGTCGACCACGTCGTCGAGCTCCTGCACCACCTCCTCGACGTCGCCGCCCTCGGTGTGCACCGCGCGCAACTCCGTCAAGAGTTCCGGTGCGGTCTCGATGTTGGCGAAGATGGCCGCAATCGGGTTCTTCATCTCGTGTGCAATACCTGCGGACAGCATGCCCAGCGTCGCAAGGCGGTCGTTCGCACGAAGACTGTCGCGGGCCCGCCGTAGCTGCAGCGTGCTCTGCCTCAGGTTCGAAGACGTGTTGCGCAGCTCTTCTGCGATGCGCTTGCGGTCGTCTTCGACCTTGCGACGAATGGCGGCTTCGCGGCGGGTCTCCGCTGCCATGTGCCCCATGAGGATCGCGATGATGAGGAAGAACGCGAACTGTCCGAGGATCGAGACGCTCAGCAGTTGCTCGACGGACGCGCCCCAGTGGTTGATGAACGTGTAGACCAGGGAAACGACGGCCGCGTTGACGAGCGCGTTGCCCAGGCCTTCCATGATCGCGGCGATGAGCACGAGCGCGAAGTAGGCCATCAAGAAGCCCTGCACCTCGCCGCCACGCAGGATGATGAGCAGGCTGACCGCGATCACGTCGAACAGGAAGATGATCGAGGACACGGAGGTCTTGCGGCCGGAGCTTCCGCCGCGGAGCACCGTGAAGACCAGCACGCCCCCGTAGATCGACGTCATCGTCCAGAACAGGACCCCGTGCTCCGGCGGCTGGCCGAGACCGAGTAGCGTGAGCGCAACGAGCACGAGGAAGCGCAGCGCCGACACGACGTGGCGCGGCTCCTTGAGCACCGTTCCTTGCACGGGCCGAACGTTGATCATCCGGCTCTCCGGAAGAGCCGGCGCAGCAGCGCGCCGATCCCCGCGGCCGGCGCGTCCTCCCGGGCCGCCGGGGCCGGCGGCGCGGTGCCGACTTCCTCGGGCGGTTGGATGGCGAGGACCTTCGGATCCTGTCGGAAGACCGGGATGCCCGAGCGGATCGGGATATCCGAGGCCGCCTTCTCCTCCCTGGGGTCGAGCGTCAGGGCTTCGGCCGGAACCGGTCCGCCGCGCATGCGCCGCGGGCCGCGGTGCTTCTCGCGGTGTGCGAGAGCGCGTTCGAGGACCGCCTCCACGTCTTCGATGTCGCAGGGTTTGGTCAGGTAGTCGAAGGCGCCTGCGAAGAGGGCGTCACGGATCTCCGCCTCGGTCCGCACCGAGCTCAGCACGATGAACGGCACGCGCTCTTCGACATAGGGGAGGATGCGATCCAGGAGCTGGAAGCCGTTCATGCGCGGCATCAGCACATCGGAGAGGATCGCGTCGAAGTCCTGCTCGTGCAGCTTGACCAGCGCCGCGTGGCCGTCCTCGGCGAGAATGCACTCGTGGCCGAGCAGCGCTACGAGTCCTGCGAGTGCTTCGCGCACCGCAAGCTCGTCGTCGACCAGGAGAATCCGCGCCATCTCAGGCATACCTCGACCCCGAACGGCGGGGCTTCGGTGTCGCTATCGGCGCGGGCTCGAGGCCCGGGGGAGGGGCCGGATCACGCATTCACAGGTCTTGAACAACCCGCCCGGTGCCCTCGCACGCCGGATCGGGGGTCTGGGAAAGACTCGCGCCCGCGGGGCGTTGCGGGTCTGATTCCGCGATGGCGATTCGGGCAGCCGAGGCACTTCGCGAGCTCAGGGACCGACCTCGTCGTCTGCTGGCGGTGTTCGCGCATCCGGACGACGAGGCCTATGGGTGTGCCGGCGCGTTCGCACGGTACGGGGCGCGCGAAGACACGGCGACTGCCCTGCTCTGTCTGACGCGCGGCGAAGCCGCGTCGATCGGACGCGAGCGGGGGATCGCCCCGGCGGACCTCGGCGCGATGCGCGAGCGGCGCCTCGAGACCGTCGCCGAACGCGTCCATCTGGACGGTCTGCTCGTGCCGGGGCTGCCGGACAGCGGACTCGCGGCCTGCAGTCTGCCGGAACTGGCGGCGCCCGTCGTTGCGGCCATGGAAGCGCTGCGTCCGCACGTCGTGATCGCAGGCGATGCGCGCGGCGTCAACGCGCATCCCGATCACATCGCGGCCCACTGGGCGGTGCGGCGCGCGCTCGAGGACTACGCTGATCCCGTGCGCGTGGCCATGCTCGCCTATCCGCCCGAGGTCGCCGAGGACGCCAAGCCCCGTCTCCTCTTCGCCACGAAGCGCGAGGAGATCGACATCGTCCTCACGCTCGACGACGACGAGATCGACGCGAAGCAGGACTGCCTTGCGGTGCACGAGGCGATGATCAGCATGCGCGGCGAGGATGGCCGGCCCGTGCGACCTCCCCTGGAGCGATTCGACCTTCTCGGCGAGGCGTTCGATCCGCCTCTTGCCTGCCTCTTCGAAGGGCTTTCGACCGGAACCGCGTGAATCGCGGCCGCGGGACTTCACCGGACCGCCAGGGCCGGGTAGGACGGAGGGCCATGCGCGTCGTCGTCCCCGTCTTGCTGATCGCCCTGTGTCTCGCCGGCCCGGCGGCCTGCGGCGGCGGCGTGCCGGCGCTCGAGATCCTGCCCAACGTCTCCCCGTCCGGCGACTGGCTCGGGCGCATGAACCAGTTCCGTGCCTGGTCCGGGCTCGATTCGGTGACGGTGGACCCGGCCCTCCAGCGTGGCGGTGATCTCCACTGCAAGTGGATGATCGTCAACAGCACGATCGCGCACGGCGAGGTGCCGGGAACGGAGTGCTACACGATCGAGGGCCACGTCGCAGGGATGAACAGCAACCTGGTCGTGCAGTCCCCGACGCCCACGCACATCGAGTCGGCGATGCGCGGCTGGATCACGGGGCCCTTCCACGGCGTGGCGATCATCGACCCGCGGCTCGAGCGGACGTCCTTCAGCCAGTACGTCGACAACAACCGCATCGGGTCTTTTACCTACGGCGCCGCGCTCGACGTGGCGTCCAACCGGACCGGTCCCGTGCCGCCGACGCCCGTCATGTGGCCCGGAAACGGCGCCACGATCGACCTGTTGAGCTACGGCGGCTCGGAGAGCCCCGATCCGGTGGGGCCGTACGGGCTCGTGGCGCCGACCGGTCCCCCGATCTATCTGATGTTGCCGTTCGGCGTGCCCTATCCGGCGACGGTCACGGCCAGCAGCTTCATGGCGGGGCCGACGCCGCTGGGGCATCTCATCTATGACGGCGGCTCGTACGTGAATCCGGGGCCGCCTGCGCCCGGCCAGGCCGGCTCGCCGCAGGATCTGGGCCGTGCGGTGCTCGCCGCACGGCGGTGCATCGTGATCATGCCGCACCAGCCCTTGACCGCGGGCGCCACCTACGGCGTATCGATCACGGCGAACGGCACGACCTACGCCTGGTCGTTCTCGACAACCGGCAATGCGCGGAAGTTCACGCCGGATGTGTCGCGAAGAGTGCGCTGACACGGGAAGAAACGGGTGCTGGGTACTGAGTGCTGAGAACGGGATCGGGTTCGAGAACGAGTGCTGAGTACCCAGCACGCAGCCCCGTTCCCAGCACCCGCTACCCAGTACCCGAACCCGTTCTCGTTCCCAGCGTCCGCTACTCAGTACCCGAACCCGTTCTCGTTCCCAGCACCCAATACCCAGAACTCCAAAACGAGCAGCGCCCCGAGAGCAAAGCCCCCGGGGCGCGGTATCGGGTCGAACCCAAAGGAGTCGTTATTTCCCGGCTTCGGCGGGTTCCTCTTCCTTGTTGGCTTCCTCGGCCTTCTTGGCTGCGGCGTCCTTGGCCTTTTCGATGTGCGCGTCGATCTGCGGCATCATCCGGGCCACGTTCTTCGCACGCGGCGTGTCCGGGTGCTTCTCCAGGATCTCCTTGAGGAAGGTGCGGCCGGCCTCGAGCCGCTCCGGATCCCAGTCCCCGGTGAACGGGTCGCGGGCCTTCTTGAACTCTTCCTGGGCGATCACCCAGAGGGCGGACGGAGCGGCCTTGGAGTCGCGCGCGTTGTCCAGGATCCACTGGAAGTGCTTCACGCCGGCCATATCGCCGGTGCTCATCAGCGCACGGCCCAGCCGGCTGCGCACGACCGCCTGATCGCCGACCTCGGTGACCTCGGCCAACAGCGTGGTGAGCAGGTCCTTCTGCTTGCCCATGATCGACATGAACTCCTCACGGCTCGTGGCCTGCGTGGGCAGGTCCGCAAGGGCGAGGTCGATCCGCCAGTTTATGTTCTTCTCGTGGTCCTTGCGCGTCTTCACGAGCGTGTCGAGGAGGGACTTGCGAGCCGCGGCGTCGCCGAGCGCCTCGACCACGTCGAGCAGGGCGAGCTGATCGTCGAGCTCGGGCTGGGCAACGCTGACGAGCTTCTCGTAGCCACCACGCGCGTCCTCGTACTGCGCCCGCCCGTTGTAGAGGCCGGCGAGTTCGCGCATGGACGCGGCGTCGGTCTTGCCCTTGAGGTCCGCTTCCTTCTTGAGGAAGTCGTTGTTGCTCGTCTCCGCGGCGTTCATGCCGTTGAGGAAGCCGTCCAGGGTGCGGTCGAAGCTGCGCTGGAGCACCGCGCCATCGGCGGTCATGCCGAGAATGGTGGGGAACCCGCGCACGCCGTAGCGGCGCATGAACGTCTTGCCTTCGTCGTCGAGGTCCTGGCCACCGAGCAGGCGGACGGCCACGAACTTGTCACTGATCTGCGCGCTGTCTTCCTTGGAGAACACACGGTTCTCGATATCGACGCAGGGAGGTCACTGCGGTGCGTGACGACCGAAGTAGAGGAAGATCAGCTTCCCGGCTTCCTTGGCCTTGGCCTGGCCGGCAGCCCAGCCGTCGACCCAGACGATGCCCTTGGCCTCTTCGGCCGGCTTGTCGTCGGCGCTCGCGACGCCGGTGCCGAGCAGGAGCCCGGCTGCGGTAAGCCCGAAGAACAGGGCTCCAAAAAATGAGGGTTTGCGGCGATTTGTAAACACGAATGGTCTCCTGAGGACGGGCCCCCCAAGGCCCGGCCGGGGTTTCGCAGAGGCTACCAGCAGGCAGCCGGAGGGCCCCTTCAAGCGACGAAGGGCCTATCAGTACGACGGTCCCTGCCGAGACGTGTTCCACGACTGAGGCCTTAAGAATTTGGCGGGAAATTCCGAAGGGGCGTTCGTCCCTGAGGCCATGCGGTGCCCTTCGCGCGCAGGTCCCAGGCGGATGAGACGGGGTCGGGGACCCGTGGTGGTCGCCAGAGAGTTGAGCCATGGTCCTTCATACTTTGCCCTGCGAGCGGCCCGCGAACCGCCTCGCCAGGGTCCAACACGCCAGCGAGCGCGGTGTCGTCCTGATCTGGGCGACGGTCAGCGTCATGCTCATCGCCGGCGTGATCTTCGCGGCTTCCGAGCGCGTCGCCGGCGTCGACAAGATGACGAACGCGGAGTTTTCGACGCGCGGTCAAGCACAGGCGATCGCCCGCGCCGGCATCACCGATGCCACCGCGTGGCTGCGTCGCAGCACGACCCAGCCGGTCGCTGCGTTCCAGCCGGATCGCGACGAGCGCCTGCCTCCGCCGGACGCATCGGCGACCGATGAGGCTGTTGCTGCTGCCGCGGCCGCCGCTGCAGCGAACCCGCCGGAGGAGGGCGAGGATCTGCCCAACGAGACCGAGGATCCGCAGATCGGAATCGTACGCAGCTTCGAGATCTCGCCGGGTATCTGGGGCCGCTACTCGGTTGTCCGTGGACGCGAGCAGGAAGACTTCGTCGACGCGAACGGCAACGGCATCTACGACGCGGAAGAGGACTTCACGGACACCAACAACGACGGCCGCTGGACGCCGGGTCGCTGGACGCGTGACATCACGGTCGAGCGTGGCCTTGCCGGCAGTGGCGCCGTGTGGTTCCTCGCCTGTCGTGGCGAGGTCTTCAAGCGTCCCGACATGAGCAAGCCGCTCGGCGTCGGTGCGAACAAGCGCATCGCCGAGGCGGTCATCGCCAGCGAGGTGCGCCGGCTCACGATCGCGCCGCCCGCAGCCGCAGCTCTGCTCGTGGCCGAGGGCCGCAACATCACCGTCGCGACCCGTGCCCGGATCCGCGGGGACACGGCAATCGCCTACCCGTCGAGCACGGGGACGCCGAGCATCGGCTCGGGCGAGGTCCTCGGCAACTCGAGCCCGGTCCCGAACATGTCGCTCACCATGGAGAGCGTCTTCGGGGTCTCCTGGGCCGAGCTGCGCTCGATGGCCGACATCAGCACGTCCGACCCGGTCGGTGGTGTGCCGAACGTCCTGCCGGACTTCACGCTCACCGTCGTGACGGGCGACATGACCTTCAACAAGGCTCGTCCGCTGCGCGGCAACGGCGTGCTCGTCGTCAAGGGCGACGTCACGATCGAGAGCGGGTCGAACTCGTTCTTCCGCGGCGTTCTCTACGTCGACGGCGACTTCACAGCGCGCGCGCCCTCCTACCTGCGCGGCACGATCATGGTCACCGGCGACGCGGATCTCCGCGGCACCGGCGGCGACTTCTGCGAGCTCGAGCACGACGGCCAGATGGTCAGCCTGCTGCTCACGCAGATGGGCCAGTACCGCTTCTCGAAGGCGCCCTTCGCTCCGCAGCCGAAGCTGATCGACGGCCGCGCCTCGACGATGGGCATCAGCAAGCGCCGCTGGGGCGGCTAGGACGGCGAGTTCGGCCAGACCGGCGACGTGGATCCGGATCCCGATCCGACGCCGGATCCCGATCCCGACCCGACGCCGGACCCGGATCCCGATCCGGACCCGACGCCCGACCCCGATCCCACGCCGGATCCCGACCCGACGCCGGATCCCGATCCGACGCCTGATCCCGATCCGACCCCGGACCCGGACCCCGATCCGCAGATCGACCCCGAGCCGGACCCGGATCCCGATCCGCCCGCCAAGAAGAAGAAGAAGAAGAAATAGGGCGGCGGCAACGACCGACCAACGACCTCTCGGGCTTCCCAGCGGGGCCCGGGAGGTCTGCGTTTTAGCTCGTGCCGCGGTTTCACTGATCCGCATGGAGGTGCGGCGCTTGCCGGCTGCTCGGCCTTCGGGTGCGGTGCGCAGCATGAGGCGCCGAGCCGGCGAGGCGGCGAGAGCACCCGGCACGCGGCGTCGCCTCTCGCAGGCTGCGCTGGCTCGCCTGCTCGTGCCGAGGCACCGGCGACGAAGCTCATCGGCTGTGCGGCGCCGTTGCTCCGACAACCCGATCACGAGCGAGCAACTCTCAGGGAAGCCACTTCCGCCCTTGAGGTTCGCTGTCTGCGCCGTTTTTGAAGGTCGCGCGGAAACCCTCAATGGTCCTTCGAGGGACGGTCGATAGGGGCGGCGTGGATCGTGCCCCCCTGGGGATCCCCTGCCGGGGTCCGGGGGGGCGAACAATACAGGAACCCCCATGACCAACCGACACGACGCGACAACGCCCCGTGCCTCCATCCGCGGTGTAACCCTCATCGAGGTCCTCATCGCGGTCATTCTCGTCGCCGTTGCCTCCATGGCGGGCGTCGCCTACGTGACCCGCAGCTCGCAGCACTCCGACTGGGTGCGCGACAAGGTGTGGGCGCGACAGAAGGCCCTCTCCATCCTCTCCGAGCTGCGCGCGTACGTGCAGGGCGGCGAGGGCGAGGTCGCTGCCGACCTCGACGGCTTCGACGACGGTCTCGGCTACGAATCAAGCCTCACCATCACGCCCGATCCCCTGGACCCGGGCGTCTTCGTGCAGCCCGACCACGAGGTCTCCGGCAACATTGCCGACGCCGGCGATTGGCGCTGGTATCGGCAGATCACCGTGCGCCCGTTCCCGGGCGTCGACACCCGCGACCTGCGCATCTGCACCGTGAAGATGTACCGCATGCGTTCGGGCGACACGCACCCCGGCGAGCGCATGGCCGAGGTCTCCTCCGTCATCCGCACGGTTGGTGACGCGTTCCCGACGACACAGGTCTACGACCTCTATCTCCTCGCGGTCGAGAACGTGCCGGGCTGGTGGGTCTACATGGACGCCATCCAACCGTTCATCGAGGCTACGCTCACGGACCTCGAAGGGCGTAACCCCGGGCTCAAGTTCCGCACGCACTGGATCACGACGCTTGGCTACGGCCGCGACGAGGAATATGCGCCGTACACCAACGAGACGCGCGACAGCGAGGCCAACACGCCGTGGACGTACTGCTATCCGGGCACCATGCCGTCCGGCAGCTCGTCGCTGCACTACTACGTTCCGGCCGAGATGCGCGGCCGCGTGAACCTGGACGGTGAGAACACGCCGATCTTCGTCAACGGCTGGGCTCCCCAGGAGGCCTACACGGACGAGAACGGCAACGGGTATCGCGACGCCGGCGAGCCCTACACCGACACCAACGGCAATGGCATCTGGGACGAGGGCAACGAGGTGCCCTACGCCTTGGCCGACATGCACAACCACTGCATGCGCTACCCCGACGCCGTCGCGAAGTTCAACGCGCGCATCGCAGCGGGCATCGACAGCGAAGATTCGCCCAGCCTGCGCATGCTGCTCGACCAGATGATCCAGGACCCGGACCGCTTCCACAACGCGCTGTTCATCAACCTCCACGGTGAGCTGCTGCCGATGCCTCCGGTTCGCAACTACAGCGACGCGGCGAAGGACCCCGTGGACCACGCCGGCTGGCGTGCGGTCACGCACCCCGAGCGCATCCGCCCGCGCCGCGTGCAGGGCAACGACGCCCAGTCGGTGGCGCCGCGCTTCCGCGTGCACGCCTACAAGACCGAGTTCAACGGTGCCACGGGTGCTGCGCCGCTCATGACCCAGGGCGAGCCTTATATCGACAGCAACGGCAACGGCTCGTTCGATGTCGGTGAGCCCATCGAGGACTGGAACGGAAACGGCGTGTGGGATTCGGCCGTGCCGATCACGCTCAGCGTGCGCGGCGCGGACTTCTCCGGCTCGCCCAACGCGCCGGCCAACCCGTCGATCATCATCGAGCGCCTCTCCGGCGGTATCGATGCCGACGGCGACACGACCGCCGACCCGTACCTGCCGCTGCAGAACGCCTCGCAGTATCCCGAGCAGTTCACGGACACCAACAGCGATCAGATTCGCCAGGTCGCGGAGAACTACCTCGACCTCAACGGCAACGGCATCAAGGACGGCCAGGACCCGCACGCAGAGCGTGACGGCGACGGCAACTTCACCGGCGCGACCGAGGGGCTGATCGACCAGGACGGCGACAATGTCTACGACTCGGCGCGTCCTGCTGAGTCGTACGTGGATTCCAACAGCAACAACACGTGGGATCCGGCCGAGCCCTATTGGGACCGCAACGGCAACGGCATGCGCGACGGCCCGACGAACCCGACACCGCCGGCATGGCAGCCCTGGAACACGGCGTTCTACGGGAACACGACGCTCGAGGACCAGTACGTCGCGGACCACGGCGAGCCCTTCCAGGACCTGGACGGTGACTCCAACTGGGACGCGGCCGAGACGTTCTTCGACACGAACCGCAACGGCGTGCGCGACGGCGGCTACGAGCGCGGCGAGATGTACTTCGTCGTCAGCTACGACAGCTCCGCCGAGCACACGATCATCGAGCTGCACGGCACCCCGCTCGAGACCCCGTACGTCAGCGGCCGCGGTCTCCCGAGCGGGTTCCGTCTGTACGATCTCGAGTACGTCCCCTGTCCGACACCGAACTCCAACACGGGTTCGAACCGCTTCGAGCGGGACTTGTACTGGAACGGCAACCAGCCGAAGAACACGGCGCGCTGGCGCATCACGCTGCCGCTCGCCTCGATTCGCACGCAGTTCGAAAGCGCGCCCGGTGCCGGGGACGGCGACGCCAACGACCTGGTGGTCTCGCTCGATACGCGCATCGGCACCGATCGTACGACCGGCGTGATGTGGCCGACCCGCTCGCACCCGCAGAACCTGTCCAGCACGTACTGCTACTTCTACAACGACGTCGATGACGTCCCCTTCAGCGAGCGCTACCAGTTCAGTGGCGACCCGCGTCACAGCCCGTACGAGGACACAGACCGTACCGGCACGACGGCGGTTCACGGCTACAACTGGTACTTCGACAATCTGAGCAACGGCAGCGGCAACTTCCAAGGCAACTGGCGCGCGTTCGACGGCGGCCGCTTGCGTGACCGCTGGCGGGGGCGCTCGGAGCACGACACGCCGCGCTTGTTCTACTGGCTTCGTACCGCGCTGGTGCGCAGCGAGGCGGTCTGGACGACCCTGACCGGCTTCTCGTACTACTACATGTCGATCGGCGGCGATGTCGGCTACGACAGCGCCAACGGCTACCCGAACAGCATTCCGATGGACGGAAAGCCGTTCGGCCAGTCCGGCGACCTCTTCGAGAACAGCATCACCGGCAGCGGACGCAAGTTCGCCCGTAGCAACGACGGCGGCAGCAACGGAATCCGCTCCGGCGGCTACTGGTGGGCGAAGCCGTGGATCGGTGAGCTGTTCCAGGACTCGACGTACGCCGCGCAGTGGGCGACGTGGGGCAACCTGCGCGCCGAAACCGGGAACAGCGCGGGTGAGTACCGGATGGTCCGGCGCGGCTCGATCACGGGGAACCAGCAGCCCCAGGGCACGAGCCTCCAGGACGCGCGGTCGATCACGGCCGCCGAGGGCTGCGTCTCGCTGTTCAACATCGGGACGAGCGGCAGCACCTTCCACCACCAGTTCCGCAGCGGTCAGAGCGGCTCGCTGGTCGAGGACGGCTTCGAGCTGTCGGAGAAGTACAACTTCCCGCTGCCGACGACGACCCTCATCAGCCGTCCGTTCAACATCGCCATCGGCTACGACGGCGGCCTCGGTGACGAGTTCAACTACACCGATGCGTACCCGCGCCACAGCGCCCAGCTCGTGCGCCGGTACTACGACCACAACAGCTCAGGCCTCGTCGGCAGCGGCATCGTCCGCCTGCAGGAGCCCGGTGCCAACCCGCGCGGCGCGTTCATCGTCGTGAACGGCATCGACCGTACGACGGAGTCGGGCTCGTCCTTCATCGCGCGCTACAGCATGCTGTCGCTCACGCACAGCTACTTCGGCGCCGGGGTGCCGGGCGGGGATAACCGCATCAAGCAGCTTCCGCGCGTCGAGATCCAGACGCCCACGCTCATCACCGAGCTCGAGAACCCGTCGTCCGTCCCGGTCACGTGGAGCATCGAGTGGCGCCGCTGGGACGGCGAGAAGTACACGGAGTCGTACGGGGACGGGTTCTCGGAGTCCGAGAGCGACCTCGTCTACGTGCTCATGTACTCGCGCGACAACGGCGAGAGCTGGTTGAACATGCTCGACGACGAAGAGGCGATCCCCGGCACCGTGCCGTGGATCACCGGTACGGGGCCTGACCCGGCCAAGACGCTGCAGGACCTCACGCCCAACGACGACGAGACGTTCACGTGGAACACGCCCGCGAGCTCGTTCCCGGAAGGCTCGTACATGATCCGCGTCGAGGCCTACCGCCAGACGGAATCGCTGCACTACGCGCAGCACATGGAGAAGATCTTTGTCAACCGTTGATCGCATCCATCGGCCCGACCGTCGGATCCGCGCCTCGCGCGGTTTCACGATGTTCGAGGTCGCCATCACCATGGCCCTCGTCACGATCATGGCCTTGATCGTGGAAGGGACGATCGCGTCGACGCACGAAGCGGAGATGCAGCTCACTGCCGTTCGCAACGCGGTCGAGCGTGGCGAGCGCATCACGTATGAAGTACTCGAGGAGGTCGAGGGCAGCCGCCGCCTCTTCCAGGACGACACGACGGGTCAGGGCTACCTCGACGCCATGGACCTGACCCGCGACCCCATGCTCTCGTCGGCTCGCCTGCCGGTCTTCGACGAGCTCAACGGGCTCGGGCCCGACACGCCCGGCGACCCGCGGACGGGCAACGTGCTTGCGTTCGTGCGCGAGACCGACGCTGCGCCCGCGGTGGCGGATCCGGCGACGCAGAAGATCCGGTACATCGACGTCTACCGCTTCGTATGCATCTACCCGCACGAGACGAGTCGCGTCGTGGTCGTCGACCCGAGCAAGGAGCTGGCGCGCGACCTGGTCGTGTGGCGCAGCGTGCCGTATCCGAGCTACCCGCAGATCATGGCGATCGCGAGCCCGACGGAACGATCGGCCGTCATCGCCGACCTCGTCGACCGCTTCGGGATGACGATGGCCTGGGACCCGGACGGCGACGTCGATGCGTCGTTTTACTCCATTACGAGCGGTGGCGCGATCTCGCCGACGGCGACGACCATCGTGACGATCGAGGAGGACCTCGACGTCAGCGACCGGGGCCGGCTGGTCTACGGCAACATTCAGCTCGCACGCACCGACCAGACCTCGTATCACCGGAAGAACATCTTCACGAAGGACAACCCGGCTGTCTGGGCGCCGGACGGCTTCGAGGTGAAGATCGTCGGTGTGTCCGGTGCCCGCAAGGTGTGGATCCACACCGTCGTCGAGGCCCAAGCCCGCGGTGGTGTTGTCATTCCGCAGAGCTCGACAGTCATCGCCTCCCCGAAGGACCTGTAGCAGCGGCACGCCGGATGCTCGGCGGCGCTGCGCCGGCCGCTTCGCTCTCGTCCTCGCGTGGTAGACCGCGCGTCGTCCTCGCCGGCGTTGCGGCGCCTTCGCCCCAGCGTCCCGCTACCCTTCGGGGGATGCGAGTTCATGGTGCCGTGTCACGCGAATTCAGTGACCGTGCTCGACATGCGACGTCAGCCCACAAGACGCTTCGTGCCGTTCTGTCCTGGGGCGCATCGTGCACACCGCCGGTTGGACCGATCGCGACGGTTGCACAGGACGAGTACTCGCACGACCTCGTCATGCCCGTCGAGGACGTGTTTCTCGTCTATGGCGTCACCTGGGTGAAGTCACCGCGGTCTCCGTGTGGGACCACGCTCCCGATGCAGACGAGTTGCTCGCGGCCAGGCTGGAGGCTGGTTGGACGCCTCAGGCGAGTGCACTCCGCAGCGGCGATGCGGTGCTGGGCCATGCCGCATGTCTCGTGACGAAGAGCGGGCCTGAGTCATAGGACGCTTCGCGTCTTTGCGCCTTCGCGGAGAGCCGAATCGAAGGTGGCGGTCTTGCAGGTTGCCGCCTGTGCTCCAAGAATGCGCCGATGCACGAAGACGTCAACGCGCCTACGCCCGAGGGGCACAAGAAGATCGAGGAGATCCGTGAGCTGCACGACGGGGTCTCCGACGGCCTGGAGCCGCTGACGCCGCTCGATCTAAAGAAGGTCGGCTCCGCCGACGACCTCCTCCGCGCGATGAGCAAGACTGCGTTCGCGGGCCGGACGCTCGGTGAGGCCGCCGACGTGCTCGAGGCGATGATCCGCGACCCCGACTGCATGGTCGTCTGCACGCTCTCGGGCGCCATGACGGTCGCGAAGATGGGACTGGTGCTCTGCGACATGATCGACGACGGCTGGGTGCAGGCCATCGTCTCCACCGGCGCGCTCATGGCGCACGGCTTCGTCGAGGCCACGGGACGCACGCACTTCAAGTACGACCCCGCCATGTCGGACAAGGAGCTCTACGAGAAGGGCTACGACCGGGTCTACGACACACTGGAGCTCGAGCAGAGCCTCGACGACATCGAGCGCATCGTCTACGCCGTACTCGAGGAGATGGATCCCGACACCTCCTTCGGCAGCGCGACATTCCACCGTGCGCTCGGCGACTGGCTCGTCGCGAACACGGAGGGGCGCGGGATCCTCAAGTCCGCCGCAGAGAAGAGCGTGCCGGTGTACGTGCCTGCGTTCACCGACTCCGAGATCGGGCTCGACACCGCGCTGTTCTTCAAGCGGTGCGCGCGCCAGGGGCGCAAGGCACCCGCCTTCAATCCCTTCCTCGATCTCGAGGACTACACGGCGCGCATCCAGCAGGCGCCCGGCTGCGGCATCTTCACGGTGGGGGGCGGCGTGCCCCGCAACTGGGCGCAGCAGGTCGCGCCCTACATCGAGATCATGCGCGTGCGCTTGCAGGAGGAACTCCCCTTGCGGGTCTTTCGCTACGGGGTCCGGCTCTGCCCGGAGCCGGCCCACTGGGGCGGGCTCTCGGGCTGCACCTACACCGAGGGCGTCTCGTGGGGGAAGTTCGTGGCGCCCAAGGAGGGCGGTCGCTACGCCGAGGTCCTCGCCGACGCCACGGTCACGTGGCCGCTGCTGGTGAAGGCCGTCCAGGAGCGCCTCGCCGCCGATCCCCCCTTCGACTCGGCCCTAGGGCCTCGCTCGGGGCCTGCGGCGCCGCCGGGGAAGAGCTTCTAGGAGCCCCGCCGGGCGCGTCCCGTCCGGGTGACGGGTACGAAGAACTTACGTAAAGTATACACAGGACGTAAGTCTATATAATGCATCACGTTATGGCGAATTCAGTCCCGCGAGTGTGCCAATGTGGCAGGTTTTGCGGGGCCGCGCGGGAAACCGACCCAACCGTCGCGCGTCCAACTGCGTAGAGACACGTAACAACCCCGGACGACCCCGGTACCGGCCCCCGACGTCCACCCGCGCCGACCCTCCCAAGGACCTGGTCACCTCATGATTCGACCTCTTCCCCACTTCAATCTCCCGGACGTCTTCTCCGAGATCGAGGATCGCCCCGTTGCGTTCCCCACGCTGGACCGCGCATTCGACGCGGTCGAGCGGGCGCTCGCCCGCCTCGGCGTCGAGGACCCGGGTTCGTTGCGGTCTCCCAAGCCGGTCGAGGACGTTCTAAGCGAAACGGCCCTTCCCGAGGGGACGCTCCTCGTCCTGAGCCCGTCCGAGCTGCGGGCAGCCGAGGTCGACATCGAGGAGACGGTCAAGGACGAGCGCCTCGGCGGCTCGCTGTTCGTCTCGCTGCCGCCCAGCGAGGGACTGAACGCCCGCGCGCGCGGCCTGCGCGAGATGGCGACGGCCGCTCCGACCTTCGGGTTCAACCCCGGTCTGCGTCCGGCGCCCACCTCGCGACTCGGTCGCGTCAAGCAGGTCCCGATGCCGCTGAACCTGCGCAGCTACCGCTTCCTCCTCGCCGACACCCCCGGCTTCCGCGTCGCCGTCGTGGCGCGCGCACTCCCGGGTGGCGGCTTCATCGCACTCTGGACGGGCAATGCCCGCGCCATCAACGAGATTCGCGAGGTCCTTGGTGAGGCCGCGGTCGCCGCCGGCCACATGGTGCCCGATCCTGCCGCGGCGGTGCCGCTGCTCGAAGACGTCGAGACCGAAGAGGACGTCTGGGAGCAGGCTGCCGACCTGCGCGCCTATCGCGTGGTCCGCGAGGCCGAGCTCCGCGAGATCGCGCGCGCAGCCGCACTTCGCGGTGTGGCGCTGCGGCGCGAGCGCGAGGCCAAGAAGCGCGCCGCCGCCAACAAGGCGTAGACCCCGCCCAGTTTGCTTCTCTCCACAGAGATGCGGAGGCACAGAGCGACGCCCGAAGTGCGTACGCGGCATGCCGCCTTCCCTGGGCCATGGGGCAGTCGACCATCGCTCGAACCGGCGATTCAGCGTTCACCGGCAGCGCTCTGCGCCTCTGTGCCTCTGCGGAGTGCTGAATCACTCGCTTTCGGAGCGCTTGTCCGGTCCAATCCGCGACGTGCCTTCGCTCGCCGAGTCCCTTTCCGCCTACCTGGACGGGCTCCTCGAGCTCAACGACACGCTCAACTTGACCGCGGCGCAGGGGCCTGACGAGGCCGTCGAGATCCTCGTGCAGCCCTCGCTTGGCGTGGAGCAGAGCTGGCCGCACGACGTACCGCCGGGCCTCGTCCTGGACGTAGGCAGCGGAAACGGCTTTCCCGGCGTCGTGGCCGCGCTGCTATGGCCCGATGCGCGCGTGCTCCTCGTCGAGCGGCGCGGCAAGAAGGCCGCAGCAATCCGGGCCTGCCTTGAGAAGGCGGGCATCTCGAACGCGCGTGTCCTTGCGTGTGACGTGCGCGAAGTGCCGCGGGAAGAGCCCGGCGCCGTGGGGGCGGTGGACCTCGTAACCGTGCGCGCCGTCGGGGAGCTCGGCAAGACCACGCGCATGGCCGCACCTCTCGTTGCGCCCGGCGGACGCATCGTGCACTGGAAGGCGAGCGACCTCGACGACCGCGAGCGCGACGAAGGCGCGCGCGTTGCCGCCGCGGCCGGGTTCGACGTCTTGCCCGAGATCGACCTGGCGCACGGGCGCGGGCGGCTCGTGATCTATGCGCACCCGGAGGACGCGGTGTGAGCGGCGGGCTCTCGGTCATCGTGCCCGCCTTCAACGAGGCCGGGCACCTCGCGCAGAACCTCGATCGTTTGATCGCGGTGCTGCATGCGTCAGGCCGCGCGTTCGAGATCCTCGTCGTAGATGACGGGAGCACGGACGGAACGGGCGCGGAAGCACGCGCCGTGGCCGACCGGGACCCGCGCGTCCGCGTGCTCGCCCATGAGCGAAACGAAGGGAAGGGTCGCGCGCTCGAAACCGGGGTGGCCGCGGCGCGGGAGTCCGTACTCGTGCTGCTGGATGCGGATCTCGAGATTCCGCCCGAAGACGTACTGCCGCTCGTCGACCAGTTGGAGCGAGACAACGCCGATGTAGCCGTGGGCAGCAAGTACCACCCGCAAGCCACGCTGCGCTGGCCGCTCTATCGCCGCGCCCTCTCGCGTGCCTATCACTTCGTGACCGCGCTGCTCTTCCGCCTGCCGCTGCGGGACACGCAGACCGGACTCAAGGCGATCCGGCGCGACGTGGCCGACGACCTGATTCCCCAGCTGCGTTCGCGCCGCTTTGCGTGGGATCTCGAGCTGCTGCTGCTCGCGCATCGAGCCGGACGCCGGTTCGTGACCGGCCCCGTCCACGTGCGGCCCGCGGCGCGGGCTTCGAGCGTCGGGTGGGGGGGCGCGCTGCAGGCCGGCTTCGACACGCTGCGCATCTTTTGGCGGGATCGCGCGCTCGCGCGCTACCGGACGCGAGCCGCGCGCCGCCGTCGCACGCGCGTTGTCGTGAGCGGCGACGACCTGGGGCTCAGCGCGTCGGTCGACGAAGGCCTGCTTCAGGGCCTCGAGCAGCGCGGCCTCACGTCGGTATCCGTGCTGGCGACCGGCGCGACGCGCGATCAGTCGCTGCCTGCGCTGCAGCAGCGCGCCGGGGGAGCCGACGCCGGCGTCCATCTCGATCTGCTCGACGGCCGATCCCTCGTGCGCTTCGCGCTGCGCGGCGCACCGGCCGAGTCACTTGCGGACCGCGTGCACGGCCAGGTCACGGCGCTTCGTGAGGCGGGCATCGAGCCCACGCACCTCGACGCCCACCGCCATGCCTACTTCATGCCCTGGGTGCGCCGCCGCGTATGCGCGCTCACCGCCCGGGCTGGGGTCCCCGCCGTGCGGAGTCTGCGTCCGCTGGGACCGGTCTTCGGGGCCGGCCTGGCGGAGGGGCTCAAGCGCCTGGTGCTGCTGGGCGCGGCGACGCTGTCGGCCGGCGTGGGACGTGCGCGCGGTCTGGCGGTGCCGGACGGCTTCGTGAGCGCGGCGGAAGCGGCGCGCTGGGTCGAGGCCGGACGCATCCCGGCCTACGCGCGGGGACGCACGGTGGAGGTCATCGCCCATCCGGCGGTCGGTGCGCCGGACGTACCCGCACACGAGGCGGGCACCCTGGATCGCGACGCCGAGGCGCGCCATGTCCTGGAGCCTCCGCTTGCGACGGCGTTGGCGGGGCTGGGGGCGGAGGTCATCGACTTTCGCCAGCTTGCGTAAGGAGGACCGATGGAGCTGGAACGACTGCAGGCGCGCATTCGGGAGCTGACGGAGGGCATCGAGCATCCGCGGGTGGGTGCGGCGCTGGCGCTGGCCGAGGAATGCGGCGAGGTGATGCGCTGTGTGCTCGAACGCGAGTACTACGGCAAGGACATCGGGGCCGACCTCGCCGACGAGGTAGGGGATGTACTGATCGCCCTTCTCGAGGTCTGCGACCGCTACGGCCTCTCGGCCGCCGAGTGCGCAACCGCCGCCGTGGCCAAGCTCGAGCGCAAGGCCCCGGAGTGGCGCAAGGAGCTGGGGGATCACCTGCAGGACCTTCGCAAACGCATGGACAGGTGACGAGGCCCGCGGCCACAAGGGCGCCTACCCCAACAACATCAACGCCACGCCGCCGACCGCGATCGCGGTCGCGACGACGCCGCGGATGCCGAACCGCTCGCCCAGGAACAGGATCGAGAGCGGCATCAGGAAGATCGGCATCAACGAGTTGAGCGTGGTCGCCACGCCCGTGCTGGCCGACCACTGCAGGCCGAACTGGTTGGTGAGGATCCCGAGGAAGGTCCCGAAGAACGACCCCCAGAAGATCGTCCAGGCCGTCTTCGGACGCCGCAGCTCGCGGGTCCAGGCGCCGAGTCCGCCGATCACGCCCCCCAGCACGACGAGCCCCAGGGTCCCCGCGGCCATGCGTACCACGGCGCTGTCCAGAATCGGCGCCTCTTTGACGCTCAGCCCATAACGCGCGAGGAGGATCGCTCCGGTCTGGAAGAGCGCCGCGAAGAACGCGTCACGAACGCCGCGCCGGAAGTCCGCGTCCGTTCCCTGGTAGTGGGCGGGCCGCTTGATGGCGAGCAGGATGCCGCCGATGCACACGAACATGCCGGCCCACGTGATCCCCGGAGGCGTCTCCGAGAAGGGGGGCAGCGCGGCGGCCAGCGCGGTCATGGCCGGTACGAGCAGGAAGACCACGGACATGCGCTGGGGCCCGATGTTCAGCAGGCTGCGCAGCAGAAACGTGTCGCAGAGCGTCAAACCCAGCACGCCGCTCGCACTGAACACCGCGATCATGCGCGCGTCGAGCCCCGTGGGGATGGGCGAGCCGCTCCAGATCCACAGCGTGAGGACGAAACAGACCGTCGCGGCGACGTTCTTGCCCAGATTCAGTCCCGCCGGCGACGGCGCAGGGCGCATGCGCGCGAACACGACACCCACCGAGCCCCACAGCAGCGCGCTGAGCACCGCGCTGGCTTCGCCCGCGAAGGGAAACGGCGAGCTGGCGAGGGTCTGGAGGACGCTCATCGACGCGCGAATCTACTTGCTCTATTCACCCGCGCCGTATCCGA
Organism: Planctomycetota bacterium; assembly: GCA_028281445.1. GTDB lineage: Bacteria > Planctomycetota > PLA2 > PLA2 > JAEUHO01 > JANQJW01. The sequence goes on along the minus strand of JANQJW010000090.1, from coordinate 129,666 downwards.
CTTTCGATGAAACCGAAGGCGGTCGAAATTCGTAGGAGAGGTGAGAGGCCGAAGACGCGGTCCGTGGAAGGTGAGTGATGCGCCGCACGGCGAACTACATCGAGAGCGAAGCCCGTGCCCTCGCGTCCCTGCTCACGTACACCGAGTGGAACACGTCGGAGTCCAATCGATCAGGCGGGCGCGAGGTCGTGGAGGCCCTCAAGCGCCTCGGCACCGATGCCGTGCCCGCGCTCGCCGACATGCTCGCCAACCCGAAGCGTGGTCGCACGGGTCGCATGGTCGCCGCGTGGTTGCTGGGTCGTGTGGACAACGGCGACGCCACCTCGGCGCTGGAGCGCGCCACGCGCGACACCGACGGGGAGGTTGCAGCCGCAGCACGCGCCGCGCTCAAACCCGAGGCAGCGATCGCTGCGGCCTAGTTCGCTTCCTCGTCCGCCTTTGGGATCGCCACGATCGCCTCGAAGTAGGCGCCGCGCGTCAGGATTGCCGGCTGACGCGCCAACGGCACGCGTCCGACCGGCTGCTGCCGTGAGACGATGAGCGTCACGGGCCGCCCCGCAGGCGCCTCCTCGAAGATCCAGGTCCACGGGTCGTCGCCGACGACACCGGCTTCCTCGCGGGCGACGCCGTCCTCCGTCTCCCAGCGCACCGTGACCACCAGGTCGACCGGCGTCTTCGGGCCCTGGATGCGGATGAAGCTTACGTCCTTGGCCTCGTAGGCCCGGAGCCGCCGGTCCTTCTCGCCGAAGTAGAAGACTCCGGCCACTCCGATGATCAGGGCCGTGCAGCCCACGATCACGCTCGCGCGAAAAATGGTGCGGGAGTCCTCGGGCCGGCGGCTTGCCATGCGGGGCATCCTACGCGTCATCTGTACAATTCCGCGTGATGCGTCGCGCACTGGTTCAGGGAGGGACACTGCTCCTGGTCCTCGTTGCGCTCCTGCCGGGGGCGGCAGCGGATGTGCTGGTCCCCAAGTCGGGCAAGAAGCTCCGCGGAGCGATCGTCAAGGAGACGGACAGCGAGGTCGTCTTCAACATCTACTTCTCGCGCAACCCTGCCGTCACGAACCCCGAGCACCTGATTCGGCTGCCGAAGAGCAAGGTCAAGAGCGTAGAGCGCAAGCCCCACCCGCGACCAGAGGTCTTCCGACGGATCCAGGCCGCGAAAGAGGGCGACATCAAGGCCCTCGTCGAGGCCGGCGACTACGCGAAGAAGCACAAGCTCAAGGGGCACGCGAAGATGTGCTACGCGCTCGCGCTCGCCCAGGACGACAACGACAAGGCGGCGCTCAAGGGGATCGGCGGGCGACCCAAGTGGGAGGCCGCCCGCAAGGGCAACCCCATGCTCGATCACGAGCTCCAGGGGATGCTCGATCGCTACGTGACGGAGGAGGACGCGGCCGAGCGCACGAAGATGCTCAAGGCCATCAAGGGGCGCGGCATGAAGATCAAGCCGCACGAGCTCGAGCGCTACCGCCGCAGCGTGCACCAGCCCAAGGGCTACCAGCGCGACCGGCCGCTGGCCTGGCGCAGCGATCAGCACCCGGGCGCTGTCTACACGCTGTTCGTTCCCAAGGAGTACACGCCGTCGAAGCCCTGGCCGCTCATCATCGGCCTCCACGGCGGCGGCGCTGGCGGCAAGGCCGGCGACGAGGTCGTCGGGAGCGGGCCATCGGCGATGAACTTCTATCGGGATCTCGCCGGCAAGCGGAAGTTCCTCGTCGCCTGTCCGACCGCGCTCATCGCGCGCTGGGGCAATCCGGTCAACGAGGAGCTCGTCCGCGACGTCATCACCGAGCTGCGCCTGCTCTACCACATCGACATCGACCGCATCTACCTCACCGGCCACTCGATGGGCGGCTTCGGAACCTGGGCGCTGGGACCGCGTCTGGCGGAGGATCTCGCGGCCGTCTCGCCCATGGCCGGCGGGGGAAGCGGCGTCCCGAAGCTCGTGGCCACCAAGACGCCGGTGTTCATCTTCCACGGGGCGGATGACAAGGTCGTCGGCCCGAGCTCGGACCGCGCGAACGCGAAGCAACTGCTCGGCTCGGGCCACGACTGGGTCTACACCGAGCTCGACAAGGTCGGCCACGGCTTCCCGCGCTCGGTGCAGATCGAGCTCTTCGACTTCTTCGAGCCGCGCCGGCGCTACGACAAGAAGTACAAGGACACGTGGCCGCGTTCCTCGTTCCTCGGCAAGGTCTCCAAGGAAGAGACGCGCTACCTCGGTGATCCGATGGCGGCGATCCGAGGCGACACCCCGGATCTCAAGCACTGGCTCTCACAGCTCAAGCTCGGCGGCGGCTGTGCGGTCGCGGCGATCGCGAAGCTCGTCGAGCAGAAGCCCGAGGGCGCCGTCGCGGGCATCGCGAAGGTTCTCGGCAATGTCGGCAACCCGTTCGACGCGCGCGCCTATGCCGCCCGCGCGCTGGGACAGCTTGGCGCTGCCGCCGCGGCCAAGACGCTGCGCAAGGCGGTGGCGTTGGAAGCGACGAGAGAACAGAGCATGGTCGCTCGCGAGAGCGCCAAGGCGCTCGTCGCCCTGAAGGACGCCGACGGGCTGTCAGCGCTGGGCAAGGGAATCGAGGCGTGGACCGTCTATTACGAGAGCAAGGTCTCCGGCAAGGAGATGCGCTACAGCGATTGGAACCGCTCGACCACGGTGCTTGCCGATCTCGTTGCGGCCTGGGCGAGCCTGGCACCGGCCGACGCCAAGCCGGCGGTCCTCGAGAAGGTGCTGGTCCAGCGCGTCCTCCAGCCGCAGCACAAGGTGCAGACCTCCTCGCGCGTTCCCCAGGACCCCTCCGCGACGCGCGCGGCGATGGCGCGGGCCATCGCGCAGGCCTACCAGCGCACGAACGCGCCCGCCGAGTCCTGGACCCGCCTGCTCAACGCCGTAGCCCCCGACCCGAAGGCACACGCCGCAGTCGCCGCGCTCAAGCCCTGAGGGCGCGTCCGCAGCCGGAGCCCGTGAAACAGGGGTGCGCGTTTCGTCCATGTGCCGTTGGCCGTACGATCTCGGCCGATGGGACGTCACGACCTCGAGATCTCCGACAGCGCCGAGGACCTGCGCCGGTTCGAAGAGCGGCTGATCGCCGATGCCGATGCGCTCGAGCGGATGCTCGAGATGGACATCTGGGACACGGAGGTCCGACGCATCGGACTCGAGCAGGAGTTCTTCCTGATCGACGACCACGGACGACCGGCGCCGCGCGCGATGGAGGTCCTGGAGTCGCTGGGCGGCGACGGGTCCGTGTACCAGACCGAGCTTGCCTTGTTCAACGTCGAGGTCGCGCTGCCGCCCCAGGAGTTCAGCGGCGAGTGCTTCAAGCGTCTCGAGACCGAGCTGCGCCGCCAGCTCGGCGTGATCCGGCGCGCTGCCGCGAACTACGGTGTGGACGTCCTGGCCATCGGCATCCTGCCGACGCTGGGGTGGGAGCACCTCACGCTCGACTTCATGACGCCCTCGCCGCGCTACGCGGCGCTCAACAAGCGCGTGACGGCGATGCGCAAGGGCGAGTTTCGCATCAACATCCGCGGCACCGACATCCTCAACGCCACGCACGACAACGTCCTGCTCGAGGCGTTCAACACGTCGTTCCAGCTTCATCTGCAGGTCGCACCCGAAGAGTTCGCGAAGGTCTACAACGCCATGCAGATGGCGACCGGCCTGGCGGTGGCCGCCACCGGGAACTCGCCGCTTCTGCTCGGCCACCGGTTGTGGGAGGAGACGCGCGTCGCGCTCTTCCGCCAGTCGGTGGACACGCGCACGGATCACGAGCTCAAGCGCGGCAGCCGGCCGCGCGTCTTCTTCGGCGACGACTGGGTTCGGAAGTCGATCCTCGAGCTCATCCGCGACGACGTCGCCCGCTTCCGCGTCGTGCTGCCGGTCGACGAAGACGCGCCGATGCCCGGTGACGTGCTCGATCAAGGCGGCGTGCCCAACCTCGGTGCGCTGGCGCTGCACAACGGGACCATCTACCGCTGGAACCGGCCGTGCTACGGCGTGGCGAACGGCAAGCCGCATCTGCGGATCGAGAATCGCCCGATGCCCGCCGGGCCGACGGCGCTCGACAGCGTTGCGAATGCCGCCCTGCTCTTCGGCCTCACGATGGGCCTCGTCGAGGAGTACGGCGACGTCGCCGAGCGGCTGCCGTTCCACGACTGCCAGGCGAACTTCTACAACGCGGCGTCGAACGGCCTGCGCGCCGCCCTGCACTGGCTCGACGGCCGCACGCACCCGGCAGACGAGCTGCTCCTGCTCACCTTGCCGCTCGCGACCAAGGGGCTCCAGTCCATGGGCGTAGACGACGCGGAGACCAACAGGCTGCTCGACCTGATCGCCGAGCGCGTCAGCTCCGGGCAGACGGGTTCGCGTTGGATGCTCAGCGGCTTCAATCGCCTACGCACCGTCGTCCCGCAGGACGAGGCGCTGCAGGCGCTCGTTCAGGGCTACCTCGATCGGCAGAAGAAGGGCGACCCGGTGCACGAGTGGGAACCCGTGCGCCTGCCCGACCGCGACCGCCGCCGCGCGGCCTACATGAAGGTCGGGCAGATCATGAGCAAGGACCTCATCACCGTGCAGGTCGAGGACACGGTCACGCTGGCCGAGGCCATGATGCGCTGGGAGAACATCCGTCACATTCCCGTCGAGAACGAGAACGGCGAGCTTGTCGGCATGTTCTCCCTGTCCGATGTCGTGCAGGCACTGCGGCGCAAGGGCGCCGAGGACAAAGGCCTGCGGATCGGCGAGATCATGCACCGCGACGTGCGCACGGTGCGGCCGGACACGCCGACGCTGGATGCGATCCGGATCATGCGCGAAGAGGACCTGAGCGCGCTACCCGTCGTCGACGAGGGGAAGCTCGAGGGGATCATCACGGACTCGGACTTCCTCGTCGTGGCGGCACGTTTGTTGGAGTAGGCGTGCCGGCACTCGCGGACGGGCACGAGGCCCGTCTCTACCTGTTCGCCGGGTGTGTACCTACTGGGATCATGTAGGGGAGGGCCTTGTGCCCTCCCGCGCAATCACAGCAAAAGGACGGCTGCAACGAAGCCCGCCGCCACCAGGCCGATCACCGGATACGTCCAGGGCCAGCGCGCCAGCCAACGCAGCCAGGCGGCGCCCGCCGGCGCGGCTCCGTCGGGGCCCGTTCGCTCCATCTGCCGGCGCAGGATGTTGACCCGCGCGCCCACCCAGAAGAGGAGCACGAGCCCGATCAGCGCGACGAAGGTCGCGTCCGACGGCGGGGGCGGGTGTTGCGATATGACCATGCCTCGGGGAGGGATATCATGACGCGCCCCTCGAACCTCGGGAGTCCCCTCATGAAGAACGTGTCCTTCCTCGTCCTCGCCCTGCTCTGCGTCACCCTCGGCGGCAGCCGCACGGCCGATGCCCACTGCGAGGTGCCCTGCGGCGTCTACACCGATCAGCTGCGCTTCGAGTCGATGCTCGAGGACACGAAGACCATCCACAAGGCGATGGGGCAGATCAAGGAGCTCGCGGGCAAGACGGATGCGCAGTCCGCGAACCAGCTCGTGCGCTGGGTCAACACGAAGGATGACCACGCCAACACCACGCAGCACGTCATCGCGCAGTACTTCATGACGCAGCGGATCAAGAGCAAGGACCCGAAGTACGTCGAGAAGCTCTCGGCCGCACACGCGGTGATGGTGCAGGCCATGAAGTGCAAGCAGGGCACCGACCCGGCGCTTGCCGACGACCTGAAGGCGAAGATCCTCGCCTTCCACAAGGCCTACGAAGGCAAATAGCGCGTCGGCGCGAAGCGCCGTCCGCTTTGTAGGGGAAGGCCTTGTGCCCTCCCGCGTCACTTGCGGCCGGCACGCCCTCAGTAGTAGGGGAGGGCCCTGTGCCCTCCCTACCGCTCGCTCGCGCCTCCCCGCATTCGCACCACCGGCGCCAGCAGGTTCTCGACCGGCGCATAGTCGTCCGTGAGTACTAGGTCCCCGGCGCGCCTACGTAGCGTCGCGAGGTCCTCCGCCCCGTAGTGGACGAGCTCGAGGGGCAGGCCGTCGTCGTCGACGAGACGGCCCCAGTCGAGCTTCGCGTCCGAGGCGACGAGCATGAACGTCTCCTGCGCGTGATCTTCCCGCTTGCCCATCGAGAGCACGTCGACGTGTTCGAAGACCGCTTCGAGCGTGCACAGCATGGCGCCCAGGAAGCGGCCAGAGCGGAAGACGTCGATCATGTTGACGAGATAGACGCCTCCTGGCGTGAGGCTCTTCTTGACGTCGCGCGCGCACTCGAGCGTCGTGAGGTGCCACGGGACACCCAAGTCGTGGAAGGCGTCTCCGAAGACGAAGTCGAACGGCGGCAGATTCCACGTGCGGAGCACGGAACGCGCGTCCCAGGCGGCCACGGTGTGAAAGGCCTTCGCGTAGCCGAGGTGCTCTCGCGCCACCCTGGTGACCGCCGGATCGATCTCCGCCGTCCACAGGGCCGTGTTGCGGTGCAAGGTCGCAAGCCGCCGCTGGAGCGTGTAGGCGCCGCCGCCGATGAAGAAGCAGCGCACCATCTCCTCGCGCTGCGGCCACAGCGCCCGCACCAGGCCGCCGTAGAGGATCTCGTACTCGTACTCGAGCCATAGCGGGTCGTCGAGATCGACGAACCCATGCCCGAAGCGATCCAGGCTGAGCACACGCATGCGGTGCTTCGTCCGCTCGTACAGCTTGCGCATCGCCTCGCGGTTGCCGATCTCCTGGACGCTCTCGACCAACCGGTCGCGCTGCCGTTCCGTCATCGGCCCGCGCCAGAAGACGCGGCGCGGGTGGCGCGCGAACGAGAGCTGGTCGCGCAGCAGGGGATCGGTGGCAAGGTAGCGCAGCTCCAGCGGCTCGGGCAGCCGCACCCAGCGCACGTCGTAGGGTTCGACCGCGATGTGGAAGTAGCGGCTGTCCTCCACGTGCGAACCCGGCGCGTCTTCGCGCACGCCCAGGCGCAGGCCGACGTCTCGCACGGCGTCGATCGGCAGCAGGATCACCAGGACGAGTAGCGCGAGCGACGCGATCCAGGGGACCTGCCGGGTGCCGCCGAGCTTGAACGAAACGACGGCGAGCCCCAGTGCCAGGAGCGTGATGAGCAACTGAACCTGGAGGAGCGGGATCAAGACGTAGCCGGTCAGGATCGAGCCGGCAACCGCGCCGGCGGTTCCGACCGCGTAGAGGCGCCCGACCGTGCGCCCGTCGACGGAGGGATCCGTGAGTGCTGCACGCACGATGACCGGCGTCAGCGTGCCGATCGCGAACGCGGGTACGAAGAAGGCGGCCGCGATGGACGCGAGGGTCAGAAGCATCCAGGAGCCATCTCCCGCTGCGATGGCGATCATCAGGGCGGGCGTCCACAGGCACGTGGCGACCGTGACGGACGCCGCCATCAAGAGCGTGCTCAGAAGGTGCTTCGGTTCGTGGCGGTCCGCGAGACGGCCGCCGAGCGCGTTGCCGGCACCAAGCGCGAACAGCACGACGCCGATCACCGACGTCCACGTGTAGACCGACGTGCCGAGCCGGGTTGCCGCGACGCGTGCTGCGATCACTTCCACGATCAGCAGGGCGGCGCCGGCGAGCGCGGCCAGGGCGATCCAGCCTCTGGGGAGCGGTGTGCCCTTCGCTTTCGGCTCGGCTCGCGCACCGGGCGCAAGGGTCGCCGCCATGGGGATGCAGGCGAGCAGCACGGCGGCTGCGCCGAGGTAGATCGTGCGTGTGCCTACGGCTGGGATCAGGAGGAAGCCGGTGATGAACGTGCCGAACACGCTGCCCACCGCAGTCGCTGCCGAGACCGCGCCCAAGGCGCGGCCGCTGTGTGCCGACGCGGCCAGCACGGCGCGGCCGAGTGCCGGCGCGATCAGTCCCATGGCGAACGCGCCGGGTCCGAACGCGAGAAACACCGCGATCAGGACGCGTACCGGATGATTGCCGTGCACGAGATCGTCGAGCAGACCGCCGCGCATCAGCAGATCGATCGGAATCGCGAGCGCGATGCCGATGCCGGCGAGGCCGAAGAGGACCGGTAGCGCGCGCGGTCGGCCCCGATCCGCGATGCGCCCGCCCACGGCATTGCCGAGCGCCAGGCATCCGAGGAACACGCCGAAGACCGCGCTCCACGTGAGCAGGCTCGAGCCCAGGTGCGGCGCGACGAGCCGCGGGGCGGCGAGCTCCGCCGTCATGAGCGCGGCGCCGCTCAGGAACGCGAGGACCAGGATGCGAACGAACACTACTTCTTCGCCTCGTAGTCCAGCGTGACCTCGGCAGTCTCCCCGTCCTTCACCTCGATCTCGGCCCCGCGGATCGCAGCCTCGGCGTCGTTCCATTCGAGCCGCACGCGCACGGTCCCGGCCCGGACGTGTTTGAACGTGGCCTCCTGCGCCAGACCCTTGAGGAGCGTCTTCGTGCGCCGGCCGAGCGTGACGGTGGCGCCGCGTGCGCGTGTCCATGCCTCTGGTGCCGTCCTTACCGTCAGCGTGCCGTGCGGCTCGGTCGTGCCCACGAGTGGACGTTCATGGGGTCCGGCGGCTTCCGCGACGACGTCGGCCGCCAGGAGAACGGGAGGTGTCGCGTCGCTCCCGGGCAGCGCGATGCGTACGTTCCACGACCCGGTGTCCGGCAGAGGGATCCGAGATGTTGCGAGGCCCGGCAGCCACCCGCGCGGCCTTCGCTTCGACCCACCGTCCTTCGCGCGGACGGCAACGACGCTCGCGAACTCGCGGAGATCGACATCGGGGTGCTCGAGCACGGCCCACGGCCGGGGGCGGCAACGCACGTCGGCGCTGGCGCCGCCGTCAACGACGACCGGCTTGCTCGGATGCAGGAAGTGAGGGAGTGCCCGCAGCTCATAGCGCCCCGCGCCCACGCCACGCACGACGCACATGCCCTCGTCATCGATGGACGCCGGGCCGTGGGCGATGCGACGTCCACCGGGCGCAAGCTCCGTGACCGTCACGATGCCCGCCAGCGTGGGGGGGCGCGGCTCGTCGCACAGCACGTTGACGACGATGGGCGTGACGGCGTCCGGCACCAGGTGCTTCTCGACGATGTGGCCCGTGCCGGGCGGCTTGATGGAGTGGCGCCTCGTCGCCACCGCGATCACGCCGTCCTTGTCGGGTTCCCCGATCATCCGGACGACGACCTCCTCCATACCGGGATAGATGCGAAACGCCGCCGGCGCCCCCGGCCGGGCGACGTTGCCCTGGTCCATGGCTTCCCAGCGCTTCTTCGCATCGGGTTCGAGGTACGCCTTCACCGGACCGAGGTGGGTGCCCTGCACGTGCACCCGCAGCACGCCGTGGTGGTGGAGCGTGTAGCGCGCATCCCATGCGCCGTCGGCGCGCTGGGTGACCTGCGGCTCGAAGCCGCGGCGCAGCGTGTAGAAGGGCGCCCGCACGCGAACCGCCTCCGCGACGGCTTCGGCGGTCGGCTTCTCCTGATCCGCCTTGAGGCGTACGTGCGTCAGCCGCCGGTACCCGTCTCCGTTGACGACCCGCCACCCCGGGTCGAAGAGGCGTTCGGCTTGCGCGTTCTTCAGCGGCTTGTCCGCTGCGTCCCGGACGTGCACGTGCACGACCAGTCCCAGATCCTCCGGCTCCTGCGGCTGCGCGAGGAAGAACGCCGCCGCGCCGAGCCCCGCGATCACCAGGGTGTAGAGCAGTCGCCGTGCCATCAAAGCCAGAGCTCGAGATAGGCCTCCGCGACGCCGTAGCCCCACGCGAAGATCTTCCGGAAGAAGAAGAAAAAGAAGATGAAGGCGCCCATGAAGAACGGCTGGTTGTCGGGGTTGCGCATGATCCGACGGAAGCCGCTGCTGAAATTGGCAAGGACCGTCGAGCCGTCCAGCGGCGGCACGGGCAGCAGGTTGAACGCGCAGAGCACGAGATTCAGCACGCCGAAGATGTGGAAGAACTGCTGGAAGTTCGCCGCGGTCCCCTCGTCGAGGCGTCCCTCCTGCGCCACCCAGATTGCCCATGCGGTCAGGCCGATGAAGCTCAGGATCAGGTTCACGAGCGGACCGGCGAAGGCGACGATCGCATCGCCGAACTTGCTGCGAAAGCGCGTCGGATCCACGGGCATCAGGCCGTAGGAGATGCCCGCGAGCAGCAGCAGCAGCCAGGAGAACGGCGGCATGTGCACCGTCGGATCCAGCGTCATGTGGCCCGTCATCCGCGGGGTGTCGTCGCCCTGCCAGATGGCAGCGACGCCGTGGCCGAGCTCGTGCAGCGAGATGCTGACGACCACCGCAACGACCACGCTGACGTAGAAGACGGGATCGTCCGTCAGGTACTGGATGAAGAGGGCGACGGTCATTCGATGCGCTGGGCCGCCTCCAGCACGGTGGCGACGTGGCCCGTCACCGAGACCTTGCGCCAGATGTCTCGGATCGTGCCGTCGCCGCCGATCAGGAACGTGCTCCGGTCGACGCCGGTGTACTCGCCCCAGGCCTCGTAGGCGCGCGCCAGTTTGACGTGTTCGTCACTCAGCAGCGGGAAGGGGAAGCTGAACTTGTTGCGAAAGGCCTTCTGGTCCGCGGGCGTGTCCGCGCTGACGCCCAGGATCTTGACGCCCTTGGCCTCGAAGGACTCGACTTCGTCACGGAAGTCCTCACCCTCCTTGATTCAACCCGGCGTGTCGGCCTTGGGATAGAACCAGAGGACGTACGGCGAGCCGGCCAGATCCGCAGAGCGGACAACGGTGCCGTCCTGGTCGGGCAGCTCGAACTCCGGGGCCGGGGCGCCTTCCTGGATCGCGCTCATGGGTATGCTCCGATGCGGGTGTGAGTCCCGGGAGGGTACCGCATGAAGGTGCATCAGGAGACGCTCGAGATCGCTTCGCCCGGACGCGGCCTGATCGACGTGAGCGACCGGGTCCGCCGCGTCGTCGGCGCCGCGGGCGTGGGAACGGGACTGTGCGTTGTCTACTGCCGGCATACCTCCTGCAGTCTCGTCATCCAGGAGAACGCCGACCCGTCTGCCCGCCGCGACCTCGAAGCCTGGCTGGAGCGTCTCGCACCCGACGGCGATCCGCACCACACGCACACGGCCGAGGGCCCGGACGACATGCCGTCCCACCTGCGCGCGGCGGTCACGAGCACGTCGGAGACCGTGCCCGTCGTGGACGGCGACCTCGCGCTCGGCACGTGGCAGGGCATCTTCCTCGCCGAGCACCGCGTGCGACCGCATCGGCGGACGTTGGTCGTCCACGTCAGCGGGGTTTGACTCGCGGGGGCACACAAGGTGCCCCCCTGCAGGCTCTCTCGTGCGAACGTCCTTGCGCTGTAGGGGAGGGCCTTGTGCCCTCCCGCACGAATCAGAACTGGCTCAGCCACGCCACGTAGACGAGATAGACGGTCAGCAGGATCGTCCCCGTAGCGCGCCCGATCTTCTGCTTGTTCGCCAGCCCGATGATCAACACGAAAATCGGAAGCGCGAGCGCGATCGGCATGTCGATCCTGGGCACGCGGTCTTCGACGTCCTGCGGGACAAAGGTTGCGGCGCAGCCCAGGACCATGAGCAGGTTGAAGATGTTGCTGCCGATCACGTTGCCGACGACCAGGTCCACCTTGCGCCGCCGCGCCGCGGCGATCGCGGTGGCCAGCTCGGGCAGGCTCGTTCCCAGGGCGACCAGCGTGAGACCGATCACCGTATCCGTGAGGCCGAACTGCTCGGCAGCCATCTCCGCGCCCTCTGTGAAGAGCTTTGCGCCTCCGACGACGGCTGCGAGCGCCAGCGACGCCATGCCGAGGTCGAACCAGGCGCGCTTCCTCGGCGGCTCCTCGTCGTCGATCGGGCGCTGCTTGACCGTGAAGATGGCGAACAGCGCGTAGGCGGCGAACGCCACGAGAAGCATGATGCCCTCGGTGCGATCGACGATCCCATCGCGGATCACCACGTAGCCGAGCACGGATGCGAGAACGCAGACGGGTAGCTCCACCTTCAGCAGGAAGCGGTTGATGTAGACCCGCGTGATGAACGCCGCTGTGCCCAAGACGAGCGCGAAGTTGGCGATGTTGCTGCCGACGACGTTCCCCACGGCGATGCCCGTGTTGCCCTCGGCCGCCGCCATCATCGAGACGGCCAGCTCCGGGAGCGACGTCCCGAAGCCGAGGATGAAGACGCCGGCCAGCGTCGAGGGCACGCCGTGGCTGCGCGCGAACATGTCCGCGCCCTGCACGAGCAGGTCGCCGCCCTTCCAGAGCAGGACGAAGCCGACCAGGAGGTAGAGCACCATCTCCATTGCCGGGCACAGTACAGTCCGATTCCGTGAACCCGATGGAACGCCTGACACGACTCGCCAAGCGCCCGTCGCGGGTCGCGCTCGGACTCATGTCCGGCATGAGCCGGGACGGGCTCGACCTCGCGCTCGTGCGAATCGAGGACGAGCCTCGCAGGGTCGTTCCGCTCCGCGTCGAGACGTGGCTGTACGACGAAGCGATGCAGGCGCGCCTCCGGGGCGCCGAGGGCGCGAGCGTTGCGGAACTCTGCGACCTGGAGCGGGATCTGACGCAGCTCTGGGGGGATTGGATCGAGGATCTGCTCGAGGCCCTCGGGGCCGATGACCACCCGCCGTACGTGGTCGGCTCGCACGGACAGACGGTCTACCACCGCCCGCGCAGCGGCGCATCGCCGGCTGCCACGCTGCAGATCGGCGACGGCGACCTTCTCGCCGAGCGGCTCGGCGTCACCGTGGTCTCGGACTTTCGCAGACGCGACATCGCGGCGGGTGGCGAGGGCGCACCACTGATCCCGGTGGCCGACTGGCTGCTCTACAACGAAGAGGGCCGCACCGTCGCGTGCAACAACCTCGGCAGCATCTCGAACGTGACCGTGGTTCCACCCGACTTCGGTGACCTGCGCGCCTTCGACACGGGGCCCGCCAACGTGTTGATCGACGCCTTCGCGCGCGTTGGGGAGGCGGGCGACATCGACCGCGATGGGGCGCTCTCCGCCCGCGGTTCCGTGAGCGACGACCTGCTCTTGTGGCTGTACACGCAGCGAGCAGAGTGGCTGGCTTGGCCGCCGCCCAAGAGCGCCGGCTTCGAGACGTTCGGGCAGGCCCTGGCCGATGCCGCCGTTGCGGTGCACGCGGAGCTTCCCGTACCGGACCTCGTCCGGACGGCGGTCGAGTTCACCGCCCAGACGATCAAGGACGCGTACGAGAAGTTCGTGATCCCGTTCTACGAAGACCTCGAGCTCGTTCGCTTCAGCGGCGGCGGCTGCGACAACCCGACCCTCATGGACGCCATCCGCGAGAAGCTCGGTGCGCTGGAGCTCGAGGTCATCGTGCTTCCGCCGGCGTGGGTCGCGGGCAAGGAGGCCATCGGCTTCGCATTGCTGGCCGACCGGACCGTCCGTGGACTCGCCGGCAACCACCCCGGCGCAACGGGTGCGACGGCACCCGCCGTTCTTGGCAAGATCAGCTTGTGAGCTACGTCGTTCGCCTCGCGACCGTCGACGACGCCGATACGACCGGCGCGCTGCACGTGCGCAGCTGGCAGACGGCCTATCGCGGGATGGTGTCCGATGCGTTCCTCGATGCGATGAGCGTGGAGGAACGCCAGGCCGTGCATCGCGATCACATTGCCAACCCGGTTCCCGACGTCCGCAACTGGGTCGTCGAAGACGAGGGCGGCCACGTGGTGGGCTGGGCCGCCACGGGGCCGCCGCGGGACGAGGACCTCGACGAGCAGTCGCATGAGCTGTACGCCATCTACCTCGCGCCGAATGCCGTCGGCCGCGGCTTCGGCCGCGCCTTGATGGAGCGCTGCCTGAAAGACGCCCGGGAACGCGGATACAGCGAGATGGTCATGTGGGTGCTTCGCGCCAACGAGCGGGCGCAGGGCTTCTACGCCGCAGCGGGCTTCGGCCCGGATCCGCGCGTGGAACCGAAGGTCCAGCCCGCCATCGACGCGCTGAAGCTGCGGATGGCTCGCGCGTTGTGACAGCGGGCGCATCGATGTCGGGGTCGGCGCCTACGCTCCATCCATGATTCATGTCCCCGTCGAAGTCCTGCCGCACGGCGAAGGGCTCGCGCTGCCGGCCTACGAGACGGATGGCTCCGCGGGGATGGATCTGCGCGCGGCGGTTGCCGAGCCGCTGGAGCTCGCGCCCGGCGAGCGCTTCGCCGTGCCGACGGGGTTGCGGCTCGCGATTCCCGAGGGCTACGAGGGCCAGGTGCGCCCGCGCAGCGGACTGGCTCTGAAGCACGGCCTCACGTGTCCGAACGCACCGGGCACGATCGACAGCGACTACCGGGGGGAGCTGAAGGTGATCCTCGCCAATCTCGGTCAGGGGCCCGTTCGCATCGAGCGCGGGCAGCGGATCGCGCAGATCGTCTTCGCCCCGGTCGTCCGCGCCGCGTGGGCGCCCGCGGCCTCGCTCGAAGAGACGGCACGAGCCTCCGGTGGGTTCGGCCACACGGGCCTCCACTAGGACGCTTGCGCCTGGGGAGCTGAGGGGCTTGCGCTCACGGACGGCGCTCTGGGGCGAAGGCGCCGCAAGGACGGCGACGACGACGCGTATGACCGATACGCGAGGAGGAGTCCGGCACAGCGCCGTCGAGCATCCAGAGTGCCGACCCTCCGTTTGACATGCTCCCTTGCCAATCGGAGAATCCGCGGCCATGAGCAAAGACCTCCTCGACATCGTCGGCCTGAAGACGTTCTTCCACACCGAGGACAAGATCGTCCGCGCCGTCGACCTCAAGCCGGACGCGCATATCCGCCTCGGTCGGGGCGAGACTCTCGGTGTCGTGGGCGAGTCCGGGTCGGGCAAGTCCGTCACCGCGCTCTCCTTGATGCAACTCCTCCCGCCCGAAACGGCGGTGATCGAGGCGGGACACATCTCCTTCCTCGGGAAGGACGTGGTGCGGCTGCCGCAGTCCGAGATGCGAACCATGCGCGGCAAGGACATCGGGATGATCTTCCAGGAGCCCATGACCTCGCTGAACCCCGTGTTCACAGTCGGAGACCAGGTCATGGAGCCGATCATGATCCACGAGGACGTCACGCGCGAGGAGGCCCGCGAGCGCGTCCTCGAGCTCTTCCGCGAGGTGGACATCCCGGATCCCGAGCGGCGCATCGACAGCTACCCGCACGAGATGTCCGGCGGTCAGAAGCAGCGCGTCATGATCGCCATGGCGCTCTCGTGCAACCCGCAGCTCCTCATCGCCGACGAGCCGACCACGGCGCTCGACGTCACGATCCAGGCGCAGATCCTCGACTTGCTTCGCAAGCTGCGCGACGAGCGCGGCATGTCGATCATGTTCATCACGCACGACCTCGGTGTCATCGCGGAGATCTCCGATCACGTGGCGGTGATGTTCCAGGGCCATCTCGTCGAGTACGGCGACGTGCTCGACATCTTCTCGAACCCGAAGCACCCCTACACGCGCAGCCTGCTGGCCTGCCGTCCGTCGCTCGACACGAAGTACCGCCGCCTGCCGACCACGTCCACGTTCATGGACTGGCACATCGACGACCAGCACGAGCTCGTTATCGAGGAGAAGGAGGTCTCGCCCGCCGAGCTCAAGAAGCTCGAGACCGTAGGGCGCGACAAGATGCTCGACCCCGAAGGCGAGCCGCTGCTCCGGGTCGAGGATCTCGTCGTTCACTTCCCCATCCGAAAGGGCGTGTTCAGCCGCATCCACGACTACGTGCGCGCGGTCGACGGCGTGTCCTTCGATGTCTGGCCGGGCCAGACGCTCGGGCTGGTGGGGGAGTCGGGCTGCGGCAAGACGACGTGCGGCCGCGCCTTGCTCCGGCTCATCGAGAACAAAGGCGGCGTCAAGGTCGAGGGAAAGGTCTTCTACGAGGGGCAGGACCTCTTCGCGATGCCCGCCAGCGAGTTCCGGCGCATCCGCCGCCGCCTGCAGATCATCTTCCAGGACCCGTACTCGTCCCTGAATCCGCGCATGACCGTGGGCGACATGATCGGCGAGCCTATGGAGGTCCACAAGCTGTACAACACCAAGAGCGAGCGTATGGATCGCGTGGTGCAGCTTCTGGAGGAGGTCGGTCTCGAAGCGGCCCACACCAACCGCTACCCGCACGAGTTCTCCGGCGGCCAGCGCCAGCGCATCTCGATCGCGCGCGCCCTGGCACTCGATCCGAAGTTCATCGTCTGCGACGAGTCCGTATCGGCGCTCGACGTGTCCGTGCAGGCGCAGGTGCTCAATCTGCTGAAGGACCTGCAGGAGGCGCACGAGCTCACGTACATCTTCATCAGTCACGACCTGTCGGTCGTGAAGTTCCAGTCCGACACGATGGCCGTGATGAAGGCCGGCAAGATCGTGGAGGCCGGCGCAGCCGACGACATCTACGCGAACCCGAAGGAGCCCTACACCAAGCGGCTCATCGACGCCGTGCCGCGCGACGACCTGGATCACATCAAGACGCGAATCTCGCAGCGTGAAGAAGCGCGGAGTCGCAGGTCGTAGGGGTCTGTTTCGACTCGAGACGCGTGGATTCGGCCCGTTGATTCGACCCGCCGGCGCGGGGATACTGGGGCCGGAGGTACCTTGATGAACGTTCCTTTGCTGAAACTGGCGGATTCGCCCGCCACATCGGTGGCCAGTGCCACGAGCGTCGCGGACGCCGTCCGGAGCATGATCGACGCGCGCGTCGGCGCCGTTGCCGTGATCGATGACGACAAGCTGAAGGGCATCTTCACCGAGCGCGACCTCATGACGCGCGTGGTCGGCGAGGCGCGCGACCCGTCCGCCACGACGATTGCCGATGTGATGGTCAGTGATCCCGTCAGCGTCACGCCGGAAACGAAGCGCAGTGATGCGCTGGACCTGATGGTCGAGAAGCACTTCCGCCACCTGCCCATCGTCGACGTCGACGGGCGCCTGCTGGGCATGCTCTCGATTCGCAACCTCCTCAGCCACCAGGTCGAGCGGCTGAGCGACAGCGTCACGTCCCTCGAGCAGTATCTCGCCGCAGATGGCCCAGGTGGCTAGTCGACCGCTCTCGTGACCGCCGCCACGGGTGACATCCTCGACGTCGACCTTCTGCGGTACGAGCAGGGGACGGCCGATGAGCGTCGGGCCGTCGTCGATGGCGTGATCCGCAGCCTCGAGACGGGCTTCGTCTACTGCCGCCACGACATCCCGGTCGAGGTGATCGACCAGGCCTACGAGCTGCTGCGCGCCTTCTTCCACCTGGAGCGTGAAGAGAAGGAGCGCTACGTCGTCGAGGGCTCGATGGGGCAGACGGGCTACACCGGCCTGTTGGTCGAGACCGCCGCCGTGAATGCGCAGCCTGACTGGAAGGAGATGCTCAACTGGGGCGTCGAGGTACCCGACGGCCACCCGCTCCAGCGGCGCTTTCCGCATCGCTACATGCCGCGCACCCTGCCCGAGGGCTCCGTGCCCGGAATCGCGGCGGCACTGGGAGCGCTCTTCGACACGCTGTTCGACCTCCAACGTCGATTCTTGCGCATCATTGCCCACGGGATCGGCGCGGACCCCGGTTTCTTCGACGGCATGCTCGACAACGGTCCCACCTTGTGTCGCGCGATCCGCTATCCGCCGATGACCGAGGCGCCGGCCGACGACTTCATCTGGGCGGGCGAGCACGGCGACATCAGCCTCATCACGGCGCTGCCGCGCGCGACGCGTCGCGGCTTGCAGGTGAAGGTGGACGACGCCTGGGTCGACGCGATCCCGCCCGACGGCCACGCGATCATCAACACCGGTCTCATGTTGGAGCGCCTTACCAACGGTCGGATCCCAACGGGAATCCACCGCGTGATCGCTGCGGCCGGCGAGGTCGAGGAGCGCTACTCCGTCGTGCAGTTCTGCCACCCCACGCCGTGGACGCTTCTGTCTCCTCTTGCGTGCTGCATCGACGAGGCGCATCCGCAGCGAGAGGCGCCGATCATGGCCGGCGACTGGCTCGACCAGGTGCTCTACGACATCAACCTGATCGAAGACGCGCGCCGCGTGACGTAGACGCGCTGGCCTACGCGGGGGCACACAACCTCCCTACACCAACCGGGCCCACGAGGTTCCTCGGGCTGTAGGGAGGGGCCTTGTGCTCCTCCGCGAACGCCAGATGGGCTCTACTCGGAGGGTTCGCGAATCGTCAGCGGGCCCGGCTGTACGTTCTCGATCACCTGCTCGCGCCCGGAGGGCCAGACCACGGTCAACGTGCTGCTGCCGGTGTGGTCGCCGAGGCCGAAGATGGTCTCGAGCGCGCTCTGGGCGTAGAGCGAGTTCTGGGGGAAGTGCTCGCGGTAGAGCTTGCGGCTACCCGTGTCCAGCGTCAGACGCGCCCCGATGCCGTCCTTGTTCGATGCCGATCCCTCGAGAGTCACGCGCACATACGGCAACGCAGGCATCTTGTTCATGAACACGCGCAAGGGACCGCCGCCTGCGTTGCGCACGATCAGATCGGGCCGCCCGTCGGCGTCGAGGTCGCCCACCGCAACCGCGCGTGAGTCGGAGTCGAGGTCGGTCGCGCTCAGGTAGGAGACCTCCGCGAAGCGCTTGCCGTCGCGGTTGAAGAACATGCGGTTGCGCTCGAACATCGAGAGGTTGAAGCCCTTGTTCCGCTCGAAGTCGAACGGGTTCTCGAGCCAGAACTCGCCGATGGAGTCGTCGACGGCGCGCGGCGCCTTGTGGCGTTTCTCCAGGTCGAACGGCTGCGCAGCCACAGCCTGCCAGACGCAGCCTCACCCATCCGGCTTCGTCGCGTCCGCGGACGTGTGGCCGCACGGCGCGTAGATGTCGAGCCAGCCGTCGAGGTTGAAGTCCGCTACGGCGCCGGACCAGCCCCAGCCGACGGCGTTCACGCCCGCGGGGATGCTCACCTCATCATAGCGCGTGCCGTCACCCTGACGCAGGTACATGCGATTGCCGGTGACCGACGCCATGAACATGTTGCGGACGTTCTGGGGATAGAGGTTGAGGTCCAGGTGGTGGTAGATGCGGTGGCCGGCTTTGGAGTACATGTTCGACACGTACAGGTCCGTTCGGCCGTCGCCGTTCAGGTCGCCCGTCGAGAGCCCCATCGAGAAGCCCCCGAACTGGGGATCGATGTCCGGCATGTCCTCGAACGTGCCGTCGCCCTTGTTGATCAGGTAGGCATTGCGCCCGAACTCGTTCGCGCAGAACAGGTCCGGCCACGGATCGTCGTTCGCGTAGAACCACGCGCTCGCAAACGTGCGGCCGAAGCCGCCCGAGGCCTTGGCAATTGTCGTCACGTCCTCGAAGCGCCCGCCTCCGAGACTCCGGTGGAGCAGGTTCTCGCGGCCCGTGACGCGATCGTCGTCGAAGAAGGCGCGCGCGGACCGCCCGGGGGCCTGCGCGCCGGCGTACCGCATGTAGATGTCGGTCAGCCCGTCGCGGTCGTAGTCGCAAAGCGACGGATCGGCATTCGGGAGCACGCTGGCGCCGGGCACAGGCACCAGCGTTTCCTTCGCGTCATTCCACGCATAGAGCCTGCCTGCGTGCAGCACGTTGACGCGGCCGTCTCCGGTTGCATCGAAGATCGCCACATGGATGAGGTCCATCTTCGGAATCGGCGGATTCCAGCCCGTGTCCCGGAAGGCTCCCGTGCCGAGGCCGAGATAGAGCCACGAACGCTTCTCGCGCTCGGTGACGATCAGGTCCAAGGCACCGTCTGCGTTGACGTCGCCCAGGTAGACGCCGCCCGTCATCACCCAGTTGATCCCGTCGTTGTGGACCCAGTTGTCGCGCATCGTGCTCGTGTCAATGCCCGATGCTTCGGTGATCTCCTCGAAGAGCGGTGCGGCCGACCGCACCCGGTGCAGGGCCGAGAACTCGATGCCGCGCATCCAGGCCTTCAGCGGCCCCTGCCCGTCGTAATCCTTCAAGCCGGCGTGCGACAGCGCGAAGCGGCCCATGATCTCGAGGCGGCCTCCGCCTTGCCGCCGTCCCGCAAAGCGAAAGACGCCGCTGCTTTCGGCGGTCGCGTCGGCGGGCCCGATGATCTCGATCCCGTTTTTCTTGCGGCCCAGCTTCACGGCGTCGACGTGGTGGACCTGGCCGCGTAGCGCTGCGAGCCACTGCACGAAGCCGTCCGCGTCAACCGCCGTCGTCTTGGTCAGCGACTCGATCCCGTACGACCCGCCGACGTCGGCGTGTACCGGCGCAGCCGCGAGGTCGGGGACCGTGCCCTGGAAGTCGGTGTCGAGGCATGCCCGAATGCCCGCTTCGTCGCCCTCGCGCACCGCCTTCAGGAACGGCTTGAGCGCGCGTCCGAGCAACAGGTCTGCGCGCTCCAGGTCGAAGAGGTCCTGGCGCTGCTGCGCGGTCAGGTACGTGTCCGGCCGCCCCGTGACCTCGAGCGCCTCCTCTTCGTTCTTCATCTTGATGCCGCCCGAGCGTCCGCTCGTGAGCCAGAGGAAGGCGCCGCCGGCCAGCAGGATCAGGACGAGAACAAGGCGCATTGCGAGAATCGTAGCAGCGGTGGTGGCTAGCGACGCGGATCCAGGGCCCGGGTCCGCGCGACCACGTCCTTCACGCGAACGACGGTTCGGTCGATCTCCTCCGGCTGCGTGAAACGCCCCAGGCTGAAGCGGACGCTGCTCGCAGCCGTGGACTTGTCCACGCCCATGGCCGGCAGCACGTAGGACGGCTGCGCCGTGGCGCTCGTGCAGGCCGAGCCGGTTGCGAGCGCGATCTCGGGCAATGCGACGAGCAAGGCTTCCCCTTCGACCCCCTCGAAGGCGAGGTTCGTGCAGTTGGGCAACCGGTGTTCGCGCGAGCCCATCACCGTGGCGCCCGTTTCGTCGAGCAGCGCGCCCTCCAGCACGTCCCGCAGCGCACCGACGCGCTCTGTGTCGCTCTTGCTCTCCGTCCGGCAGAGCTCCGCCGCCAGCCCGAATCCGACCGCGCCGGCGATGTCGGGGAGGCCGGCCCGGAAACCACGCTCGTGGCCGCCGCCGTGGATCTGCGGCGCGACGCGCGCGCGCGGCTTGCGCCGCCGGATGTAGAGCGCGCCGACTCCCTTCGGGCCGAACATCTTGTTCGCCGAGAGCGAGAGCAGATGGACGCCTTCGTCGCGCACGTGCAGGGGCAGCCAGGCGGCCGCTTGCGTGGCGTCGCTGTGCAGCAACACACCGCGCGACGCGGCGATCTCACCGATCTCCGCAACAGGCTGCACGGTGCCCACCTCATGGTTGGCGTACTGCACCGAGATGAGCACCGTGTCGTCGCGGATCGCTGCCTCCACGGCCGAGGCGTCGATCCGGCCCCCGGCGTCCGGCGCCAGGCACGTGATCTCCCATCCGCGCCGCTGCAGCCACGCGCAGGCATCGAGCACGGGACGGTTCTCCACGCCGGTCGTGATGACGTGCCGGCCCTTGGGCTCCAGCGCTTCCGCGACGCCCTTGACGGCCAGGTTGTCGGCTTCGGTCCCGCCGGACGTGAAGACGATCTCCCGGGGCTCGGCCCCGATCAGGTCCGCCACCTGCGCCCGCGCCGACTCGAGCCCCCTCTCCGCGTCCCAGCCATACGGGTGGCTGCGGCTCGCCGGGTGGCCGTAGCGGTCCCGGAGGAACGGCTCCATGGCCGCGCGCACGCGCGGATCCACCGCGGTCGTGCTCTGGTTGTCGAGATAGATCCGGTCCTTCACAAGCGCTAGCCCTACGTAGCAACAGGAGCCGGGTTCGATTTCACCATCTTTGGGCTCGGGCGTCGTCCCGCGCGCAGGTCGCGTTCTCGCCAAAGTGGTGAAATCGCGAACCGGGCTCCGTATCCCACGTGCGGCTTGGTTGGCCTGGGCGATGGCCGGAGGGCGGCTATAATCTGCGCATCATGGCCGAACAAGCGACCGACAAGCAGATCACCCTCACGCCCGCCGCCGCCGACAAGGTGCGCGCGCTCATGGCCCAGCCCGACCAGACGGAGGCCACCGGGCTGCGCGTCAAGGTCGTCGGGGGCGGCTGCTCGGGGCTCAACTACGCGATCGAGCTCGCCCGCGAGGCGGACGAGCATGACGCCGTCTTCGAGTCCGAAGGCGTGACTATCTACCTCGATCCCAAGTCCGCCCTCTTCATCGGTGGCACGCGGATCGACTACCACGAGTCCATGATGGGCTCGGGCTTCGCCTTCGAGAACCCGAAGGCCACGGGGACCTGCGGCTGCGGGACCTCGTTCACGGCGTAGCGCCGCCTTCGTGTCCACCCCTGCACTTCGCCGCTACCTCGAGCATGCCGTCGTGCATCTCGCGCCGACACTCGATCACGCCTTCCCCGGCTGCTTCGACTGGCGACGGCTCTGCCGCGACACGCCCGCGATGCTGGAGCGTGCGACCGCCGGCGCCTTCGACGCCTCCGACGCCACGCGGGCGCACGCGATCCAGAAGCGGGCTGAAGCCGTGTTCCGAACCGCGCACGTAGCCACCCTGGCCGTGCGCGGCGCGATGGACGCCGGCGAGGTGGATCCCGATGCCATGCTCGATGCGTTCGGCGAGTCGCCGGGCGAAGAGGAAGAAGACCGTTTCGAAGCGCGCGTGGTCGAGAGCCTCGACGCGGTCGAGGCGAGCTTCGAAGACGACGAGGTGGAGCTCGACGATCGCGGTCTCGAGGTGCGCAACATCGTGGCGGTGACGTGGTCTCACGTGCACGAGTTCCTCGAGCAGAACGAGGCCCTGGAGCCCGGCTCCGATCCCGAGACGGCCGAGGCGCTGGGAGCAGCGCGCCCCGTGCTCCTGGCCTTGGTGCGCGTGGCGGCCATCCTCGCCGCGCTGCGCTGGCTCGCGCGGTACCCTGGCGACGATGCCTGATCCGAAGGCCATCGAAGATCGAGCGCAGGCGGCAGCGGCTGCCGGCAACCACGAGGAGGCCGTTGCGCTCCTGCGCGAAGCCCGCGAGAGCTGGCGCGCACGCGGCCGCCAGCCTGAGCTGCTGCGTGCGTATGCCGCAATCGGGCGTCAGCACCTCGCCGCCGGCGAGCTGGACGAGGCCGAGTCCGCCGCGCGGACGTCCATCCAGCAGGCCCGCGTGTGGTCGGACCCTCTCGAACTCGGTCGCAGCCTGCTGCTGCTCGGGCAGATCCTGGCACGAACGCCCCGGACGGACCGCGCGCTGCTGGCCTTCACGGAGGCCAGCGGCTGCCTTTCGGGCCGCGACGACAGCGCCTATGCGGAGGCCGCGGACGAGCTCCGCCGCCTTCAGCGCGTCCAGGGCGGCGCTCGCTAGGCCGCAAACCGGGCGCCCGTCGGTCGTGCGGGTAGGATCCCGCGATTCCATTGCATCGAGGAGCCGGAATGACCACACCCAACGACGTCGAGCAGGTCGTCATCATCGGATCGGGCCCCGCGGGCTGGACCGCTGCGCTCTATGCAGCGCGTGCCGACCTGGAGCCGCTCGTCTACGAAGGCGCGCCGACCCAGGAGATGATTCCAGGCGGGCAGCTCATGTTCACGACGGACGTCGAGAACTACCCCGGCTATCCCGAGGGCGTGACCGGCCAGGAGATGATGGCCGACTTCAAGAAGCAGGCGGAGCGCTTTGGGACGCGTGTCATCACCGACGACATCACGAAGTGCCACTTCGGTGAGACGCCCTTCCGCCTCGAGACGCTCGAGGGCAACGAGGTCAAGGCGCACGCGGTCATCATCGCGACGGGCGCCAAGGCCAAGTGGCTCTGGCTCGACAACGAGCAGCGCCTGGCCCAGTCCGGCGGCGGCGTCTCGGCCTGCGCGGTCTGCGACGGCGCGCTGCCCGTGTTCCGTGACCAGCATCTGGCGGTCGTCGGTGGGGGCGATACGGCCGTCGAAGAGGCGACGTTCCTCACGAAGTTCGCCTCGAAGGTCACGGTCGTGCACCGCCGCGACGAGCTGCGCGCGAGCAAGATCATGCAGGACCGGCTGCTCAACAACCCCAAGGTCGAGATGGCGTGGAACAGCGTCGTGACGGACGTCTACGGCGATGACGCGATCTCCGGCGTCCAGCTCCAGGACACGCAGACCGACGAGTTCCGCGACATGGACGTCAAGGGGCTCTTCATCGCCATCGGCCACGAGCCGAACACGAAGTTCCTCGAGGGGCAGATCGACACGGACGACGCGGGCTACATCATCCCGGTCGAGCCGCCGTCCACGAAGACGAAGATCCCGGGCGTTTTCGCGGTCGGCGACGTCTCCGACAAGACCTACCGCCAGGCGGTCACCGCCGCCGGCTCCGGTTGCGCCGGCGCTCTCGACGCGGAGCGGTGGCTGGCGGAGCAGGGGATTCACTAAGGCGGAGGGAGGGCACAAGGCCCTCCCCTACACGCAACCTGGCCCATGCAATGTCATGTAGGGACGGGCCTTGTGACCGTCCGCGCCGTCAGGGGTTTGGCGCCAGGGTCATCACGACGCCCATCTCGTTGGCGCACATGTAGATCTCGCCCTGCTGGTCTTCGCCGAACCCGGCGAGGTCCGGCACCTCGCCGAGCTTCTCGAACTTGCGGCCGATGATGCGCCCGCCGCCGGCGTCCACGAGATCTAGGCAGTACACCTCGCCGCGCATGTAGTCGCCGAAGACGTACTTGCCCTTGATCGCCTTGCAGCGATCGCCGCGGTAGACGAAGCCGCCGATGCCGCAGGTGGCTCCACCGCCGCCGCGGACGTACTCGAAGCTCGCGGGCACGATCTTCTTGCCCGGGGGAATCGCCTTCAGGCGGCGGTTGCCCTCCAGGTACGGCCAGCCGTGATTGCCGCCGTAGACGACCTGGGTGACCCACTCCCGCGACTCCGGGCCGCTCGAGCCCGGCTGGCACGTGAACATGCGGCCGCGCTTGTCCCAGCAGAAGCGCCACGGGTTGCGCAGGCCGTAGGCCCAGATCTCGGGCTTCACGTTGCCGGCGTTGGGCCAGGGGTTGCCCTTGGGCACCGAGTAGCCGCCCTTGGCCCGGCCGAGGGGGTCGACACGCAGCAGCTTGCCGAGGAACTGCGAGGCGTTCTGCGCCAGCTCGTCGGCGTCGTTCTTGCTCTCGTTGCCGTCGCCCACGCCGATGTAGAGCATGGCGTCCGGGCCGAAGCCGAGGCCGCCACCGTTGTGCTGCGCGGTCTTCTTGGGGATCTCGATCACCGTGCGCGCGCTGGCCGGATCGGCCTTGCCGCCGCGGCTTGTGTACTCCTCGACGACGAGCTTGAACTTCCTCACGGGATCCGTGTGCTTCGCGAGGTAGCAGACGTAGCACAGGTCCTTGCGCTTCGGGTGGAAGTGCAGGTCGAGCAGGCCGCCCTGGGAGCGCGCATAGACCTTGGCGCTGATGTCCAGGAACAACCTCGGCTGCGGCACCGCGCCGACACCGCGGTACTTCTTGATGACGCGGACACGCCCGGGCTGCTCGCCGACGTACAGGAAGTCGCTTCCGTCGCCCGCACTCGTGATGCAGACGGGCTCGCTGAACTCGACGTCCGGGAAGGCGTCCACGATCTGGATGTCGGAGCGTTGCGGCGGCGCGGCGTGGACGACTGCAGCCGGGACGACGACCAGGAGGAGGGCCGCAGCCCAGAGAAGGAAGCTGCGGTGATGCGTGGCGGAACGAATGGCCATGACCGGGAACCCCGTGGTTGGTGGACAGCGGCACGACCCGTCAGCAGGCGGCCACGCCCGCATCCTACACGTCGAGAGGCGCCGTACGAGGGTCCTTCGCTCGACCCCGCGGGTGTCGTCGTGCGTCGCGTCCAACGTCCCCCCGACGGGCTCGCGGACCGCCGGGAATCGCGTCCGCAGGGCGTGGCGCGCTTGATACCCTTCCCCGTCCGCGGCCCCCTCGGCCGGCCCCCGGAGCCGATTCGTTGTATTTCGAGTTCGCCAACGTTCTCGTCTTCGCGGTCGTCGCCGTCGCGTTCGTCCTCCTCAATCTCCTGATCGCGCGGCTGCTGCGGCCGAAGAGCACATACGAGCCGGGCAAGGTGGCGATCTACGAGTGCGGCGAGCCGACGATCGGCCAGGCCTGGATCCGCTTCGACATCCGCTTCTACACGGTCGCGCTGATGTTCGTCGTCTTCGACGTCGAGATTGCGTTGCTCTTCCCGTGGGGCGCCATCTACCGCGACCTTGTCGAGAACGGGATGGGCATGATCGCGCTCATCGAAGCGGGTACGTTCATCGCGATCCTCATGGTCGGACTGGCCTACGTCTGGGTCCGGGGCGACATCGACTGGACAGCCACGGCCAAGGTCAAGACCGAGCTCCCGGTCGACGATCGCCGCCGCGTCGAGGACGCGCCCGAACCCGTCGAAGCCGGTGCCGGAGGCGAGCATGTCTGACGACAAGATCCTGCATCCCGAGATCGACCCCGAGCTCGAGCGTTCGCTCGTCCTCACCACGGTCGACTGGGTCAAGGACTGGGGACGCCGCAATGCGCTCTGGCCCATGGCGTTCGGCCTCGCCTGTTGCGCCATGGAGATGATGGCGACGGCCGCCACCAAGTACGACCTCGACCGGTTCGGTGCCGGCGTGTTCCGCGCGTCGGCCCGGCATAGCGACCTGATGATCGTGGCCGGTACCCTCAGCCACAAGATGGCGCCGCGCCTGCGCCGCCTCTACGAGCAGATGCCCGACCCCAAGT
The DNA here is from genome assembly GCA_028281445.1 of Planctomycetota bacterium. Taxonomy (GTDB): domain Bacteria; phylum Planctomycetota; class PLA2; order PLA2; family JAEUHO01; genus JANQJW01. The sequence continues at coordinate 103,126 of JANQJW010000090.1, read as the reverse complement.
ACGTGATCGCGATGGGGGCGTGCGTCGTCGGCGGCGGCCCGTACAGCAAGTACGGCTATCACGTCGTCCAGGGAGTCGATCTGATCGTACCCGTCGACATCTACCTGCCGGGATGCCCGCCGCGGCCCGAGGCGCTCATCGACGCGATCCGCAAGCTGCAGTACCGCATTCAGCAACAGGGCGGCGCCACCATCCAAGAGACGCAGAAGACGGCGTAAGGGGAAGAGCGTTGGCTGACAACCCGGACACCGCTGCTTCGCCCGATCCGGTGACCGAACGCGCGCTGCGCATCATCGAAGAGGGTGCGCCCGGGGCCGTTACGACCTCGGAGCTCACAGGTCGCCATCCCTGGATCGGGGTCAAGGCCGAGTCGCTGCGCGACGTAGCGGGGCTCGTGCGCGACCACGACGACCTCAAGATGGAGTGTTGCCATCTCATCAGCGGCGTCGACTGGCCGGATCCCAAGTCCGAGACGGGCGGCGAGATGGAGGTCATCTACCACCTCTGCTCGTACGCGTTTCCCGCTGACGAGGCGTACAAGCAGCGCGCCGAGAAGAACGATCCGTGGATCGCGCTCAAGGTGCGCGTGCCCCGCGACAAGCCCGAGGTGCCCACGGTGATGGACATCTGGACGGGCGCCGACTGGCACGAGCGGGAGACCTACGACCTCGTAGGCATTCGCTTCACGATGCGCAAGGAGCTGTTCCGCATCCTCCTGCCCGAAGACTGGCCCGGCCACCCGCTGCAGAAGGACTGGGTGTATCCCGCATCCTACCACGGTGTCCCGATCATCCCGCCGGAGGGCTTGTGAGCGACGGCAACCCCAGCCTCCGTTCTGGCGGCGAGCCCCGCCACGCCGGCACCGTGGAGATCCACGAGCGCCAGGAGATGGTCAGCCGCGACCTCCGCACGGAGGAGATGGTCTTCAACATGGGGCCGCAGCACCCGGCGACGCACGGCGTGCTGCGTGTCGTATGCAAGAGCGACGGCGAGACCGTGCGCGCGCTCCAGCCCCACGTCGGCAACATCCACCGCTGCGTGGAGAAGATCGGCGAGAACCTGCCGTACTACCAGTGGCTGCCCTACGTCGACCGCATGGACTATCTCGCGGCGATCTGCAATGAGCACGTTGCCTGCATGGCGATCGAGAAGCTCGGCGAGCTCGAGGTGCCCGAGCGCGCGGAGTACGGCCGCGTCATCGTCGCCGAGGTGCAGCGCATCCTCAGCCACCTGATGGCCATCGGCGTCTACGGCCTCGACCTCGGCGCCTTCACTCCGTTCCTGCACCAGTTCCGCGAGCGCGAGCGAGGCATGGACCTGCTGGATCACATCTCCGGCGGCCGGTTGCTCTACCACTTCGTGCGCATCGGTGGGTTGAAGCGCGACCTGTCCCAGGACTGGCTCGACGAGCTCGACGCCTGGATCGACACGGTCGAGCAGCGGCTGCCCGAATACAACACCCTGCTGCTCAACAACCGCATCTTCCAGGAGCGGACGATGGGCATCGGCGTGATCGACCGCGACACGGCCGTGCGCTGGGGCGTGACCGGTCCCGGCCTGCGTGCCGCCGGCGTGAACTGGGACTGTCGCCGCGACGTGCCGTACTCGATCTACGACCGCTTCGACTTCGAGATCCCGCACGGGCACTCCGGCATCGGCGGTGAGCTCGGTGACTGCTTCCAGCGCCACTGGATCCGCGTTCGCGAGGTGGAAGAGTCCGTCAAGATCATCCGTCAGGCCCGCGCGCAGCTCCCGGAGGGCCCGGTGATGGGACGGGTGCCCAAGGGGTTCCGTCCGAAGGACGCCGAGGTCTACTTCCGCGCGGAGAACCCGCGCGGCGAGCTCGCGGTCTACATGATCGGCGCCGGGAAGCCCGAGGCCTACCGCATCCGCTGCCGCGGGCCGTCGTTCAGCAACATCGCCTGCATCACCGAGGTCGCGGAAGGGATGCTCATCGCCGACCTCGTTGCGCTCATCGGTAGCCTCGACATCGTGCTCGGCGAGGTGGATCGCTGATGCAGATCTGGATCGACAGCATCGTCGCGCGCACCGAGTGGCTGCAGGGCCTGCCCATCGGCTTCCTCTACACGATCGGGATCCTCGTGGCCTGTGGCCTCATCCTCATCTTCGCCAGCCTCTTCGCTGGTGAGGTCGTGTGGATGGAGCGGCGCATCTCGGGCCGCATGCAGGCGCGCATCGGGCCCAACCGTGTTGGGCCGCAGGGCTTGATCCAGTTCCTCGCCGACGGCATCAAGCTGCTGTCCAAGGAAGACATCATTCCGAAGTCGGCTGACAAGCCGATCTTCCTACTCGCGCCCGTGGTCGTCTTCATGGGCGCTTTCACGGCTTTCTGCGTCGTCCCATGGGGCTACGGACTCGTACCCGCCGACATGAACGTCGGCCTGTTCCTCGTGCTCTCGATTACGAGCATCGAGGTCGTCGGCCTCATCATGGCCGGCTGGGCGAGCAACTCGAAGTGGGCAATCCTCGGCGCGATGCGCGAGGTGGCGCAGGTCATCAGCTACGAGCTGCCGCTCGGCGTCGCGGCGCTGGCGATCGTGCTGCTCGCGGGCACGATGAACATGACGGACATCGTGGTCCAGCAGGAAGGCTGGATCTGGAACTGGTACATCTTCCGCGGTCCCTTCGCCTTCGCAGCGTTCTTCATCTTCTTCACCGCGGCGCTCGCCGATCTCAAGCGCGCGCCGTTCGATCTGCCCGAGGCCGAGTCCGAGCTCGTCGCAGGGTTCCACACCGAGTACACGGGCTTTCGCTTCGCGCTCTTCTTCGTCGCCGAGTACTGCGCGATGATCCTCTTCTCGCTGGTGACGGCCGTGCTGTTCCTCGGCGGCTGGTCGCCCGGATTCCCCGTCGACCTCAACGGCCCGTGGGGACGCTGGATCGGCTTCGGCGTGATGTTCGCCAAGCTGACGTTCCTGCTGTTCGTCATGATCTGGATCCGGTGGAGCCTGCCGCGCTTCCGCGTCGATAAGGTCATGTACCTCTGCTACAAGGTCCTGCTGCCGCTGAGCATCGTCTGCGTCATCGGAATCGCGCTGCAGGTCCTCTTCGCCAACGCGTTCCTCGGAGGTAGTGCCTTCGGCGACTGGCTGATGGGGCGCGCACCGTGAAGACCTACTTCAAGAACATCTGGCACGGCGTCACGACGACCGCGAAGGGCATGCTCCTGACGTGGCGGCACTTCTTCACGAAGCCGACGACGATCCAGTACCCCGACGAGGGCGAGCAGACCTACTTCTCTCCGTACGAGCGCGGACTGCACGAGTTCGAGCCGGAGAAGTGCATCGTCTGTCATCTGTGTGCCAAGGCCTGCCCCGTGGACTGCATCGACATCGGCGAGGACAAGGAGGCCAAGACGAAGGCCGGCAAGGTCCTCACGAAGTTCGAGATCGACTACAACAAGTGCCTCTTCTGCGAGCTGTGCGTGGATCCGTGTCCCGTCGACTGCATCCACATGGGCCAGCAGTACGACCTCGCCGCGTTCGAACGCTCGGAGCAGGTCAAGATCGACTTCACGAAGGGCGAGGGGCCGTGGCGCACCGCGCTCACGAGCGCGCACCCGGACGCGGGCGTCCGGCCGCATGACGAGCAGGCACGGCGCGAACGAGAGGCGAGCGAATGGTAGTGCTCGCGCTTCCCGATCTGACGCCGCATCTCCCAGGGATCATCTTTGGTCTCTTCACGGCCTTCGCGGTCGCCGGCGCGCTCATCGCGGCGACCGCGCCCAAGATCGTGCACGCCGCCTTCGGCTTGATGGCGTCGTTCTTCGGCGTGGCGGGGCTGTACTTCCAGCTCGGTGCCGACTTCGTCGCGCTCGCACACATCATCATCTACGTGGGCGGCATTCTCGTACTGCTCGTCTTCGGCGTGCTGCTCACGGGCCGCACGCAGGCGTTGCTGGGCATCGAGAAGGGCCACAAGACGACAGGCGCGGTCCTCATCGGCGGGCTGGTGTTCTTCGGCTTGATGTTGGCCATCGCGGGCACCGAGTGGAACGCCGTCGAGGATCCCGGCGACCCGAAGCCGACGACGGCGGCGATCGGCCGCGCGTTCCTCGATCCCGACCAGTACCTGATTCCGTTCGAGGTCGCCTCGGTCTTGCTCCTGGCTGCGCTCGTCGGGGCGGCATACCTGGCCCGCCGACGGAGGGAAGCATGATCGTGCTCGCCTCCATCGGTCTCATGCACTACCTGCTCGTGGGCGCGGCGCTCTTCTCCGCCGGCGTCGTGACCGTGCTCGCGCGCCGCAACGCCGTCGCGATCCTGATCGGTATCGAGCTGATGCTCAACGCGGCCAACGTCAACCTCGTTGCGTTCGACCGCTTCGGGCCCGGCACGATGGACGGGCAGATCTTCACGCTCTTCGTGTTCGTCATTGCCGCGTCGGAGGCCGCGGTGGCACTCGCCATCATCATCAACGTCTTCGACTCGACGGATCGCATCGATGTCGATGAGATCGACGCGCTGAAGGGATGATCGGGTGAGCGACGCGACTCTTCTCTATCTCTGCATCGCGATCGTCGCCGCTCCGTTGGTGGGCTTCGTGCTGCAGTACGCTTTCGGGCGCCGGCTTCCGCGCCAGGGGGACTGGCTCACCGTCTTGACGATTGGGGTCAGCCTGGCGTGCTCGATCGTGCTCTTCCTGCATGTGCTGGGGCAGCCGGAAGGCTACAGCACGGTGCTCGGCCCCTGGACGTGGCTCGAGCCCGGTGACGGAGCTGCCTGGACGGTAGGCATCACGCTCGACGGACTCACCGCGGTGATGCTCGTCGTCGTCAGCCTCGTCGCCTTCCTCGTGCACGTTTTCAGCATGGGCTACATGCAGGGCGACCCGAAGTACTGGCTCTTCTTCGCGTGGCTGCAGATGTTCAGCGTCTCGATGCTGATCCTGGTGCTGGCGAACAACCTGCTGCACCTGTTCATGGGGTGGGAGCTCGTCGGTCTGTGCTCGTACAAGTTGATCGGCTTCTGGAGCGAGAAGCGCGATCCCGCCAACGCCGCGCGCAAGGCGTTCATCACGACGCGCATCGGCGACCTCGGCATGGTGCTGGCGATCATGGTCATCGCGAGTGTGTGCGGCACGTTCGACTTCGACGCGATCTTCGCCAAGGTCGCGAGCGGCGAGTTCTCCGGCCCGTGGCTGACTGCGGCGGGGCTCGGCCTTTTCCTCGCGGCTGTCGGCAAGAGCGCGCAGATGCCGCTGCATGTCTGGTTGCCGGACGCGATGGAGGGCCCGACACCGGTCAGCGCGCTGATCCACGCCGCGACGATGGTCGCAGCGGGCGTCTACCTGATCGGCCGCATGATGCCGATGATGACGCCGGAAGCGCTCATCGTCGTCGCCGTGATCGGTGCGGTGACTGCCCTCATGGCCGGCTTGATCGCGCTCTGCCAGAACGACATCAAGAAGGTGCTGGCCTACTCGACGTGCAGCCAGCTCGGCTACATGTTCCTGGGACTGGGCGTCGGCGCCTGGCACGCCGGTCTCTTCCACCTGACCACGCACGCGTTCTTCAAGGCGCTGATGTTCCTGGGGTCGGGCAGCGTGATCCACGGCATGCACCACGAGCAGGACATGCGCCACATGGGCGGGCTCTGGGGCAAGATGCGGATCACGAGCGTGACGTTCCTGATCGGCGTGCTCGCGATCGCCGGCCTGCCGTTCGTCACGTCCGGGTTCTTCTCGAAAGACGGGATCCTCTCGGGCGCATGGAACGCCGAGCCGGTCCTCTTCTGGATCGGCCTCGTTGCCGCCGTGCTCACGGCCTTCTACATGATGCGGCTCTTCGTGATGACGTTCATGGGGGCGCCCAAGAGCGAGAAGGCCGAGCATGCGCACGAGTCGCCGAAGTCGATGACCATGCCGCTGGTCCTCCTCGCCGTGCTCGCCGTCTGTGCCGGTTGGGGGACCTGGCACAGCAAGCTGCTCAGCCCGCCGGCGCTCGACACGGTCGGCTCGCTCGCGTTCGAGCACGTCGGCACGGTCGTCATCCTTGCCAGCGCAGCGGGCATCGGCGGTCTGCTGCTCGGACTGTTCGTCTTCTTCAAGAACGCGGAGCACGTGCCCGACTGGAAGAAGCCCTTCCGCGCGCTCGAGACGGCGTTCGCCAACAAGTTCTGGTTCGACGAGCTCTATCGGATCGCGGTCCTGCGACCCAGCTACCGGCTCGCGGGTCTGTTCCGCGTGGTCGACAGCGCGGGCGTGGACGGCATCGTCAACGCCGTGGGGTCGAGCGGCGTGGACTCCTCGAAGAAGTCCGGCTGGTTCGACAAATACGTCGTGGACGGGCTCGTGAAACTCACCGGCGGCATCTGCCAGTTCTTCGGTGCAGGCATCAGCCTGCTGCAGAGCGGGAAGGTCCGCCTGTACCTCTCCCTGAGCGTGGGCGCGGTTGCCCTCGTTCTCCTCCTGGAGCGACTCCTGTAGGTCCCAGCGCCATGCTCAGTCTTCTCGTCTTCCTCCCTGTCGCCGGCGCGCTGCTCTGCTGCGCCTTGCCGGCCAAGCACGCTCGCTCCGTGAACGTCGCCTTTAGCGGGCTTGCGCTCCTGATCTCCATTGCCGTCTGGCAGCAGATGGACCTGTCTGCCGGCGGCTACCAGCTCCAGCAGCAAGCCGTCTGGATCGAGGCTGTCGGCATCAACTACCACGTGGGCATCGATGGCGTCGGCCTCGCCCTCGTTCTGCTCACCACGTTCGTCAGCTTCGTCTCGGCCATCGCCTCGTGGAACATCGACAAGCTCCAGAAGGGCTACCACATGCTCTTCTTGATGCTGCTCACGGGCATGCTCGGCGTCTTCGTCGCGCTGGACCTGTTCCTCTTCTACGTCTTCTGGGAGATCATGCTCCTGCCGATGTACTTCCTCATCGGCATCTGGGGCGGCCCGCGGCGTCACTACGCGGCCATCAAGTTCTTCCTCTACACGCTCTTCGGCTCCGTTCTGCTGCTGGCGGCGGTCATCCTCGTCGTGCTCAAGTGCGACACGTGGTCGATTCCGCAGATCACAGCACTGGCGCGCCAGGCGCTGGAAGCCGGCGACGCGGGCGGCATCCTCGGCAGCGTCGGGCTCTCGCTCGCAGCCTTCATCGCGATGTTCATCGGTTTCGCGGTGAAGATCCCGAGCTTTCCGTTCCACACGTGGCTGCCCGATGCCCACGTCGAAGCACCTACGCCGATCTCGATGATCCTGGCCGGCATCCTGCTGAAGATGGGCGGCTACGGCCTCATCCGCATCGCGTATCCCTTCTTCCCGCAAGCGGCGATCGACAGCGGGTTGGTGATCACGATCATCTCCGTGATCGCGATCGTCTACGGCGCCTTCGTCGCGATGGCGCAGACCGACTTCAAGCGCCTGATCGCGTATTCGTCCGTGAGCCACATGGGCTTCGTCACGCTGGGGCTGGCGGCGGGCACGGAGCGCGGCATCAACGGCGCCATGTACATGATGCTCGCCCACGGCACGATCAGCGCCATGCTCTTCATGATCGTGGGCGTCATCTACGACCGGGCGCATCACCGCGACATCGACCGCTTCGGCGGCCTCGCCTGGGTCATGCCCAAGTACTTCGTGCTCGCGAGCCTGGCGTTCTTCGCGAGCCTCGGTTTGCCGGGCATGAGCGGCTTCGTCGCCGAGATCACGACCTTCGTCGGCGCCTTCGATGGCCCGTATCGCTCGTGGGCGATCGCCGCGCTCGTGGGGCTGGTCATCACCGCGGCGTACTACCTGATCACGTTGCAGAAGGTCTATCTCGGCAGCACACCCGATGCGTACAAGGACCCAGTCAAATACCCCGACGCGTCCAAGCGGGAGCTGGCCGTGCTCGTACCGCTCATCGCGGTCACCATCTACATGGGCATCATCCCGAGCACCGTCATGGACATGTACAAGGGCTTCATCCAGACGGATCTGGTCCCCGTTCTGAAGGCGGCGCTCGAGACCGCCGGGAAGGCCATGGGGTAGCGGATCGCGATGGACTTCAGCCCGATCTATCCCGCCGTACTGCTGACGCTGGGCATCCTCGGCGTCATCCTCGCGGACCTCTTCACGAAGGGGAACCGTCCGTACGTCGGAGTGGGTATCGCGATGGCCGCGTTGGTCGCCGCCGGCGTTTCCGCGCTCGGCCTGCAGCCGAGCGACCAGCTCGTTCTCGGCGTGCTCAAAGTCGACAAGTTCGCCGTCGTCTTCGCGGTCTTCTGTTGCGCGACGGGGGCGATCTCGATCTTCGCGACGATGCGCGGCGAGGCCTTCCGCCGGCCCGGCGGTGAGTTCCTGACGCTCGTGCTCGCCGCCGTGCTCGGCATGATGCTGCTCGCCATGTCCGTCGATCTGATCATGCTCTACCTCGCGTTCGAGCTGGTCTCGATCCCCTCGTACGTGCTCGTCTGCATGCGCCGGGCGGACCCCAAGGCCAACGAAGCGGGTGTCAAGTACGTGCTCTTCGGCGCCGTCTCGTCTGGCGTAATGCTCTACGGCCTCTCGATGCTCGTGGGCCTGTCCGGCAGCACGTCGCTCGAAGGGCTCGGGGCGGCGATCCACAACGGCGCGGCCGTCCAGCCGATGTTTCTCGTCGCCTGCGTGATGGTCTTCGCGGGCTTCGCGTTCAAGATCTCGGCGGTGCCGTTTCACTTCTGGGCGCCCGACGTGTACGCGGGTGCGCCTGCGTCTGTCGGCGGGTTCCTGGCCGTCGCCAGCAAGGCCGCCGGCTTCGCAGCGCTGGTACGCGTCGTCGGAGCGACGGTGACCGAGCCGGTCGCCGGTGCTGCCGATCCGCTCGCGGAGCTGCTGCCCGGCGGCAACCCGATGCTCACGATCATGGCCGTCGCCGCGGTCTTCACGATGACATTCGGAAACCTCGCCGCCCTGCGCCAGACCGAGATCAAGCGTCTGCTCGCGTGGTCGAGCATTGCGCACGCGGGCTACCTCTTGCTGGCGCTCTCGGTGTGGTCCGACCGGGCGATCGCCGCGATGATGCTCTACCTCGTCGCGTACCTCTTCATGAATCTCGCAGGGTTCCTGTTGGCGGGGATCATGATCCGTGAGCTGGGTACCGGCGACATCGGCAAGTGGCGCGGGATCGGCCGCAAGCACGTCTTCCTCGGTGTTGCGTTCGCCGTCGTGATGTTCAGCCTCACCGGCCTGCCGCCGTTCTTCGGGTTCATCGCGAAGCTGCAGGTCTTCTACGCCGTCTTCGACCAGGGCTACTTCTGGCTCGGCATCATCGGGCTCGTCAACGGCGTCATCTCGCTGTACTACTACGCGCGCGTGCTCGCGATGATGTACTTGAGCGACGCGGAAGAGGGGGAGCCGGAGCCTTCGGTGCGCCTGGCGCTACCCGACCGCATGCTCTGCGCGTTCCTCGTCGCGCCGCTGATCGTCTTCGGGATCGTGCTGTGGTCCGGCATCGTTCGCTGGTCGGAGGCCGTCGTGCCCGCCATCTTCGCCGGAGGTGGCTAGCGTGAGCGCCGCACTGACCCTCGACGACGCAACCGTCGCGCTGCTCAACGAGCAGTTCACGCACAGCTACCACAGCGCGGCGAGCTACTTGTTCGAGGCGCAGGCCTACGAGGTAGAAGGGGACGGACCGCTGCTCGAGGCGCTCGAACTCGTGCGCGAAGACGACCGCCGCCACGCCAAGCTGCTCGCCAACATCATCCAACTCTACGACCGCGTGCCGGAGTCGGGTTCGTTCCCGTACTGGTACCGGGACCTCAACTATCTGACCGTGCCGTACATGGCGGACTTCGTGGTCGAGTGCCTCGAGAAGGACCTCGCGCGCTATGACGCCGCCGCGGCGAGCACGCCGGAGGATCTTCGGCTCGTGCACGCCACGCTCCGCGAGATCCGCAAGGAGAAGGCGGAGCGACTCGAGGCGCTGCGTCCGCTCGTGGCAGAGGCCAAGGCCCGCGAGCGACAAGCGTACGCCGATGAGGCGGCGGCGATCCGCAAGGTGCGCGAGGATCGCGAGGCCAAGGAGAAGGCCGGGGCAGAAGCGGCGCGCAAGGCCAAGGCGGCAGCCAAGGCCGCGGAGAAGGCCGCTGTCGCAGCCGACCCGGCCGCCGGCATGCCGGATCCGAACGAGCCGGGCATCTCCGCGAAGGAGAAGGCCAAGCGCACGATGATGATCAAGCGTGCGAAGGCGAAGGCGGCGAAGGAAGCGCCGGCTGCAGCGCCCGCGGCAGATCCGACGGCCGGCATGCCGGATCCGAACGAGCCCGGCATCTCCGCGAAGGAGAAGGCCAAGCGCACGATGATGATCAAGCGCGCGAAGCTCGCCGCCCAGAAGGAGGCGGAAGCCCCTTCAGGTACTGACGCCAAGCCGGCCCCGGCAGCGGACCCCTCGACAGGCTCGGGGCCTGACGGCGACTCCTTGTTGGGCCTGCCCGATCCGGACGAAGAGGGCATCTCCAACAAAGAGAAGGCCAAGCGCACCATGATGCTCAAGCGTGCGCAGAAGAGGGCACAGGACGCCTCGGCTGCGCCGGCCGAGGCCCCGCTCCCTCGCGCAGACGACGCCGCAACGGATGCAGGCTCTGACCCCGCGGCAAGCTCGGGGCCCGATGGCGACCCTTCGACAAGCTCAGGGTCTGACGACGATCCGCTGCTGGGGCTGCCCGACCCGAACGAGGCCGGCATCTCCAACAAGGAGAAGGCCAAGCGCACCATGATGCTCAAGCGGGCGCAGAAGAAGAAGGCCGACGGCAGCTAGACGGCGGGATCCGGCACTCCAACGGAACGTGCATGCGCTTCGGCGCGTCTTACGGCCCTTGGAGGGCGGCCATGCGAAGTCCTACGCGGCGAAACAAGCGAATCGGCAAGACGCAGGGTGGCCGTGTACGCGACGGCAAGGCGCGGGAGAAGCGCTCCCGGGTCTTCACGCATGCGACGTGGAAGAAGCTCTCCGCGCATGAGGGCGACACGCTCATCATCCGGGAGAACCCCTCGCGCGATCTGTTCCACCCCGCAGAGCCCGAGGAGGCGCAGCGCGTCCTCGACCGCCTGCCCTACGTCGAGACGCTGCACGTCAAAGCTGTGGTCCTCAGGCGGACCCCGAAGGACGACCTGCAGCGGTACGTCGACGGGAGGCGCTGGTACTCGGTGGCCGTGCTCAATGCCTATCCGGCGTCGATGCAGGACGTGTGGTTCCAGAAGCCGCCCGCCTCGCTGTTCCAGTTCCTGGCTCCGTGGTGCGACCGCTGGACCGAGGAAGACGGGCGCTGGACTCTCCAGTGGAACGCCGAGGAGCTCCAGCGGTACATGCTCTTCTATGTGCTCCTGCACGAGATCGGCCACATCAACGACGTCAACAAGCGCGGTCGCCGCGGCCAGCGGACGAAGCACCGTGAGGCCTTCGCCCACAACTACGCCCTGAGCTGGGCGCGAAGGCTCGGAGGGCTGAAGCAGTAGCCTGGGACCGCCGCATGGGTGTTGTGGGGTCCGTGGGCCGAGTGGCTGTACGCTCACGGGCCAGGGAAGTGTGCCCAGGAGTCTCCATGCCCAACGTCGCTGTTGTCCTGCGCGAGGAGATCACGCGCCTCGCCCGCAAAGAGGTGAAAGCACAGCTCGGACCGCTCCAGAAGAAGAGCGCGGACCAGCGCCGCTACATCGCCGACCTCCGGCGTCAGCTCGCGAAGCTCGAGCGCGAGGTCGCGCGCCTGCGCAAGGGCGCAGGAGAGCCCGCCCAGGAAGATGAGTCTTCACCCCAGACACGGTTCTCTCCCAAGTGGGTCGCGTCCGACCGCAAGCGCCTGGAGCTCTCGGCACGCGAGTACGCCGAGCTCGTCGGCGTGTCGATGCTCACCATCTACAACTGGGAGAAGGGCAAGTCCCGGCCGCGAGCGAAGCAGCTCGCGGCCTGGGCCAAGGTCCGCGCCATGGGCAAGCGCGAAGCCTGGGACAGGCTCGAGTCCAAGGCCTGACCGCCGATCAACAGACGTAGGCGAGCGCGAGCTGGGCCTCGCGCAGCAGGTCCGGCTTCTCCGTCTCCTGCGCGTAGCACGCGACGTGCGCCGAGTGATGCACCGCCCGGAACTGCGCACGCAGCCACGTATCGTCATCGATCGACCCGTACGCTTCGCGGAAGGCCGTACGCGCCTCCGGCGGCAGCAGCGTGAACGCGATCATGAGGTCGTTGCCGGGCTCGCCGACATGCAGGTCGCCCCAGTCGATGACGCCGGCGAGCGCGCGGTCCTCACCGATCAAGAGGTGCAGCGAGTAGAGATCGCCGTGCACGAGGCAGCGTTCTTCGGGTGTCCGCGTCGCCTGCACGCGCTCGATCACGTCGTGCTGCGGCGCGGGGTCCGCGATCAACCCCTGCTCCACCGCCTTCTGGACGATCTCCCGTGCGCGCGGCACGCGGTACTCGAGGTCCATGCGCTTGATCGTGTCGGGACCGGCGCCCAGGGACTCGGCCTCCTCGGCGCGAATCGCATGCAGCGCTGCGATGAAGCGGCCGAGCGGCGCTGCGAGCTGCAGCCGTTCGTCGTGGGAGAGATGTGCATGGCACGCCGGCTCCCCGGGCAGCATGCGGTAGCCCGCGAACGGCCACGCGTACCGCTCGGATGGCTGCCCGATCTTCTCGGGCCTGGGGATCGGCAACGGCACGCGGTCGTGGATCTTCGGCAGGACCACGGCTTCCTGCGCCATCCACGGCACGGCGATCGTGCGGCGCGGAAAGCGGAAGACCCACACGTCGTTCACGAGGTAGGCCGTGTTGTCCCACCCGACGCCGAAGTCCACGACGCGGGCGGGCGCAAGCTCCGGGAACTGCTCGTCGATCAACGACCGCGCAAGGTCCCGGTCCACGACGATTTCCGGCTTCCAGGGTTGCGGGCCGGTCGGTAGCTCTGTCACGATCGGGCGCCCCTGACCACGTGGAACGATGGAGGATGACATGGCTACCGTGATTACGCCCGATCGGGCCGAACGCAGACGCGGAGACCTGCTGGAGCAGATCCAGAACGAGGATCAGCTGCTGCTGAAGCTCGTGCGCGCGCTGCCGGAAGACAAGCTCACGTGGAAGCCCGACGCGCCCAAGTGCTGGCAGGCCAACGACCTCGCCCTGCACGCCGCCGCCGTCGGCAACTGGTTCACGACCGTCGTCGACGGAGCCGTCGAGCCGGGCAAGGAGCCGCCGCCTGCACCCACGGACAAGACAGAGCTGCTGACGGCGATCGAGCACAGCCAGAACCAGTTCCAACAGCGCGTAGCAGAGTTCTCGCCCGAGGAGCTCGCGGGCACCACCGAGTTCTTCGGCAACACGTTTCCGAACATCACGATTCTCTCGTGGCACCGCGATCACATGATCCACCACAAGGGGCAGCTCGCGCTCTACCTGCGCCTCATGGGCGCCAAGGTGCCGTCGACCTACGGGCCGTCAGGCGACGAGGACTACGCGCCGGCCGAGGCGGCGGAAGCCGGAGCCTGATCGCGTTCCGCATCCCGCGCGGGGTTGTTGCTCGTGCGGATGATGCGGCTGTAGGCCGAGAGGCGCTTGTCGAAGATGAAGCGCAGGACGAGGGCGGTCCACGACTTGTATGACGCCAGGCTGTCGTAGAGGTCCGGCGCGCTCGCCTTCACCTTCGGCAGGTTGATCCACGCGACGTTGGCGATGTCGTGGTGCTCGTTGTGGTAGCCCACGTTGAACGCGATGAGGTTCGCCGGCCCGTAGTAGGAGTACGTCTCCTGCGGGTGGTTCGTGATGAAATGCTCCTGCAGCCAGCGCCCGCCCAGCGGATGGAGCCCAAGGCCGAAGAGCGTTGCAGCGAACAGGTAGAGCAGCGCCCACGGGCCGAACACGAGGAACACCGCGACGTCGGCGGCGATCACGACGACCGCGTTCACCAGAAGCCAGCCGTCCCAGAGCTTCACCGTGCGCATGCGCGAGGGCCGAAACGCCTGGGCGACGGCGAAGAACAGCAGCCAGAGCGCCTTGCGAATCGAGCCGTTGCCAACCAGCTTCGCTTCCGTTCGCGACGGCAGGTCGGCGTCCAGCTCCATCACACCCTGGTGCGCGTGGTGGAGCAGGTGGTACTTGCGAAACGCGAGCGCACTCGGGAGCACGGTGGGCAGGTTGGCCGCGATGCCGGCCACCTTGTTGAGCGCCACGCGCTTGAACACGAGGTTGTGCGTCGCCTCGTGGATCATCACGTAGAGGGCGTGACCGATCGCGGCGCCCGGCAGGTACGCCAGGAGCAGCAGGCCCCACCACGGCAGGTCCTGTGCCAGGGCGGCGAGCGCGAACTGCGCCGTGACGAGCCCCACGATGATCAGCGCGCTCGGGCGGTACGCGCCCATCAGGTCCTTGAGCGCCGGCGTGCGCTGGAGCAGCTCACGCTTGCGGGCCGGGTGCGGCTGCTTTTCGAGGGACGTTGCGAAGTCCAGGATTCGGTCTCCAGGCCCGCGGACGCACAGAGGAAGCCCCGCCGCCTGGACCGGCGCTGAAGATAGCGGGATGCGGGAATCGAACCCACCATTCCCGTGGGATCGGGGCCATTTCGCCGCAGATTCGCCCGGCCGTCGTACCGTTTCGGCCGCATGGGCCGCGCCGTACTCATCCACTACGCCGAGATCGGTCTCAAAGGGGGGAATCGCCCGCAGTTCGTGCGGCGTCTCGCCGACCGGTTGCGCCAGGGCCTCGACAACGCGGGCGTGTCCGGGAAGGTCGGTGTCCATGGGGCGCGCCTCCTCGCGCGCCTCGAGAAGGACGACCAGCTCGAGCGCGCCATCGAGGTCCTGACGCGCGTTCCCGGTGTTGCCAACGCGGCACCGGCACTGGTCGTCGAGACCACCGAAGACCTCGCCGGTGTGAAGGAGGCCGCGATCGAGGTGCTTGCACGCGCACCCGAAGGCAGCTTCAAGATCGAGACGCGCCGCGGAGACAAGGCCTTCCCGTTGACGTCCATCCAGATTTCGCAGGCCGTAGGCGGCGCGTGTGCGGCGTCATCCGAGCGCCCCGTGGATGTTCACAACCCCGGCGTGACCGTCCGCGTCGAGGTCACGAAGACAGGCACGTTCGTGAGCGCCGGCGCCCGCCCCGGGCCGGGCGGCCTGCCGGTGGGGAGCACGACGAAACTGCTCGCGTTCCTCTCCGGCGGGCTCGACTCGCCTGTGGCGGCCTGGAAGATGATCCGGCGCGGGGCACGTGTAACGGCCGTTCACTTCCACAACCGGACGTTCCAAGGCAACGCCGTGCTGGAGAAGATCGAGGACCTTTGCGCATCGCTTGCGTGGGCGGCGGGGTCAATGCCGCTGCTCGTCGTGCCGTTCGAGGGGTGCCAGCGCGCGATCGTGGGTGCCGTCCCGGCCTCGCATCGGATGATCGTCTACCGCCGTGCGATGTTCCGGATCGGTGCACGGCTGGCGGCGGCGGAGCACGCGCTCGGCTACGTGACAGGGGACAGCCTCGGCCAGGTCGCGAGCCAGACGGCCGAGAACATCCGTACGATCCACGCTGCTGCGAATCTGCCGGTCTATGCGCCCCTGGTGGGCAGCGACAAGGTCGAGATCACGGAGCTGGCGCGCCGCATCGGTACGTTCGACATCTCGATCCGGCCGCACGACGACTGCTGCACCTATATGGTCGCCACGCGGCCGGCGGTGAAGTCGACGCTCGAAGAGGTCACGGCGATCGAGGACGGCATCGACTGGGATGAGCTGGTCGAGCAGGCCGTGGCCGGGGTCGACCGTCTCACCGTCAACCCCGATCCCGCTTCTCTGTAGGGTCGCGTCTACTCGAGAGAGAGGCCCTCGACCTCGAAGCGGGTGACGAACCAGCGCCCCTTCTCCCAGA
This sequence comes from Planctomycetota bacterium, assembly GCA_028281445.1. Lineage (GTDB taxonomy): Bacteria > Planctomycetota > PLA2 > PLA2 > JAEUHO01 > JANQJW01. The sequence goes on along the minus strand of JANQJW010000090.1, from coordinate 87,319 downwards.
CAAGGGCAACCTTCGCGGCGTGGCTCGACTTGGCGAACTTGATCGTGAACTCCATCGCGGGCTCGTCGGGGTTCGAGTCGTCGAGGCTGCCGTCTTCCACCTTGTCGTACGCGCCGACGGACTCGAGCATGGCTGCGCTCCGCTCGGCAAACAACGACGCGTCGACGGCTTTGCGTAGCGAGCTCGCGAAGAGGTCGTAGACGCCTTCGACACCGTCGCCGCCCTGTGCCCAGCGGCTAGAGAGTGTGCGGCCGAAGTTCTGCGGCTTGACCCACGGACGGTCCGGTGCCAACGAGCGCGGGACCTGGATGTTGAAGTCGTCGACGCGCCAGCGCTCCTTCTCACGGCGCATGTCGAAGACGACCGGCACCTCGCCCTTCTCGAAGGCCACCCGCATCTCCAGGCGGCCGCGCCCACCGGGCTCGATCGCCTCGTCGACGACATCCGTGACCTCGCGAAACGCGCCGAGCACCTCGAAGTAGTACGCGCGCTGGTCGTGGAACGCGCGCATGTCATTGCGCGCGGCAAAGCCCGCGGTCATGGCGCCGTAGGCCTGCATCATGTCGTCATCGCCGCCGAAGTACGAATCCAGGAAGTTCCTTCCGTCGATCTCGATCCGCTCCGCGCCGCTGAACAGAAAGAGAACGCCCAGCACGGCGCCGATGCCGATGAGCGTGAGCAGCAGTGCGCGCAGGGCTGAGTTCATGCGTGGCTCCGGGGACCGGGGGAGGAACGCACCCCCGCCCCACTCTATTCGCCCGCGGCGGCGCCCGCAGGCTGGGCCTCGACGGCGGCCATGATCGCCTTCGTCAGGCTCTCGGTTGTGCCCGAGCCGCCCAGGTCGGGCGTCAACGCGGTCTTGTTCTCCCGCGTCACGGCGGCTACGCCCCGGCGGATGCGCTTGTACGCATCCGGGTGGCCCAGGTGATGACACATCATGGCGGCCGAGAGGATCATTGCGATGGGGTTGGCTACGCCCTGGCCGGCGATATCCGGCGCCGTCCCGTGGATGGCCTCGAACACCGCGCAGTTCTCCCCGTAGTTCCCACCGGGGGCAAGGCCGAGGCCGCCGATGAGGCCGGCGGCCAGGTCGCTCACGATGTCCCCGTAGAGATTCTCGAGGAGCAGGACGTCGAACTTCTCGGGCGTGGTGACCATGTGCATGCAGAGCGCGTCGACGAGCACGTCCGAGAACGCGATCGAGCCCTCGTAGTCCCCGCTGACGTCCCGCGCGCAGTTCAGGAAGAGGCCGTCCGCCAGCTTCATGATGTTGGCTTTGTGGACCGCGGTCACCTCGCCGCGTCCCCATTGCCGTGCGTACTCGAAGGCGAAGCGCGAGATGCGGCGACACGCCCGATCTGTGATGACCTTGATCGAGGTCACGACGCCCGGTGCAACTTCGTTCTCCAGACCGGCGTAGAGGCTCTCGGTGTTCTCGCGGATGATGACCATGTCCACTGCGCCGTACGGCGTCTCGAGGCCCGGTACGGTCTTGACCGGACGGACGTTGGCGAACAGCTCGAGCTCTTTGCGCAGGCGGACGTTGGCCGACACATGCCCCGTGCCGATCGGTGTCGTGGTCGGGCCCTTGAGCGCGACGCTGCAGTCCTTGATGGCTTCGAGCGTCTGGGGCGGCAGCGCATCGCCGTGCTTCTCGAACGCGCCCAGGCCGAGATCCATGTCGACCCAGTCGATTTCCATGTTCGCTGCGGCCAGGACCTCCCGGGCCGCGCCCGCGACCTCCGGGCCGATGCCGTCGCCGGCAAGGAAGACGACGCGATGCGCACTCATGGGGACTCTCCGGGGATTCGAGGACAGGACCGCGAAAGGTAGCGCGCGTACTCCGGCGCGCCCAGAATCCCCGCATGCTTCCCGTGGCGAGGACGATTCCGTGATCAGCTTCGTCCGCGGACCCGGCGGCGTCGTGTCGCGGCTGCTCGCCGAGTTCGTGCCGCTCCTGGCCGGTCTGGTGTGCGGCGCATTCGTGCTTCCGCTCACCGCGCTGCCGTGGGCGATCATCACGCTGGTCGTCGTCTGGATCGCCGTCTCGGCTCTGCTCCGCGTCGTGCGCCGCCGTCCCGCACTTCGCCGCGTCTACCGCCTGGCGGTGCTCGCCCACGTGCTCTTCTGGAGCGCGCTCGGCATCACCGCCACCAATCGTGCCGGCCCCGGCGAGACCGCGGAGACGAACGTGAGCGGATGGCGCATGAGCACCGGCTTCCGCGCCGGCTACGCGACCCAGATCATCATCCCGCCAGCCCGTTCCACGCTGGCCGGCTGGGGCACGCGGCCGCGCCGGGTCACGTACCCGCCCTTCGCGGGCTTCGGCGTTCTCGGCCGGCTCGGTCGCGCGTGGATGGGTGCGATCGACGAGCCGAGGGGCGCCCGACGGCCGCTGTTCGAGCGGCCGCAGGTCTTGCGTACCTGGCCCGAGGTCCGCGCCTTGGTCGTCCGGCCCGATGCACCGGACGCCGGAGCGCCGATTGCCATCGCGCGAGTCGATCTCGTTGCATCCGATGCAGAGCTCGCGCGCGCCGTGCACGCCGCCGTGGCCGACCTGGGGTTTCGTCCCGAGGGCGTGCTGGTGGCGGCGACGCACACGCATAGCAGTCCCGGGGGCTTCAGCCGCCAGCCGTTCTCCGCGGTCGCAGGAACCGATCACTTCGATCCGGCCGCCTTCGCCGCGATTCGCGACGCAGCGGCTCGCGCGATTCGCGCCGCCTACGACCGAGCGGTGCGCGCGACGGTACGGCTCGCCATCGCCCATGACCGTGGCGACGACGGGAAGCCGATCCTGGCCCGCAGCCGGCGCAAGGAGGCGCCCGACCAGATCGATGACCGCGTCTACGTCGTCCGCTTCGACGAGAACACCACGGAGGCACGGCCGATCGCCGCCCTCGTCAACTACGCGATCCACCCCGTTCTCGTCCGACGCCGGTACATGGGCTGGCATCGTGATCTGGCCGGCGCCATCGAGCACGCATTCACCGAACGCCTCGATCGCACGCCCGTGATGTTCTTGAACGGCGCGTGCGGTGACATCGCGCCGCGCGACGACAGGCTGGCGGGCGACGGTCGCGAGCACCTGCTCGCCGCGCGCTTTGCCGATGCCGTCGTGCCCGCACTGCGCGCGCAGGAACCCGGCCGCTCGCTCCATGTCGCCGCCGCGCGCGTGCGGCAACCGATGGGGGACCCGCACCTCGTGCTGGCGACGGGCAGCCGCGCGGACTGGCTGGAGGCGCACGGCGGCCCGATCTGGTCCGGCGGGGCGGGCGCGCTGGCCTCGAACCTGCTTGCGCTGCCGGTCAACGCGCTGATCTGGTCGCTAGGCACTCCGGAGATGCGCGTCGGGTTCCGCTGGGACGGCAGTGTCGGAACGGTGATCAACCTCGAGCAGCACGTCACGGAGCACGCCTTGCCGTTCGGCGCGCTCGTCTTCTCTGCCGGGACGCACGACTTTGCGCTCCTCTGCACGCCGGGCGAGGGGACCCAGGCCCATGGAAAGGCGCTCCGCGAACAGGCGCGCGCCCAGGGCTTCGAGCATGCACTCGTCGTGAGCTGGACGAACGGTTCGGCGGCCTACATCACGACCGACGACGAGTACCGCGCCGACACCTACGAGGCGCGCGGGAGTGTCTACGGGCCGAGAGCCGGTTCCGTCTCCCAGGCGGCGCTCGAGGCAGCCCTCGAGGCCGCGCGCGACTTCACGACCGAGTAGGTCTCAATTGAGATGCGGAATGGTGCCGGGAGGCGTCTGCGGTGCACCCGCGTAGGCGCGCGTTTCGAGCAGCTCGATCAGGCGCTCGAGCCGGCGGAGCACGTCGGTCTCGGCGAGCAGCTCGTAGCGATCGGCCGGCTGCAGGTCACTGGCGTTTGCCACCGCGTCGGCGTAGCGCCCCGCGGTTGCGTCGACGCCGCGCAGCTGATTGGCCATGCGTCGCATCTCCCAGATCACCGACTTGCGGCCGGGGACGAGGTCGAGCGCCCGGCGCATGTTCTTGGCGATCTGCTCGGCGTGCATCGTCGGGGCGAAGTCGTCGAGCACCTGCACCTGGGCCCGGCGATAGGGATAGGCCGCGATCTCCTCCACGATGCGTGCGCGGAAGAGGCCGTAGAGAAGGATGTCGTATTTGCCGCTCGGCAGATTCTTCGAGCGCAGGATCTTGCCGAGGCACACGACGGGATGGATCTCGGGATTGCCCTGATAGTCGGCTTCCCAGCCCGGCTGCAGCAGAGCCATGCCGATGAGCCCGTCGTCGGAGAGCGCGTCCTGGACCATCTGGACGTACCGGTCCTCGAAGACCTTCAGCGGCGCGAACCCGTCCGGGAACAGGACGAGGTTCGGCAGCGGGAAGAGGCGCACCTCGCCGTCGAAGTCGCGCAGGATGCCTTGCATGTCGATCGGCGTTTCCACGCGGCACAGGATACAGCGCGTGGGGGCCCGTCGGCCTACTGCCGTCCCTTGGGCCGCTTGGGCGGGGTCGGCGCGTTCTTCATCACGAAGCGGTGGTCCTCCACCAGCGCTAGGAGGTCGAACGCGCTGAGAATGCCGACGACCTTCTTCTCGTGGGTGACGAGCAGGTGGTGGATGTGGTGATTGCGCATGATCCGGGCCGCCGTGCTCACGTCTTCGTACTGCGGCACGGTGTAGACCTTCGTGGACATGACGCTGCTCGTGGGGGTGCTCTCGCCGTGCCCCTCGAGGATGTCACTCGAGGTCAGGATGCCGGCCGGCGTCCCGTCGGGATCGATCACGGGCAGACTGCTGATCCCGTGCTTGTTCATGATCTCGCGGGCGTGGCCGACGCTCTTGTGACGCGCCGTGCTTACGACGCTGGGGACCATCAGGTCGGATACCTTCGCGTTCATCGACTCTCTCCGGGGGAAACCGCGGGACTGCGCGTAGAACGGTACGCGGTGGGACGCGAGGACCAAGGCATGAACGCGGCGGACGCATACCCGCGCACGGCGGAGCCGGCGGTCCTGCGGCGGATCCGCCTCGTGGCCTCGTCGCTGCTGGTCGTCTGGGGCACGGCGTGGGGGCTCTTCGCGCTGCTCGTGGGGCTGAGCGGGTTGGCGTCCTGGTACCCGCTGCTCTTCATCGCAACCCTCGCTGCGCTGGTGCTGGCCACGCTGGTGCGCCCGCGGGTCGGCGGCATCCTCCTGATCCTCGGCGGGATGTTCGCGGCGGAGTTCTTCGACGACCGCTTCACCACGCTCGTGCTGGCCCTGCCCGCCGTTGTGCTTGGCGTGGTGCACGTGCTGGTGGGAGTCATGCGTCCCACGGAGGCGCGCTGACGTGCGCGTGCTCCACCTCCTCGGCGAGCGTGCCTACGCCGGCGGCGAGGTGCAGCTCGAGCACGTGCTGCGTGCGCTCAAGGCACGCGGTCACGAGAGCCGCTTGATCCTCCAGCCGAAGGCGGCGTTCGCCGCCGTGGCCGATCGGCTCGCGGTTCCGTACGACATCGTGCGCATGCGCAACGGCTTCGATCTGCTCGCGGCGCATCGCTTGCGGCAGCGCATCCGCACGTCTGCACCCGACCTCGTTCATCTTGCCGACGCCCGTACGCACAAGTTGGGCTCGATCGCCTTGCGCTACCGGCCGGGCCTGCCGGTCGTCGTGACGCGGCGACTGGCCGACACGCTGCGCAAGGGGTGGTTCACCCGCTGGACCTACCGGCGCGCCGATGCCGTCGTCGCGATCAGCGAGGCCACGGCGCGCGCCGTGGAAGCGGTAGGTGTTGCGAGCTCGCGAATCCACGTCATCTACGACGGCATCGACCCGGCGCCGTTCGAGGACCTCACGCCCGAGCGCGCGCGCGCCCGGCAGCAGTTCGATCTCAGCGACGACGCGCTCGTCGTGTTGTCGGCCGCGACCATGGGCGCACGCAAGGGGCAAGCCCACCTCGTCCGCGCGTTCGCCGACATCCTTCAGGGCTACCCGGAAGCCGTGCTGATCCTGGCCGGCGAGGGCCGTGAGCGGCCCGTGGTCGAGAACCAGGTGCGCGAGCTCGGGATCACCGCCAACGTGCGCTTTCCCGGCCGGATCGACGTGACGCATGGGCTGGCCGCGGCGGACGTGGCGTGCGTGCCGTCGCTCATGGAAGGCCTGTCGGTCTTCGCGTTGGAAGCGCAGGCGGCCGGTGTGCCCGTCGTCGCATCCGACGTCGGAGGGCTGTCGGAGGCCATCGCGGACGGGCAGACCGGCGTACTCGTCGCGGTGGGGGAGGTCGATCCTCTTGCTACGGCGCTTGCGATGCTGCTGCAGCATCCTGACCGGCGCATGAAGCTCGGCGCCGCGGGCCGGGCCCGCGTTCACCGCCTCTTCACGGCGGACGCGATGGCCGCCGCGACGGTCTCGCTCTACGAGCGCCTGGCTTCTTCCGGGGAGTCGGCCGACTCGGCGGACGAGCCGAGGCGATAGCCGACGCCGAACACGGTCTGGACGAGCCACTCGAAGCGTCCAAGCTTGCGCCGGATGGACAGCACGTGGACGTCGACGGTTCGGTCGACGGCAGTCGACGTGCCGTCGCCGCGATCCAGGAGTTCGCGCCGGGGAAGCGCGCGATCGTTGTTGCTGGCGAGCTTGAACAGAATGTCGAACTCGGTCGGCGTCAGATTGACGATCCGTCCGTCGACACTCGCTTCACGCCGCCCGGGATGCAACTTCAACGGACCGTGGTCCAGCTCGGTTGCAGGTGTGCTGCGCGTGCGGCGGAGCACGGCGCGAACGCGGCTCTCGAGCAGCTGCGGCGTGAACTGGGGCTTGCGGATGTAGTCGTCCGCGCCCGCATCCAGGAGCATCGTCTCGGCGGCGTCCATGAGCTCGCCCGTCAAGATGATCACGGCGATGTTCGCCGTCTCCGGATCCTCGCGGATGAGCTTGCAGACATCCAGCCCGTCAAATCGCCGCCCGAGATTGAGGTCCAGCAGGACGAGGTCCGGCTTGTTCTGACGGATCGACTCCAGGCCTGCCGCTGCGTCTTGTGCGCCCTCAACCTGGTACGCCTCACGCGCACCGCGCATGACCTCGAGCGTCATGTTCAGCACACCGGGCTCGTCCTCGACCACGAGGATTCGTTCTCCGGCCATGTCATTTCCCTCGCGCGTCCCGCCCCCATTGCCGGTCCGCGTCTCTTCCCCGCGTGCACGCTAGCACGCGTATTCCTTCTCCCCGCACCCTACTTATCGGCTCTTGAAAACGCCGCGGCCACACCCGCCGCTGCGAAATCCCGCTTCCGACCATACGATGCCGCACAGCCATTCGCTCGACCGGAGTCTTCGACGATCGTGATTCAGCGACCTTTCGGCCGGATTCTCGGGCTCTGCGTGGTGTGTATCCTCGCGCACACGCTTGTTGTGGACGCGGACGGCGCGTGGCCTTTCGGCGGCGGGAGCGGGCCGGCCGCGCGCGGCCAGGACCTCCATAACCTCGGCCTGCTCGGTGCCAAGGCGCGTGACGCCGACGCTGCGCCGCGCGCACCGATGGGAAGCGGAATGCGTACCGGCCAGAGCAAGGGACCGGGCAACGACGCCGGGCCCGGACGCCTTGCGGTGGTCCTCACGTTGCCCGACGGCCCGGCCGCGAAGGCGGGCCTCGTCGCCGGCGACGTGATCGTCGGTGTGGGCAAGCGCGCGTTCAAGGACGGGAGCCTGGCAGCGCTTGCCGAAGCGTTGCGCAAGGCCGAGTCGGGCAAGGGCGAGGTGATACTGCTCGTCGAGCGGGTCGGTGCGGCGCGCAAGCAGAAGATCGCAATGACGATTCCGACAGGCGGGAAGCCGGCCGCGAAGCCGACCAAGGGCGCCGGGCGCACGCGCCTGATCGAAGCCGCACTCCAGTGGCTGGCCGAACGACAGCAGTCCGGCGGCGGCTACCGGCAGACACTCTCGGGGTTGAACGGATCGGTATGCCAGACGGCGCTCGCCGGCTTGGCGTGGCTTGCCGGCGGGAGCGATGACGAGACCGGGCCGCACGCGGACAACGTCGCGCGGGCTGCGTCGTTCTGTGCGCACAACCTTGGAAAGGGATCGATGGGCGGTGCGCCGATGCGCGGCGGAAAGAACTGGGATCAGACGAACTGGGGCGTCGCGCACGCCGCGATCTTCCTTGGTGAGCTCTACGCGCGGCGCCCGAGCCCCGACGTCAAGCGTGCACTGCTTGCCGCGGGCACATCGCTGGCCGGGCGCCAGGAAGCCTCCGGCGGTTGGGCGCACGGTCCGGGCGGACCCAACGCGCTCGGCTACGTGGAACTCAACATCGTGACCGGCCTCGCGCTGTGCGGGATGGGCCTCGCGACGCGAGCGGGCTTCGAGGTGCCGCCCGACGTCATGAAGAAGGCCGAGGCGTACTTGAAGGCTTCGAGTGGCGGCGGCGGAGTCGGCTACTCGGCGAACTCGGGGCAGGCGGGACAAGGCAACATCGGCCGTACCGCGGTCACGTGGCTCGGCTATCGCACGCTGGGGCTGGGCAAGGGCGGCTTCGCCGGGCAGATGAAGCGCTGGGCGTCACGCAACGCAGGTGCCGTCATGGGCGGACACGCGAGCTTGATGCAGCACATCCTTCTGGCGGGCGTCGCGGCCCACGCGATCGGCGGCAGGGCGAAGACCACGTTCTGGAAGACGCTGGAGCGCGACCTCATCCTTGCGCGCGCGCCGGATGGTTCCTTCCAGCCGCGCCCGTGGCACGAGAGCCTGTCGATGGGCAGCAACTCCGACGTCACGTTCGGGCAGGTGTGGACCACCGCCGCCTGGACCATCGTGCTCGCGTGCGAGCCGGAGAAGGGCGTGCGGCCGGGCCTGCCGGCGTGGATGGGGTTGTAGGTCGCGGGCCGACCACTCGCTACGCTCGGGTCGCCCCTACATCGCGGTTGCCAGTGCGCACATCACTGCCGCGTCCCCGCACACCACCGATAGCGCCACGCGATCCGGCCCAGCTCGCCCACGGCCTTGGCGAAGTCGCGCAGCCGGACCTTGCTGCCGGCCACGTCCTTCCACTCGGTGAGAGGGTGCTCGTAGATGCGGTCGGCCATGGCGTGCGCGCCTTCTCGCCGATCGAGCAGCGTCAGGCGCGCGAGGATCTCGACGTCGAAGAGCCAGCGCGACTGGAACGGCTGCTCGAACGCCCAGCGCGTGGTCGGCGTCGAGCGAAACAGCTTGGCACCGCACTGCGTGTCGTAGACGGGCAGGCTGAGAACGGCCGAGGCGGCGGTCGCGAAGATCCTGCCTGCATAGTGACGCATCGGGCGGCGCTCGATCTCGCGCCCCAGCAGCTTGACGCGCGAACCCATCACGACATCGATGCCCGGTCGCTGCGCGAGCAGGGAGATGAAGACAGGGATCTCGGCCAACGGTGTGGACAGATCGGCGTCCCAGTAGCCGAACGCGTCCGGCTTGTCGGCCAGCGCGGCCTCGACGCCACGACGCACGGCCTCGGCCTTGCCGCGATTGCGGTCCAGCACCACCGCGGTGATGCGGTCGCGCGAGGCGTTCGCCATGGACTCGATCAGCGCCCGTGTGCCGTCCGTGCTGCCATCGTCAACCAGGAGGAACCGAACGTCGGGATGCTCGTCCGCGAACGCAAGGATGGCCTCGTGGTCGAGACGCTTCTCCTCGTTGAAGCACGGAACGACGATCGTGGTGCGCGCCATGGGGAGCCAGACGATACCGGTCCGCCATGCTGGTTCCCAGGACAGCGCTCGTTAGGATGTTCGCGTCGCTGGAGGGACCGACGCGCGCATGAAGCTACTGCGCCTCAGGGAAGGTCCTGCGTGGCTCGTGTGGGTGCTCTATGCCGCACTCGTCGTCACGCTCATGGCAGGCGCGCCCAATGCGCGCTCGGTCGCAGCCGGGTACTTCGACACCGCGGAGGCGTGGTGGTCCGCGGAGCGCGACATCTACACGGCAGGCATCGCCGGGTACCTGTACCCGCCGCAGAGCCTCTACCTCTTCACGCCCTTCACGTGGTTTCCGAGTGATATCGGCCATGCGCTCTGGCGTCTCTTCGGTCTCGCCCTGTTGGCCGTGGGCCTGCGTCGGGCTGCCGCGCACCTACCGGGCGAACGCGGCGGCGAGATGTTCGCACTTGCCACGCTGCTGGTGATCTCGGCGTCGATCGGCGCCACGAAGACGGGCCAGAGTAACCTCCACCTGGCCGGATGCATGCTACTCGCGGCATCGGCGCTCGCATCAGCGCGTTGGTGGCCCGCCACGCTCTGGCTCGGGCTCGGCCTGTTCATGAAGCCGCTGGCCGTCGTGCCGATTCTCCTGGCGAGCTGGATCTACCGGCCCGCCGTGATGGCTCGGTTCGCACCGTTCCTGCTCGGGTTCCTCCTGCTTCCCTTCGCCCATCCCGACACGGCGTACGCCTCCACCCAGTACGCGGCCAGCATGACCAAGATTGCGCGCGCGAGTCAGCCGGGCGACAAGGTCTATGCGGATCTCGTCGGCCTGTTGCGCACGGTCGGTATCGATCTCATGCAGGCGGCGCGCAGCGTGCTCGGCGCCGTGGCTGCGATCGCCACGCTATGGCTCTCCATGCGCGGTACGCGGCGCGGCCGCGGCCCGATCCTCCTGATGGCGCTGGCCGCGTCCTACCTGATGCTCTGCAATCCGCGCACGGAGACGAACTCCTACGTCATCCTGGTCCCGTACGTCGCGTTCGCAGCGGGCGTTGCATGGCTCGTTCGCGACCGGCGCGGATGGGCGGTCGTGGGCGTCGTTGCCTGCGTCCTGCTGGGCTGTGACAACTACGGCCGTGGCCTGCATGAAGCCACGAATCCGTGGCTCAAGCCGTTGATCGCCCTGTTGTTCACCGGCGTGCTCGTCCGCATGGCGTTGCGAGCGCCGGAGGGGGACGGCAGCTAGCTAGTCGACTTCGATCGTGCCGAGGTCGAACGTCTCGACATCGTCGTTGTCGAGCGTGCCGTTGAGCTCGTCGTACACCGCGGTCTTGGTCGTCTCGCCGGTCTGGGGGTTGCGAACCTTGACGAAGATGTCCGGGCGGCCCTCGAGGAACGCGTCCTTGTAGTCGCTCCACGCAAAGGCCACGTGGAAGCGGCCTTCGGCATCCGTCACGGCCGTGCCGAGGTGATCGTTGTGCAGCAGGTCCTTGTCGTAGACCTCGACCTCGGCCCGGGGCACCGGCCCGCCGCCATCGCGCGCCACGACGACGCCCGTCACGATCTCCTTGTAGTCCGCCATCGCGCTGCTCCTCCAGGGGCCGGAATCGTAGCGGCGGAACCCCCGGATCCGGACCTCCTGCCCGGGCAGCCCATGGCGAGTCTTTGTTTAGGAATTTTTCTGGACAAATGTGCAACCCAGATCTAGGGTTCTCCGTCGTCGCCGAAGCACCCCCCTTTGGAGCCTTCCGATGACCTCCCGAGTTCGCTTCTTCACCCTCGCCGGCCTGTTGGTGCTCGCCCTGGCGGCTGCTCCCGCCGCCCAGGCCGCCGAAGAGAAGGCCAACGTCACCGTCGTCCACGCGTTCCCCGGCCTGACCGTCGACGTGTACGTGAACGGCGACCTGGCGATTCCGGGCTTCGTGCCCGAGACGATCACCCCGCCGCTCGCGTTCGACCCCGGCACGTACGACATCGTGATCGTGCCCGAAGGTGGTGACCCGGCCACGCCGGCGATCAGCGGCTCGGCCACCGTCGCGGCAGGCGACGACGTCTCGCTGGTTGCGCACCTCGCAGCCGACGGCACGCCCACCCTCTCGGCCTTCGCGAACAACCTCGCGCTCGGCGACCGCGGTGAAGGCCGCCTGATGGTCCGTCACGTAGCCGCCGCACCGGCCGTGGACGTACGCCTCAAGCGGCGCATCTGGCGTTTCCGCTTCGACGCCGGCTCGTTCGACAACGTCTCGAACGGCAACGGCGGCATGACGGACGTGCACGCCGGCCGCTATGAAGCGTCGATTTTCCCGGCCGGCGGCAACAACTCAGTTGCCGGCCCCGCCCCGATCCGCGTCCGCAAGGACCGCGCAACCATCGTCTACGCCATCGGCGACCTCGCCGGCGGCACGTTCGCGCTCATTAGCAACGAGCGTGAGCTCCGCAGCGAGACCGCAACCGCGACGATCATCCACGGCGTGCTCGGCCTCACGGTCGACGTCTACGTCAACGGCACGCTGATCCTCCCTGGCTTCGAGCCGCGCACGATCACTGATTCGCTCCCGCTGCCGTGTGGCGACTACAACATCGTCATCGTGCCCGAGGGCGGCGATCCGGCTTCGCCCGCGATCGAAGCGGATGTGACCCTCGAGAGCGACACGAACTACTCGATCGTCGCCCATCTGGCGGCTGACGGCACCCCGACAGCCAGCGTCTTCGAGAACGACACGTCGACGGCCGGCTGGCGCGGTCGCTTCGTCGTGCGCCACACCGCGGCGGCCCCGGCTGTCGATGCACGCTTGACCCGCGTCTGGCGCTTCTGGCGCTGGCACGCAGGCGTCCTCGCCGACATCGTCAACGGCCAGGAAGCCGGTACCGCGATCGCGCCGGGCAACTTCATCGCCCGCGTGACGCCCGCCGGGCAGCCCAACACGACCGTCCTCGGGCCGGCACCCGTCAAGGTGCCCTCGCGCACGGCGGTCATCGTCTACGCCATCGGCTCCTTGGCCGACGGCACGCTCGATCTTCTGGTGCAGTCCTACCGGCTGCGCTGACCATCCAGCGCGTCATATGTCTCCTCCCCTCCTCCCTCCCCCCCAACCCATCCCTGACGCGCTCGATACGCGGGGGGTGTCCTGACTCAGACAGTCGTCAGCTCGAGCAGGCCGCCCCCCGCTTCCCTCAACTTGCCCTGTGCGACGAGCAGGTCCCACACCTCCTGTGGGTACTGCTCCGGCGGACGAACGCCGGTGATCGAAGACTCGTCGCCCTTGCTCAACGGATTGCGGCTGGACGACGACTCGTCGTCCAGCCGCATCAGCTTTAGCCGCTTGCGGTAGGCCTTGAGCGCGCGCTTGAGCACCGCGCGATCCCACTCGGCCATATGCGCCGAACCGTCGTCCCAGCCGGCGATCAGGGCGTTGAGCAGGTCCAGATCCTGCTCCAGGATCGGCAGCGCGATGTCGGCATCCTCGTCGGCCCCCGCCGCGGCCACGTCCCGTTCGGCCGCCGCCCAGGCTTCGGTGTTTCCCGCGGCGATCTCGGCAGCGTGAGCCCGCAGGCGATTGCAGAGCAGCCAGTTCTCGACAGCCATGGGCAGAGGATACCCAGTCGGCGCGTCCGCTGCGGCGCGCCGCACTACACTGGCCGCCATGCGCTGCTTCTTCCTCGTCGTCGTACCGCTCGTCTGTCTCGGGGCCGCGCCGGCCGAAGCCAAGAAGAAGGGGCCGTCCGCGGTCGCCGTCAAGAAGGCCATCGACGCCGGCGCCGGATGGCTGATGAGTGAGTTCAGCGACGGCTTCGAGGCCGAGACCTTCCACTCCACCCCCGAGCTCGTGGCGCTCACGCTCAACCACGCCGGGATTTCGCCCAAGGACAAGACCTTCAAGAAGTGCATGAAGGTCATCGAGACATGCGACCTGCTGTTCACGTACCGCGTCGCCACGCTCGCCATGGCGCTCAGCAAGATCAACCCCTACAAGTACCGGTCACGGCTGGCGCACTGCGCGCAGTGGCTGGTCGACACCCAGCTTCCCGGCGGGGACTGGGGATATCCCGGGCGGGTCGGCGGACGCGGAGAGGACGCGACACGCGCCCTCAAGACCAAGCCGCCCGAGATCAAGAAGCCGGTGAAGCCTGTCCGTCCCGGCAGGGAAGAGCCGCTCGTCATCGTGCGCGCAACCGATCCGGCCAAGGTGGCGGAGGCGATCGGTGACGAACACGGGGACTTCTCGAACACGCAGTTCGCGTTGCTCGGGCTCCGGGCGTGCCGTGACGCGCGAATCGTCATCCCGAAGGAGACGTGGCAGTCGGCGCTCGACTACATGGTGAAGTGCCAGCAGGAAGACGGCAGCTGGGGCTACGACCAGGGGGGCGAGCAGGACATGTCGGGCTATGCCTCGTTGACCTGCGCGGGCATCGTCGGTGTGGCGATCTGCGCGCACGGGCTGAAGAAGAGCCACAAGTCGCATCCCGCGGTCAAGAAGGGCCTGGCCTGGCTCAAGAAGAAGTGGGAGCCGGACCGCAACGTCGACGTGGAGAACAGCACGTTCGTGCTGCCGACGAGCTGGCAGACCTACCAGCTCTACTCCGTCGAGCGCGTCGGCCGCGTGCTGGGCTTGAAGAAGATCGGCAAGCGCAAGTGGTACGACGAGGGAGCGCAGTGGCTGCTCGACAACCAGAGCGGCGATGGGAGCTGGAAGGATCCGGCGGGGGATGCGTCCGGGGGCGCGCAGCCGTATCTGAAGGTGGCGGATACGTGCTTTGCGATTCTGTTCTTGACGCTTGCAACGCCGCCATTGACAGGCGGGTAGTCCTCGCAAGTCGCTCAGGCAGGCGTGGGCCACGCCGCTGACAAGGTCCGCCAGCGCTACGCGTTGCCGTGGCCGTTGCCGTGGCCGAGAGGCCGGAACGCGTGGCCCCGGATGGACCACAACGACGACAACGACTACGGCCTTCGTGAACGACGTACGCACGCGCCTGGGACGTTCGTGCTTGCCCATCGCGCACTTGGAGCGTCGTGCCTTGGGCAGGGCCATGTCCGAAGACACGCACCGCGCGGCCTCCATTCGGCAACGGCTACGTGAGGGACGTGCGGACGCGCCTTGGGCGCTCGTGCTTGCCGATCCCGCCGCCGGGAGCGTCGGGGCCATGGCCGAACGCGCGATCCGCGTGGCCTCCACTCGGCAACGGCCACGGCCACGTGAGGGACGTGCGGATGCGCCTTGGGCGTCCGAGCCTCCCTATTCGTCTTCCAGGAGACTCTTCAGCTCGGTCAGCCTCTCCCTCCAAAACACCCTCGCCTTCTCGGCCGCCTCCGCATCGGGCAACTTGCCGTGGTTGACGGCCACCTGCGCCTTCTGGGGCCCGCGGGCATAGAAGTTGGCGTTCACACCCGTGTTACCGTCCGTCCAGGTGATGCGCATCGACTTGTTGGGCGTCGCCTTGCGGATGGTGATCTTCTGACCCGGCAGCCAGCGGTGCCGGGTTGGGCCGTCCTTGAAGGCCTTGAAGAGCCGGCTGACCGGCACGGCAATCGTCTTGCTGCCGCTGACCTGGTAGCCGTCGGGCTTTTCGTGCTTGTCGCGCAGGCCCCGTTCCTGCTCGTAGGCCACGGTGACCATCTGGCACCACCAGCCGTTGAGCTTGCCGTAGTTCTCGTGCAGATACGCGACGACGTCCTTGTGCGTGCGCGTCTTGCACCCGGCCGCATCGAGGATGCGGAACCACTGCGGCCACGTCTTTCCCGTGGCGGCTTGCACGGCGGCGCTGCTTACCCGCTCGTGTCCGCCACTTTGAGCCATTGGACCCAGCCTACACAGAGCTGGGGGGCTCACGCCAGCGCGTAGCAACACGCGGGCGGGTTCGCTAGTCTCTCGGCGCACGGAGAAGCGTCGACGGCGAGTCGTATCCTCTCCGCGCGATGGAAGGACGTACGCTCGTGAGAGTCGCAGGTCTGGTTCTCTGCATCCTGCTCGGATGCAACCTCTCGAATGCTGAGCCGCAGCGCTCCGTTGCTCCCGTTCCGCTCGAGCTGCGCAAGGCCCTGCGGCTCGATGCGTTCTACGAGCAGCACGTGGACGTACACGGCTTTCCGGTCATGGGCTCCGCCAAGGTCAGCCCGTTCGCGTTGCTCGAGGCGGCCTGGATCATCCAGTCGATGCTGGCCGATCGCCGCGACATC
This sequence comes from Planctomycetota bacterium, assembly GCA_028281445.1. Classification (GTDB taxonomy): domain Bacteria; phylum Planctomycetota; class PLA2; order PLA2; family JAEUHO01; genus JANQJW01. The sequence goes on along the minus strand of JANQJW010000090.1, from coordinate 71,527 downwards.
CTGGCCCGCCTCGTGCGCGCCGGAGGCCGGTGTTGTGTGATGGCCCACGACGAGTGGACGACGGACGTCCCGGAGCACCGCGACCTCGAGCCGGCGAAGTACTGGGATCGCCGAGCGCGCGGCCTCGGGGCGACCCGTGCACGCCCATGCGTGAGTTGTGCCGAGGAGAACCTGCTCGGCTACCCCGGGGATCCGTACGCGACCGAGAGCATCCTCGTCCACGAGTTCGCCCACGCGGTGGACCTGCTGGCGCTGCGGCGCATGGACCCCACTTTCGAGTCGCGCCTGACCGCCGCGTACGAGACCGCCATGAAGGCCGGCCGGTGGAAGGGCTGCTATGCGTCGGAGAACAAAGAGGAGTACTGGGCCGAGGGTGTGCAGAGCTGGTTCGACACGAACCGGCCTGCCGACGCCATCCACAACCACGTGAACACGCGCGAGGAGCTGATCCAGTACGACCCCGCGCTGGCCGCACTCATCCGAAAAGCGTTCGGCGACAACCCGTGGCGCTACGCGCGGCCGCACCTGCGCAGTAACGGCACGGCGCATCTCGCGGGGTTCGATCGCTCGAAGGCACCGCAGTTTGCATGGCCGAAGGCACTCAACGACTGGTACCGTCGCTACAAGCACGAGCGCAAGACGGGGGCCAACCGCATCACCCTTCCGCCGCTCCCGACGGCGGACGTCGCCAACGCGCGTTCACGCGGCACGTCCGAGAGCACGACGATCCTCTTCATCAACCGCCTGGACGTAGACCTGCGTATCTTCTGGATCGACTTCGACGGCGGCCGCAGACCCTATGGCCGTGTGAAGGGCGGCCGGAGCAACGAGCTTCCGACGTACGTCGGCCACCGCTGGGTTCTCGTCGATGCCGACGGCATGGACGTCGCGCACTTCCGCGCGGCGTCTCCGCCCGGCCGTGCCGTCATCACTCCGCCGAACGTGCGATCCGACGAACGCGCAGGTTCTTGAACTTGACCTTGCTGCCCGGCGGATCGCTGCGTGCGCCGTGTACCTGCAAGCCGATGCGGCCTTCCGCCGCGTAGCCTGTCGTGCCCTCGGGCATCCGGTAGTCCAGCACCTGCTCGTCGTTGAGCCACACCGTGATGTGCATCGGTTCCCCGGTGCAACGAACGCGTACCTGGTTCCAGTGGCCCTTGATCCACCGTGTCTCGCCGTCCTTGTTGTGCTGCAGCCACCCATCGGAGTAGATGCCCGCGATCTCGCCGCCCGGGCGATGATCGAGCGTGACCTGGGCGCCGTTCGCGTCGGGGGTCTGGCGCAGGAAGACGCCGGAGTCGAAGGGATAGGTCATCCAGACGCAGCACTCGAGCTCGAAGTCGCGGTAGATGCCCTGCGTGTAGAGCAGGCCGCCCGCGTGGTTCTCGCCTTCTTCCCCGACGATCGCCCCGTCCTCGACGTACCAGCGGGCCTTGCCGTCGTAGCGCCCGCCCGTCGTCTGCCAGCCCTCCAACGAGGCGCCGTCGAAGAGGCGCTCCCAGTCCGCAGCGGGGGTGTCCGGTCCGCATCCCGCCCCCAGGACGCAGAGAAGCACAAGCAGCAACCGGGAACGCGAGCCCTCCAACCCGGGCACTGTTATACGCGCTGGCGCCGCGCGACGGGATGGGGTCGAATGGCGGCATGAATCGCGAGGCCGTCGAACAGTTGCTGGAGGAGGTGCGCCGAGGCGACATCGACGTCCCCGACGCCGCCGGCCGGCTGGCCGGCGTGTTGCCCGGGTCGGGCGCCCTGGAGGGGGTGGCCCACCTCGACCACCACCGTGCCCTGCGCTGCGGGTTCCCCGAGGTCGTGCTGGGGGAGAGCAAGACGCCGGAGGACCTGGTGCGCATCGCGCACGCGATTCTCGAGCGCTCCGAGACCCTGCTCGTCACCCGGGTCGACGACGAGCGGGCGCGCGCCCTGCTGGCGGCCCTGCCCGACGCGGAGCTGCACGAGCGCGCGCGGGCCGTCAGTGTGCGGCGCAGCGAGCCGGCGGCCGCCCGAACGGGCGTGTTGATCGCCACAGCCGGCACGGGCGACGTGCCGGTCGCGGAGGAGGCGCGGGTCACGTCCGAGCTGATGGGCCAGGCGCCCGAGGTCGTCTACGACGTGGGGGTCGCGGGGCTCCATCGCGTGCTCGGCGAGGTCGAGCGGCTCCGCAAGGCGCGTGTCGTGATCGTCGCCGCCGGTATGGATGGGGCGCTGCCCAGCGTCGTCGGCGGGCTCGTCTCGGTGCCCGTGATCGCGCTGCCGACGAGCGTCGGCTACGGCCTCTCGCTCGACGGCGTGGCGCCGTTCCTCAGCATGCTCAACGCCTGCTCGCCCAACGTCTGCGTGGTGAACGTCGACAACGGCTTCGGCGCCGGCTACCTGGCGAGCCTGATCAATCGGCCGTCCTCGGCGTGACCACGCTGACTCTGACTCTGACGCTGACCCTGACGACACCTCTGTGAGCACGAGTGGGGCCCGTACCTGCCCTCGGGTACCCTCCCTGGCGATGCCCGCGAAACGCCCCGCCTTGCTCGTCCTCGCCGACGGAAGCGTCTTCCACGGCCGCGCCTTCGGTGCTGCCGGCGAGTGCTCTGGCGAGGTGGTCTTCAACACCGCGATGTCCGGCTACCAGGAGATCGCGACCGATCCGTCCTACGCCGGGCAGATCGTCTGCATGACCTACCCGCACATCGGGAACTACGGGGTCAACGAAGAGGACATCGAGGCAGGCAACCCCTGGATCGAGGGCATGGTCGTCCGCGAGCTCTCTCCGGTCGCAAGCAACTTCCGTTCGACGGAAGAGCTCGAGCGTTGGTACGAACGCACGGGCGTCATCGGCATCGAAGGCATCGACACGCGCCGCCTGACGCGCGTCCTGCGCATCGACGGGGCCGTCAACGGCGTGCTCTCCACCGAGGATCAAGACGTCGAGAGCCTCACCGAGAAGGCCAAGGCGATCCCCAGCATGGCGGGCATGGACCTCGCCGGCCGCGTCACGTGCAAGGAGTCGTACTCGTGGGACCTGCCGTGGCCGGCGCGCTGGTTCGGCAACCCGCACGACACGATCGAGGGCGACAAACTGCGCGTCGTCGCCATGGACTTCGGGGTCAAGCGCAACATCCTGCGTTCGCTCGTGACGCACGGGCTGGAGCCCACGGTCGTGCCCGCAACGACCTCGGCCGACGAGATCCTCGCGATGGAGCCCGACGGCGTCTTCCTCTCGAACGGTCCGGGCGACCCTGCCGCCGTCACCTACGGCGTCGAGACGGTTCGCGCGCTGCTCGGCGAGGTCCCGATCTTCGGCATCTGCCTCGGCCACCAGATCCTCGCGCTCGCCGCCGGCGCGAAGACCTACAAGCTCAAGTTCGGCCATCGCGGCGCGAACCACCCGGTCCAGGAACACGCGACCGGCCGGATCGAGATCACCAGCCAGAACCATGGCTTCGTCGTCGACGAGAAGACCCTCGACGCGACCGGCTTCACGGCGACGCACACGAACCTCAACGACATGACGAACGCCGGGATCGCCGCCGATGCCCAGCGGGCCTTCGGCGTCCAGTACCACCCGGAGGCCGCCCCCGGGCCCCACGACGCCCAGCATCTCTTTGCCCGCTTCCGGCGACTGATCCAGGGATCGCCCGAGACGGCGTCGGTCTAGGCGCCGGCGTCTGACACCGCCCGCCCCGCTCGAAGTGAGGGGCCGGACCCCTGGTCGGTTATCGTGGGCTTTTAACCGGAGGAGCGGGCCATGCCTGTCACCTGCGTGTTCGGAATGCAATGGGGCGACGAGGGGAAGGGGCGCATCGTCGACCTCCTCGCCGCCGAGTCCGACCTCGTCGTGCGCTATCAAGGCGGGGCCAACGCGGGTCACACCGTGGTCGTGGGGGAAGAGCGCTACGTCCTCCACCTCCTGCCCTCGGGTGCCATCCAGCCGGGTACGACGAACGTCATCGGCAACGGCGTCGTCGTCGATCCGGAGGTGCTGTTCCACGAGGTCGACAGTCTGGCCGCGCGCGGCATCGACCTCTCCGGGCGGCTCTTCGTCTCGGACCGCGCGCACGTCGTCATGCCGCATCACAAGCGCATGGACGAGGCGCTCGAGAAGCTGCGCGGCGACGACGCACTGGGTACGACCAGCCGCGGAATCGGGCCCACGTACGGCGACAAGGTCCGGCGCGCCGGCTTGCGCGTCGCGGACCTGCTCGAGCCGTCGCGCTACGAAGACGTGCTCCCCAAGAGCATCGAGGCGTGGAACGCGATCCTCGCTCGCGCAGAGATGGCGCCGATCGACGTCGGCGCCGTCATGGACGAGACGCGCGGCTGGGGCGAGCGCCTGCGGCCGTTCGTCGCCGATACCGTCGCAGTCCTCCTGGACGCGTGGCGGGGCGGCAAGCGCATCCTCATGGAGGGCGCGCAGGGGGTCGGCCTCGATGTCGACCACGGCACCTATCCCTACGTGACCTCGAGCACGACCGGCCCCGCCGGCATCCCTGCGGGCACGGGGCTGCCGCCGCGAGCGCTCGACCGCATCCTCGGCATCGTGAAGGCCTACACCACGCGGGTCGGCGCCGGACCGTTCCCCACGCGGGACACCGGGCCCTCTGGACAGCGGATGGGTGAGCAGGGCCACGAGTTCGGCGCGACGACCGGCCGCCCGCGCGATTGCGGTTGGTTCGACGGCGTCCTGGCCAAGCGCGCGGCCGCAACGCAAGGCGTAGACGCCGTCGCGCTCATGAAGCTCGATGTGCTCTCCGGGCTGGAGGAGCTCAAGGTCTGCACGACCTACGAGTTGGACGGCACCCGCATCGACGCGCCGCCCGCGTGGACAGGCGACCTCGAGGCGTGCGTGCCGGTCTACGAGACCTTCCCCGGCTGGGAGGAGGATCTCGGCGGTGCGCGACAGTTCCACGACCTGCCCGCGACGGCGCAGACCTACGTGCGTGCGCTCCAGGACCTGCTCGGCTGCCCGATCGAGATGATCAGCGTGGGCGCGGAGCGTGAGCGCTTCATTCCGTTGGACGAGGGCATCCCGGTCTCGGTGTAGGCTCCGGCGTCCCACGGCAGAGGATCTTTGGTGATGCGGAACGGCACGACAGACGGCCAGGGCACGGGTGCATGCGCCGTGCGCCACATCGCCATCATCATGGACGGCAACGGCCGCTGGGCCGAGGCCCGCGGCCTGGAGCGCATCAAGGGCCACGAGAGCGGGGTCGAGAGCGTCCGCGCCGTCACCCGCCATGCCGCGAAGCTCGGCCTCGAGCAGCTCACGCTCTTTGCGTTCTCGACCGAGAACTGGAAGCGCCCGGAGCACGAGGTCGCCTGCCTCATGGAGCTGCTCGAGCGCTACCTCGTCGACGAACGCGACGAGCTCATGGAGAGCAGCATCCGCCTGCGCTCGATCGGGCGCACGGAGCACTTGCCGGACGCCGTGCGCGATGCGCTGCACGCGACGGAGACGCTCACGGCGGACAACGGCGGCATGACGCTTTGCCTGGCGCTCAACTACGGCTCGCGTACGGAGCTTGCCGACGCGGCGCGCAAGCTCGCGGCGGACGGTGCCGCCGGGCGCATCGACCTCGAGGCCATGACCCCCGAGGACGTCGAGCGCGCATTGGGTGAGCGTCTCTACCAGCCCGGCATGCCGCCGCTGGACCTGCTCGTTCGCACGGCGGGGGAGCAGCGGCTGAGCAACTTCCTTCTCTGGCAGATGTCGTACGGCGAGTTCCATGTCTCACCCGTCGAGTGGCCGGAGTTCCGCGAGCCGGACCTCGACCGTGCGGTCGAGGACTACGCCTCGCGCACGCGCAGCTTCGGCGGGCTGCTGCAGGCCCGGTGAGCGAAGCCCCGCTGAAGCCCCCGCCCGAAGGCAAGCGCGAGGCGCGCGCGCGCCTCATCGCAACGCCGATCATCCTCGCGGTGCTGGGCGGGATCCTTGCCATCCAGGTCTGGACGGGCTCGTCGACGGGAACGCGCATCCTGATCGCACTCTTCGGCGCGGCTGCCGGTGCGGAAATGGCCCTGCTCTTCAAGGCCGCCGGCCGTCCCGCGGCGCCGCGCGAGGCCGCCGTGCTCTGCGGCCTCATCTGCCTCGGCGGCATCATCGGGGACCCGCTCAGCATGATGAGCGACCAGGCGCTGCTCCTGGCCGCTGCGGTCATCGTCGTGCTGGCACGCCACCTCTTCGACACGCGGCCCGAGGCCATCGACAGCATCGCGACGCGGCTGATCCCGATCATCTTCGTCGGCTTCCTGTTCTCGTTCATGGCGTGGTGCGCCTGGGACGTTGGGTTCCTCGTGTGGCTGGTGCTCACGGCCAAGGCGAGCGACATGGCCGGATGGGCGATCGGCGTTCCGTTCGGGAAGCACAAGATGGTGCCCACGGTGTCGCCGGGGAAATCGTGGGAGGGCACGATCGCCGGGGTTCTGGCGAGCATCCTCGTTGCTGTGCTTCTGCCGCTGGTCATCGACATGCCGTGGGACCCGCCGTGGCTCGTGCTTGCAGGCGCCGGCCTCGTCATCGGGGCGGCTTCGGTCTTCGCAGGCGTTCTCTGGAGCGCGTGGAAGCGGCGCCTCGGGGCGAAGGACTCCAGCGCGCTGATCCCGGCCATGGGCGGCGTCATGGACATGGTGGATTCCCTACTGCTCGCCGCGCCGGCTGCCCAGGCCTATCTGTCCATCTATCACAGGCTGACCTGGCCTCCGTAGACTCCACGCATGCCCAGCCGCCGGATCAGCGAAGCCACCGAGACCATCCAGCGGGCCCTCTTCGGCCCGATGGACAGCCACCTGCGTGCCGTGCGCGAGCGCTACGGCGTACGGATCACTGCGCGCAACGAGGCGCTGACGATCGAGGGCGACGACGAGGACGCCGTCCGTGAGGTGACCGGCCGCGTAAGGAACGTGATCAAGAGCCTCGCCAAGGCGCCGGACCTCTCGACGGAGCAGGTCGAGGGCATCCTGCTCGACGCGCGTCCCGGCGAAGCGGCCGCCGCTGCACGGGCGGAGAGCGGCAACGGTCCGACGCTGCCGACCACGGCGATGCCCGCCGTGCGCGGAACGCCCAGCCCGCGCACGAAGATGCAGCGCAAGTACGTGCAAGCGATCCGCAAGTGCGACGTCGTCTTCGCCATCGGGCCGGCCGGCACGGGCAAGACCTTCCTCGCTGTCGTCGAGGCGGTGGCCGCACTGCGCGACGGGCGCGCGCGCCGTATCGTGCTCACGCGTCCCGCCGTCGAGGCCGGCGAGAAGCTCGGGTTCCTGCCCGGCGACTTCCACGCGAAGATCAACCCCTACCTGCGCCCGCTCTACGACGCGCTCGGCGAGCTGATGCCGTGGTCGGAGGTGCAGCGCTACATCGACGCCGACGTTATCGAGATCGTGCCGCTCGCCTACATGCGCGGCCGCACGCTCAAGGGGGCGTTCATCATCCTCGATGAGGGGCAGAACACGACGCCCGCACAGATGAAGATGTTCCTGACGCGGCTGGGCGAGGACAGCAAGGTCGTCATCAACGGCGACGTCACACAGGTCGACCTGCCCGGCGACGTGAAGTCGGGCTTGACCGAGAGCGTGCGCATCCTGGAAGGCGTGAAGGGTCTGGAGGTGATCCGCCTCGACCGCCACGACATCCAACGCCACAAACTCGTCCAGCGCATCGTCGACGCCTACGACAAGGACGACCGGTCCTGAGCACGCCGCGCGCCACCGCGGAGCTGGCTGTGGACGGCGTGCGCGTTCCTGGCGGCCGGCGCAAGCTCGAGGCCGATCTGCGCCGGCTGGCCATCTACGTGGCGGGCAAGGTCAAGCGGCCCGTGGCCTTGTCCTTTGCCCTGACCGACGACGCGGGCATCCGCACGATCAACGCCGAGATGCTGGACCACGACTACGCGACGGACGTCCTGTCGTTTCCGATGAACGAGGAGCCTGTGCTGGAAGGCGAAGTGCTCATCTCCGCCGAGACGGCGCGCCGTGAGGCAGACCGCCGAGGGCATCCGGCGTACCATGAGCTACTGCTCTACGCGGTGCACGGCGTGCTGCATCTCGTGGGCTACGACGATCATGGCTCCGCGGCGCGGCGCCGGATGCGACGGGCGGAGCGAGCGGCCCTGGCCGCGCTCGGGATCCCGCCGGTGTTCGGCCGCGGGCGGAGCTGAGGAGAGAAACCGGTGCAACCGAACGACGAGCACGAAGCCGAGCGCATCCTCGAGAAGGGCATCGCGACGCAGGACCAGATCGACGAGGCGATCAACATCCGCGAGAAGATGTCCGAGATGGGCATGCAGCCGCGCTCCATCGCGGAGGTGCTCTTCGAGAAGGGCTACATCGAGTCCGAGGCCTTCGAGGAGATCCGCCGCGAGGATCGCCGCGTCGAGGGCAAGGAGCAGATTGCCGGCTACCGTCTGCTTGAGAAGCTCGGCGAAGGCGCGATGGGCAGCGTGTACAAGGCACGCCAGCTTTCGCTCGACCGCGACGTCGCGATCAAGGTCCTCTCCCCGAACCTGGGCGACAACGAGGAGTACGTGCAGCGCTTCTTCACGGAAGCCCGCGCCGTCGCTCGCCTCAACCACACCAACATCATCAGCGGCATCGACGTCGGCGAATCCGGCGGCATCAAGTACCTGGTGATGGAGTACGCCGACGGCATGACCGTCGCCTCGCTCTTGCGCCGCGGCGGCGCGATGGACGAGGAGCGCGTGCTGTGGATCGGGCTCCAGATCGCGCGCGCACTCGATCATGCGCATCGCAACGGGCTCATCCACCGCGACGTCAAGCCCGACAACATCATCATCACCAACGACGGTGTTGCGAAGCTGTGCGACCTCGGCCTCGCGCGCATGGAATCAGAGGGTGAGGAGTCCAAGCGCATGGGCACGGCGGCCTACATCAGCCCCGAGCAGGCGCGCGGTGACAGTGACATCACCGAGCGCGCCGACCTCTACAGCCTCGGCGCGACGCTGTTCCACATGCTGACGGGCCGCGAGCCGTACGAGGGAGCCGACGCGTCGGCCGTGCTGGCCAAGCACCTGACGGAGCCCGTGCCCTCGCCGCGTTCGGCGGATGGCACGCTTCACTCGCGCACCGAGCGCATCGTCACGACGCTGATGGCGAAGGACCCCGGCGAGCGCACGCCGAGCGCGAAGGACCTCGTGGGCGAGCTGGAGAAGGACCTGCGCGAGATGAAGACCGAGCGCGGCGTCGCGGCAGGCCCGCCGTCGTCCGTGGCGGCGCCGGCCAAGCCTGCGCCCGCGACGCCTGCCCCCGCGGCACCGGCGCCGAAGCGCGCGCCCGGCGGCGCCGCCCCCGTGCGACGCAGGAAGCGTCGCAGGTAGTCTCGACGGTCGCGGGCCGACCACGCGCTGCGCTTGGGTCGCCCCTACATCGGGAGTTCCCAAGCGGTCATCTCGTGTGATCCGTCGATGTATGGGCGACCCGAGGCCGTAGGCCGAGTGGTCGGCCCGCGCGGTATCCAATGACCCCACCATGCTCCTGACGATCACCAGCACCCACCAGCCCGCCGGCGATCTGGGCTACCTCCTCGCCAAGCACCCGGACCGCTGCCAAACGTTCGATTTGTCGTTCGGCAAGGCGCACGTCTTCTATCCCGAGGTCAGCGACGCACGCTGCACGGCGGCGCTGCTGCTCGACCTCGATCCGGTCGGGCTCGTGCGCGGCCGCAGGGCGAAGGGTGCGCCGACGCTGGGTCAGTACGTGAACGACCGCCCGTACGTGGCGTCTTCGTTCTTCAGCGTCGCGATCGCCGAGGTGTACCGCTCGGCGCTCGGTGGCCGATCCAAGGAACGACCCGAGCTCGTCGACCAGGCCATCCCGCTACAGGCCCGCGTCGAGCCGCTGCCCGTGCGCGGCGGCGAGCCGCTGCTACGCCGTCTGTTCGAGCCGCTTGGCTACGAGGTCACGGCCACCCGTCACGGCCTGGACGCTTCGTTCCCGGACTGGGGCGAGAGCCCGTACTTCACGCTCGAGCTGGCGGGCACGCTGCCGCTCCGCGATCTCCTCTCGCATCTCTACGTGCTGATCCCCGTGCTCGATCACGACAAGCACTACTGGGTCGACAAGGCGGAGGTCGAGAAGCTGCTCGCCAAGGGCGAGCGCTGGCTCGCCGATCATCCGGAGCGCGACCAGATCGCGCGTCGCTACCTGTACCGCCAGCCGCGCCTCGCGCGCGAGGCCGTCGCGCGTCTCGTCGATGAGGACGGCGTCGACCCGGACGAGACCGAGGAGAAGCAGGCGCGTCGCGAGGAGAAGCTCGAAGAGAAGCTGAGCCTCGACGAGCAGCGCCGGGGTGTCGTGCTCGCCGCCTTGAAGGAAGCCGGCGCACGCCGCGTGATCGATCTCGGTTGTGGAGAAGGCAAGCTCGTGCGCGCCCTGCTGGACGACACGCACTTCCAGAGCGTTGCCGGTGTCGACGTGTCCCCGCGAGCGCTGGAGCATGCGGAGCGCCGGCTCAAGCTGGATCGCATGCCGGCGCTCAAGCGCGAGCGTCTCAAGCTCATGCAGGGCTCGCTCACGTACCGCGACAAACGCTTCGCGGGCTACGACGCCGCGTGCTTGATCGAGGTCATCGAACACGTGGACACCCCGCGCCTCGAACCGCTCGAGCGCGTCGTGTTCGAGTTCGCGCGTCCGGCGACGGTGGTCGTGACGACGCCCAACCGTGAATACAACGTGCTCTTCGAGGGCCTGCCCGAAGGCCGCCTTCGTCACGCCGATCACCGTTTCGAGTGGTCGCGCGCCGAATTCCGTGCCTGGGCCAAGCGCGTCGCCGCTGTGTACGGCTACGCGGTCCGCTTCCTGCCTGTCGGCGACGTGCACCCGGAGCACGGCGCGCCCACGCAGATGGGCGTGTTCACGCGGGACGGGGAAGCGCGATGAAGATCACGATTCCCGAGGTCTGCCTCGTCACGCTGATCGGTCCCAGTGGCAGCGGCAAGTCCACGTTCGCTGCGAAGCACTTCCAGCCGACGGAGGTGTTGTCGTCGGACGTCTGCCGGGGGCTCGTCTCCGATGACGAGAACGACCAGACCGTCACGAAGCAGGCTTTCGAGATCCTGCACTTCATCGCCGGGCGGCGGCTGGAGGCGCGCCGCCTGGCCGTCGTCGACGCCACCAACGTGCAGCGCGAAGCGAGGGCGCCGCTCGTTCGCCTCGCGCGCGAGCACGACTATCTGCCGGTGGCCATCGTGCTCGATGTGCCGCCCGAAGACTGCCACGCGCGGAACAAGGCGCGTCCGGACCGCCAGTTCGGCCCGCACGTCGTGCGCCAGCAGCTGAGTCAGATGCGCCGCAGCATGCGGGGGCTCAAGCGCGAGGGGTTTCGCCACATCCACGTCCTCCGGGGCGTCGAGGAGATCGAGGCGGTCGAGATCGAGCGGACGAAGCTGTGGACCGACCGGCGCGACGAGCGCGGCCCCTTCGACATCATTGGGGACATCCACGGTTGCTTCGACGAGACGGTCGAGCTGTTGGAGAAGCTGGGCTACGAGGTGAGCGGCATGCCCGATTCACCCATGGCGCGCCATCCAGACGGCCGCAAGGCGCTCTTCGTCGGCGATCTCGTGGATCGCGGTCCGAAGTCACCGGACGTGCTCCGTCTCGTGATGGCCATGGTCGAGGCCGATGCCGCCATCTGTGTGCCCGGCAACCACGACGACAAGCTGCTGCGCAAGCTGTGGGGGCGCGACGTGCGCCTCACGCACGGGCTGGCCGAGACGATGGAGCAGCTCGAGTCGGAGACCGACGAGTTCAAGCAGAAGGTCGCCGATTTCGTGAAGTCGCTGGTGAGTCACTACGTTCTCGACGACGGTCGCCTTGTCGTCGCGCACGCCGGCATGAAGGAGCGCCTGCAGGGCCGCGCCTCCCGGCGCGTGCGCCAGTTCGCGCTCTACGGCGAGACCACCGGCGAGACCGACCAGTTCGGGCTGCCCGTGCGCTACGACTGGGCTTCGGAGTACCGCGGTCGCGCCATGGTCGTCTACGGCCATACGCCGGTGCCTGAGGCGGAGTGGGTCAACGGGACGATCTGCGTCGACACGGGCTGCGTGTTTGGCGGCAAGCTGACCGCGCTCCGCTACCCGGAGCGCGAGCTGGTCGACGTGCCCGCGCACAAGATGTGGTACGAGCCCGTGACGCCGCTCGTGCCGACCGAAGGCGGCCCGGAGGCGGCGGAACGCGCGTATCAGGACCTGCTCGACATCGCCGACGTGGCCGGCAAGCGCATCGTGACGACGCGCATGCGCGGCACGGTGACGATCCGCGAGGAGAACGCGGCCGGTGCCCTGGAAGTGATGAGCCGCTTTGCGACCGACCCGCACTGGCTCATCTACCTGCCGCCAACCATGTCGCCGTCGGAGACCTGCCGCGAGGGGCCGCTCCTCGAGCACCCGCGCGAGGCGTTTGCGTACTACCGAAAGAACGGTGTGCCGCGGGTTGTCTGCCAGGAGAAGCACATGGGCTCGCGTGCCGTGCTGGTGGTCTGTCGCGATGCGGCGGCGGCGGCCGAGCGTTTCGGCGTACGCGCCGGCAAACAAGGCGTGGTCTACACGCGCACCGGACGGCCGTTCTTCCCCGACGATGCGGACGAAGCCGCGGTCGTCGCGCGGGTCGCGGCGGCCATGGACGCCTCCGGACTCTGGGCGGAGTTCGAGACCGACTGGATCTGTCTCGATGCGGAGCTGATGCCCTGGTCTGCCAAGGCCCAGGCCCTGCTCAGGGGCCAGTATGCCGCGGTCGGCGCATCCGGCACCGTTGGTCTCGAGCGTGCGGTGTCGCTCCTCGAACAAGCGGCGCAGCGCAACGGCGAGAGCGCGGCACTGCGGGATCGCATGCGCGCACGCCACCAGCGTGTTGAGCGCTACGTCGAGGCCTACCGGCGCTACTGCTGGCCCGTTCAGGGGATCGAGGACCTCAGGCTTGCACCGTTCCACATCATGGCCACCGAAGGCGCGGTGCATCGCGACAAGGACCATGTCTGGCACATGGAGACGATCGCGAAGCTCGCCGCCTCCGATTCCGGGTTCCTCCTCGCGACGCCGTTCCAGGTGATTCACGTCACGGAGCCGGAGAGCGAGGCCGCCGGCATCGCCTGGTGGGAGGAGCTGACCGCCGAGGGGGGCGAAGGCATGGTCGTCAAGTCCGCCGACTGGATCGTGCGCGGCCGCCGCGGCCTCGTGCAGCCCGCGGTCAAGTGCCGCGGGCGCGAGTACCTGCGGATCATCTACGGCCCGGAGTACACCGCAGACGAACACCTCGAGCGCCTGCGCCGTCGTTCGTTGGGGCGCAAGCGCTCCCTTGCGCTACGCGAGTACGCGCTCGGACTCGAGGGGCTGCATCGCTTCGTCGAGCGCGAGCCGCTCTACCGGGTGCACCAGTGCGTGTTCGGCGTGTTGGCGCTGGAGTCGGAGCCGGTGGATCCGCGACTCTAGTCCGGCACGGCGAAGGCGCGGGTCGTGCCGTCCGGGTAGATCTCTATCGTGATGAGATGGGGGCGGCAACAGACGGGGCAGTCCTCGCCGTATTGCTGGTGCGGGCCCTGCGAGACATCGATCGGGATCACGATGCCCTCGCCGCAGCTGTCGCAGACGTATTCAGCTTCGTCTCGCATGCGACGACGGTTCCAGGAGGTCGCGACCATCCGTCGCACCTTAGGTCGCCCATCGCGTCGACGGCGTGCGAACGCCGGGCGGCTACTCGGTCGTGGCGTCGTCCGGTCGCCAGGTGCGCTTGACGGGCTTCTCGATGAGGCCGCGACGGAGGAACTTGGCAGCGACCTTGACGCGCACGACGCGCCCGTTCACGACAGCGCGCACGCGCTGGATGTTGGGCTTGAACCGGCGCAGTGTCTTGCCGGTGGTCTTCTTGCCGACGCCGCCCTTCGCCTTGGCGAGACCACGGCGGGCATACGTCCGGCCCGACTTGGTCTTCTTGCCGCTGAACTGACACACTCGGGGCATCGGACTTGTCTCCGCGAAACGACGTCGAACGGGGAAGAGTAGGGCAGAGCGCGCCGCTCTCCAATTTCAACGCGCACCCGTCTCCTGCGCGAGACGGCTGCTTCGAAGCGCGGATCCCGCGCTGGCGCGTCGAATTCGGTGCGCAGTGGCGACTTTACATCTCTGCCGGTGCGCTTTGCGATTCCGGCGCGGGTGTCCCGTTTTCGGCCGGTTCGCCTAAGGCAGACAACAACCGGACGCCGAGGCCGCAGAGGCCTTGGATCCGGCCCCTCCGGCTCGTGCCCTCGTCTCCACCACTCCCGGTCCTCCCGGTTCGGTGGTGCAAACCGCCTTTACAATCGCGCCGCGCATGTCGAACGAGTCTTACACCTTCGCCGACCCCCACGGGATCCTGGCCGACCTGAACGACGCGCAGCGCCGGGCGGTCACGTACGAGGGCGGCCCGCTGCTCGTCGTGGCGGGTGCAGGCACCGGCAAGACGCGCGTACTCACGCAGCGTGTCGGATGGCTCGTGAGTCGCGGCGTCATGCCGTGGGCCATCCTCGCAATCACGTTTACCAACAAGGCCGCCGACGTGCTGAAGAGCCGGCTGTCGATGCTCCCCGGCGGGCAGGACGTGTGGGCCGGGACGTTCCATGGGTTCGGTTCGTTCCTGCTGCGTCGACACGGCGACGAGGTCGGTATCGACCCGCGGTTCACGATTGCCGATCGCGATGACCAGCTCAGCTTGATCAAGGCGATCTACAAGGACCTCGACATGGACACGGGCGTCCTGCGTCCGGTCGACGCCGCGTCCATGATCTCGCACCGCAAGAACGGTGGTGGTGGGCGCGCGCCCGTGGACCTGCGTGCCTACGGCCTCGAAGACACCTTCGACCGGCTGTTCGACTCGTACCACCAGAGGCTGCGTACCGGTTCGCTCGTCGACTTCGACGACCTGCTGCTCGAAGCCGTGCGCCTGTTGCAGGAGAACGAAGAGCTGGCCGCCATGTACGGCGAACGCTTCCAGCATGTGCTGGTTGACGAGTACCAGGACACCAACATCGTGCAGCGCGATCTGCTGCGCGCGATCCTCGGGCCGCACGGACAGATCACGGTCGTGGGCGATCCGGACCAGAGCATCTACCGCTGGCGGGGCGCGGCCGTGCGCAACATCCTCGAGTTCGACGACGACTTCGGCGGCGCGGAGGAGATCCTCCTCGAGCAGAACTACCGCTCGACCGACAAGATCCTCGGCGCGGCCGAGGCGGTGATCGAGCAGAACAGCGAGCGCCACGCGAAGACCTTGTTCACCGAGCGCGAGGGCGGACAGAAGATCCTCGTTACGCGGTGTCGCGACGGCGAGGACGAGGGCGAGCTCGCCGCCTCGCGCATCGAGAGCTGGCGGGACCACGGCCGGCGGCTCGACGAGATTGCCGTCTTCTACCGGGTGAACTCGCTCTCGCGCGGCATCGAGCTCGCGCTCAGCGCGCGCGGGATCCCCTACGTCGTGGTCGCAGGCACCGAGTTCTTCCAGCGGCGCGAGGTCAAGGACGTCCTGGCCTATGCCCGCTTGATCGCGAACCCGCTCGACGAGGCAGCGTTCCTGCGCGTCGTCAACACGCCGCGTCGCGGCATCGGGGCGGCGAGCCTCCAGAAGCTGCGCGGCGCCGCGCTGGCGCGCGGTCTGACGCTATCGGAAGCCGCCGGGCAGCCCGACGTGCCCGTCTCGAAGCGCGCACGCGGCGGGCTCGTCCGTTTCCTGAGCCTGTTGAAGAAGGTCGGCGCCATGCCGCGCTCTCCGGTGGCTCCGATCCTCGACGCGTTGATCGACGGCAGCGGCTACGGCGCGATGCTGGCCGACAGCGCGGATGCGATCGACCAGGGCCGGGCCGACAACATCGAAGAGCTCGTGGCCTACGCGCGCGAATACGACAGCAAGGAGCCGGACGGCGACCTGCAGGGCTTCCTCGAGCGCGCGTCGCTCGTCTCCGATCAAGACGGCTACACCGGCGGCACGGGTGCGGTGAGCTTGATGAGCGTTCACGCGGCGAAAGGGCTCGAGTTTCCGTGCGTGTTGATCACCGGCGCTGAGATGGGCTACTTCCCGCACGTGCGCAGCCTGGGCGAGAACGCGGGCGAGGAAGAAGAGCGGCGACTCTTCTATGTCGCGATGACGCGCGCGCAGCACGAGCTCGCGATCACGCACGCGGCGCGGCGCGTCACATACATGGGCGACGACCAGCGCACGCCGAGTCCGTACCTACGGGACATTCCGGCAGATCTCGCGAGCGGGGACGACCGAGCGGGTGGCTACGCGGCGGCCTGGCCCCGGGCTGCCGAGCCGGTGAGGTCGGAGTACAGCGCACCGGGTGGCTACGCCGAAGCCGTGCGCGAGACCGACATCGGTTTCGTGGTGGGGGAGCGCGTGCTGCATCCCTACTTCGGCGAGGGGCTGCTTCAGGCCGTCGGGGGCGCCGGCGAGGACACCCGCGTGACCGTTGACTTTGACGCGTTCGGACGCAAGCAACTTCTGTTGCGCCACGCGCGTTTGGAGAGAGTGTCGTGACGACCAAGACCACCCATGACGGCCCGCTGCTGATCTACGAGGGGCCCAAGGGCGCGAAGCGCTATCTGGTGACGGACAAGCCGTTGCTCATCGGGCGCGGCAAGGAAGCCGATGTCCGTCTCGGCGACATCAGCATGAGCACGCGGCACTGCAAGATCGAGCCGACGGGCGACGGCTGGAAGCTCGTCGATCTCGACAGCCGCAACGGAAGCTTCGTCAACGAGGTGCTCGTCAAGCAGCGGCGCCTGCAGGACGGCGACCGCGTTCGGCTCGGCCGGGCGCAGTTCCGCTTCATGCTCTCGGGCGAGGAGGCTGACCAGATGGCCTCTTTGCGCACGCTGCTCGCCAACAGCTACCGCCAGCGCGGCGCCGACGGCTTGCGCGCGCTCGCCAAGCACTTCGTCGAAGCCGCTGCCAAGCACGGCGAGTCGGATCTGCTCGTCGGCTCGGATGAGTTCCGCGCCGCCCAGGAGATGCAGCGCGTGATGAACGCGATGGTCGAAGAGCGCCGCCCGGACGCGGTCTTCGGCATGATCGTCGACACGCTGGTGGACTTCACGGGCGCGGAGCGCGGCTTCTTCATCCTCATGGATGACAAGAAGGACACGGACTCCGAGCGCACGGTGATGGCTGCGCGCAACTTCGACCGCGAGGAGATCTCCGACGCCTTCGCCAAGATCAGCAAGACGATCGAACGCGAGGTCGCCCGCAAGGGACGTCCCGTCATCGTCAACGACGCGCCGCTGGATGAGCGCTATGCGGGTGCCGACAGCATCGTCGACATGCGCCTGCGCTCGGTGCTGGCCGTGCCGGTGCGCGGTCCCGAGGGGGCGGAAGGCGCCATCTATCTCGACAACCGCTTCGAGCGCGGCGTGTTCCAGGAGAACCAGCTCCCGTTCATCAGCATCTTCGCCGACCAGGCGGCGATCGCGCTGCGCAACGCGGTGCTGCACGAGTCCAACGAGCGCCGACTCGAAGAGCTGACGATGGCCAAGTCCGAGGTGGAGGAGCTCAACCGGATCCTCGCCGATCGCGTCGCGCAGACGAGCGCGGAGCTCATGGAGGTCAAGGAGCACGTCCTGCGCGACCTCGACCAGGCGCCGCTCAAGTACTCCTACAGCAACATCGTCGCACAGAGCCGCCGCATGCGCGAGGTGTTCCACCTGCTCGACAAGGTGACGGACAGCGACGTGCCGGTACTGATCCACGGCGAGAGCGGGACGGGCAAGGAGCTCGTGGCGCGCGCGATCCACTTCAACGGTCCGCGGAAGAACGCGCCGTTCATCAGCGAGAACTGTGCGGCGATTCCCGAGACGCTGCTCGAGAGCGAGCTCTTTGGCTACAAGAAGGGCAGCTTCACCGGCGCCACCGCGGACAAGAAGGGCCTGTTCGAGGCGGCCAACGGCGGCACGCTGTTCCTCGACGAGATCGGCGACATGCCCATGGACATGCAGAAGAAGCTCCTGCGTGTCCTGCAGGAGCGCGAGGTGCGCCGCGTGGGCGGCAACACGCCCGTGTCGATCGACGTGCGCATCCTCGCGGCTAGCAACCAGGACCTGCGCAAGCTCTGCGAGGAAGGCCGCTTCCGCGAGGACCTCTACTACCGGCTGAACGTGATCACGGTGACCCTGCCGCCGCTGCGAGACCGGCGCGAGGACATCCCCCTTCTGGTCGAGCGATTCCTCGACGAGGCGACCCAGGAGGGTGGCGAGCAGAAGACGGTCAGCGACGACGCGATGCAGGCGCTCGAGCGCTACCACTGGCCGGGCAACGTGCGCGAGCTGCGTAACGAGGTGCAGCGCGCGGCCGCGCTCTCGGACCGCGTCATCGTGCCGCTGGTGCTCAGCGAGAACGTGCGCGGGCGCAAGGACGAGCCGCAGGCCGTCGCCGAACTGGGCAACAAGACGCTCAAGGAGATGGTTCGCGAGGTGACCGAGGAGATGGAGCGCAAGGTCATCCAGGAGGCGCTCAACCGCTGCCGGGGCAAGAAGGCCCAGGCCGCGCGCATGCTCGGCGTCAGCCGTCCGACGCTCGATTCCAAGATCGACAACTACGACCTGGTGGTGAACCGGAAGTAGCTCGGCAATTCTGGCCGGTCGCTCCACGCGGCGGCAATCCCCCTTCAACCGGCGCTCGTGCCGGACCGTGGAGGGTTGCCCCGATGAAGCTCCAATTGCACCGAATCGGCTTCCAGGCCCTGCTGCTGGCCGCCGTGACAGCGCTCGCCGCCTGTGGAACCGCCGGCACGCCGCGGCAAACAGGGGATACGGTCCAGGCCACGACCTCGCTGTCCGTGTCGACGGCGACGCCGGGCGAGATCGTGGCCGTCGACAACAGCGCGATCGCGGCGAACGACGTCGTGGTCGTCGAGTTCCGCACCCCGGCAGGGTCCGCCGTGCAGTTCGCGGTGCAGGCGTTCGGAGTCGCCGTAGAAGCGGGCCGCGTGCGTGTCGCTGCGCCTAGCGTCATCGACGCCGCCACCGACGAGGTCGCCCAAGCTGCGGTCGAGGTCGGCGTCGGCGGTGTGTTCGCCGCGAGCACCCTCACGATCCTCGAACCCCGCTCGATTCCCGAGTCCACCCGCGGCCTCATCCTCCTAGGGATGCTCGAGGGCGCGAAGCAGCAGTACGCCGACCTGATCTTCAACCTCGATGCGATCCTCCGCGACGAACCGTCTGCGAATGCGGCGGACATCAGCGCCCGCATCGCCGAAGCCGAAGCCACACACGACGACATCTGCGACCAGATCGACGAGCTGCGAACATCGGGCACGATCACACAGGTCATCGACGGCACGCCCCGGCAGCTCGGCCCCGCCGAGCTCGACGAGCTCGACGAACTCCTGTTGGCGGCGGCGGTCGGCGGACAGGCGCACTTCGAGGGAGGTGGTGGCGGTGCGCCGCTGTCCCGCTCCACCGTACGGCGTCGGCCCTACAGCGACATCTGGGACGAAGCGATGCAGGCACTGCGCGACGCCGGGATTCGCGCGCCCGACGGGAATCCTGCGGCCGACGCCATCGACGCCATCCGCGGCATCTACGAAGACACCTGGGAGCGAGGCATCAAGAAGGATGCGACGGGCGGCGTCGCCGCGTTCACCGCCTACATCGGTGCGATCTTCAGCGGTGCGGGCGTACTCGGCGACAAGGCGTTGGCGGGGGCCGCAACGGCCGGGGGCTATGCGTTCAACAAGTTCAACGCGTTCGTCACGTACGTGAGCGGCTGGCTGACCAACAAGAACACGGATCAGTTCCGCAATCGCGAAGAGGGCTTCAACGGCACCAACGAGGTCATCAGTCAAGTCGCGCGCCTTGCCGCTGAGTTCTTCGCCAACGTCGATGACGGGCTGATCAACAAGATTGCAGGGGTGTTCAGCAACGCGTTCACCGCCAAGGACACCACCGTTGCCGCCCAGGAGACGCTGTGCATGGACGAGCAGCTGAAGTCGCTCTTCTGTGGCCAGTCACCGAGCCAGCCCCAGAACATCACCGGCCTGGGCAGCGCGAGTGCGTCTTCCAGCTTCAGCTCGCAGTTCAGTGTTGCGCGAGGCGTCGACGGCAACTCCAGCACGAACTGGTTCTCCAACGGATCGACCGGCGGCGACACCGAGGTCTTCGACTGGCGCATGCCGGCGGGTGTAGATGTCGACCTGGCGCGCTTGGAGGTCGACCCGGAGACGTTCCAGGACGGGGACCCGACAACGAACGACAACTACGGGTTCCGAGGCGCCGTCGTCATCGTCTACAACGCGGCCGGCACACCGATCTACAACTCCGGCGGCATCACGCTTCTGGATTCACGCGTGTCGATCGAGATCGTGTTCCCGGCGGGAACGAGCGGCAACCGCGTGAGTCTCACGCTCCTGGATCACGAGCAGTCCGACTGCGGCGGGTTCTCCGAGCTCCGTGTCTACGGCCAGCCGCCGCCTCCCTAAGGCGCGCGGCACGCTGGGCTAGCGCTCGACGGTAACCGCGAGCGTGATCGTGCCGCGCACGCCGACGTGCGCGCCGTCGCCCTTCTTGGGCGAGTCGACGAGGACGAAGAGGTCATCCCAGTACGTGCCGTGTGTCTTGACGGGGATGAGCTGGTGCTGACGTCCGATGGTGACGAAGCTCCACTCGCGCTCGCCGGCGCCGCCCGGCGGCTCGATGCCGACAACCCGCGCATCGGCGGGGATCTTGCCGTTCGCCTTGGTGAAGAGCTTCACCGTGTCCCAGTGGCCGCCATAGGCCGTGCCGTCCCCGCGGAACTCCTGCACGTGAAAGTAGATGTCCACGTACACACCGTCCGCGGTGTAGCTCAGCCGGCTTTTCACCTTCACGGGCACGCGGTCGTTGGAGTTGGTGTCCATGTCGGGATCGCCTGAGAGATGCTTCCATCCGCCCAGGCGCTCGACCGTTCCGGTGATGGAGAGTGTCTGCGTGCGTACCGGCTTGGGCACAGGCTTGGGCACTGTCGGCGGCGGGGGCGGGACGCTGGGCCTCAACACGATGCGCTGGTTCTGCTTCGTGATCTGGAAGCGCTTCAACTCTCTCTTCGGTGGCGCGGCGGTTCGGATCACCCAGCCCATGCCGGCGTCAGCCGTGTACGTGCGCGTCTGGCCGTTATGCAGCCGGTCGACGAGCACACCTTCGGTTCCCACCGGCGGCCAATGGGCGGGCTGGAACAGCTCGATGGCCTTTCCGGTCTGGTTGATGACGAAGAACGTCATGCGGGCCTTGGGCGCCTCCGGCGTCGCCGCGGTCGCACCCGCCTTGGCCGTGAGAGGAAGCACGGTCCACGGCATGGGGTTTGGGAACACCTTGCTGCTCGGGCGGCTCTTGACCGCGAGACCCGGGAAGTCGAAACGCAGCTCCGCCTTGTCGCTCTCGTCGAAGAGCCACAAGACGTGCTCCGTGCGATCCACGACACGAATCGGGCCGCGCCAAGGCCGCCCCGGATCCTGCGCTTCCCACGTGACGGGGTTGGTTGCCGGTACGCGCTCGCGGTAGCGGCCCACCACGACGCCGGACACGTCGGTCAGCGTGATCTGGCGCACGGTCAGGCCGGTGACCTTCGGCTCTTCTCCCGTACCGCGCGCGAGGAACGCCTGCGCCTGCAGGGGACTCGTCTGCCACGCGTTGGTGTTGGGGAACTGCGCGCTCGCAGGCCGCGTGCGCACGCCGAGGTCCGGGAACGCGACGCGCAGCTCCTCGTTGCCAGCCGCATCGAAGAACCAGACCACGTGCTTCGTGCGGTCGAGCAGCTTGACAGGCTTCCAGAAGCCGCCGCTCTGGCGCCGCTCCCACGTACCGTCCGGGCGCGCGCGGAACGCATCCACCATCTTGCCCGTCGCGTCGGTGAGGACGACGCGCTTCACGGTCAGACCGTCCGGCTCGGCGGCGTGCGCGGCCGGGCCGGTGGCCAGTAGCAGCAGCGTTGTGACGGCGACGAGCCAGGCAAGGCGTGCGGGCATGGGGTTCCTCCGTGCTTCCGTGGCGAGGGTACCGCCGCACCGGCCCGGTGCTCGCGATGACCGATTTCGCCGCGTCGATTCCGCAAAGCCCGCTTTGCACTCGTGCGGCTCCGCACCGTGGCGCAATTGGCGGAATGATCGCGCGACCATAAGTCCTTGTTCTGGCGCGAGTTGTAACGGCGTCGATGATGCGCTCCGGGCTCGAGGCTGGAACGCCGTTTGGAGTAGAGCGGTAGGCGATTCGTCGCCAAGGAGGCGCCATGGCCGAACTCTTCATCCAGTGCCCGGGCCAGCCGGACATCACGATCCCGCTTGGCGAGAAGGCTGTCACCATCGGCCGTGCGGAAGACGCGGGCGCATTCATCTCCGAGAAGAAGGCCTCACGCCAGCACCTCAAGGTGCGCACGCTGGAGGGCGGCGGTGCCGTCGCCGAGGACCAGGGATCATCGAACGGCACGTGGTTCCTCGAGCCGGCCGGCGACGACCAGCGCTTCCTGCGCCGCGCTCTCGAGGACGGCGACACCCTGCGCATCGGCGACACGAAGATCACCTATCGCCAGGTGACGTCGGCCCCCGCGCCGTCGGCGAGCGGCGAGCCCGCTGCGCCGCCGCTGGTGTCCGGCAGCTTGATGCTCACCCCGTCCGCGCCGGAAGCCGCCGCGCCCGCGCCTACCGAGCCGGCCGAGCCTGAGCCAGTGCCCGAGCCCGTCGCGGCATCCGCGCCGCGCGAACGCAGCCGCGACGACATGCCGCGCGCCCGCGCGCCCGAGCCGGTCGGTTGGGGCAAGGTGCTCGGCTTCGTCGTCGGTGCCGTTGCCGTGCTCGTCGCCGTCGAGCTCTACTGGGGCAAGCAGGCCGAGAAGAAGTCGGCGCGCAGCGAAGAGCAGCGCGCGATGCTCAAGGTGCTCGAGGACCTGGACAAGGGACTCGAACACTTCACGCGCCGCCGCGACGCGTTCGCGGACAAGTACCCGTCCAGCTCGCAGCTGGCGACGCTCGACCGCTTCCTCGACGAGCTGCGCCGGCGCGAGACGCACCGGATCCAGATCGAAGGGCGCCTTAACACCTTGCTGGCCCGCGTCGGGGACGCACCGTCGTCCGAGATCCGTCGCGAGCTCGAAGACCTCCGCGTGCAGCTGCACGAAGACGAGGAGTTCGGGCTCCGCATCTCGCGCACGGTTACCGGCCTCGACCGTCGCCGCGCGGAGTCCGACGAAGATGCGCTGCGCGAGCTCGAGCGCCGGGTGAATGCCTTGCTCAAGGCCGACCGGCCATCACAGGCGCAGGCCCTCATCGTTGCCTACCGCCACGCGCACCCGGGTCTCAACGGCGACAACTACACACGCTGGAACAAGCTCGACGGCAAGGTCGAAGCGGTCCTGAAGGAGACCTTCGACATCGCATGGGCGCTGGCCGAGGACGAGAAGGACAGCGGCAAGCGCACGCGGATCCTCGCCGACGTCTATCCCGCGCTCGCCGGCAGCCGCTACGGCGACCGGGTGGGGGAGAGCCTCCGCTCCGCGGCGTCGCTCGCCGCCCCGCGTCGCGGGTCGCTGCCCGCCGGAGCAACACCGTGGAAACCGGGCCAGGACCCCACGAAGCCCGCGACCCCGTCCCACACGCAGGCGTTGCTCGCCCGCGCCAAGAAGGCCGAGACTCTGATTGGCGAGCGCAAGTGGGGCGCCGCCCGTGCTGCCTTCGACGAACTCTGCAAGGAGGTCAAGGCCGAGTCGCTCAAGAAGGAGTGGCAGGTCCGGATGGGCGAGGTCGACATGATCCTCGGCCTCGTGCGTGCGCTGGCCGAGGAAACGGACGGTGACAAGAAGCTGCGTCGCAAGCTCTCCGGCGGCACGTACACGGTCGTCAGCGCGAGCCCGGCCGAGGTCACGCTCGAGCGAAAGGGGCAGGCGAAGGTCACGCCGTGGAGCCAGCTCGCGCCGGGTGACGTGCTCACCCTGCTGAAGCCCAAGCGGATGGCCGACGCGCGGCGCCACGCCGTCGCCGTGCTCGCGACGAGCCTCGGCGACCGCGACGCGTTCATCGACGCGCTGATCCCGCTCTACGACAAGGGCGCCGACCTCGCCGCGACCAACGCGCTCGTCGCGCGTCATCTCCATGGGTTGCCCGAAGCACCCACAGGCGGCTACCGCCACTACAAGGGCGAGATCCTCGACAACGCCGGCTACGAGCGGCGCGTCACGCAGGAGCGGATCGCCACCCTGCGCAAGGATGCCGAGCGGGTGCTCGAGGCCATGGCGAAGGAGAAGGTCTTCAAGAAGCTGCAGCGCCTCAAGGACAAGCGCGCGGAGCTGGACAAGCGGCGCAAGTACGCGCTGCTCGCCATCTTCAACACGACCCACTACCCGTATCCCGCCAACAAGGGCGGCCCGCAGTACCAGGCGGTGCAGCGCGAGATCGACCGGCGCATCGCGCTGGCCCGAGAGATCTGGGACGACCCGTCCAAGATGCAGATCAAGCGCGCCGGAAAGCTCGACAAGCACCTCACGGCGTGGGACGGGATCATCGCCGAGCTCAAGCGCCACGAGGTCGACACCGCCGACCTCGTGAAGCGCATCACGCCCTACACGCTCTACGTCGGCACCGACGTGCCGCTCTCGATCCGCACCTTCTACAAGGACGAGTTCGAGAAGGAGTGGTTCGCCTACAACCGTTGGGTGATGACGGCGTACAACCCGGCGCGCAAGGAATACGCCAACGAGCGCGAGTGGCAGCAGGTGCACGTCACCAACGAGTACCGCATGCTCATGGGCTACCACGCCGTCGTGCAGCCCGGCGGCGCGTCCTACGACGCGATCGACAAGGAGTCGGTGATCAAGATCCTCGACGCCGGCAAGGTGCTCAAGACCGCGCCCCTGCGCGCGCTGCGCATCGACAACCGGCTCGTCGAGGCGGCACGCCTGCACAGCATCGACATGGGCAAGCGCGGCTACTTCGCGCACCAGGCGCCTGCGAACCCGGCGACGGGGGAACCGGCGACGGGTCCCGCCGACCGCATGCGCAAGGCGGGCTACAACGGCTTCGGCTTCTCGGAGAACATCGCGACCGCGTCCGACCCCAAGACGGCCCACGTGATGTGGTGCCACTCGAGCGGCCACCATCGCAACATCCTGTCGAACTGGACGGACCTGGGCTCGGGTGTCGCGGGCAAGGGCTTCACCCAGAACTTCGGGTCGGGCGGCGGTTCGCGGCCGCAGATCTACCCGGATACGGCGATTCGGAACCGCAAGCGATAGGTCACGCCCGCGCGGACTGGTCAGCGCCCGCGAAGCGGGTGATGATGCGGCCTTGGAGGTAGACCGTGCCGAAGCTCTACATCAACGAAGGCGGCAACGAAGCCGTCTACGAGATCTTCGATAACGAGGTGACGCTCGGACGCGGGGCGGCCAACGACGTGCAGGTGGCCGACTCGCACGCGAGCAAGATGCACGCCGTCATCCGGCGCCTCCAGGACCACTGGAAGCTCGTCGATCTCGAGTCCCGCAACGGCACCCGGGTCAACGGCGACTTCAAGAACCAGCACTGGCTGGCCGAGGGCGACTCCGTCTCGATCGGCAACGCGATCATCCGCTACGCGGCCGAGGGGGCACCGCAAGGCATCCCCGCCAGCGCGCGGGCTGCCAGGCCTGCGCGGCCGGCCGCTCCGGCCGCGCCCGCCATGACCGCGGCACCGGCCGCGCCTGCGCCCGCCGCACCCGCGCAGCCCGCGCCGGCGGCACCCGCTCCCGTAGCTGCGGCGGCAGCCGCGGCAGCCGCGGCACCGGCTGCGCCCGCGCCGGCTGCACCCGCACCCGTGCGCGGAGGGGGCCGTGGCGGCGCCTCGGCGCGACGCCGGCGTCCTCGCGATGACTACGACGACGATGATTACGATGACGACTACAACCGTCCGCCGCCGCGGCGCCGCTCGAACAGCGCCCCGATCGTCATTCTCGGTCTCATCGGGGCGGCAGCCTTCGTCGTGATCATGTTCTCGATGTTCGGCGGCGGTCCGAGCGTGAACCAGGAGGTCTACATCGAGGCCGCTCGCATGGCGGACAAGCGCCAGTACGAGAAGGCGCTGGCCTACGCCGAGCAGAACAGCGATCCCGACGGCGACCACTACGGCAAGATCCTGAAGGCGACGCGCGAGTGGAAGCGCCAGGTCGAGGCCAAGCGGGAGCTCGAGCGCAACCAGGAGGCGCGCAAGTACTACGACTACGAGATCTGGCGGCAGCAGGGCATCGCCGAGGTCTTCCGGGCCAAGGACGCGCTTCCGGACGACGAGGTCGTGCGCCGCCTGCGTGAGCTCCTGACGAAGTACAAGGGCACGTCGGTCACCTACGAGCTCATGCACTCCGAGCACTCGGGCTTCCCGGACCTGCGCGACGCCATGCGCGAGTACGCCGATGAGAAGATCAAGGCGCCCGACGAGATGGGACGCATGCAGGCCGAGCTCTCCATGGCCATCTCGGCGCGCAAGTTCGGCAAGGCGGTGCAGGATCTCACGTACCTGCGCGACATGAACCGGCTCTGCATGACGCCGGAGAACTGGAAGGACCTCAGCAAGCTCGTTCAGATGAAGATCGAGGAGGTCACGGGACAGGCGCGTACGGCGTTCGACGAAGACCGGCGCGAGATCGACAAGCTCAAGCGCCAGGGCAAGCGCGGCCAGGCGTGGCGCAAGCTCGAGAAGATGCGCCTGGGTTACGAAGGCATTCCCGAGCTGTCGCGCGATGTCAAGGCCTTAGAGCAGAAGATGGGCAGGTAGGGGCGACCCTTGTGGTCGCCCCATCAGTGATTCCGCAGCGTGGTGCGGCCCTGTCTGGGCGGGCCTTGTGCCCGCCCGCGCCGCGGGTTCCCGCGGCCCGCCACAAGGGCGGCCCGGACAGGGACCGACGTGATTCGACGAACGCGTCGCGGGGCGACCACAAGGGTCGCCCCTACTCCTCTTCGAGTGCTTGCGCCTTCGAGAGACCTGTCGGCGAGGGACGCTTGTACAGCCAGCACTCCGCATCGGGTTTGACCGGGAAGTCGGGACCACCGGTCGACGGCCACGGTTGAACGGCGCCGGTCTTCACGAAGTAGCGGACTTCGTGTCCGTCTGTGGAGACGATGAGCGTCTCCGCGTCCATCGACCACGTACCGGTGTAGTAGGCGACGCTGCCGATGTAGCCCGGCCCCGGGTGGTGCTGCACGATCAGGGCCACCTTCTTGTCGTCGAACAGCCACAGTCCGCGGAGCTCGCGAGTGCACTCGAGGCCCGTGGTGTAGAAGCCTGGCCGGCCGGGCTCCCGGCTGCGCACATCCGCGCGCGCGGCGGCGTCAACCACGTCGTAGAACCGAAGCCCCGCCGGCCGTAGGGCCTTGCGCGTGTCCCAGTCCAGCAGCCGCGGCCCGGGCTCCTGCTTGCCGCAACTCGCGAACGCCCCAACGGCGACCAGCAAGGCCAGCCCTCGCAGGATGAGTGTCAAAGGATCGTCTTGCCGAGCGCCGAGAGGATCAGCTCGACGCCCAGCTCGGCGGTGACGTTGCGCTCGTCGAGGGTGGGGTTGAGCTCGACCATGTCCATCGAAAGCAGCTTGCGAGTGCGCGCGACCGCCTCGCAGATGAGATGCGCTTCGCGGTACGTGAGACCGCCTTCGACCGCCGTGCCGACGCCGGGTGCGTAGCGCGGATCGACGCCGTCCAGGTCGAACGAGAGGTGGAAGCCTGCCGTGCCGTCGTTCGCGATTGCCAGCGCTTCCTTCACGCACGTGGCAAGGCCGCGCTCGTCGATCTCCGTCATCGTGTAGGCGCGTACGCCGCTCGCCTTCACCACCTTGCGCTCGTTCTTGTCGACGGAGCGGATGCCGAGCAGCGCCACGTTCTTGGGATCGACCGCCGGCTTCGGCCCGGCAAGGCGACGCAAGGCGGGGATGCCCTGCCCGATGAGGTGCGACAGCGGCATGCCGTGGACGTTGCCCGACGGGCTCGTCTCCGGCAGGTTCATGTCCGTGTGTGCGTCGACCCACACGATCCCGATCTTCTCGCCCTGCTCGCGGTAGAAGCGCGAGACGCCCGATGCGCTCCCCATCGCGATCGAGTGGTCGCCACCGAGGATCACCGGCAGGCAGCCCTTCTCCAGCATCGAGCCCGTCTCGTCGCGTAGTCGCGTGCAGACGTCGACGACCTCTGTCAGGTAGCGCGCGTTGCGGCGTCCCATCTTGACGGACTCGGGCGCCCGCACGCTGACGGAGCCCCGCTCACGGATGCGCCAGCCGATCTCGCCGAGGCGATCACCCAGGCGTGCCACGCGCATCGCAGACGGGCCCATGTCGACCCCTCGCCGTCCGGCGCCGAGGTCCATGTGGACGGAGATCAGAGCTGCGGTCTTCGTTCGTCGTCCCATCGAGTCGAAGCTACCTGGGCGCGCCAGAGGGTCCGCGCTTTCTCCGCACGTGCAGGTCGATGCGCTCCGCCATTCGGCGCAGCGTCACGGGCGGCGTCGGGAGGACCCGCATGTAGCTGCGTAGTACGCGCATGCGATCTGTCGCGTTCGCGCCCAAGCTCGCGTCGAGCCGCGCGAGGTCCCGCGCGCGCCGCGCCCAGTTGACACGACCGCGGCGGATGCGCACGCCGTCGAGATCCGCGATCCACAGGTCATGCATGCCGTTGGCGCCCACCAACACGTTCGGTGCCTTCAAGTCCCGGTGGGAGACGTCGTTCTCGTGCATCGCGCGCAGCGTGCGCCCCATCTTCTCCAGCAATGCGACGCGCTGCCTGAACGGCAGCGCACCGAAGGTCCCGTCCCGTCCGCCCGCCGTGAACGCGTGTAGGTTCTCGCCCTCGATCCACGCGGCGGCGTAGAAGCCGGAGCCGTCCGCGCGGGCTGCGGCGGCGAGCGGCTGCGGTACGCGCACGTGCCGGTTCTGCAGCGCGTAGGCGCGGCGGAACGCGCGCAAGGGCCGCGGCAACCGACCCGCGGCAACGGGCCCGTAGTACTTCGCGACAACCTGCCCATGGCCGCCGGGGCCCAGCGCCACGCAGACGAGATCGCCTTGTTTTAGCGAACGTGCGCCGGCAGGCCGATCCCGCAGCCACGCGTCGGTCTCCGACTCCCAGGCTTCGTCCGTACCCTCCCGCCACCGGATGGCGCGCGGTGCCTCTTCCGTTCCGTAGCGCACGAAGTGAATCCCCGTGCGCGTAGCCCGGCGATCCCGCCCTCGCCGGTAGCGGCGCGCGAGCTGTTGCGCGCGCTCCTCGATGCGCCGTGCCAATGCCCGTGCCGACTCGATCCCGTCGTCCCGTCGCGCGCTGCGCCAGTACGCCACGAGCGCACGCAGCCTCTGCGTGCGGCGCGCGTGGGCGAGGAGGCCATTTCGCGCGCGCGCCAGCGCGTCGATGCGCTCACTCTCGTTCAGCGGCTTGCCCCGGCGCGCACTGCCGGCATCAACCAGCACGGGCGCACCGCCGGTGATCCCCATGTTGCCCGCGTGCAAGTCGCGGTGGCGCACCCCGGCCGCATGCATCGCAGCGAGCACGGCGGCGACGGCATCGATCTCGGCGCGTGAGGCCCCGTCCGCGGGCGGCAGCGGCTGCAAGTCGGGCACTTCAGCCGTGACCAGCAGATCGAGATTCTCGTCCGTGAATGCGACCGGCTCCGGCGCACGAATGCCCCCGGCAGTCAGCGCCCGCAACACGCGCCCTTCGCGTACGCCCTTGCCGCCGCGCAGCCGCTTGGAGACGTGGTCGGGCATGGTGTCGGGCCGACTCCACTTCACGATGACGGGCAGGTGACCATCCGGGCGGTCGACCGTGCCGCGCAAGACCATGCGCATGGCGCGCGGGCGCGTGATCAGGGTGTAGCTCTCCGGAGGCTCGGGCCACGTCGCAGCCCGAAAGTCGGCCTCCAGACGAGTCAGCGCGTCTTCGAAACCGGGCGCGCACCATCGCATCGCGTCGATCATCGCCGGAATCGCCCGCGCGTGCTCGTTTCCCGCGAACCCGGGAGGCCCTCGCTAGATTGAGGACCGGAAGGAGGCGCCTTGCTGCGGATCCAGCGCGCTCTGCTGTTCGAGCTGCTGTTCGTGTTCTTCCTGATCACGAGCGCCGTCACGGGTGCCGTCTTCACCGGCATCACGATGCGCTTCATCTACCTCGGGGGCGGCGCGCTCGGCTCTTCGATTCTCATGGACCTGCTCCCGCAGCTCCTGCCCACGGCGCTGTCCTACAGCATCCCGTTCTCGTGGCTCGCGGCTACGGCACTCGTCATGAGCCGCTGGGTGTCCGACAACGAGTGCGTGGCCATCAAGGTGGCGGGCGTCCACCTCCGCGCGATCGTCATTCCGCTGGCCGCCGTCGGCCTCGTGCTCGGCGCCGGCGGCGTGCTCTACAACCTCTACGTCGTTCCGCAGGCCAACCGCGAGATCCAGGCGAACCTCAAGGACTTCGTCCCGAAGTTCCTCTCGTCGCTACGCGGCGCGGACAGGGCCGTCACGTTCGAGAGCGGCCGCTTGTCGTGGGACCACTTCGACCAGGAACGGCGCGCCTTCATCGCCGTGGAGATGGACCGGCGCAACCACCGCGGTGAGCTGTCGAGCAAGGCCGTCATGCAGGAGCTGGGCCTCGAGCAGATCGGCGAGACCAAAGACGACATGGGGCTCTCGATGCAGCTGCGCAACGCCTTCATCTTCTCGACGTCGGGCGGCGGCGAGATGGCGGTGGCCACCGGCAACGACGCGCCGTTCGTCATCGGGCGGGTCGAGAGTGTCGGCGCGAGCACGCTCTTCAACCAGTTCTTCGGCACGATCCGCTACCTGCACCGGCCGCGCGACATGATCCTGCCCGAGCTGGCCTACAGCGAAGCGCGCGGCGGCGTCGCGCGGGGCGACATGCAGGAAACCAGGCTCGCGCTCCACGGGCGCATGGCGCTGGGCGGCTCCGGGTTCTTCCTCGGCTTCTTCGCGCTCGCGGTCGTGCTCATCCTTCCGCCCAGCGGCCGCCGGGTGCGCGACTTCATGTTGTGCTTCCTGCCCGCGGTGCTGATCTTCTTCCCCCTGCACATGACGGGACCGTCCATTGCCCGCAACACCCCACTCACGCCTTGGATGGCCATGTGGTCTCCGAACATCGTGCTGCTGAGCCTCTCGTTCCTCCTGCTTGCGATCGCGTTCCGCCGATGATGCGCCGCCACGACCGGTACGTGTTCAAGGCCTTTTGGAGCACCCTCGGTGCGGTGCTTCTGTTCTTCACGCTCATCGTGATCGTGTTGGACACGTCGGAGCGCGTCTCGAAGCTCAGCCGCATCTGGCCGAAGATCGTCGAGGCGGGCCACAGCCCGCTCATGGTGCTGGCCGAGTTCTACGGGACGCTGCTGCCGTTCATGTGGATGCGACTCGTGCCGTTCTGCGTGCCGGCCGCCGCCGCCTTCTGCCTCGCACGGCTGCTGCGGCACAACGAGCTGACGCCGCTGCTCACCGCGGGTGTCTCCATGCGCCGGGTCGTGTGGCCGATCGTGGCGTCGGGGATTCTCATCGTCGGGCTGCTCTTCGTTGCGCAGGAGATGCTGGTGCCCGAGTTCAGCCGGCGCCACATGGAGCTCTGGCGCATCCTGTCGCGAAACGAACCCGACCGGTTATCGCGTGTGCCGCACTTCCACGACCCGAATGGCGGGCGTTTGTCGATGGAGGCCTACCGGCCGGGTAGCCGCAAGATGGACGCGGTCATGATCAGTTTCTTCGATCCGGAGGGGCGGCCCGTCGAGCACTTCCGCTACCCGGAGCTCGAGTGGGACGGCGCAAACGACGTCTGGCGCGCGCCGCGCGGCGGCCGGCGGATCCCAGCGTTGGAGAACACACCCGGCGAGCGGCGCATTCCGATCCCACCCGGGGAAGTCGCCCCACTCAGCTCCAGCGCGCGCCTCATGGAAGTCGCCGTCACGGAGAAGCGCACGCCCGGCTTGTCCATCAGCCAGGCGGCCGCTCTCGCGCAGGCCCATCCGGAGAACCCGCACTACCTCGTGATGCTCCACCAGATGCTCACGCTGCCGCTCTCGACGATCGTTCTGTTGTTGCTTGCGATCCCATTCTGTTTCAACGTCTCGCGCCGGACCACGAGCGCCGTGCCCAGTGCGCTCGGCGCCATGGGTGTCGCGGCCCTCTTCTTCGGCGCGCACTTCATGACGGGGAGCCTCGCTCGCGCGGGCGATCTCAATCCCGTCGTTCTCGCGTGGCTGCCGATCGTCGTGTTCGGGAGCCTGGGGCTGGCGCTGTATTTCGACTTGGACGGGTGATTCTCCGCAGAGGCGCAGAGGCACAGAGCGAAGGAACACGCCGCCGAGATTTCACCTTTTCCAATGCCTTTCTCCTTGGGTCACTGTTCAAGGGGCAACGCGTGCGTTGCCATGACGCGCTCTGCGACTCTGTGCCTCTGTGGAGTTGATTCGTTCTCGACTCCCGCGGAATCGGGCAAGATGGAGGCATGCCTCGCCTGGAGCGCGTGTATCCGAACCTCTCGCGGCCGATCCGTGAATTCTCGTTCACGGTGGATCGGCTGGAGGTCGGCGTGCGTCTCGACACGCTCCTGCGCCAGCACTACCCGTGGAAGAGCCGCACCCACTTTCGCGACATGCTCCGGCGCGGCGAGGTCCTCGTCGGCGGCAAGCCCGCCAAGCCGTCCTACAAGTCGCGCCGCGGCGACGTGATCGTGGTCAAGCGGCCCGACGATCCGTCGCTGCCCGAGCAGGAAAGCGACGAAGGCCTTGTCTTCCTCTACGAGGACGAGCACATCCTCGCCATCGACAAGCCCAGCGGCATGGCCAGTCACCCCGTCGGACGCATTCGCCACGGCACGCTCATCAACAAGCTCCACGCGCGCTACCGCAGTGACGATCCCGAGAAGGACACCGTTCCACGCTTGTCGCACCGGCTCGATCTCGACACGAGCGGCGTCGTACTCGTGTCCAAGAGCCGCAAAGTCGATGCGCTGTTGACCGACGTCTTCACCACGCGCGCGGTCAAGAAGACCTACCTCGCGCTCGTCAAGGGCGTTCCTGCCGAAACGACCGGAAGGATCGAAGCCCCGATGGGGGACGACCCCGACGGCGAGAGTGCGCTGCACCAGGCCGTGCGCGCGGACGGCCTGCCCGCGACGACCGACTGGGCCGTGCGCCGCGCGTACGCGCGCCATGCGCTGCTGGAAGCGCGTCCGCTCACCGGGCGTACGCACCAGATTCGCGTGCACCTGGCCCACATCGGACACCCGATCGTCGCCGATCACCTCTATGGCGACCCGCGGCCGCTCATGCGCGGGCACGCGCTGCCTGGGTTGGCGCTGGAACACGACGGGATCTGCCTTGCTCGCCTTGGGCTGCACGCGCACCGACTGGAGTTGGCGCACCCGGTCACGGATGAGCCGCTCGTGTTGGAGAGCCCGCTGCCGGTCGATCTGCGCGCCGCGCTGGACGAGCTCGAGACGCTGGCCGAGGGACGCGCGCGCGCGTGAGCCTCACGAACGCCCAGCGTCGTCGCATCGATCGCATCGCCGCCGGGCGATCGGATGAGTCGCTCTATCTTCTCGAGGGCCCGAAGGCGATCCTCGACGCGTTGACCCGCGGCGTCGTGGCCGAGCTGTGGTTCCGCAGCGACCTCGATCCCGAGCGGCGCACGGAGCTCGAGTTCGAAGCACGCGAGCACGACGTACCGATGGGGGAGGGCAGCGTCGGCGACTTCGATCGACTCGGGCGCACCGTCACGCCGCAGGGCGTCATCGCGTTGGTGCGCGATACGGCGCTCGGGCTCAATGAAGTACTCGACCGGCCCGGGTTGTTGCTCTGGCTCGACGGAGTCCAGGATCCCGGCAATGTCGGCGCGGTCATCCGCGTTGCGGCCGCCTTCGGCGCCGCGGGTGTCGTCGTCACCGAGAACACGGCAGACCCGCTGGGCTTGAAGGCGCTGCGCGCGTCGGCGGGTCTTGCGCTGGGCATTCCCTTCACGCGCGTGAACTCGCTCGAAGCGGCGCACGCGCTTGTCAACGTGCGGCGGCCCATCTGGCTGCTGGAGCGCGGCGGAGACGACGTCTTCGAGGTTGCGGACGTACCGCCCGACATCGTGCTGGTGGTGGGGTCGGAGTCGCGGGGACCCGGAGACGCGGCCCGTGACAAGGCGGCGCGCAGCATCGGCATTCCCTTGGCCGAAGGGGTCGACTCCCTCAATGCGGCCGTTGCCGCAGGCATCGTCGTCTCCCAGCTCACGCGCGGTAGCGCCTCGTGAGCGAGCCGCGGCCGGCCACCGTCATCCGTCTCGATGCGAAGGGGGTCCTCGTGCGGCTCGACGAGCCGCTGGATGCCCTGCCCGAGGACGGCTACGAGATGTGGTGCGGCGTGCGCGGGCGCATCCACCGCCGGGACCGGCGTCATCAGAAGTCGCCGCTGGCCGTGGGCGACCGCGTGAACGTCGTGCACACGCAGGAAGACCGCGGCGCCGTCGAGTCGATCGAGCCGCGCCGCAGCACGCTCTCGCGGCCGGCATCGTTCGGCGGTCGCAAGGAACACGTCATGGCGGCGAACGTCGATCGCGTCGTGATCGTGTCCGCACTCGACGACCCGCCGTTCAACCCGTCGCTGGTCGATCGCATGCTCGCCGTCGTCGAGTTCTCCAATCTCGAGGCGCTGCTCGTCGTCAACAAGATGGACCTAGGCGCCGAGCCACCCGCCGAGGTCGAGGTCTACCGCGCGCTCGACGTCCCCGTGATCCTCGCGAGCGCACACGACGGCAGGGGAATCGAGGAACTACGCAAGGAGCTGGTGAATCGCGTCAGCGTCGTCGCTGGCCACAGCGGCGTGGGCAAGACGTCGTTGCTCAACGCCGTCCAGCCCGATCTGGGCCTCGCTGTCGGTGCGGTGAACCCTGTCACCGGCCGCGGCAAGCACACGACGACGGCGGCCGTCTACGTTCCGCTCGCCGACGGCGGCGCCGTGGTCGACACTGCCGGCGTACGCGAGTTCGGCCTCTTCGGGATTCCCAAGCGCGACCTGCCGTGGTTGTTCAAGGACATCGCCGAGCTGGCGCAGGGCTGTCGCTATCCCGACTGCAGCCACACGCACGAGCCGGAGTGCGCGGTGCAGGAGGCGTTGGTCGAGGGCGATCTCGCGCCGTTTCGCTTCGACAGCTATCTCAAGATCCTCGAGAGCCTCGGCGAGGCGGAATGAACGTCATCGCGCCCACACGTTCGTGAAGCACCGGACGGCGCCACCATTCAGGGCGGCGACCTCCGCGCGAATCCCGATGACGCGGTAGCCTGCGCGCGTCCACGATGCCCTGGCAGCCGCATCGAGCCCCCCGATGCCGTAGCGCGGGAGGTAGGCCGTGTCTTGGTGCAGGATCACGTTCGTGTAGGTGAGGATCGTTGGCTGGTTCTGGCCGGGCATCGCGTTCTTGGAGAACAGACCCGGCACCCGGGAAACGCGGAAACCGGCCTCCTCGAGCTTGCGCGCCACGATGTCGAGTCGCAACGCCACGTGTCGGTTGTGGGCGGCATCGAACTGCCCGAGCCGTGTTCGTGCTGCCGCACGGATCGCCGAGTCCAGCTTGATCTCGGGGTCCGTAACCAGGAGGTGGGCGTCGCCGGCGTCCGCTACGAAGAGATCGATGTGGGGGCTCTGGTCGGCATGGGGAACGCGAGGGATTACGACGACCGGGCGCGCAAAGAGCGCAGCGAGCTCGTGGAGGACGACCTCGTGCGAAGCCCGCGTGCGTCGTCGAATCTCCTCGATGGCGCCCGCACCGACGAGCGCCGCCCGATCCGTGACGATCGTGTCGCCGCCCACGGGAGCGAACGGAGAGCGCATGACGTCGAGCGACGGATCGAGGCGAGACAGACCGTCAGGAACCTCGAGGTCCCCGGCAAGGTGAGGCCGTGTCCACCCTGTCGGCAGCGTGAGGCACGTTCGACGTCCGCGCCGATCAAACAGGACGTAGCGGTCGCGGGCCCACGGCGAGAGGGGTCTCGCGACCCGCAGGGTCTGGACTTGCGATGCGCGTACGTATCGCCTGCGTACGAGCTCTTCGTCTCGCTCGTTCGAGACCGCGGCAACGACCCGAACGCCTTCGGGAGACGCGGCGACTAGATCGTCGAAGTAGGGCAGGAACCCTCGATTCACGTTGCCGTTGAAATGGAGAATCCAGTGGCCATGGATGGCGGGCGCGTCGCGCAACCACCACAGACCCGTAGCCAGGGCGAGGACGATCCCCAGGACGGGTAGGAGCCGGCGCACAGGAGCATGAAACCCGCGCGGCGTTCGAGCAGAGCTCTTCGATTCGGTCAGAAACGCCGGCTTGGGAGTGAGGGCCCGAGTACGGAGTTACCGCGACTCGGAACAGAAACCTGGTTGCCGGTACTCACGTCCTTCGGATCAACGCCCGAACGGCTCCCGCGAGGTAGACGCTGCCGGTGCAGAGCACCAGACCTCGCTTGCGTGCAAGCTGCCGTGCGCGCGCGAGCGCTTCAGGCAGGTCGTCGATCGCTTCGGCGGTTCCCTCCCACACCTTGTCAACGACGTCCGCGAGCGCTTGGGCGGGGAGCGAGCGCGGCGAATCGACCCGCGTTGTGATGACGTAGGGCACATTGCAGGTCAGCGCGGCGGCAACGCCGGACGCGTCCTTCCCTTCGAGCATGGCGAACAGCAGAACGGTCGGTACGCGCCCGAGGGCCTCACGCGTCACCTCGGCGGAGGAGCGCGTGTGCGCGCCGTCGATCACGACGCGCGGCGTTTCTGCAACTGTCTCGAGGATGCCGGGCAGGGGCGTTCGGCGTACGGCATCGAGTGCTTCACCCTCCGGTAGAGCCTCGAGGACGTCACGCAAGACCACTGCGGCGGCCAGTTCGTTCGAGCTCGTCAGATGTCCCTGTCCGGCGCCGACCTCCTGCGCTACGCCCAGGACAACGGAGCGCGCGGGCTCGCCTACGTACGTCACGACAGGCACGCCCGGCTTCAGGATGCCGGCCTTCTCTCGCGCGATCTCAGCGATTGTCTCGCCGAGCCAGTCGGTGTGCTCGAGCTCGATGTGGGTGATTACGGTCACGGCCGGGTTGCAGACGTTCGTTGCGTCTAGCCGCCCGCCCAGGCCGGTCTCGAGCACCACGTCCGTGCACTTGGCTTCCCGGAACGCCACCCATGCGATGGCCGTGAAGATCTCGAAAAAGGTGGGGGCGTCGTCGGTGCCCTGTGTGGCACGCACGTGCGGCAGCACGGCACTCGCAGCCCGCGCGAGCGGCGCCTCGGCGATCGGCTCGCCGTCGATCTCGATGCGCTCGCTCAAGTCCTCGAGGTGCGGCGAGGTGTAGAGCCCGACCGCGCTCCGGCCGGCCTGGCGAAGGCCGTAGGCGATCATCCGGCAGACCGTGCCCTTGCCCTTGCTGCCGGCGACGTGGACGGTCCGCGGGCCGTCTTGTGGATTGCCGACGCTCGCCAGGAGCGCCCGGACGCGGTCCAGATCCAGTGCCTTTCGCAGCGGATCGCGCGGGCGCTTCTCCTCGTAGTTCGTGGCGGCGGCGAGGAGCTGATCAACGTCGGCCCGGCAGGTGATGCTCTCGGGCAACGGTGTCCGCTCGCTCATGGGCGGAAGTGTAGGAGGAGGGCATCCATGCGCACGGTCCTGACCGCGTTCCTGGCCTCGGCCGTCCTCGGGAGCGCGGTGCTGTTCGGCTGGCTCCCTGCGACAGCCAAGGACACCCCGACGCCGCGGCTCGATCGGGTCGACTACCGCAATCCCGACGCCCTGCGGGCCGTTCCGCCCGGCGCGGGCGCCGGCAAGCGCACGATCAGCATCGCGACGCAGCTGCGGGGCAAGACCGAGGTCGAGACCCTCGGCAACATCGCCCGCTGGCTGAGCCGCAACGTCCGCCTCGACCCCTCCAAGGCCGGCGCCTGGCGCACGGTCGATCAGGTCCTGGCCGAAGGGGCGCGGGGCGGCGATGCCGACCGGGCCATGGCCTTCGGCGTGCTCGCCCGCGGTGCGGGCATCCCCTGCATCTGGGTGAAGACCGTACCGCTGGGCTTCCCGGCGGCGTTCCAGGCCGGCGGCACCGCCGTCGATGCCGGGATCGCCAAGACCTGGCTCGAGGTGCACGTGGCGGGCCGCTGGCGGCTCCTCGACCCCGCCGAGGGCCAGACCTACGACAATTACAACCCGCAGGCACTGGTGCTGCCCGGCAACCTGCTGGCCTACGACAAGGGCGGAGATCCGCACGCGCTCGTGCTGCCCAACCGCCCTGCGGCGTGGCGCGCCCAGACGGCGAGCTACTTCAAGGCGCTGAACCTCTCGCGGGTGCCCTGGGCCCGCACGACGGATCTTCTCGCCCGCTGGCGCGTCTTCATCACCGGCCAGCGCGGCCCGGCGAGCTACGCCAAGGCCGCCTGCCGCACCCTCGGCTTCGAGGTCGCCGGCACATTCGACAGCGCGTTCGAGCGAAATCTCGCGCGAGCGCGCGGCAAGACCCTCATCGTGACGTGCCGCGGCCGTACGCCGGTGCTTCCGGAGAAGCACTGGTCGTCGTGGCTGCCTCCCGGGCACCGCGAGATCGTCAGCGGCGCCAAGATTCCGGAGAAGGGCTGGGTTGCGCACCGTCTTTCGGACGGCACGCGCGTCATCCTGATCACGGCGCAGGAGTTCGGGCCGGTCGAGCTGGCCGTCTCGGAGGCGCTGGAGGGTTGAAGAACGACTTTCGTGTAGCGACCAACCGTCGGAAGGCGTTGACACGCGACCGGCGGATCTGGCACCTTTCACGTCGGAAGAGACAGCGGTGCGGCCCGGGGGTGAAGGGTGCCCCCACGGGAGGCGTGCGGAGCGTATCCGGTGCCGCATAACGGACATCCTCACTTCGGAGTATCTACCCCATGCGATCCCTCTCGATTGCCGCGTTCGCGGCGCTCCTGGTGCTCGGCACGGCAGGTGTGGCCTCGGCCAACGACTGCTGCGACCCGTGCCAGCCCTGTACCCCGATGGTCCGCCAGTGCGAGTGCAAGACCATCACCATTCCCGCCGTCACGCGCGAGATCCGCACGCCGGTCTGGGGCACCAAGGAAATCCCGATCTACACCTGCAAGCAGACGCCGGTCTACCGCGAGGTCCAGGTTCCCGTCTGGAAGACGCGCCAGGTGCCCTGCTACGTGAACCGCCGCAAGCCCGTCTACAAGGACATGGAGATTCCGGTCTACACGACGCGCACCGTTCCCGTGTACCGCACCGTTCGAACGCCTGTCTACGAGACCGAGGAAGTCCCCGTCTTCGCGACGCGCAGCATTCCGATCACCCAGGAGGTCTGCGACCCCTGTGATCCGTGCGGCGGCACGAAGACCGTCACGTGCGGTTGCAAGACCGAGCGCTACCAGTGCGGCACGCGCACCGTCCGCAAGTGCACCGGCTACAAGACCGAGCAGGTCCAGTGCGGCACCCGCTGCGAGCGCGTCCAGAACGGCACGCGTACCGTCAAGGTGTGCACGGGCTATGAGAACGAGCGCGTCCAGTGCGGCACGCGCACCGAGCGCTACCAGGACGGCACCGAGACCCGCCGGGTCTGCTGCGGCACGAAGACCGAACGCGTCCAGTGCGGCGTCCGCACGGTCCGCGTCTGCACGGGCTACGAGACCAAGACCGTCGAGGTCTGCCCCGCTCGCACGCGCGTCGTCCGCGAGTGCAAGTGCGTGCCCTGCGGCACGACGGCCGGCGGCTAGAGCGCCTCAACCACAGCACCACGGGCCGCCGCGGGATCCTCCCGCGGCGGCTTTTTCGCTTTTTGTGAGCGTTGCGAGCCCCAATGGAGCCTTCTGCACATCTCTAGGCACCGTGACCTGGCTGTGCAACGTGGCGAGCACTATCCTGGGAGGGGTGTAGAGGGCAGGAGGCCGTCATGAAGGCCGTGGTGTCTATCGCCTGGGTGTGCGCGTGCGCGTTGGTCGTGCTGCCGACCGACGTGGCCGTGTGCGACGAGAACCTGCCGCCGCCGGTGGTGCGGCGATCGCCGAAGCCTCCGCCCAAGCCGGCGCCCGTCCCGCCTGCGCCCGCACCGCGGACACCGACGCCGGTGCCGCCGCTACCGACGCCCGTCCCGGTGCCCCCTGCCCCCGAGCCGCGTGCGTTCCCTCAACCCGCGCCACCGCCGCCTCCGCCGCTTCCCCCCACGATGACTCCGAATGGGGCGAAGGAGCCGACGTCGATTGCACAACCGGCTGCGCCGGGTGCACCCACACCGCCCGCGCCCCAGCCGCCCATACCGCAGCCGCCTGTGCCGCCGCCGCCGGCACCCACACCCCCTCTGCCGCAACTGCCGACACCGCCGCCGCCCGCGCCCGTGCAGGCCGCGCCGCAGCCGCCGCCGCCGCAGCCCGTGCGTCCGTACGGCTGGGAGCGTCGCGCGCCGACGACCGACGATCCGAACTGGGCGTCGAGCATTCGCACGCCGAACACGAGTGGGCTGACCGCGCCCGCCCCGGTTCCGCCGACGTTCGACACCGGACCGCGTCGTCGTCCCGCGCCGCGCTACACAAGACCGGGGCGGTACACGCAGCCGGCCGCAGCGCCGGCGTACCCGACAGGGCCGCGTGGGACCTATCCGGTCGCACCGCGTCCTTCGCCGCCGCCGTGGGAGTTCAACACGCCGGTGCGCCCTCGTCCGCCGCTGTGGGAGTTCCGGCCGCCTCCGCGTCCCGGGCCGCCGGTCGAGTGGTCCGGAACGGATCGGACCGTTGTCCAGCCGGTGCCGCGATCCACCGGTCCCGTACCGCAAGCACCACAGGCACCGAGTGCACCGACCCGCGACTGGTCGGCCCCTGCACCCGTACAGCCTGCGCCTGGCGCGCGCCGGCCCGATTGGTCTCCGGCGCAGGATCCGACGTGGGCGTCTTCGATCCTCGATCCCCACCGTCGCGGCGCCACGAACACGGACGCCAACACGCCGCCCGTGCCGGCCGTCGTGAACCAGCCGCCCCCGCTCCCGGCGCCGGCCAGCGGCGAGGCGCCCGCCGGAACATCGCCTGCTCCGTTCGTCGTGCAGCCTGCTCCACCCCAGCCGGAACGTGGCTACTACATCACCGGCGGTACGTACGAGGTGCGGCCACCTGCGCCGCAGCCGCCTCAGCAGCCCGGCGCGCCGCGACAGTGGTCCCAGCCGTACGTTCCGCCGGCGGGTCAGCGCGTTCCAGGGCAGCCCGCGCAGCCTCAGCCCGGCGTGACGTACCACAGGGAGCTCAACTTCCCGCGTCGCGGGGCGCCTGCGCCGCCGCCGCCGCCCGGCGACCCGTCACGCTGGTCGCGTGGCAACACGCTGCCGCCGCCTGCGGGCCAGCCGCCGCCGCCGCGCCCGCAGCAGCCGCCTGCGCCGGACGGCGTGCCCGACGATTCGAACAAGCTCCCGCCGCCGCCCGGTGGTGGATAGCCGTTCGGGCCCCGGCACCGTGCTACGCTGCGATTCGCCCGCCGGCCCCGTGCAGGAACCTGAATGTTCGAGCAACTGAAGAAGGACCGGCAGACGGGCTTTGGTGCGCAGGAGCGACTCCGGCTCTCTCTCTACGTGGCAGCACTCCTCGCGCTCGGCGGCTTCATCGTCATGGGCGCGACCAAAGACGACGGCGAGAAGTCGGCCAAGCCC
Organism: Planctomycetota bacterium; assembly: GCA_028281445.1. GTDB lineage: Bacteria > Planctomycetota > PLA2 > PLA2 > JAEUHO01 > JANQJW01. The sequence continues at coordinate 29,946 of JANQJW010000090.1, read as the reverse complement.
GCAGCGGCACCGGTCGAGGAGACGAAGGAGGTCGATCCCGGCCCCTTGCTCGATGCGGACGAGCTGAAGCGACGGGTCGCGGAGGCCAGGGCAGCGCCCGAGCGCTTCGCGGTGCCGGCCATCGAGTACATCCGGAAGATCCAGCGCACGGGGCGCCTCGGTCCTGTGCAGACCCGCGTGACGCCGGCAGCAGGCACGTCGGCGTTGAAGCAGGACGCGCGTGGCACGCACCTCGAGATCGAGGGACGGGTTGTCGACGTCTCCCGCGAGGAGTACCGCCCGCGTCCGGACGCCTCGGCCAATGAACGGCTTTGGTCCGTCGTCATCGAGGGCGCCGACGGAAGCTACGCCGTTGCGGTCAAGCACGGCCGCGGTTCGGACTTCTCCGAGGGCGCGCCCGTCGATGCCAAACCGCCCCTCGTCCGGGCCGAGACGATTCTCCCTGGCCAGCACGTCATCGTGCGCGGCGTCTACTTCCAGGAGCGCACGGGGACTCTGGGCAGCACCGTGCTGCGTGAGCCGGCGCCCGTCGTCTTCGCAACACGCTTCCGCATCGAGCTGCCGCGGGAGGAGCGCCTTGCGCCCATTTCCACGCTGGACGAGGCGCTTTGGTCCGACGTCCAGGACCGGTTCAATCGCGAGTCGCGCAACTGGGAAGAGGATGCGCTGTTCGAGGTCGTGCAATGGGCACGCACCCGCGGCTACGAGGCGGTGAAGCAGGACGTCCTGGAGGGCGTCGGCTGGAAGGAATGGGGCAAGCAGACCTTCGAGACGTGGAAGAAGGAGGTCGCTGTGGATCTGGACGATCCACGCCCGTTCACGGAGAAGGCCCGCGGCAGGATCTACCGGGTGTCCGGGATCATTGCCGAGGTACTGCAGTACGACTGGGACCGCGTGCCGCGCAACCAGTGGGGCGTGGACCAGTTCCAGCTCCTGACGCTCATCTCGGATCACTACCGCAACGTGGCGCTGCGGACGATCCTGCCGTACCCGATCACGACCTTCGAGGGCGTAGAGGGCAACCGGGAAGACCACCTGCGCATCTACGGCGTGTTCGTCAAGAACCTGACGTACGACACGCAGTTCGCCCGGCCCGACGGATCCGGGCGGCCGCAGCCGATCACCGTCCCCATGTTCGTCGTGCTCCACGCCGAGCCGTTTCCCGACGATCAGGCGGGACAGGCCATGCGATCGGCGATGCTCTGGGTTGCGGGCGCGATGGTTCTCCTCGGTCTCATCTTCTACGTGGTGCTGATTCGCGGCGGCCAGAAGCAGGCGGACCGTATGGAGAAGCACCGCTGGGAGCTGCGCAGGCGCGCGCGCGCCGCGGGAAGCGGCGCGACAGCGGGCGCCCCGCCGGAGTCGCAGCCCGACCCTGACCCGCAACCCCAGCCGGAGCCGGAAGCACCGGCCGATGACTGAGCCCACGACCGTCCGGATCGGATCGGGGCTGCATGCGCGTGTCTGGGACCAAGTCGCAGCGGCCTTTCCGAATGCGGAGCGCTACGGGCTGGTGGTCGACGCGCGGGTCGCTGCGCTCTGGCCGCTGCCCGATCCCGCGGGTCGTGAGCTCGTGCGGTGCAGCGTGCCGCCGGGTGAGGCAGCCAAGGACCGCTCGGTGCTGGGTGAGCTGCAGGATCGCCTGCTTGACCTCCGCCGCAGCGAGCCGGTCGTCGTGATGGGGGGCGGAGCTGCGCAGGACGTCGGCGGCTTCGCCGCGGCGACCGTGCGGCGCGGCGTTCCGTGGGTTGCGGTCGCGACGACCGTCGTAGCGATGGCCGATGCGGCGGTGGGGGGCAAGACCGCGGTGAACCACCCGCGCGGCAAGAACCTCCTCGGCACGTTCCACGAGCCGTCCCTCGTCTTGTCCGATGTGGACTACCTCGACACCCTGGATGCGCGAGACCGGACGGCGGGACTCGCCGAGGTGTACAAGTGCGGGCGCATCGCTGACGAAGCGCTGCTCGATCGTCTGGAGCGCGGTGCACCCGAACCGTCTGATGCGTGGATCGACGTCCTGCAACGAGCCGTCGCCGTGAAGCAGGCCCTCGTGGCGCAGGACCTACGCGACCACGGTCCCCGGCGCCTGCTCAACTACGGGCACACGATCGGGCACGCGCTCGAGCGCGTGCTCGGCAACGAGGCCGTGCGCCACGGCGAGGCGGTCGCCATCGGCATGCATGCGGCAGCCGGGATCGCGGAGGCGCGCGGCCTCTTCGATGAGCGTGCGGAGCAGGCACGCACACTCCAAGCGCTCGGTCTGCCGACCGAGAAGCCGGGCATCCGTCCGGATGCGCTGTTCGACGCGATGGCACTCGACAAGAAGCGCACGCCCGGTACCACACACACCTTCGTCTTGCCGACGGGCCGCACCGGCGCCGCGGTGTTCGAGGACGTGACGGAACACGAGATCCGCGCGGTGCTGTGACGTTCGCGGGCCGACCACTCGCGATGCTCGGGTCGCCCCTACATCGCGAGATCCCCAGCGGCCATTTCAGGTGAGGCGTCGATGTACGGGCGACCCGAGGCCCGTAGGGCCGAGTGGTCGGCCCGCGAGCACACTCGATCCGCTACTGCGACAGCTCGGCCTTCCACGACTCCTGGTCGCGCACGAACTGCTCGAGGTGCTTGCGGTCCTCGTCCTTGATCGTGTCGTACTTGACGCGGACGGCGTCGACCGGCGTGTCCTCGTCGTCGCCGCTGGCCATCTGGTTGACTTCGACGACGCTGCCGCTCATCTCGAAGTAGTACTCCTTGACGGCGAACGGCTGGCGGAACTTGAGCTTGAGGCTCTGGCCGGTGCGCAGGAACGACTCCACCGGGTCCTCGCCTTCGGCGGCGGGCTCGTAGCGGAACAGGAGGCCGTCTTCGTAGAGCGTCACGATGCGTCCGACCTGGTTCGGAAGGCTCTCGGCGTCCGGGCTGCCCGTGGGCCGGAAGAGGATCGGCACGCTGCCCGTCAGCGACTCGTCGTACTCCCCGCCCTCGAGCTTGATCTCGCCGACGTCTTCGCCCGTGTGGAAGTGAGAGACGCCCGCCTCCACCGACTGGAAGATCTTGAAGACGTCGTCCAGACCGAGGGTCGTCAGGGTCTTGCGGATGAACTTGCTCGGGCGCGCCAGCACGACCTCGCCGCCCCCGGCCTTGACCGACTTGGAGGTCTTGATCAAGTAGCCCAGCGCGGCCGAGTTGATGAACTTGAGCAGGTGCAGGTCGAGCACGAGCTGGTTGTCACCGGCTGCGATCATGCGGTCGATCCGCTCGCTGAACGCAGGCAGGTTGAACGTGTCGAATTCCCCCGTGAATTTGAGGATCACGACATCGTCGTAACGGTGCTTTTCGAGCTTCATGGCGACTCCCTACCCCGGACACGAGGCTAGATCGTAGGCCCCGCGGGGGGCCTGTTCAACCACGGAACGCAGATGCAGCAAGAGAAGTCCAACCGCATTCAGAGGACGCTAAGAGGACCTCTACGCATCAACAGCGCGGTTCTGCGCTACCCGTTTCCGGCCTGCTCCAGCGCTTCGTCGACGATCGACTCCGTGGTGACGCCCTCGGCCTCGGCTTCGAAATTGAGCACGATCCGATGGCGGAGCGCGGCGTGGGCGATTGTGCGCAGATCCTCGCGCGCGACGGCCGCGCGACCACCGGCCAGGGCCATGACCTTTCCGCACAGCGCCAATGCCTGTGCGGCGCGCGCGCTCGCGCCGAAGCGCACGTAGCGTCGCGTTTGAGGACCGGCTTCGTCGGCGTCCGGGCGCGTCGCGTGTACGAGGCGCGCGATCCAATGGCGCGGGCGGTCGCCCAGCGGAACCTGGCGCGTCATGGCTTGCATGGTGCGCACGCGCTCGCCGTCTAGTACGGCTTCGATCTCGGGCTGCGACTCCGTGGTCGTGCGATCGAGAATCGTCTCCATCTCGGCGATCCCGGCGTTGGGGACCATGCACTTGAGAAGGAACCGGTCGAGCTGCGCTTCGGGCAGCGGGAACGTGCCCTCCATCTCGATCGGGTTCACCGTGGCGAGCACGACGAACGGATCGGGCAGCGGGAAGGTCTGCCCGCCGGACGTGACCTGGCGCTCCTGCATCGCTTCGAGCACGGCGCTCTGGGTCTTGGGCGTGGCGCGGTTGACCTCGTCGGTCAGGACGATGTTGGCGAAGACCGGTCCCCGGCGGAAGACGAACTCCCGCTTGCCCTCTTCCTCCGTGACCAGGTAAGTGCCGACGACGTCGGCAGGCATCAGGTCCGGCGTGCACTGCACGCGCCCGAAGGAGAGGTCGAGTGCGTCGGCCAGGGTGCGGACGAGCAGCGTCTTGCCCGTACCCGGCACCCCTTCGAGCAGCAGGTGCCCGCCTGCGAAGAGACACAGGAGCGCCGACTCCACGACCTCCTCGTGGCCGACGATGATGCGACCGACGGCGTCGCGCAGCTTGCCCATGTCGTCCGCAAAGCGGGCGACAGCCTGGGCGGTCTCCTGGACGGTGGGGGTGCTCAAGGGGGCCTCTCTCCGGTCGGGCCGCATCCTACCGGGGATCGGTGCCTAACCGACTTCGCTCAGGGTGCGGCCACGCCAGGTCACGCCGAGGTCCTTTGCGATCTGCTCGCAGGCGGCCATGTCGACGCCTTCGAGCCCGTCGACGGCGGTGAGGACGACCGCGATGCCCGCGTCCCGCGCCGCGCGGATCCAGTCGAGCATCGGCGTGTAGCCGTCCGGCGAGAACGCCGACGGACAGTGGCGCTCGAAGACCTCGCGGTTCTGCGCGTTGAGGCTGACCGACGCAACGTCGATCACCTCGGCGAGCTCGGGAGCCGTGGCGCGCTTGTTGATCAGGTCGGCGTGCCCGTTGGTGTTCAGGCGCGTCTTGACGCCGCGCTCCTTGGCCCAGCGCGCGACGTCCTTGACCGTCTCGAGGCGGAGTGTCGGCTCCCCGAATCCGCAGAAGACGACCTCGTCGTATCGCGTCGGATCGCCAATTGAAGCGATGATCTCCTGGGTGCGCGGGTCCTTCGGACGACGGAGGTCGTAGCCCTTGACCTCGAAGTCGTCGTGCGTGCGCGGACAGAACGTGCACTTTGCATCGCAAGCGTTCGTGATGTTCACGTAGATGCTGTTGCGGATGACGTACGTCGGCGGTCCCGCCGTCTCTTCGGCCGGCAGGCGGAAGAGCTGCCGGGCGTTCTTCGTCGTGATGCGGCGCACGTCGGCCTCGGAGAGTCCCTTGAGCTCGGACAGCGCCTTCGCCGTGTGCGCGACGAACGACGGCTCGTTGCGCTTGCCTCGGCGGGGGATGGGCGCCAGGAACGGCGCGTCCGTCTCCACGAGCGTCCGTTCGATCGGCACGGCGAGCGCGGACTCGCGCACGTTCTCGCCCTTGGGGAAGGTGAGGATGCCCGAGAAGGAAATCACGAAGTCAGACGCCAGGTAGCGCTCCGCGTGCGCGGGGTCGCCTGTGTAGCAATGAATGACGCCGCGGAGGCCCGGGAACTCCTCGATGATGTCGCCCGTGTCGTCGAAGGCGTCCCAGCGGCCTTCCTTGTCCCGGATGTGCACGATGACAGGCAGGTCGTTCTCCACGGCCAGGGTGCACTGGTGGCGGAACGCCTTCTTCTGGCGCTCCGGCTCGGTGTTGTCCCGGTAGTAGTCGAGGCCCGTCTCGCCGACAGCCACGAACCCGCCGCCCAGAAGGGCCTCGTCGAGCGCCGCGAGGGCCGCATCGACGTCCACGGGGACGTCGTTCGGGTGGATCCCCGCCGTCGGATACAGGCCTTCTCGGCCCTCGCACAGAGCGGCGCACGCGTAGGCGTTCTCGACCGATGTTGCGACCACGACGGACTGATCCACGCCCGCTTCGCGCATGCGCGCGAGCACGTCTTCCAGGTCGCCCTCGAAGCTGTCCCAGGTCAGGTGGCAGTGCGAGTCGACCAGCGGGGGGAGGCCGGTTGCAGAGGTCATGGGTCGGGTGACAGTATCAGGGGGCCCCGGGAGACCCGGTCCAAACCAGGAGTGGAACCGATGACGGAAGACACAGGCGGCGGCGCGCGCTGGACCATCCCCTGGGTGGCGTTGATCTTCGTCGCCATCTTCGCCTTCATGCAGCTCGACGCCGCGCAACGTGCGCGCGGCAAGCTGGCCAAGGTGCGTGACGACTTGCAGGCGATCGAAGCGGGCGCCGTGGTGAACCAGACGGATCTGCCGAGAGCCAACGTTCGTCTCATCTCCGCGCGCGAGCACTCCCTCGACGAACAGCTGTCGAAAGAGCAGGCGGCGCACCGCAAGGCCCGGGCGCGCGTCGACACCCTGGAGGCCCAGCTCGCCGCCGAGCGTGCGCGCGCGGACAAGAACGACGCCCTGCGTGCCACGGAGAAGGCGCGCGCCGACGCGCTCGAGCGGCATCGCAAGGACGTGAGCGACAATCTCGCGCGAACCAAGGCCCTGCTCGAGAAGGGCCAGGCGCTCACCACGTCCGATCCCGTCAAGCGCTGGCTCGATGACGCGGCGAGCGGCGACAAGGCGCGCGTTGCCTATGCCATGGCGCGTGCGTCCGAAGCCACGAGCGAGCAGATCGCCGCCCTGGGCCGGCTGCTGAAGGAGGCAAGCCCCGCGAAGCTCAAGGCCGCTGCACGGCTCACGGGCGCACTGCCTCGGGGCGGCGCAACCAGTGCGCTGGTTGGCGACATCCTGCTCGAGCGAACCGATGCCGTGCAGGCCGGGGTCATCGCCGCTGTCCCGCGTGAGCGCCTGCTCGATGCGGTCGTCTTCGAGCGGTTGCTCGCCCACGGCTCTCCCATGCTGCGTGCGCACCTGCTCGTGCTCGGTGCCCAGCACGGGTGGAGCGTAGAAGACCGCGAGCGAATCGGCGCGGTTCTCCTGAAGCAGCTCGCAGCGGACGATGCCGAGGCCTTGAGCCAGGCGGCGAAGGCCCTGGCGTACTTCGGGATCGAGGGCGGCGCGAAGCGGCTCGGGGCGCTTCTCGATCACACGGCGCCCGGCGTGCGCGCGGCGGCCGCGTACGGCTTGCGCGGCGTGCCCGACCGCAAGGTCGCAGATGCGGAGGCGCGCGCTGCGGTTCCCGGCCTGCTCGACGACGACGTGCAGTCGGTACGACTCGCGGGCGCGCTCCTTGCGGAGGCCTTGCTGGGAGCGCCGGTCACGTTCGACGTCAACGCATCGCGCACGCAACGCGCAGCGTCCATTCAGGAGATCAAGCGACGCCTTGGCCTCTGAGACGACGCGCGCACCGTTGATCGACAGCCTCCGTAGCGAGGCGTGGCGGCAGATCGTCCCGCACGAAGCGATTCATGCGCTCGACGCGTTCCTGCGATCCGAGCACGAGGCCGGCCATCCGGTGCTGCCGCCGCGTGATGCGATCTTCGCTGCGCTGAACGCCGTAGAACCTGACGCTGTGCGCCTCGTGATCCTCGGCCAGGATCCGTATCCGACGCCGGGCCATGCCCACGGGCTGGCGTTCTCCTATCGCGGCGACGGCGCGTTGCCGCGGTCGCTGCGCAACATCTTCGCCGAGGTCGAAGAAGACACCGGCGCCACGATGACGGGGAGCGGCGACCTCACACCGTGGGCACGGCAAGGCGTGCTGCTGTTGAATGCGGTGCTCACCGTTCGTGCGGGTGAGGCCGGATCGCACCGCCGCCGCGGCTGGGAGGCCGTTACGGACGCGGTGATCGCGCATCTCGCTGCGAGCGACCAGCCGCGGGTGTTCCTGCTGTGGGGCAACGACGCACGCAAGAAGGCGCGGCTCCTCGAGGTGCCGCACGTCGTCCTGGAGGCCGGCCACCCGTCGCCGCTCTCCGTCCGCTACTTCCGCGGATGCCGTCACTTCAGCAGGGCCAACACTGCGCTGGGCGAGGACGTAGTGGACTGGCGCGTGTAGCTTCGTGCACGACCGGGAGGACCCATGAACCAGACCCTGCTCGCATCGATCGTCGGACTCCTTGCCGGTGTCGGCGGCGCGTTCACCGTGCACGCGCTGCAGGGCGATGGCTCCGGGGGCGGCGGCGCCGACCTCGACTGGGCGCCGATCCAGGAACGCCTCGCAAGAATCGAGCGGCAGCTTGACGCGCAGGCGAGCCCGCCGGGCACGTTGGCGACGACCCGGGGCGCGGCCGGGGCGCGCGATGGGGGGGCGATCGTGAACGCGGCCGGTGACGAGGTCCTCGAAGCGCTCGTGGCGAAGATCGATGAGCGCGTCGGCAAGACGGTCGAGGAGAAGCTGGCGGCAGCGCGCGAGGCCGAGGAGAAGGACGGCACGTCGCGTCGCGGCCGGCGTCGTGGCCGCAAGCGCGTGCCGCTGGCGGAGGCTGCTCGCGAGCTGGAGCTCACGGCCCAGCAGGAAGACGAGCTGCGGCGCATCTTCGAGAACACGCAGAGCCGGGTCTTCAAGCTGCTGGCGGGACCCGACGGCGACCCCGAGGAGGTCAAGCGCGAGATCATGGACGCGGCCAAGACGCCCGGCGGTGCCCAGAAGCTGATTCCCAAGTACATGCCCAAGGTCATGAGCAACATCGGCGAGATCATGACCATCCAAGGCGAGCGCGAGTCGGCGATCCAGAAGACGCTGGGGCCTGAGAAGGCGCGGCGCTTCAACAACGACTACAGCGTGGAAGAGGATGACTTCCTCGGTCTCCGCGGCGGCGAGATGAGCATCGGCGTCGAGGCGCGAGCCGGCAACTAATGACCTTCGTCGAGATCATTGCCTCGTTGCTCATCGGCTTCCTGGTCCTCTTCTTTCTCTCGTTCGTCATCAAGCTGCCGACGAACGACCCCGAGCGCGGCGAGGAAGAAGAGGAGGAGGAGGCGCCCTTCGACTACGACCCGTCCGTGCCCGATCCCTGGGAGAGCCCGGAGGTGGTGGAAGAGCGTCCGGACGTCGACACCTTGATCGAGGTCCTCCGCAGCGGCGAGCCGGGGCCGTGCCGCAAAGCGGTCGCGGATCTCGTCGCGCACGGCGAGGCGGCGCTACCGGCGCTGCGCGCCGCCGCCGAGGAAGGCGATCCCGACTTGCGCATCGATGCCGAGCGAGCGATCGAGCTGATCGAGGGGGAAAGGCCCTCGTAGCCCGATTCCGCGGCCGGTACGCCCGTACGCCTGCATACAATCCGCCTCCGCTCGTAGGCAAAGGGACCCAATGCAAGCACTTCGCGTTTCGTGGATCAGCGCGCTCGCGCTGGTCCTGGTGTTCTCCGCGGCGCCGCTGGTTGCCGCTCCCAAGGATCCGCCCGCCGGGGCGCCGCCCTCCGGGCCGCCGCCGGTGGCCGACATGGAGCGGCTGCGCGCGTCGATCGTGAAGGTCTTCGTTGTCTCGCAGTCCGAGGACTACCGCAGACCGTGGCAGCGGCCGCGTCCTTCGGGGGGCAGCGGCAGCGCCTTCTACATCGGCGACAAGATGCTGATGACCAACGCGCACGTGATCAGCGACGCGAAGAACATGCAGGTCAAGCGCGCCGACCGCGTGAAGCGCTACGAGGCGCGCACGCTCTTCGCCGGGCACGACTGCGACCTCGCCGTGATCACCGTCGACGACGACTCGTTCTGGGAGGGCATGGAGCCCCTCGAGGTCGGCGACCGTCCCGCGATGCGTTCGAAGGTGATGACGGTCGGCTACCCGACGGGCGGCGCAAAGCTCTCGATCACCGAGGGCGTCGTCTCGCGCATCGAGGTGCACACCTACGTGCACACGGGCGCCGACGAGCACCTCACGATCCAGACCGATGCCGCGATCAACCCCGGCAACAGCGGCGGCCCGGTGCTGCAGAACGACAAGGTCGTCGGCGTTGCCTTCCAGGGCCGCTTCTTCTCGCAGAACATCGGCTACATGATCGCGCCGTCCGTGATCCGTCACTTCCTGGTCGACATCAAGGACGACGTCTACCACGGCTACCCCGAGCTCGGGATCTACAGTGCCAACTTGCGCAACCCGACCCTGCGCGACTTCCTCGGTGTCTCGGAGAACGAGGACGGCGGCGTGCTTGTACTCAAGCCCGTGCCGTTCGCCAGCTCCGTGGGGAAGCTCAAGCGCAACGACGTGATCCTGAAGATCGACGGCGTGAAGATCGAGGCCGACGGCACGGTGAAGGTGGGCGACGAGTTCTTCGACTTCGCCTTCGTTGTCGAGGGCAAGCAGATCGGGGAGACCGTTACGCTCACCGTGTTGCGGGACGGCAAGGTGTTCGATGTCGAGATCACGCTGACCGGCTGGGAAGCGCGCATGAAGCCCGGCCGCGTCTACGACGAGCGTCCCGAGTACATGGTGCTCGGTGGCTACCTCTTCGTTCCGCTCACGGAGAACTACATCGGCTGGGGACGCAGCAACGACCTCAGCTACTACATGCAGCAGTACTACCGGACGGTCGCCGAGCAGGGCAAGTCGCGCGAGCAGCTCGTGCTGTTGAGCCGCGTGATGCGTCATCCGAGTACGCGCTACATCACCTACCGGGACGCCATCGTCGAGAAGGTCGACGGCGTCGAGCCCAAGGACTTCGCCCACTTCGTCGAGATCATCGACAAGTCCGAGAAGGACCTGATCAAGGTCGAGTTCGAGGGCGTCAACGTCCTGCCGTTGATCCTCGACATGAAGAAGATCCGCGAGGTTCATCCGAAGATCCTCAAGCAGCACCAGATCGCGGAAGACCGCTACATCAAGCCGAAGAAGGAGAACTAGGATGATCCGCGTTCTCTCCGTGGCGGCCCTCCTGGCCGCTGTCTTTGTTCCTTCGACCTCGCTCCACGCAGCGGACGAGGACCTGGCGCCCAAGCTGCGTGCTGCCCTCGTTCGGCTGCACGTGACCAGTCAGTCCTGGGAGCGCACGGCGCCCTGGAAGCTGGGCCGCGAGAGCACGCGCACGAGTCGCGGCGTTGTCGTCAGGCCCGGGCTGATCCTGACCAAGTCCTCGAGCGTGACCAACCAGCGCATGATCGAGGTCTCGCTGGCCAACAGCGCACGGCGTTACCCCGCCAAGCTCGAGCACGTGGATCGGCGCGCCGGGCTCGCGTTGGTGGCGTGTGACGACGACTTCCTCGAGAAGACGCTCAAGCCGCTGCCGATCGGCGACCCGGTCAAGCTCGATGACGAGATCGACCTCCATCAGCTCGGACGCGACAACATCCCGGAGCGCTACACCGCGCGCGTGATCCGCGCGATCGCGGGCTCCACGGGCTTGACGCTGCAGCTCAAGACGACGCTCTCCGACAGCGGCGACGGCCAGGTCGCGCTGAATGACGGCAAGGTCGTCGGGCTCGTGACGAGCACCTACGGCAGTCGCCAGCAGGCGAACATCCTCTCGGTCGAGACGATGCGGCGCTACCTGGATGACTTCGACGACGACGCCTACAACGGTCTCCCCGGCCCGGGGTTCTGGACCGCGCGCTTGCTCCGAGCGGATCTGCGCACCTACTACGGTCTCGCAGAGAACCAGCACGGGATCGCCGTTACGCGCACGGTCGAGGGCCGCACCGGCCACGACACGCTCAAGGTCGGCGACGTGATCCTTGCCATGGACGGGTACGACCTCGACGACGAGGGCAAGTTCGTCCACGAGCGCCACGGGCGGCTCGACTCGAGCTACCTGCTCAGCGGGCGCCGCTACGCCGGCGACAAGATCCGCGCGAAGATCCTCCGCGACGGCGCGGAGATGGGCGTCGACATCCATCTCAAGGGGCAGAAGCCCGGCGAGAAGCGTATCCCCGACGGCTACGCGGGGAGCCGGCCCCAGTTCATGGTGGTCGGCGGACTCGTCCTGCTCGAGCTGACGTCGGGATCAAGCGTATCCCGCTCGCCCGGCGGCGTGATCCTGCGGCGCTATCGCGAGCGTGCCAACTGGGACGCCCCGACGAAGCGCAAGCGTGTGATCTATGCCGACCGGCTGTTGCAGGACAAGTCGAACAAGGGCTTCGAGGGCATCTACCACCTGCCGGTGAAGACCGTCAACGGGATCGAGATCAACGAGTTCGCCGACGTGTCGAAAGCTCTCGAGACGCCTGAGGGCGGTTTCCACGTGTTCCGGTTCGAGGGGCTGCACTCGGACTTCGTCGTGCCCGCGGACAAGCTCGATGAGATCAACAAGCGGATCGCCGACAAGTACAAGGTGACGACGCTGAAGTTCTTGTCGGGGGAGTAGGGGCGACCCTTGTGGTCGCCCAACCCGCGATTCCGCAGCGTGGGGAGCCCCTGTAGGGGCGGGCCTTGTGCCCGCCCGCGTTCTAGGTTCTCGCGGGCAGCAACAAGGGCTGCCCGAACAGGGAACGCCGTGACTCGTTGAACGCGTCGCGGGGCGACCACAAGGGTCGCCCCTACTTCACCTTCCCCGCCTTCACCCTCTTCAACGCCGAATACGCATCCATCTTCCCGTGTCCCCACTTCGTGTTGGGGACCACTCCCGTTTTCTCGTCCTTCTTCGCCGTCTCGCGCAGGATCGTTCGGATCTGGATCGCGTCGAGCGTCGGGTCGAGCTCCAGCATCAAGGCGATGACCCCACCCGTGAGGGCCGCAGCCGCGCCCGTGCCGCCGGACATGCCGTAGAGACAGCCGTGGTCGTCGGACTTGAGGTAGGTGACGCGCTCGGACCACTCGGATCCGGGTGCGTAGACCGTCGCGACACGGTCGGCCGGGACGCAGAAATCGATGCCGTTGCGCCCGTCGACGGTAGGACCGCTTCCGCTGCCCAGCCAGTGCTCGCCCGGCTTGCCTTCGCCGAGCGCGGCGACGTCGCGCTTGGTGATGCTCTTCCACTCCATGCGCAACACGTAGCTGCCCGGGCAGATCGCGTGCTTCGCCGTCGCGCCGTCCCAGATGCTGCCTGGCGCGACGTGCCCCTCGAAGCGGTTGAAGGGCTCGTGCAGCGGGTTGGACGGGTTCGGTCCGATGAACGCCACGAACTGTCCGCCGGCGGTCACCTTGTCGCCCTTGAGATGGATCTCGTAGCGGCCCGGCGGTCCCACGAGATCGACGCGGATCTGGCGCTTCTTGCTCGCTGACCGGTAGGCGTTGCGCTTGTGGCTCAGCTGGTAGTACTGGAACTCCTTCTCGTACTTGGAGATCGCCGTCTTTGGCGCCTTGTAGGGACCGAACGACGCCGTCGTGGTCTTGATGGTCACGTCGAAGCGATCGTCGTCCGGATACCAGAGATCGATGAAGACCTCGCTCTCGGCCTCCTTCTCGACCGGCAGCACCACGGTTGCGCCTTGGGCGACGGTGCCGCGCGCGCGGTTCTTGCGGTCGCCCTTGTCGCCGGGGCCGGAAACGAACACACGGCCCGGGATGCCCGGGCCGACCAACTCGTCGATGCGGCGGCAGAGCCGGCTGGTGCCGTCGGTGGGGCCGCCGATCTGCCCGAAGTTCATCACCATCACCAGCGGCATGTTGAGGGTCTCGGCCTGCGCGACGCAGAAGTCGAGGGCCCTGCGCAGGCGCTGGAGATCGAAGAAGCGCACCCCGGTCGCCTCACCCATGGGGTCCGGCGGGTTGTCCGAGGCGATCTTGACGAAGACCATCGTCGCGAAGGGCGCGATGCCGCGCAGCGAGCCGTCGGGGCTCCCTGCGCCGTTGCCGCAGGCGAGTCCCGCGGACGTCGTGCCGCGGCCTTCGTCGTCCTTCGGTCCCAGCGGCTTGCCGCTCTCGATCGCCTGGTTGATGGCCGCGCGCGGGTAGATCGTCCCCACGCCGTGCACGTTCTCCTCGGACTTCGCGCCTGCGTCGTTGGTCAGGTCGAAGATCGCGTGAAGGCGCGTCGACCCGTCCTCCTGGCGAAACGCCGGGTGCTCGTAGTCGAGGCCCCGGTCGATGATCGCGACCAGCACCCCGCTACCGGTGACCTTGAGTTCCTGCACCGCCTTGTCGACGCCCATCTCGGTCCGCGCGTCGTCCAGCGCGATCGCCGGCGCCGTGCACAAGGCCAGTAGCAGCGCAATTCCCACGCAACGCACCATCACGTGCCTCCCGACGTGTTCTACCACCGCGCGCGGGCCCGCGTACTCCGCTAGACTGTCTGCGACCCGGAGGGTAGCGATGCGCGGCACAGTGATGGTGACGGCCCTGGTGGCCGTGATGTGCGGAGGCCTTGGGACGGTTGCGGCGGCGGAGAGACCCGGTCCTGCGCACGCCAACGAGGCCTGGGGCTTCAAGGTCCGCGTTCCCGCCAAGTGGAACATCATCCACATGTCCAGCAAGGAGCAGTGGATCGCCATGAAGGCGGTCGGGCCCCGCGAGCTCTACGGCGACAAGGGTGCGGGCTGGGGCGAGCGGCCCGAGATGTGGATTGTCGCGTTCCCTCACGAGCGCCAGCGCCAGCGCGGCGCCAAACGCACGAAGATCGACGACAGCACGACGCTCATCGAGGTCCAGAACCCGTACAAGGACTACAAGGACTTCGTGAAGCGCGAGAAGCGCCTATCGCTCGGAGACGCCGGCTTCTACTTCACGAAGGAGGAGACGACGGAGCACGGCGGCTTCAAGGTGTCCGTCTACGAGGTCATGGCCGAGAAGATGGTCGAGGTGCCCAAGCAGATGGTCGCCTGGGTCTATCACACCGAAGATGTCGACTACGCGGTGCAGTTCCGCATCCAGCGCCATCACTTCAAGGACTACGAGAGCACCTTCCGGACGTGCCTCAAGTCCTTCAAGACGATCCCTCGCACGAAGCCCATGCCGGGGACCTCGACGACGGGCAAGAAGATCGTCGACGTCGAGGGCGAGCAGAGCCTCACGCCCGAGGAGCGCAAGAAGAAGCGCATCCTCGCCGTCGAGAACTACCTCAAGGATGAGATCGCCAACCTGCCCAAGGACTGGACGCACAAGCAGAGCAAGAACTTCTGCGTGATGTCCCACGCCGACGACAAGTTCACCAATCGCGTCAGCAAGCACGCCGAGAATATTCGCAAGTACCTCGAGAAGACCTTCCCGGGACTTGGTGATGACCACGTGCCGCGCGGCATCATTCGCATCTTCAAGGACAACGCGGAGGAGAATGCGTTCCGCGAAGGGACCACGAGCATATGGTTCGACGACGTCGAGCAGATCCTCATCTCCGGCGACAAGAACTGGAGTCGCCTCTGGGAGTACGAGCGGGTCAGCCGCGAGGTGACGCGCCAGTGGCTCTGGTACAAGAACCGCAATCTCTACAACACGATGCCGTGGTGGCTGCAGAGCGGCTTGCTCGATCACATGGAGCAGGGGCGCCCGAGCAAGCGCAAGGCACTCGTGTTCGCGCCGGATCGCAGCGACGTGCTGGCACTGGTCCAGATGGTGCGCGACGAGAAGCTGAAGCCCATCAAGGAGATCTTCCTCAGCGAGGCCGCGGAGACGACGAGTGTCGACGACTCGGGCGGCATTACGTTCACGACCATCACGCCGACGACGCAGGCCAAGGCGGTCTTTCACTACCTGATGACCAAGGGAAACCGAGGGTCGCTCAAGGGGTCGCTCCAGACCTACATGGAGACCCTCGTCACGGTCATCGAGGAGGAAGACAAGAAGTTCGAAGAGGCGGAGCTCGCGCGGCTGCGGAAGGAGATCGAGGAGGGGCGCGATCTTCCGGAAGACCCGGAGGAGCGCAGGAAGAAGATCGAAGACGACCTTCGCAAGGCGCATGAGGCCTACGCCGCAGCTCTCAAGGACAAAGCCCAGACGATTCGCGAGCGTGCCTACCAGGCTGCCTTCGGCCACATGACGGACAAGAACTGGAAGCGCCTCGACAAGTCGTTCCGGACCTACGCGGAGAAGGGCGGGCGCTGATGATGCGCTTGCCGGTCGCCTTCCTCGCGGCGGCGTTCTGCCTGTTTCTCGGCGCCTCGTCGGCGCGCGCCGACATCCTCATGTTCAAGGACGGGCGCTGGATCGAGGGCAAGAGGATCCAGAAGACCGACAAGGGCTATCGCATCCAGTTCGAGAACGGAACGATCGACGTAGCCGACGACCTTGTGGTCGATTACTTCCAGACAGACGACGCCGGCGCCTGGGTGCCTCGGACCGACGTCGAGAAGGCCCAGGCCGAGAAGGGGCTCGCGCCGTGGCGCGGCAAGTGGATCAAGGCCTCACGCCGCCAGCGACTCGCGAAGAAGGAGCTCGAGGAGCGGCGCGAGCGCATGCAGCAGTGGAAGGACCGCCGCAAGTGGGTCAACCGCGGCAAGGCCAAGTCGAAGCACTACAAGTTCGAGCACACCCTGCCTGATCCGGTCTTCAACGAGCTCAAGGCGTTGTTCGACAACTACTACAACGCGGTAGCGAAGGACTGGAAGATCCGGCCGTCGAAGGAGTACGGTAAGGCGACCGTCAACATCTATCACAACCCGGAGTACTACTACCAGGTCAGCGGGTCGCCCAGCCGCGCCGTGGGCTACTACATGCCGTCCCGGCGCGACCTGAACTTCTACTACGACCGCGACAACCACCGGTACACGCTCGACGTGATGTTCCATGAGGCGCATCACATGATGACGCACATGATGAACCCCAAGGTGTCCTACCCGGCGTGGATCCGGGAGGGCATGGCCGAGTACTACGGGGCGAGTGTCTGGAACGCGCGCACGAAGAAGCTCGAAGTGGGGGGGATCCAGGCCGGGCGCCTGTGCGTGCTCTGGGACCGCATCAAGAAGGACAAGTGGCAGGGGCTCGAGGACCTGATCACCGGAAACAAGGTCGACGCGCTCTACGCGTGGGGCTGGTCCTTCTGCCATTTCATGATGTCCACGCCCAAGTACACGAAGAAGTTCCGCAAGTTCTACGCGGCGCTCGCCCGCTCGAAGCACATCCAGCGCAAGGTGCACGCGGCGGGCCGGATGACGATTCCCCCGACCGAGCAGATCAAGCACTTCCGCAAGATCGTCGGGGTGAAGGATCTGGGCGCTCTGGAAGCCGAGTGGCACGACTACATCAAGTCGGCGCTCGCTCTCGATCGCGTGGAGCTCGACTGGAGCATGGGCGCCCACATCCTCTACATCTACGGGGAGCGCGAGAAGGCGCGCGAGTTCTACGAGAAGGCGATCGCGGAGCCCGAGGCCAAGGGCATGACCTTCTATCGGTACAGCAAACTGCTCTTCGAAGAGGGCAAGATCGAAGAAGCGAGCGACAACGCCGACAAGGCGACGCAGCGCGATCCCCTGTTGGCGCGCGCATGGTTCCTGCTCGGCCGCTGCCACGAGGCCAAGGGCAAAGCCGAGGACGGCTTGCGCATCATCCGCCTGGCCGGCGAGATCGACCCCGACGACGAGAACATCTGGCTCCACCTCGCAGAGATCGAGGAGCAGGAAGAGGGTGAGTAGCGGTCGCGCGCTCTTCCTGTTCGTCTATCGACGCTTGTAGACGTGTGCGCCGGCCGGTCCAGCGCCGTCCCCTGTGGGTCGGGTCACTGGGGCGAAGGCGCCGCAAGGCCATCCGCGACCTTCGCCGCGGTGGGCGCGCCGTGCGCGATCCGAGGGCCGAGCCGGCGAGGTCCGAGAGCGGCGCGCATACTCGGATCGCCCGACGGGCGAAGCGTCGACTCTCCCAGCGCTCGCCGGCTCGCGCTGCTCGTGACCTTCGGTCACCGTCGACGAAGGCCGAGCACCAGGGAGCCGCCCGTACCCGAGATCAGGTGTGAGCCTATCCAAGCTGCTTCTTGCGCACGGACCAGATAAAGCCGTCGTACCAGAAGTGCATGAGCGAGACGACGAGCGTGATGGCCCATAGCGTGGCGATGTCGGTGTCCACCGTCTCGACCCAGAAGCCGTAGAGACCGGTGAACCCAACGAAGAGAACGAGCGCGATCTGCTTGCCGTAGCGACGCTGCTGGACGCCGAAGGTCTTCATGATGGTCTTCTTCTCGGACCACCAGACGATGCCGAAGTACTGCAGCGCGTGGAAGACGTTCATGATGAAGAAGGCCTGGCCCCACGGGTTGAAGCCCCATGCGTAGATCGAGCACGCGCCCGTCGTGGTCAGTAGGAAGACCTTCTGCTTGGAGATCTTGTGGCCCTTGCGTGCCATGCGGACGTAGGCGGCGACGTAGAAGATGAGGAACGTCGTGCCGCCCCCGAGGATCGTCCACGTGAAGTAGCGCTGCGAGCCCTCCATGAAGGCCGGGATCCGGGTGAAGAAGGCCGCGCCGACCTCCTCGAACTCCGAGAAGTCGCCGAAGTGATCGATCATCGTCGCACCGGCCACGATGGGGCCTGCGTAGAAGACCTGGTTGAACCACCAGTCGAGGCGGCGGCCGGCGTTGCGGTCGTTGCCCATCTTCGCGTCGTAGATGCGCGCGAAGCCGAAGGTCTGGGCACCTGAGTGATAGACGTCCCAGAACGTGGCGAGCACGGAGCCGATCACGAGCAACCAGCTCGAGCTAATGAACCCGAGGTAGAGCAGCGCCGGGATGAGCACGAAGCGCCACGGGTGGGTTCTGAATACCGACGTGTTCGCGTGGCTGCGGAACACGACGGCGACGATGTGGGCGTGGATGAAGATGCCGAGGAACAGGCCCGCGAGCGTCACGTCCTCGTAGCCGAAGAACTCGAACCCGTCATCGTCGAAGGCCGTTCCCGTGATCGCGTAGGCAAGGACGAACGCCAGCGTCGGCGGAAGCAGGAAGAAGATAGAGTCGTAGATCGGCCCGACGATCCACGTCGAGCGCGACGTGAGCGACGGCCGCACCGGCAACGGGGCCGGAGCTCGCTTCTGCCTCAGTACCGTCTCGTGCGCCATCCGGAGGATCTCCCCCGGACGTATCGACCATCGGGCCCCGCGCACGAAAGCCCCAACAGCGTGCGAACGGCTACTTGCGCGTCTTGGCGCTCAGGCCCTCATCGAGGAACTCGACGAACGGTGTCGCAGAGCGGAACCGGTCGGTCAGTTCCTTGAGAACGGCAGACGAGGTGGCCGTTGCAACGGGCAGCTTGGCATACACATAGAACTGCTTGTGCCGCAGCAGGTCGCCGGCCGGATGCTCCGGATCGAAGCCGCGCGGAACGCGCTTCAGGCAGTCGCCCTGGAGCTCGCTGAGCAGCTCCTTGAACTTCGGTCGCTTGAGGATCCGTTCGAATGCCTTGTGGTTCTCTGCGATGTGCCCTCGCAGCGCGTTGAGGGGCGGGTTGGCGGGCATGTATGTGCCCGCGACGACTTCCATCCCCTTCGGCGAGACGCGGAAGTAGAAGCCGGCGCTCCCGTCCTTCGGGCTGCCCTGGCGCGGGAAGCGCACCGAGAGGTTCGTGTTGTAGGGCGACTTGTCCTTGCTGAAGCGCACGTCGCGGTTGATGCGCGTGAGCGCCTTCTTCGGGTCCGCCACGTACTCCGGCGCGAAGCGCTCGAGCTTGGCGTTGACGGCCTCGACGAGCGCGATCGTGGGTTCACGGACGAACTCGGTGTAGGTGTCCTTGTTCGCCTGGAACCAGTCGCGGTTGTTGTTCTTGGTCAGTTGCCGGAAGAAGGTCATGCCCTTCTTCGGGAAGCCGGGAAACGTCTTTGCCATGGCGCCCTCACTCTGCGGGGTGGGAATCTAGTCGAAACAACGCGTGCTGAGTCGTGGCGGTCACTCGGAATTGGGACTAAAGAACGATCTTCACGCACTCCGCTTCACGGATCCGGCGGTAGACGTCGAGCCGGTGCGCTTCATCGGTCACCGTCAGTGCGAGGTGGAGACTCACGTACTTGCCTCCGCTGCTCTCGTTCGAGACGGCGAGCGTGTGCTCCGCCTCCCCGACGACCTCGCGCACGACCCTCCGGATCTCCTCCTCGGACGTCCCGATGATCCGGTAGCCCCATTCACACGGATAGGTGATCTCGGGGCGGTCTCCGGCTCCAGGCTGCATCTCTAGTACCCCTGGACCTCGGGACGCGGCTTCGGGTTCGTGAACTCCAGCTTGACGCGCTTGCCCCCGCGTTCCACCTCGAGCTTCACCCGGGTGCCGGGCTTCTTCTCGCGCATCAGGTACGCGATGTAGTCGCTGCGGGACCAGCCCTCGTTGCCGTCGACCGAGAGAATGATGTCCCCGCGTTTGAGCTTCTTGCGCGCATCGCGGTTGGGCTTCTTGAACCAGTGGGGCGAGTGGTGCGTCACCCGGATCCCGCGTGGATCGTCGGCGAGCGTGACGCCCGTCCACAGCCACATGGCGTAGCCGAAGGTGCGGAAGCGCCAGCAGAAGTCGTCCTTGCGGCGCCAGCCCGCATCCAGCCTGACGTTGGCAAGGATCACCGTCTCGCCGCCGCGGCTGACGACTGCCTCAAGGACACCGCCCTCGTCCGGCAACCCGTGGAGCACCCAGATCACATCGGCCAGCGAGCAGAGGGGTTGATCCGCCAGCGCGAGCAGGTCATCGCCCCGCTTCAGGCCGGCCGCGGCGGCGGGGGAGTTGCGGGCGACGTTGGTGATCTGCGCGCAGTGGTCCTTGCTGAAGCTGAGACCCAGGACGGACGGGCTCGGGTAGAGCCAGAGGAGCCTGTCCGGAATCTCGAGCTTCTTCATGAAGCGCGAGTCGATCTCGGTGCGATGCACCTCGTGGCAGTGGACGCACCCGTGGGTGTCCGTGTCACTGCGCTTGAGGTGCTTCATGCGCTTGTACTTCTTCGCCGACGGCGTCTTCTCTGCGAACCGCCAGGGCGGAGCAGCCCCCGTCTTGGGCGCAAGCGACGCTTTCTCTGCGGCCGGGTCCTTGACGTACGAGGCATGAACCTTCAGCGCCTTCGCCAGCGCGGCCTTCAGGCCCTTCATCGTGTGGTTCGGGTTGGAATCACTCTTGCTGCGCTTGGTCCGGGGGTGCGATGATCCGTACCGGCCGTAGATCGTCTTGTCGCCGTTCATGAAGAAGATCGACCACGAGAGATGCGGATCGGACTGGAAGGTCGCGAGGTCCACGCCGCCCATCTGCACGCGCCTGACGCACACGAACTTATCGAGTAGCGCCTTGAGCTCCGGGTCATCCTGACTGGCCAACTGGCCGTCGATGCTCTCGCAGCCTGCTCATGGGACGCAGCGAAACGACACCAGGAGCGGCTTGCCGGTCTTCTTGGCCTCGGCGTACCCGCGGTCGATGTCCTCGTAGATCCAGCTGTCGTGAACGAGGTCGTCCTGCAGCGACTCTTTGAGCTTGCTCTCCTTGGCGAGCAAGAGCCCGGAGCCCAGCAGCAGGACCCCGACGACGATGAGCTGTGTGCGCATCGGCCCTCCTAGTCCGGGAGCCCCCAGAGCACCCAGGCAGCCCAATAATACGGGTGTTGCCACCTCTCCTGCGAGCGGACGAAGGCCTTGGCGTCGCGCAGGGCAGCCGCCGTGCCCGCCCCTGCCTTCCAGAGCGCGTAGAACCTCTCCATCAGCGCCCGCGTTGCCTCATCGTCGACGTTCCAGAGGCTCACGACTACGCGCGGGGCGCCGGCAAGAAGGACCGAGCGGGTGAGGCCGAACAGTCCTTCGGTCTGGTAGGTCTTCCCGCGCCCCGTCTCGCACGCGCTGAGTGTCACCAGATCCGCGTTGAAGTGCACGCGCGTCAGCTCGCCGGCGGTGAGGAGGCCGTCGTTGTCAGGACTCGGCGCCAGTACCAGGTCGGAGTCGAGCGGGACCTTCGCGTTCATTCGGCCATGGCAGGCAAGGTGAACGGCGCGCCAGCGCTCGGGGCGCGAGAGCGCGCGGAGCAAGGCCGGCTCCGTGGCGTCCTTGCCTGAGAGGACGATGTCGCCGACGGCCGCAGCCTCCAGCCGGGCGTGCGGCAGCCGCGGCAGGCGCAGCGCCGCTGCATCGTGCGCCGGATCGCCGATTGCGAGAACCTGCGCGCCCCGCGCCTCCCGTTGCTCGAGCATCAGGCCGTAGGTCGTCGCCGAGGGTACGTACACGACCTCCAGATCCGGTACGAGCATCCCGAACGGAATCTCGAGCAGTTCCTCTTCGTGCGAGATCAACAGCGTCTTCGTGCTCGGTGCGAGGCCCAGTGGAGCGATGAGCTCGCGGCGCAGGTGATCGACGATGGGCTTGGCGTCGCGCTCGCGGGCGAACCAGTCCCGCGGGATGATTGGTCGCAGCGCCTCCCGCTTGGGCTTCAGCTCGACGAGGCGCGGCGGCTTGCCGTGTTCGACGATCTGAATCGCGAACGCAGGTCCGGAGAACACATAGTTGAGGAACGCCTCTCCCGGTCGAAGGCGCGCCTGCAGGGTTGCGAGGTCGTCGACCTTGGGGTCGATGAGATCCGCAAGGAGCCGCATCTCGCGCTCGATGCGCTCTCCGACACGCCGTCGTCGCTCGCGCGCCGCCTCCCACGCCTGCTTGCGTTCACGAATGGTCCGCAGGACGCGCGTTTCTCGCGCGCGCTGGTACGTGCGATAAGCCGCGGCCTCACCGGCACGAGCCTGCGCGCGCTCCCGTTCGAGTTCTGGCGGCAACGCCGCGCGGCTCAGCTTCTCGCGCCCGCCCATCATCATCAGCAGGCCCAGGGCGCAGCCCTTTTCGATGACGTAGAAGACCGAGTCGTGGTCGCCGATCTTCCAGGCAGCGTGGACGGCGATGCCGAAGACGCCGGTGTAGTACTGGCGCACGCGTGCCATGTCGGCGTCGGAAAGTCCTTCCACGAAGCCCGCGATGCGGTCGATGGCCTCGCGGCCATGCCGAACCGCATCCGCGTAGCGTGTCTCCCTTCTGTCGATGTCGATCAGCTGCCAAAGCGAGTGGACGGACATGACCGGCTGGTCGATCTTCTCGTAGATCGCGAAGGCCTGCTCGGCGTGCCGCCTCGCCGCGCCGTACTTGCCCGTCCGGATGGACATGCTGGCCAGGGCAGTACTCAAGTCTGCCTCGAGTGCCTCCGACTCGCAGTCGCGCGCCAGCGCGAGCGATCGCTCGTAGTCAGACCGGGCGGAGGCGTAGTCGCCGCGCTTCTTGTGCAGGTGGCCGCGGTTGCGCAACGCGTACCCAAGGCTCAGCTGCGTGCCCGTCTGCTCGCGGATCGCGATCTCGCGACTCTGGAGGTCGAAGGCGAGTTCCACCTGCCCGGCGGCCGAGCGCAGGGTGGCGAGCTGCCGGAGGCTGCGCGCTACGCGTCCTGTGTCGAGGAGCTTCTCAGCCAGCGCCATCGCCTGTAGCCCGAGCCTGTTCGCACGCTCCATGCGGTCGAGTGAGCGGCTGATGTCGGTGAGGTTGTAGAGGGCAGTTTGCTCGAACCACGGGTCCCTTGCCTTCCGTGACTCCTGGAGCAGCCGCTCGAACGTGCGTTCGGCTTCTGCGTGGGAGCCGCGGCGCGAGTACTCCCATCCAAGATCGAAGAGTGTCGAGCGCAGGTCCTCTCCCTCTGCGAGCTCGGCGGCCTTGCGCAACACCCGCAAGGCTTCGTCGTACTGTCCGAACTCCTCGTGAAGCAGGCCGATCAGGTTCAGTACGTACCCATGTTCGGCTTGAGAGCCCGCCAACGCGTACGCTTCGTCGATCAACGCGCGAGCCTTGCGATCTCCCTTCTTGTACGGCTGGCGCGCCATGGCAACGCGAACCTCTGCGCGCAAGCGGACGTCGCCTGATTCCCTCGCGGCGACACGCGCATGTTCGAGCACCGGCAGCGCCTCGGCCGATGTGCCGTGCTCGTCCAGGTGCCGGTGAAGCCGAAGCAAGGCGTCGACGAGCTCCTCGGCGCTCCTGCGCGTCCGTTGGATCTCCACGCGGCGCCGGAGCAACGCCTTCGTTCGCTCCGGCTCACGTCGGCGATTCGCCTTGATGGCACCGATGCGGCAGGTCTCGGCCGCTCCGGAGTGCCAGCCCATGGCGATTGCTGCG
This sequence comes from Planctomycetota bacterium, assembly GCA_028281445.1. Classification (GTDB taxonomy): domain Bacteria; phylum Planctomycetota; class PLA2; order PLA2; family JAEUHO01; genus JANQJW01. The sequence continues at coordinate 6,225 of JANQJW010000090.1, read as the reverse complement.
TCGATTGCCTTGTCGCGGTCCGCATGGACCTTCTCCGGGGGGTCGAAGGCGACGCGCGCGTTGCTGCGCTGCACGAGCAGGCGCACGCCCTCGACGGTCTGGGGTGCTTCCTCGAGGCCCTCGAGCAGGCGCTTGCGGACCTCGTCGGCCTTGCCCGCTACGCGGTCCTTGCGCGCGTCGTGGACTACCTTGCGCAGTGTCTGGTCGTAGCCCTTCGTCTGCGTGCGTGCGATGTAGCGCGCCAGCGCCTTCGCCTCGTCGACGTCGTGGGCGGCCAGCGCCCACGCCATCGCGGCTTCGAACAGGCCGCGGCTCATCACCTCATCGGCCACGATCCAGTGGTCGAGATCGGTCTCGTCCTTCAAGCGTACGAGCGCAGCCGTGTCGTCGTGGCCCGCGGCCTTGACGATTGCATCGCCGAGCGAGGTGTAGTCTTCGGCTACGGCCACGGAACAGAAGACGACAACGAGGAACAGGGCCAACAGCCAACGCACGAAAAGACGCTACAGAATCGAACGCCGGCGGCAAAGACCTACTTCGCCGTCGCGATCATCTCTTCGATCCAGCGCATCAGCTCGACGTGCAGGGCTTCGATCGACATGTTCAGCACTTCCTTCACGACGGCCTTCGTGTCGCGACCCTTGCCGACCTCCGTGAGGATCCGCACCGCGTCCTTGGGACGGCCCTCGAGGAGGTAGCGCGCGAACGCGAACGACGTGATCGCGTCGTCCTTTGTGAAGGCGGCCAGACCCTTGCCGAGCATCATGTGCGTACCGGGGGCCTGGTTGCGTTGGAGCGCCTCGAGCGCGATGGGCAGGAGGTCCGTGCCGGCCTTCGGCGAACGGTACTTGATCTCCGGCTTCTTCTGCCCGTAGCCGATCTCGCCGCCGACCGTCGTGAGGATGCGCTTGCCCGTGAGCCGATACGTCAGGTAGTCGCTGACGCCGATGCGCACCCAGCCGGGCAGCTCGTGCCACTGCCCCTTGGCTTCCTGCCACACGGCGAACGCCTCGTTCAGCAGCGTCTGGAAGATGACATCGGCGCAGACGTCAAGCTCGACCTCAGGCCGCCCGACGGGCAGGCACGCGTACTCGTGCTCGCCCACGGGATAGCCGCTGCTCGTCGCGGCTCGGGCGTACTCGCGCACTTCGGGCGTGAAGCCCTTCCAGCGGTCGACGAAGTTCTTCCAGTGGTCCCACTTTCGGAACACGAAGAGCGTGCGCATCTTGGCGCGCTTCACCTCGCGACCGAGTACGGCTTTGATGAACGGCCCCGCCGCCTCGCAGTGCTTCGCGATGCTCGCCAGGCTCTCGGCCGACGTGGTTCCCAGCACGCGCAGGTGCGCCGTCGTCTTGACCCCGTCGCCCGCTCCGCCCGCGGCCATCTCGGCGTCCGTTGCCTGCGCGGTGGAGACCGCGGGAACGGCCTTCAGGGCAGCAGCAGCCTGGACGGTGATCTGCTTGTGCCGCTCGAGGGCCTTGACCGTCGCCGGCAGGACCCAGCGGCCATCGATCTCGATCTCGCCGAGCGCACGGCGCACGTCGGGGTCCTTCGGGAAGTACTTGTTGAGGCGGAAGGCGACACGCTCGAGAGCGATCGGCACCTCGACGCTCTGGAGCTGCCCGTGGTGCTCGAGCAGAGTCTTCTTGAGCGCCTGGAGGACCTTGGCGTCACCTGGGAGATGGCCTTTGAGGAGCTCGACCTGCAAGTCCGCCGCGCGCGTGTGGCCTCCGCGTGCCGCCTCGCGGATGCACGCGTCGAGCATCCTGTCGCGGTATCGCGCGAGCGCTTGGGCGAGCCGCTCTTCGTACTGCGGGATCACCTTCGGCTTCCAGTTGCGCGGGCGCTTGTACTTCGGGCTCTGAACCCAGCCGCCATCCTTGCTGCGCTTGAACTTCAGCGTCTTGCGCGCGCGCTCATGGTCCGGATCGAACTCCAGGACAAGCTCATACGCCTCGTCACGCTTTCCGAAGAGCCTCGGCGTCTTGCACCAGCGGGCGAGCTTGTCGAGATCCGTGATCAGGCCCTGGAGGGCTTCCTCCACGTCGGCGTTGAACGCCTCGGACGCGGCCGCGGGTGTGCAGCAGAGCGACAGCAGGGCGGCGATCAGGAGGGGCCGGGGACGCATCCGGGAGATGCTAGCGACCTGTGGCTCCGCCCTACTGCGGATTCGTAGCCCAGAGGGTCGTCTCGGTGATGAAGCCGCGCTCGGGCAGGGCCAGCATGTCGACGATCGCCTGCGCAACGTCGGAGGCCTGCAGCTTCGAGGGATTGATCGACGGCGGCTCGCGGCCGCCGAAGCCGGTCTGGACCTCGCTGGGGTTGATCTGCATGACGCGCACGTCGTGCTTACGCAGCTCCGCTCGCCAGCACTCCGTGAGGCCGCTGAGCGCGAACTTGCTCGAGGCGTACGCCCCGCCCCCTTCGAAGCCCTTGCGCGCAGCCGTCGAGGCCACGTTGACGATGTGCCCGCCGCCGTTGGCAATGAAGTGCTTCGCGGACTCGCGTGCGGCGAGGAACGCGCCGATCACGTTCACCCGGTGCACGCGCTCGAAGTCTTCGACCGCCGTGTCCACGAGGCGTCCGAAGGTCCCGATGGCCGCGTTGTTGATCAGGACGTCGTAGCCGCCGAGGCCTGAGACGGTGTCCGAGACCATGCGAACGACGTCGTCCTCGCGAGCCACGTCGGCCTGGATGCCCAAGCAGCCGAGTTCCTCGGCGGCGGCCTTCAGTACCGCCTCGTCGCGGCCGCAGATCGCGACCTTGGCGCCGCACGCAATCAGGTGGCCTGCGGTCTCTCTGCCGATGCCCCGGCTGCCGCCGGTGACGAGCACGTGCGCCTTCGCTAGATCCATCTCGAACCTCCACCTGACTGTTGGGAGTACGGGGGGCCGAGAGTCTACGCGGCAGGTCAGCGGACCAGATCCGCTACTTCATGTGGTCGTAGGTCTCCTGCTCCTGGGAGAGCACGTCCAGCTTGACGCCGGCGTCGGCCAGCATCTTCACGCTGTCGTGATCGGCGTGGTAGCGCTTGCGGCAGACGACGTGCTTGATCCCCGCGTTGATGAGCAGCTTGGTGCAGTCGAGACACGGCGTCATGCGGATGTAGATCGTGGCGCCGTCGATGGCCGTGCCGTGCTTGGCGGCCTGGGCGATGGCGTTGGCTTCGGCGTGGGTCGTGCGCACGCAGTGCTTGTGCTGCCCGCCGCGCTCGTCGTAGGCGATCTTGATGAGGTGGCCGACCTCATCGCATGTGGGCAGGCCCGACGGCGCGCCGACGTAGCCGGTCGCGACGATACGCTTGTCCTTCACGATGATGGCGGCGGCCCGGCCGCGGTCGCAGTTGGCCCGGGTGGCGACGGTGTCCATCACCTGCAGGAAGTACTCCTGCCATCCGGGCCGCTTGTGATCCGGGTTCTGCCCGTAGATCAGGTCGTCGGGGTCGATGCCGTCGGGGATCTCGTCGCGATCGATCATTCCAGGCCTTCCAGCAGAGAGGTGATGCGTTCCTCGAAGAGCGCGAGCGAGCCGTCGTTGACCAGCACGTGGTCGGCCAGGTCCATGGTCCGGTCGAGCTGCTGTGCGTTGGGGTCCTTCGTGTTCTCGCGCTGCTCCAGCTGCTTGAACTCCGCGAGGCTCGCCGGGGCCGACTCTCGGGCCCGCTTGCTCTCGCGCTCGAAGCGGACCTCCACGGGCGCCTCGACGCCGAGGAGCACGAAGCGCGGCAGGGCGCGCAGCGCCTCCACCTCGGACGGGTTGCGCACGCTGACGAGCGCAACGCGGTCGGTCTGCATGAGGTTCTGGACGCGCGTGGCGAGCACGCCGGGCCCTTCGGCGGCGCGCAGCTCGTTGCCGACGGCGATCAACGCCGGACGCGTGATCTCCTCGCCCCGCTCTCTCAGCTCCTGGCGCAGGACGTCGGAGAGGCTGTGCTTCTCGAATCCGCGGCGGCCCAGCACTTCGGCGACGGAGTCCTTGCCCGCGCAGTTCCTCCCTGTAATCCCGATCACGAGCACCATGCCCAGGCACCTCCGCATGCGGCCGACGTGGCAGGGTACCGGGGGCCTACGACTACGGCACCGCTCCGGCGGGCGGCTTGGGCGTACTCCTCCCGCCGCGGGCATGGGTAGGCTGCGGCCATGCGCGTGAGGCTCCGTTTCCGGATCGACTGCACCCCCGAGCGGCTCTGGTCGTGCTTCGAGGACACCGCGATCCTCGCTACCTGGGTCCCGGGCTTCGTGAAGCTTGACATCACCAGTCCACCGCCGCACGGACAAGGCAGCACGTACGAGATGCAGGTCCGCGAGGGCAAGCGCGTCGTCACGTACCACGGCCGCAACCTGGTCTGGGAGCCGGGCAAGCGCATCAAGGAGACGATCACGGGCGGGCGCTTCAAGCCGGGCCAGGTGCTTCACACCGAACACCGCTTCAGTGCGGTGGGTAAGCGTGCGCAGCTCGACTACGAACAGGATTTCGAGGTGCGGGGTGCCACGCGCCTGCTCTCGCCGCTGTTCTGGTTCCTCGGTCGCATCTACTGCAAGCACATGTTCGGCAGGTTGAAAGAGGTCGCAGAGAGCGCCGCGTAACGTCGTATCGTTGTAGGGATGTGGAAGCACGTGCCCAATGCGATCACGATCTTCCGACTTGGGCTCGCGGCAGCGTTTCCGTTCATCGATCCACGCTACCGTTTGTGGATCATCCTCGTCGCGGGCTTCAGCGATTGGATCGATGGTGTCATTGCGCGGCGCTTCGACGCGCAGACGCAGTTCGGCGCCGTCATGGACGGCGTCGCCGACAAGGCGTTCGTCATCACCGTGCTCGTCACCTGGGTGATCGAAGGCGACCTCCAGCTCTGGCAGGTGCTCCTCGTCATGGCGCGCGACATCGCCGTTGGCCTCATCACCCTGGTCGTGATCGGACACCGCGAGTGGAGCGCGTTCGGGAAGATGTCGGCTCGCATGCCCGGCAAGCTGACAACCGCCTTCCTCTTCGTCTGGTTCGTCGCAATGTTGGTCACGTGGGCCGAGCCCGCGCGGCCGTATCTCTTCTGGGCGGCGGCCGCGTCCAGCGTCGTCGCAGCGCTCGACTACACCGGGCAGTTCCTGCGCGGTTTCCGCCAGAGGACGTAAGGCGCATGCACAAGTGCAGACGTTTTGCGGGCCTCCCGGGGCAGACGAGCTAGGGTCACGTCCGATGCGAGGGACGGTCTTCCTCCTCCTGCTGCTCCTCATCGCTGCGCCCGCGTGGGCCGGGGACCGCGAGAGGCCCCCGATCACCGTCAGCGGCCGCGTCGTGGACGAACAAGGCAGGCCGCTCGCGGGCGTCCGTGTCTATGCGCCGCTCTACGAGGCCGACAAGGACGACGAGACGGACGCGCAAGGCCGCTTCGCGATCCGTCCCCAGCACGCGAAGCGCGTTCCGATCCACGTGTGGGCCAACGGGTACCTCGAGACGAGAACGGAGATTCCGCGCGGCACTCATGGCGTCACGGTGGTCCTCGAGCGTGGCGCGTCGGTGCGCGGGCGCCTGTCGGTTCCCGACGGCGAGACGCTGCCCAAGAGCGTGCGCATCCTGACCCGCCTCTCGCATGGCTGGGGACAGACCGCAGCGGTCGGTGACGACGGTCGCTTCGAGGTCGCCGGGTTCAAGCCCGGGGAGGCCAAGCGCCTGGGCGTACGGGCCGCGTCCTACATGCCGGTGCTCTTGACCGGCCGGGTGTTCGACATGGGGAAGGCGCTCGACCTGGGCACGGTCGCATTGCAGACCGGTCGCTCCGTGACGGTCCACGTTCGTGATCACGAGGACCAGCCTGTTGCCGGTGCGCGCGTGCGCGTGCAGAGCACCGCATGGACTCCCTTCGCGTGGGGGGACGAGACCGACGCGACGGGAGCCGTACGCGTCAATGCGGCTACGTTCGACCGCCTGCGCGTCGACGTGCGCGGTCCACACACCGACTCCGCGACCTGGGTCTCCTTCGTGGAGGCCGGGCACAAGGCGGCGTCGGCGCGTGTCACGGTGGAACACTCCGTGACGCTGCGCCTGGTCCTCGCGTGGACGGGCGACGGGCCCGCACCCTGGGCGGGCAAGGACGGCGTCGCCGTGAGCATCGAGGCCGGGAGCGTGCCGGTCGACCAGCGAACCCGCATGCCGAGGTACTGGCGCGGGCGCACGCGCGGGAACGGCAGCGCCGAGGTCCTGGTCGCCCGCTGCGTGCCTGGAACGTGG
>JANQJW010000077.1 GCA_028281445.1 Planctomycetota bacterium | reverse complement strand
TCTTCGTGCGGTCGGACTTCTTGGAGCCGGTGGGCACGGCGGTCTCGCTCCTCGTCGAGGTCGGCGAGGTGCGGGTCGAGGTCCACGGTCGCGTCGCGTGGGTGACCGAGGCGGAGCCGCGCGGGCCAGGCATGGGCGTCGCCCTCGACGAGGCCTCGCGCGCGCGTTGGCTCGCCGCGGGCGTCACGAAGATCGCCTAGGAGCTCGTAGCGCATAGACCGCCGCCGGGCTTCGCCCGCCGTCGGCCTCTGCCCTCCGCGCTCCTAGGGGGCAAGTCTGCGACTTGCGTCGGAGAGGGGTCGACAGGGCGGTTCGGTGGTGATCTTCTCGGAGGGTGTCCGGCAAGACGTTCCGCCCTTGGTCGCCGCACCAGGCGTACCTGATTCCGCCGCGGCCCGACGAGTGGCTCCCGGAGGGTCACCTCGTGCACTTCGTGCTCGAGGTGCTCGGGGAGCTCGACCTGAGCGCCATCGAGGACGCGCTTCATTCGCGCGATGCGCGGGGGCAGAAGGGCTACCACCCGCGGATGATGGTGGCGCTGCTGCTCTCCTCGTACTGCAGCGGCGTGTACTCGTCGCGGCGCATCGCACGAGCGACGTACGAGGACCTGGCGACGCGTTTTCTGACGGGGGACCAGCACCCTCACTTCACGCGGATCGCCGCGTTTCGGCGCGAGCACCTCGACGCTCTCTCGAGCCTGTTCGTGGCGACGGTGCAGCTGTGCGCTCGGGCGGGCCTGGTGGAGCTGGGTCACGTGTCGGTCGACGGGACGAAAATCCAAGCGAACGCCAGCAAACACAAGGCAATGTCCTACGAGCGCATGAAGAAGGAAGAGAACCGACTGCAGGCCGAGATCAAGGCGCTGCTCGAGCGCGCCGAGGCCGTCGATCGCGAGGAGGACGAGCGCTTCGGCGTCGGGCGCGACGACTTCGAGTTGCCAGGGGAGCTCAAGCGTCGCGAGACTCGCCTCGCCCGGATTCGTCAGGCCAAGGCGGAGCTGGAGGCCGAGGCGAAGGAGGCGCGCGCCGCACAGCTCCGTGAGCACGCGGCGGGCAACGACGAACGGACCGAGAAGGCGCCGACGGCCAAGGAGCGAGCGGCCGCCGCCACGCGCGCCACGAGGCAGCGACAGGAGGCCGACAAGCTCGACCCACCGAACGACGATGACGACGACGAGCCGCCGTCGAAGCTGCCCGCGCATCGCGTGCGCACGCAACCCGATGGCACCCCGAAGCCGAAGGCGCAGCGCAACTTCACCGACCCCGACAGCCGCATCATGGTCGACGGCCAAGGCGCCTACGTGCAGGGCTACAACGCACAGGCCGCCGTCTCCGAAGGCCATCAAGTCATCGTGGCGTGCGCGCTGTCGAACCAGGCTCCGGACCCGCAGTACCTCGTGCCCGTGCTCGAGGAAGTCGAGGCCAATACGGGGGACAAACCGAAGACCATCACCGCGGACGCTGGCTACTGGTCCGCCGCGAACAGCGCTTGGTGCGAGGAGCAGGGCATCGACGCGCACATCGCCACAGGCCGACGGCGGCGCAACTCGGAAACGACTGGCCAGTCACCGCCGTCACAGTCGTCCCGACAGCGGATGGCCGACAAGCTCCGCTCGCCCGAAGGCGACGCCTGCTATCGCCGCCGCAAGGCCACCGTCGAACCGGTCTTCGGTCAGATCAAGGAGGCGCGTGGCTTTCGCCGCTTCCTCCTGCGCGGCCTCCACAAGGTCCGCGCCGAATGGGCGCTCCTCTGCGCTACCCACAACCTGCTCAAGCTCTTCCGCCGCGCCTGGGCAGCCGCCTGACCCCCCTCGGCTCCCTCCCGCTCCTGAGCCGAGGCACTCGGCTCACTAGGAATCCGTCGCGGGGAGCGCCGGACTTCGGGCGAAGCCCGACGTCCAGGCGCTACACGCGACGGATTCCTAGCCCTTCGCGGTGATGCGGCTGAGCTTGAAGATGTTCAAGATCGCCTTGGGCATATTGCCGTCGAGCAGCCCGTGGAAGGCCGCGGCCATCGCGTCGTACTTGTCCCGGTAGGGGAACCAGAAGGGCTCGAAGTCGAGGAGCCCGCGGTCGGTCATGATCGCCTTCTGGTGGGTGAACGAGAGCAGGCCCTCGTCGCCG
>JANQJW010000052.1 GCA_028281445.1 Planctomycetota bacterium | reverse complement strand
TGGGGATCGTCGCCCGCATCCTGCAGGGCCGCGTCGAGCTCACCGAGCGCGCGCTCGCACGCGGTGAGGATGGACTCGAGCTGCTCCCGGACGACGCGCTCGCCGTCGGTGAGGAGCCGCTGCGCGCGGTCCTCGGCGTCCTGAGCCGTCGCGCCACATCCCGCGAGAGCAGCCAGGCACAGCAGGACCGCGGCTACTTGCGCGGCCTGGCGGACTCGTTCACGGAGGCGAGCACCCATAGGCGCTTGGGATCCTGCTTCAGCTTCACCTGCAGGTGCGTCGTGCGCGCATTCTTGCCGGTGGCTCTGTACGTGTACTCGTACAACCGCACGTTCTTCGGGCTCTTCTTGGGCGTGACGTCCTTGAGGCTCACGGACGTGACCTTCTTGAAGTACGTCTTGAGCGTTTCCTTGGCCTGCTCGGGCCCCATCAAGCGCGCCTTGCCCGAGAGCGGGTAGGCGAAGAGCGTGAAGAGCACCTTGCCCTTCGGTTGCATGCAGTCGACCACGGAGGTCTGGGAGCGCGCGGTCCACGCGTTCTTGAATCGCAGGAAGCAAGCGGCCGGATCCGAGGTGCCGGCGCCCTCGGCCGCGGGGCCGGCGAGGGGGACGAGCAGGGCTGCCACGAGCACGACGGCGACGCGGCAGAGCGAGCGGCTGCGGCGCGGGTGCTGGGGCATGGGGACTCCGGAGTTCCCACGGAAAGCGCAAACGGGAGGCCGAAGCCGGTCTTCTGCCTCGCCCGCTGCCAGAACACCATAACCGGGGCGATGCCAATGCCTTGCGTCTGAGGGCCGGAAGAACCCCGCCTGTTCGCGTGGTGTGAGGAGGGGACAACCCGGTGTCCCCTGCAGGCCACCTCGTGGTGCTGGGTACTGGGCACGAGAACGGGAACGGGATGGAGTGCTGAGTGCTGGGGCCGGCCCACGCACCAGGTCACTTCAATCCGTAGCGCTCCATCTTCTTGTAGAGGTTGCTGCGCTGCATTCCCAGCGACTCGGCGGTGCGCTTCACGTTCCAGTCGTTGCCTGTGAGGCGCTGCTGGAGGAACAGGCGCTCGGACTGCTCCTTGAACTCCTCGAAGGTCTGCGCCGTGCGGAAGACGTCGGGCGCCGCCGCCGTCGCGCCCGGACCCGTGAGCTGCTCGAGGTCCTTCACGTCGATCTTGAGACCGTCCGCGAGGATCACGCAGCGCTCCATCAGGTTGCGAAGCTGGCGCACGTTGCCCGGCCACTGCTGGCGCTCCAGCCAGGCGCGGGCCTTGTCCGTGAGCACGGGCGGCTCCTCGCGACCCAGGTTGCTCGCCATCTGCTGCAGGAACGTCTGCGCGAGGACGGAGATGTCCTGGTTGCGGTCGCGGAGCGGCGGCACGAAGATCGGCACGACCGCGAGGCGGTAGTAGAGGTCCTCGCGGAACGACCCGTCCTCGGCGCCGCTCTTGAGGTCCTGGTTCGTCGCCGCGACGAGGCGAACGTCCACCGGGATCGGCTCCGAGCCGCCCACGCGCTGGACGCGCTGCTCTTCGATCACGCGCAACACCTTCGCCTGCGCGTCGAGCGACATGTCGCCGACCTCGTCGAGGAAGAGCGTGCCGCCGTCGGCCTGCTCGAACTTGCCCTTGCGCTGCGCGGTCGCGCCGGTGAACGAGCCCTTCTCGTGCCCGAACAGCTCGCTCTCGAGCAGGTCCTTCGGGATCGCGGCGCAGTTCACGTCGACGAACGGACCGGACGCACGCTCGGAGAGGTCGTGGATCAGGCGCGCGACGAGCTCCTTGCCGGAGCCGTTCTCGCCCTGGATCAGGACGCGCGCCTGGGTGGGGGCCACCTTCGAGATGACCTTGCGCACCTGCTCGAGCGGGGTGCTCGTCCCGATCATCTCCTTGCTGGTCTGGGAGAGGCGCTCGCGCAGGACCTCGTTCTCGTCCTTGAGGCGCCGCATCTGGTGCGCGTTGCGGACCGTGAGGAGCACCCGGTCGCGATCGAGCGGCTTCTCGATGAAGTCGAAGGCCCCGCTTCGCGTGGCCTCCAACGCCGTCTCGATCGTCCCGTGGCCCGAGATCATCACGACCGGGACCTCCGGATGGTCCTGCGTGATGTCGCCCAGGACTTCCAGCCCGTCCCGGCCGGGCATCTTGATGTCGAGGAAGACCAGGTCCGTTTCCGGCTGGTTCTTGAGCGCTTCGAGCCCCTCGGCCCCATCCTTGGCCAGCGCCACCTCGTGGTGCTCGAAGCGCAGGACGTGGTCGAGGCTGTCCCGGATGGCCTCCTCGTCGTCGACTACCAGAATCTTCACGAACAGGCTCCCAAGTGGAAACGCCCGAACCGGTTGCCGGTCCGGTGGTTACGGAGGATACTACTGGGGCCCGGGCGGCCGGCCGTCCGGACCGACCGCGACTCGATTTGGTCGTGCAACCCGGGGATCAGGACGTTCCCAGAGAGTAGATGACTCCGCCCCTCTCCCGCTCCGGATCCCGGGCCCGCCGCGGCCCTGCCGATCGCTGCAGCGACGACGACCTCATGGTCCGCTGCGGCCGGGGGCACACGGCCGCCCTGACCGAGCTCATGGCGCGCTACCAGAACGCCGCCTACCGCTACGCGTGGCGCATCTTCCGCGACCACCACACGGCGGAGGACATCACCCAGGAGTTCTTCGTCAAGCTCTTCCGCAACGCCGCGCGCTATCAGCCTCGCGGTCACTTCACGACCTTCTTCTATCGCGTGCTCGCCAACCTCTGCTTCGACGCGCTGCGCAAGCGCAAGCGCCGCAAGCACGTGCAGGCCATCCAGATGGACCCGATCGAGGCCGAGGGCACGGAGCTCGAACCGCTGTCGCGCGACGACAACCCCGACGCCCCGCTCCGCTCGCAAGAAGCCAAGGACGCCGTCCACAGCTCGCTCGCCGGCTTGCCGCTCCACGTTCGGGAAGCGCTCGAGCTGCGCGAGTTCGAAGGCCTGCGCTATCGCGAGATCGCCGAGGTCATGGATATCTCCCTCAACGAGGTGAAGGTGCTGCTCCATCGCGGCCGTAAGCTGCTCGCCCGCGCGCTCGCCCGCACTTCCGTCGGTCGCGACATGATCGGCCGGGATTGGGGTTCGGCATGAACCGCGCCTCCCCGACCCCCGCCCACCTCCCCGCGGGAGGCGCGCGATGAGCCCCATGCAGCCCCCGATCCGCACATGCGACCGCATCTCCGAGCAGATCCACCTGCTGGTGGACAAGGAGCTCGGTCCGGCCGAGACGGCCGTCGTCGAGAAGCACCTGCACGAGTGCGCGCGCTGCCAGATCGTGGCCGCCCGTCTCGAGCGCATGTCGTCCGTGCTCAAGCAGTGGGACGTCGAGTGCAACGACCACGACGCGCCGGCGCTGCGGCTCCAGAACGCAGTCCTCGCGCGCGTCGCCGAACAGGGTGCCGTGCGCCGCCGCGAGAACCGGATGGACAATCTCGTCCAGTTCGCCACTGCCGCGTGCGTGCTGATCGCCATCGGCCTGGCCGTGGTGCTGGGCCTCCAGCCCGGCGACGAAGCGCCGGAGCGCGTCGTCACGGTGAAGACGCGGCCCGCGCCGCTCGCCTCCGTGCCGAGCCACGCCGGCACCGTGCTCACGGATGCCGCCATCGCGAAGGGGCTGGATGCGCTGGAGGGCTACGATCCGATCGCTCCGGTCGACACGCCGCTGCGCCGGCCGCTCCGAGTGAAGCAGCTCACCTCCGATGGGTCCGCGGAGCACCTCGCGGTCATCGTCGAGCGCATGCGTCGCGTCGAGGAGCTGACCGAGCAGCTCGGCACCCAGGTGATGGCCTGCTACCTGCCCAGCTTCGATGGGCAGCTGGCGCGCACGCTGCCCGTGAAGACCTACCGCTACCTCTACGAGCGCGGCCTGATACGCGAGTGGACCCTGAGCGTCCAGCAGCGCGGCAGCCGCACGGTCGAGAGCGGTCGCACGAGTCCCGAGCCCACGGCCCGCGAGACCGGCAAGGTCGCGCGCGAGATGCTCGAGCCGATGCCGGGCCTGCGCGGAACGAAGATCGGGTCGCTGTTCGAGCGTCCCGCCATGCAGCTACCCGTCAACGTGCGTGCTCGCCGCGTGCGCGATGCCAAGCCTGCTGTGTCGCCGCTCGCCTCGACGCCGCTCGATCCCAATCCCGCAGCAGGTTCCCGCGACCAGGGCTTCCTCGATCCGGTGGTTGCCCAGTCCCAGGCCCGCAAGCAGCTCACGCTGAAGGAGGGCAAGGACGCCGGCTCCGTCATCGCGCTCGTCGAGGGGACCACGCAGCCGATCTTCATCCCGGCCGGCCAGCTGCTCACCGGCGGCAAGGCCGACCGCGTCGTCGCCCAGCCCGTGTGGCTGCCGCCGGCCGCGGCAACGACGCCGTACGTCATTCCCTGCCGTGTCGTCGAGCAGTACCCCGACGGCAACGGTGAGGAAGAGCCGATGATCCAGCCTTGGATCGCCGGCCCGACCATCCGCGCGCTGCTCGCGGCGGGTGCTTCGCAGGCCGAAGTCAAGGAAGCCGCGCGCCTCCAGGTCGAGGCGTTCGTGAGCAAGCAGAAGAAGCGGTACCTCGGCGACAACTGGAGCCTTGCTCACATCTACGGTCACCACACGTCGAAGACGAACATGGCCTCGCTCACCCGCGGCTACCGCGTGCGCAAGGACGACGCGGGCTTCGTCGTGACCGACAACCAGGATCGCGTCCTGGGCGTCGAGATCGTGCGCCTGAAGGGCCCGGCGGCCGAAGCGCTGCTTCACCGCCTGTGGTTCAGCTACGCGTTGGAGGGCATCCTGCGCGTCCGCGGTACTTCGACGCAGGCCGTCGCGGCGCCCAGCGAGGGCATCCGCGAAGCCATGCGGGTGATCGTCAACCACAACGGCAGCTTCCGCATGCCTACGGGGTTCACGCAGATCGATCGCACGCGCGTCTCATCCGTCGAGGTCGAAGCCGCGGGCTTGCACATTCATGCCCTCGAGGCCTACGGCAAGCCGACGGTTGTTAGCGCACTCTCGTCGCCCACGCGGTAGACGTTCTCCGCAGAGGCACAGAGGCGCAGAGCGATCACCGTTGACGCCGAGCCACCAGCTTCAAGCGATTAGCGCTTGCGATTCTTGGTGAGGGTCAGGGAAGGCCGCGGGCCGCTTGTGGGCGGCGCTCCGAGCCTCTGCGTCTCTGCGGAGAGTCTTAGAGGACTTTTCTTCCGACCTCACGGCCTGCGCGGTCGTAGGCGATGACGGTGGCTGTGACGCCCGCCTCGCGCTGGATGAGGAGCGCGATGTCCCAGCAGAGCTGCTTGGCGCCGTCCTCGCAGGAGGAGCCGTCGGCCACGATGATGTCCAGCAGGTAGCGGTGCTCGTTCGGGCGCCAGTTCAGGTTGCTGCGCAGCTCGAGGAAGCACTCGTCGTTCTCCCAGACCTCGTAGATGGTCTCGCGGAGCATCGCCTTGACCTCGCTGGTCAGCAGCTCCTCCTTCGGCTCGCCCTTGAAGAAGTCGCGGTTTTCGTAGGCGACCCAGCCCATGCCGCAGATGACAAGGAACAGGGCGAACGAGACAGCAGGATGACGTGTACGGCGAGCCATGAGAGCTACCCTCCGGGTCCCGTATCGACCAGACCCCCGGGCGCGCTTGATCCGGCCGTGAACGGCTCGTGCTGGCCCCCGCCGTCTCCTTGCGGATAGGCTGGGCCCATGCCCGTCACCCGCCGCCCGAGCCCCGATAACCGGCCTCCGCGGGGCGTCCCCCGCTGGCTGTGGCCCCCGCCCGGCGCCACCGTCCGGTCCGTCGTGATCGTCGAGACCGCGGACGACGCCGGCGCCGTGACCTACGCCGTCCGCGAGGGGGAGGCGCCCGGGGCGAAGCACCTCAGGGCGCTCCAGTGGCTCCTCGACGAGCACACCCGAGCCGAACTGCCTGCACCCGGCACCCCCTTCGAGGGCGAGATCGTCCTGGACATCGCCCGCACCGAGATGGATCAGGGCCGGGTCGGCCACGCGTACGCGCTCAACGGCGGCCCGCTGGGGGATCCCGCCGGGGACGGGTCCCGCGGCGTCCTCTGGCGCTACTTGGAAGACGCGCTCAAGACCTGATCCGCGCGGGACTCGCTCGACCCCTACCGACCGGCGCGGTACTGTCTCGCACCTTCGCGCTGGGAGGGTGCCAAGAGCGGTGAGTTTCCTGGTCACCTGGATCGTCCTGGCAGCGCTCTGGATCGGGCTCTCCGGCTACCTCGACGTCGTGCACCTGACCTTCGGGTTCTGCAGCGTCACGCTCGTCAGCGCGCTGACCCACAAGTTCATGACCGGTGGGCGCAACGTCGGCGAGGGCCTCACCGCGCTCGTTCGGCTCTTCCTCTACGTCCCGTGGCTGCTCTGGCAGGTGTTCCTGGCCAACATCGACGTGCTGCTGCGCGTGTTCGGCTTCCGCGAGGTCGACCCCTGCGTGATCCGTTTCACGCCCGATCTCCACACCGACTTCGGCAAGGTCACGCTGGCGAACAGCATCACGTTGACACCGGGTACCGTCACCGTCGACCTCGAGGGCGACGAGTTCATCGTTCATGCCATCTCTCGCGAGGCCGCGGACGCCGTGCTCAAGGGCGCCATGGAGCGCAAGGCCAAGAGCATCGAGGGCGAGGGCGCATCCGATGCATGAGGTCTACCTCGTCATCGCGATCAGCGTCCTGATCGGCGTGCTGGTCCTGCTCAAGCGCGTGATCAGCGGTCCGACGCTGATGGATCGCATCCTGGCCGTCAACGTGATCGGTACGAAGACGATCGTGCTGCTCGCGCTCGTCGGGTTCATGGCGGAGCGGCCGGGCTTCTTCCTCGACATCGCGCTCGCCTACGCCCTGATCAACTTCATCGCGACGATCGCGATCCTCAAGTACCTCGAGGCGCGCGGCCGGCCCAAGACGGCTGACGAGGAGGACGACGCATGACCGTCCTCCAGATCGTATGCACCGGGATGCTTGCGTTCGGCGCGATCATCATGCTCGCCAGCGCCGCGGGCGTGATCCGGTTCCCGGACTTCTATTCACGCCTGCACGCCGGCGGCAAGGGCGACACGCTCGGTCAAGGGGCGGTGCTGCTCGCGCTCGCCATCCTATCCGGCTTCAGCCTCGTGACGCTCAAGATCGTCCTGATCATCTTCTTCATCTTCATCTTCAACCCCACGGCGACCCACGCGCTGGCGCGCGGCGCATGGCTGCGCGGGGTGGAGCCCTGGACGAAGCCGGAGTCCGAGGACGAGGAGGCCGACGAGTGATCGGGTTCCTCACCCTCGCGCTGCTCGTCGGCCTCGCCATCGCGGCGGTGCGCGTGCGCAACCTGATGACCGCGACCGCGATCCTCGGCGTCTACAGCCTCATGATGGCGCTGCTCTGGTGCCAGATGAACGCGCTCGACGTTGCATTCACCGAGGCCGCGGTCGGGGCCGGCATCTCTACCGTGCTCATGCTCGCGGCGCTCAAGCGCATCGGCATCGAAGAGCACGGCAGCACGCACGGGCCGCTGGCGCGCCTGCTGCTGCGCACGATGCAAGAGCACGAGATCCAGCGCAGGGCGCGCGGCATTCGCCCGGAGCGCGCGGCCACGTTCGCCGCGCTGCTCGTGTGCCTCCTCTTCGGGGCCGTGCTGCTCTATGGCACGCGGGACATGCCCAAGCTGGGCGACCCGAAGTCCCCGGCGAACGCGCATCCGGAGGTGGCGCAGCACTACATCGAGGAGTCCGACACCGAGGTCGGGCCGACCAACATCGTCACCTCCGTGCTCGGTGACTACCGCGGCTACGACACGATGGGGGAGACGGTCGTGATCTTCACGGCGGCGCTGTGCGTCCTGCTGCTGCTGCGCCACCCCCAGGGACGGAGGCGCCGCTCATGACGCCGAGTCTCATCGTCAGCTACGTCGGCCGCCGGGCCATCCCGTTCATCCAGCTCTACGCGCTCTACGTGCTGGGGCACGGCGAAGACGGCCCGGGCGGCGGCTTCCAGGGCGGCGTGATCTTCGCGTCCTCCTTCGTGCTGCTCGTCTTGATCGCGGGTTGGGCCCGCGCGCGCAAGGACGCCCCCGAGTCGATCGTCGATCCGCTGACGGCCACGGGGTGCCTGCTCTACGCCGGGATCGGCTTCATCTGCATCCTGCTGGGCGGTGCCTATCTCGAGTATGAAGCGTTCGCAGGCGCCAACGCCACCGCCGCAGCAAAGCAACACGCGCACCACTTCGCTCTCATCGGCATCGAGCTCGGCGTGATGATCACGGTCACCGCGTCGATGGTCACGCTGTACTTCGAGATGTCTCGTCCGCCGGAGGAGCGCAACGCACCGGAAGACGGTTCCGGCGACTCGGACGGGGAGGGCGCCGATGCCTAGCCTCTTCGAGCATCTCTGGAGCCACTGGCCTTACGTCATCTACATCCTGCTCATGGTGATCGGTCTCTTCGCCGTTCTCGCCAAGGGCAACCTCGTCAAGAAGATCATCGGTCTCAACCTTCTCCAGACCGCGGTCTTTCTGTTCTACATCTCGATCGGCAAGGTCGACGGCGGCACCGTGCCCGTCTACTGGGACGAGCGCCCAGACGCGGTCTACGAGAACCCGCTCCCGCACGTGCTCATGCTCACGGCCATCGTCGTCGGCGTCAGCATCACGGCCGTTGCGCTCGCGTTCGTCGTGCGCATCAAGGAGGCCTACAAGACCGTCGACGAGGGCGAGATCCTCGCGCTGGACGAAGCCGACCGGGGCGCACCCGAGGCTGAGCTGCCGCGCGCCGACGCACCCGAGCCCGAGGGAGGCGTCTAGCGGATGGCCGGCCAGCTTCCCGCCCTGGCGGTCGTGGTGCCGCTCCTCGTGGCGCTGCTGATCCCTCTGGTGTCACGCTTCAACCGGCGCGCCGCGTGGTGGATGGTGGTTGGCGCACTCGGCTTCGCCGTCTACGGGGCGGTCGCCATGCTGCTCGACCTTTGCGGCAGCCCGATCGGCACCACGATCGAGTACGCGATGGGCCGCTGGGCGGCCCCGACGGGCATCGAGTACGTCGTGGACCGCCTCAACGGCATCGTGCTCACGATGATTGCCGCCGTCGGTCTGATCACGGCGCTCTGGATGCGCAAGAGCATCCGCAGCGAGATCAGCGAGAAAGCCCGGCCGGGCTACTACGCGACGTTTCTGTTGTGCGCAACCGGCTACATGGGCATGGCCATCACTGGCGACGTCTTCAACCTCTACGTTTTCCTCGAGATCGCCTCGATCACGTCCTACGTGCTGATCGGCATGGGGCGCACGCGCCAGGCGCTCTACGCCGGCTACAGCTACCTGATCGTCGGCAGCATCGGCGCGACGTTCATCCTGCTCGGCATCGGCCATCTCTACATGGAGATCGGCACGCTCGAGATGGCGGACATCGCGCAGCGGTTCGCCGCCAACCCGGAACTCTACGACTCGAGCGTGGTGCGCACGTCGTTCGCGTTCTTCACCGTCGGCCTCGCGATCAAGATGGCGCTCTTCCCGCTCCACGGTTGGCAGCCGAGCGCGTATAGCCGCGCGCCGTCCGCCGCCAGCCTCTTCATCGCGGCGACGGCAACGAAGGTGTCGGCCTACGTCTTCTACCGCATCTCGTTCAGCGTCTTCGGCGCGGACTTCCTGATCTCCGCGCTGCCTCACATTCGCGACGGCATCCTGATCCTGGCCGTCGCGGCGATCTTCGTCGGTCCGCTGCTCGCGATCCGGCAGCGGTGTCTCAAGCGGCTCCTGGCCTACTCGAGCGTGGGGCAGATCGGCTACATCATGCTCGGCGTGGTGTTGCTGAACGAGGACGGCCTCACGGGCGGCGTCATCCACTTCTGGAACCACGCGGCCGCCAAGGGCGCGCTGTTCTGCGTCGCCGGCGTGCTCGTCTACCGCACCGGCGTCTCGCGCGTCGACGCGCTGGCCGGCATGGGCCGCACCGCGCCGTGGACCAGCGCCGTCATGACCGTCGCCGGGCTGTCGATGATCGGCGTGCCCATGACCGCGGGCTTCCTGAGCAAGTGGTATCTGGGTGCCGGTGCGCTGGACGCGGGCCGGATCTCCATCGTGCCCGTCCTCATGGCGAGCTCGCTCTTCACCGCCATGTACGTCTGGCGCCTGGTCCAGCTCGTGTGGTTCGCGCCCAAGGACACCGAGCCGCTCGTGAAGGAGGAAGCCCCGTGGAGCATGCGCATTCCTGCGCTCGTGCTCGCTGCGGCGTGCCTCTACTTCGGCCTGACCTCGACCTCCGTCGACATCGCGCGTGATGCGGCGCTGTCTCTCGGATTGGGGGCGCCGTGATCGCCTTCATCGACCTCATGCAGCACGCACCGGCGCTGAGCGTCGGCGTCTGCCTATTGGGCGTCGTGGGCATCCTGCTGGCCCGGCGCTCGCCCAACGTGCGCGAGGGCGTGAGCCTCACGACAGCCGTCGTGAACTTCGTGCTCGTCGCCTGGATGTTCCGCCAGTTCGAGGCAGGGGAGGAGGTCGGCGGCACGCTCATCGACATCGTGCCCGGCCTCGAGATCGGGTTCCGCGTCGACGGCCTCGGCATCCTCTTCGCGCTGGTTGCTTCGGGCCTGTGGATCGTCAACACGCTCTACTCCGTCGGGTACATGCGTGCTCACAACGAGCACAAGCAGACGCGCTTCTTTGCCTGCTTCGCGATCGCAATCGCGGCCTGCATGGGCGGCGCGTTCTCGTCGAACCTCTTCTCGCTCTTCGCGTTCTACGAGCTGCTCACGATCTGCACCTACCCGCTCGTCGTCCACGCCGAGACACCGGAAGCCAAGGCCGGTGCGCGGCGCTATGTCACGTATCTCCTCGGTGCTTCGATCGGCCTCATGCTGCCGGCGCTGTTCCTCGTCTGGAACATGGCCGGCACGATGACCTTCGCCGACCTGCCCGCGGCGCTGGACGCGTCCGACGCATCGCCGTTCCTCATCGCCCTGACCTTCGTCATGTTCATCCTTGGAATGGCGAAGTGCGGCATCATGCCGGTCCATTCGTGGCTGCCCGCCGCCATGGTCGCGCCGACGCCCGTGAGCGCGCTGCTCCACGCGGTGGCGGTCGTCAAGATGGGCGTCTTCGGCGTCAGCCGCATCGTGCTGGACGTCTTCGGGACCGACCTCCTGGCGGAGCTCTCGCTGCACCACCTCCTGATCGCCGGGGCGTCGTTCACGATCGTCTGCGGATCGCTCGTGGCATTGGCGCAGGACAACCTCAAGCGCCGGCTCGCCTACTCCACGATCAGCCAGCTCTCCTACATCCTGCTGGGCCTGGGACTGCTGGTGGGCGTGACCGGCGAAGACCAGGTCACGCACTACCAGGTGAGTGCCGGCGGCATCCTCCACATCGGCGTGCACGCCTGGTCCAAGATCACGCTCTTCTTCGCGGCCGGGGCCATCTACGTCGCACTGCACAAGACGAAGGTGAGCCAACTCGACGGCGTCGGCCGCCGGATGCCGATCACCATGACGGCGTTCTCCATCGGCGCGCTGTCGATGATCGGTCTGCCCCCGGCCGCCGGCATCCTCAGCAAGTGGTGGCTCGTGGAGAGCAGCGTGGACGGCGCCTACCCGTGGGTGCTCGGCGTGCTCTTCGTCAGCGCCATGCTGAATGCGGCGTACTTCCTGCCGATCGTCTTCCGCGCCTTCTTCAAGCCCGTGCCCGAGGGCGAGGAATCAGGCCGGAAGGAGGCGCCGTGGCCGTGCGTGCTCGCGCTGTCCGTGACGGCGCTCGGCACGCTCCTGCTGTTCTTCTTCCCGGAGGTCATCGTCGACCTCGCGACGGCCGTGGCGCAAGGCGGAGGTGCGAAGTGAGTCATCCCCACTCCCCGATGCCCACGGAACCCGTCTTCAACCCCGAGGACCCCGAGAACCGCGTGCCGATCAAGGAGCCGGGCGATGAGCCCACGTGGTTCCAGCGGCGACCCAACATCCTGAAGATCATCATCGGCCTGTACGTGGCCGCCGGCCTCGTCGTCCTGCTCGACGCGGTGTACACGAAGCACGTCCACTTCCCGGTCGAGTACATCTTCGGGTTCTACGTCTTCTACGGCTTCGTGGGATGCGTCATCCTCGTGCTCGTGGCGAAGCTCCTACGCCTCGGCGTCATGCGGCCGGAGGACTACTGGGATGAGTAGTCTGCTGCCGCACGGTCTGCTGCTGGCGGGCGCGCTGCTCGTGCCCTTCTTCAAGGGCAAGCTGCGTGCTGCCTACATGCTGGCGATCCCGGTCGCCTCGTTCTTCCTGCTGATCCAGCACGACAGCGGCAGCCATCTCCAGGTCGAGATCTTCGGCCAGACGCTCACGTTCCTGCGCGTCGACAAGCTGAGCCTCGTCTTCGGCTACGTCTTCCACATCGCGACGTTCCTCGGTGTCCTGTACTCGCTCCACGTGAAGGACACGATCCAGCACGTCGCGGCGCTCGCCTATGCAGGGACCGCGATCGGCGCGGTCTTCGCGGGCGACCTCATCACCTTCTTCTTGATGTGGGAGGGCATGGCGGTCACGTCCGTCGTGCTCGTGCTCGCCCGGCGCCAGCGGACGAGCATTCGCTCCGCGATGCACTATCTACTGCTGCAGATCGTCTCGGGGCTGCTGTTGCTCTTCGGGATCATCCTGCACTACCAGGCGACCGGCTCGTTCGCCTTCGACGTGATGACGCCCGAGTCCGGGTCGATCTTCAGTCTCGGCTTCGACCAGGCCGGGACGTGGTGCATCTTCCTGGCACTCGGCATCAAGTGCGGCTGGCCGCTGGTGCACAACTGGATCACCGACGGCTACCCGGCGGCGACGCCGACCGGCGCGATCTTCCTGTCCGCGCTGACGACGAAGTGCGCGGTGTACGCGCTCGCACGCGGGTTCCCCGGCACCGAGGAGCTCATCTGGATCGGAACCACCATGGCGGTGTTCCCGATCTTCTACGCCGTCATCGAGAACGACCTCCGCCGCGTCCTCTGCTACAGCATGATCAACCAGATCGGCTTCATGGTCGTGGGCGTCGGCATCGGATCCGAGCTGGCGCTGAACGGAACATGCGCCCACGCGTTCTGCGACGTGATTTTCAAGGGCCTGCTCTTCATGTCGATGGGGGCGGTGCTCTTCCGAACCGGCCGCATCAACGGCAGCGACCTTGGCGGCCTGCACAAGACGATGCCGTGGACCGCAACGTTCTGCTGCATCGGCGCCGCCTCGATCAGCGCGTTCCCGCTGTTCAGCGCGTTCGTCTCGAAGTCGCTGATCATGATCGCAGCCGCCGAGGCGGGCTACCAAGTCGTGTGGTTGCTCCTGCTGTTCGCGGCGGCGGGCGTCTTCCACCACGCCGGTATCAAGATCCCGTTCTTCGCCTTCTTCGGCCACGACAGCGGCCTGCGCCCGAAGGAAGCACCCCGCAACATGCTGGCGGCGATGGGGCTGGCGGCGGGCGCCTGCATCGCGATCGGCAGCTTCCCGATGCTGCTCTACCAGCACCTGCCCTATGCGGTGCCGGAGCACGCGATGCCGTACACGACGGCGCACGTGATTCAACAGCTCCAACTCCTGATCGGGTCGGCCCTGGCGTTCGTCTCGCTGATGCTGCTGCGCATCTACCCACCCGAGCTCCACTCCGTGAACCTCGACGGCGACTGGTTCTATCGCAAGGCCACACGCGGCTTCGTGCGCTTCGTCGAGGGGCCGCTCATGAGCACGTTCGGCCTCCTCAGCCGGACCGCCCACGAGACGATTCCGCGGGCCATGCAGCACTTCATCCGGAACCCGGCTGCCGCCATGCGCCTGGCCTACGATCGCTTCCAGCTGGGCTGGGCCGGGGCGTTCCGCTCGATGGATGCCATCGACCGGGCGCAGGTCCGCCTCAAGCAGGACCAGGGCCGGTACGAGGAGGCCAAGGTGGGCAGGGTCTGGCCGATCGGCACGATCGTGCTCTATTCGGCCATCGCCTTCGTGATCTTCCTGCTCGTCTACTTGTTCTAGGGCCGGCAGCCCGCCCCCTGTGACGGGGATGGGGTGGGATGGAGAGGGAGATGGAGATGGGGTGCGGGGTGATGGGGGCTGGGCGGCAGTAGCTCTCGGCTTCGGTTCGGCCCCCGGGGAGCGGCCCTTAAACTCCGGGACTCTCGGAGCCGCCCGGGCAGCATGTCCCGGGCACAGCAGGAGGACATGATGCAGCTTCCCAAGGAGGCGATGTACGCCATCGTTGCAGGCGTCGTCGGTCTGCTGTTCGCCGTGGTCATGGCCAAGAAGGTCCTGAGCAAGGACCGCGGCAACGACACGATGAAGGAGATCCAGGACAACATCGCGTCGGGCGCGATGACGTTCCTCAAGCGCGAGTACAGCGTGCTGTCGATCTTCGTCCTCGGCGTCGCGGTGATTCTCTCCGTCGCTCTCACGGGCGAGGTGGACGGCCTCGGCGTCAAGTCCGCCATCGCATTCGTCGTCGGCGCGCTGTGTTCCTCGCTCTGCGGCTTCGGCGGCATGAAGATCGCGACTGCAGCCAACGCCCGCACGACCCAGGCCGCGACGCGCAGCTTCAACGAGGCGCTCAATGTCGCCTTCCCCGGCGGCGTCGTGATGGGCATGCTCGTCATGTGCGTCGGCGTGCTCGGCCTGACGGGCCTCTTCTACCTCTTCACGGGCATGACCGGCGGCGTCCGCGAGGCGTCCATCGTCATGGCCGGCTTCTCGATGGGCGCCTCGTCCATCGCGCTCTTCGCCCGCGTGGGCGGCGGCATCTACACGAAGGCCGCCGACGTCGGCGCCGACCTCGTCGGCAAGGTCGAGGCCGGCCTGCCCGAGGACGACCCGCGGAACCCCGCCGCGATCGCGGACAACGTGGGTGACAACGTCGGTGACGTCGCCGGCATGGGCGCCGACCTCTTCGAGAGCTTCGTGGGTGCGCTGCTGAGCGCGATCATCCTCGGCCTTGCGGCCTACGCCGGCAACGACGCGGGCCAGACCGCCGCGGTGGGCTTCATCTTCGCGACCGTCGCCGCGGGCGTGGTCGCCTCGATCGTCGGCGTGTTCGCCGTTCGCGTGAAGGAAGGCGGCGATCCGCAGGCCGCGCTGCGCATGGGCACGATCGTCTCTGCCTTGCTCTTCGCGGTCCTCGTCTTCGTCATCGCGAACATGCTCTACGGCGACGTCCAGGGCGTGGACGCGATGAAGTGGGCGATCGCGGTCGTCATCGGCCTCGGCTGCGGCATGGGCATCGGCTTCACGGCCGAGCACTACACCTCCGGCCACACGGTCGAGGACCTGGCCAAGCAGAGCGACAACTACGCGACGAACATCATCGGCGGCCTGGCCATCGGGTTCCGCTCGGCGGTGTATCCGCTGCTCATCATCGCTGTCGCCGTCATCGCCGGCTACCAGCTCGGCGGCATGTTCGGTGTGACGCTCGCCGCGGTCGGCATGCTCGGCACGCTCGGCATCACGGTCGGCGTAGACGCGTACGGTCCGATCGCCGACAACGCCGGCGGCATCGCGGAGGGTGCGCACCTGCCGCCCGAGGTTCGCGAGCGCACGGACGCGCTGGACTCGGCCGGCAACACGACGGCCGCCATCGCCAAGGGCTTCGCGATCGGCTCCGCCGCATTGACGGCGCTGGCGCTTTTCGTGGCCTACTCCGAGTCGCTCAAGACGCTGGGCTGGGACCTGAACCTCAACCTCATCCAGCAGCCGATCGTGCTCGCGGGCATGCTCATCGGCGGCGTGATCCCCTTCCTCTTCTCGGCCGACACGATGAACGCCGTCGGCCGTGCGGCGCAGTCGGTCATCCACGAGGTCCAGCGTCAGTTCCGCGAAATCCCGGGGCTGCGCGAGGGCAAGGAGGGCGTCCGCGCCGAGTTCGAGCGCTGCGTCGACATCACGACGAAGGGCGCGCTCAAGGAGATGATCAAGCCCGGCGTCCTGGCCGTGCTGATTCCGATCGTCGTCGGCTGCTTCCTCGGTCCGGACGCGCTGGGCGGCCTGCTGGCCGGCTCGCTGGTCGCCGGCGTCCCGCTGGCCATCATGCTCGCCAACGCGGGCGGCGCCTGGGACAACGCGAAGAAGCACATCGAGAAGACCGGTGGCAAGGGCACCGAGCAGCACAAGGCGTCGGTCGTCGGCGACACCGTGGGTGATCCCTTCAAGGACACTTCGGGCCCCTCGATCAACATCCTGCTCAAGCTGATGGCCGTCATCTCGCTCGTCTTCGCGCCCTTGATCGTCAAGGTCTTCAAGGCGATGCCCTGGTTCGAGAACTTCTCGTAGGACCAGGGCCGCGAGCGAAACCCCGCCTCCGCGGCGCACGTCCATCCTTGGATGAACGCGCGTGTGCGAGGACTGGTCTACCTGTGGGTGGCCGTCCTCGTGTTCGGTGCGTCCGGGGCCGTCGTGCGCCTGCTGGCCGACCTCGGCTCGGAGCACCAGGCCTACGGCGCGCCCGCGATCTCCTTCTGCAACCTGCTCTTCGCGGGCAACGCGGTCGCGGCCATCCTGCTCTTCAGCGTCTCGCGGCGGGACTGGCGTCCGGAGCGACGCGAGGGGTTGAAGCGGCGTGACTGGGTGAGCCTCGTCGTGCTCGCCCTGCTCACCGGCGCGATCGCGCCGTGGCTCATGTTCGGCGCCTTGCAGCGGACCATGGTGACGAACGTCGTCCTCGTGAGCCAGATCGAGCCGCCGGTCACGCTGCTCCTGTGTTCCTGGCTGCTCGGTGAGTCGGTGACGCGCCTCTCGATGATCGGCGCCGTGCTGACCGTGCTCGGCGTCGGCGTCTGGGTCCTCTTGAGTCCTGCGATGGGCGGTTACGAGTTCGGGGAGGGCGAGCGGCTGGCGCTGATCGCGGCAGGCATCTACGCCGTGTCGACGCTCATCGCGCGACCGGCGCTCGAGCGCGTGCCCGTCGGCTTGTTCGCAACGATTCGAACGGGCCTCGGCGCGGTGTTCTTCTTCTTCGCGGCGATCTGGTTGTACGGGCCGGAGCACTTCATCGGTCTCACGGTACCGTTCGTCTGGCCGTGGGTGCTCTTCTATGCCCTGGTCATCGTCGCCGTGGGCCAGCTTGCCTGGGTCGCGGGCTTGAAGACCGGACGCACGATCGATGTGGCTATGGCGACGTCCGCGTCGCCGGTCATCGGTGTGCTCGCCGCTTACGTACTCCTCGGCGAGGTACCGGGCGGCGCGCAGCTCGTGGGTGGCGCGATCGTCTTGCTGGGCATCGGCCTGGGGCTGTGGGGCGCGCGCCGGCGGGCCGAGGCGATTCCCGAGGTCGCGGCCAACATCGTCGACGAGCCGGCCGAACTGCTCGAAGCCGAGGGGCGTGCGGGCTTCAAGGGCGTCTAGGTGCCTAGGCTCCGTTGGCCGCCTCTTCGATCATCGAGCGCACCCAGTCGTTCGGGATCATGTCGATGGACATGTTGATGCGCTCCATGTCACTTTCGTTGACGACCCGGTGAGGGTCCGAGAAGCGCAGGTACCAGCACTCGCCGGCCTGCATCGGCACCGGCTCGTCGTTCACGAACATCGTCGCGCCGTCATTTCCGACGATCGGGATCGTCAGCCGGATGACGGAGCGTTCCTGTTCCAGGCCGAGCGTGGGATCCGTGTGTTCCGCCACGACGCCGCCGGGCGCGAGCCGCAGCAAGCGCACGAGCGTCACGTCGGTCTTCGAGCGGAAGTCCCTGACGATGCTCGTGAGGTACGGGCACGCTTCGAGGAGCGACGTGTCGAGCCAGTTCGCCCACGAGCCGTCGGCGTAGTCGTCCACGGGTTCGCTACTCTTCGGCTTCGGCTTCGGCGTCGTCAGCGGCAGAACGCTGTAGTGGATGAACTCGTGCAGGGGCAGCGCGCGGATCTCGGCCTGCATCCTCGAGACGTCGAAGGCCAGCGGAAGCTTGACGCGGTCCCCGACGGTCATGTCACTTCACCTCCTCGCCGTCGTCGACGCGCGTTTCCTCGAGCACATCGATCGCCGCGATCTTCCAGCGGCCGTCCTGGGTCACGATCGTCGCGTCGGCGAGATACTCGTTGATGCGCTCGTGGGTGTGGCCCCAGTGCCCGACGCGCCCGACGACCCGCCAGCGCGCCTTCACCTTGAACCACGGCGCGTCCTCCTCGCGCTCGTCGAGCACGGACGTCTCGACGATCTCCGTCTTCCGGATCCGAGCGACAGCGCCGCCTTCCTCCTGGAGGACCATGCTCTGCCGGATGTCGAGATAGAGCGGCTGCAGCAAGTCCGCCGTTACGTTTTCTTCGAGCTGGTCGTAGACCTTGGCCTCGTCCTCGCCCTCCATGGCCGCGTAGATCCCGCGGTGGAGCGAGGCGAAGATCGCCAGTGCTTCGTCGTCGGGGGGACGCGTCGGTGCGCTCTTGCCGGGTATCGGGAGGTCGACGGTCACCTTCCGGGTCAAGACGGCGCAGAAGGCGAGCATCACCACAGTCGTCGCCAGCAGCCAACCGTTCCAGCGCTTCGGCCATACCATGTGCGCCGCGATCATGCTCAGCATGCAGAGGACCGACAGCAGTGGCAGGGGATAGTGCGTCGGCTCGGGCCGCGGCGGCAGAGCGACGGTCGGTGGCTGCGTCTGCGCAACGGGCCGGTGCCAGATGAACTCGGGCTCTTCCTCGGTGAAGCTGGGGAAGAGCATGTCTCCGTACGCCTCGAGCTCGGCGTCCATCTCGGTGAATACGTAGAAGCCGTCGACGGCGTCGCCTTTCCAGACGACAGACACCTGCTTGGGCGGCACCTTCGATTCGTACCGCAGCTCCAGGATCACGTACTTCCAGAGGCGCATGTGATCCTCGAAGGCCTCGATGCTCGCGGGCTGGAGCGCGCCGTTCGCCGAGAGACCGTCGATGCGGACGTTGAGGCATGCCGCCAGGACGTCTTTGACGGTCTTGCGCTGCTCGAGGTCGAACGCGCCGTCCTCCGTCTCGAAGCGGAACCACGCCGGGAACACGTCGGGCGCGATGCCGATGGTGATCTGCGTCCGCGTGTCGCCGATCTCGATCCGCATGAACGCCGGCGGCGGAATGTGGGCCTGGGCCGGCACGGCGCAGCCAAGCACGATCAGGACGAGGAGGGCGCAACGAAGCAAGCCGTCATGGTACGACTGAGCCGATGGACACGACGACGCATGTACTCACGGTCTTTGCGGTCTCCGACGTCGAGCGGGCGGTCGGCTTCTATCAGTCGGTCTTCGGCTGGTCGCGGCGCGCGGACTTCCCGATCTACGTCGAGCTCGAGCTCCCGGACGGCCGGGGTGTTGCGTTCTACGAACGCAATGCGTTCGGCGCCAATGTGGGGGTCGTGCCGCCGCCCGTCGCGGAAGGCCAGCTCACGGGCGCGGAGCTCTACCTGCGCTGCGAGGACCTGGATGCGGTCATCGGGCGTCTGGAGGAGGCCGGTGCCCGCCTCCTGAGTGCGCGCGCCGTGCGCAACTGGGGCGAGGAGGTTGCCTACTACGCCGATCCGGAAGGCAACACGATCGCGGTCACCGGACCGGCGGCGTGACGGGCATGGAGACCGTCACGCTGTTCCGGCCCACGGGCCCGGACGAGCTTACCCTCGTCGAGGCCGTCGCTGGCCGCCGCGACTGCCGGAGCAACCGATCTTCTATCCGGTCACGAACGAGGACTACGCGCGCGAGATCACCGTCAAGTGGAACGTCCCGCAGTACGGCGCGGGCTATGTGACCCGCTTCGAGGTGGAGGCCGCGTTCATGGCCCGCTACGACATCCAGACGGTGGGGGCGAGCCACCACACGGAGTGGTGGGTTCCGGCCGAGGACCTCGAGGCCCTCAACGATCACATCGTGGGCCTGATCGAAGTCGTCAGCGAGCACCGCTAGTTGAAGATGGATCGGAATTGCTGCGGGCAGGTGCCGCACGCGAAGACATGCATCGTCGAGTCGTACTGCCACCAGACCTCGCGGCCGTGTTCGTTGAGCTGGAAGGAGAAAGGCATCTCGGCGCCGCATCCCAGGCACTCCGGTGGCTCCGCTTCCTGGGAGAACGTGGGATAGCCGCCCAGCTTCTCGCCGTAGTGCATCGCCTGATTGTTCATGTAGGCATCGAGCAGATCGAACTCGATCTCCTCCACGTCGAGGTGCTGCGCCATGAGTTCGCTGAAGTCGCGGCCCGGCCAGTCTCCGACGCGCCTCCATGTCTCGACCCGCCGGGGCTCGAGGCTCGGCGTTCCGCCTTCCGCATGGGCAGCTTCCGGTTCGCCCAGGCGCTGCGGCGCCACGAGGCGCCAGCGCAGCTCCTCCGTCTCCGGCTCCTGCGCCGTGCCCGCGTCGAACCGATCGTAATGGCGCGCAAAGAGCTGGAGCAGACCGGCCTCATGGGGCCCGATGGACACGGGCAGCTCCTCGAGTCGGTACTGCAAGGCGAAGACCAGCTCGTCGCCGTCCGGGTGCTTGGGACGACGCATGCCCTCGGGCAGAAACGGGGTGCCGCCGACGCGTGTGGCGGTCCGGTGCGCGTCCGGCTCGGTGATCGGCTCGTACTCGGGCAGATACGCCGGGCGAATCAACGGAACGATGGACAGGGCGAACTCGTGGCCATTCATGGCGCACCAGCGTACGGGAGACTCCGCGGCGAGGCCTTTAGCCGCTTTCGGCGAGGGGTGGAGACACCGAGGTCTGATGCTGGGTAGGCTGGCGCCATGCGGGTGTGGATGGTGCTGTTCGCCGCGTTGCTCCTGGTCCTGGCGCTCCCCCTCCGAGCCGAATCCAACGCGGAGGAAGACGCCGCGAAGAAGGCGCGCGAGGCCCACGCCGCAGGCGACGCGGCGGCGCTCGCGGCGCTCGCCAACGCGCCGCAACCCGACGCGTGGGTCGTCGTCGAGATGCTGCTGATCGCAGGCGACGTCGACGTCGCCAAGGCGGTCGCTGCGCAGCGCCGGTTCATGGACCGCAAGGCGCTCGAGACCTACATCACCTGGCGCAGCCAGAACCCCGTGCCCAAGGAGGTGACCGCCGCCATCGATATCGGCCGGACCGCCGACGATCTCGAGGCGTTCGTCAAGAGAGCCGACGCCCTGCTGAAGTCCGGCCGCGGCGTGTCGCATGTGTGGCTGGGTGAGATGCGCACCAATGCGCTCGCCCGTGCGAAACGCAGCGTGGGCGACATCGGCAAGGCGATGCTCGCGAGCGCCGCCGCTGCCGAGGAGATCGGCTGGCACCAGCGTGCCTTCATCAGCTATCGCGCCGCCTTCCAACGTCTGTACGCCGCGGGCGCGGCGAACGAGATGAAGCGTGCCTCGGAAGCGCTCCTGCGGTTGGCGGAGGGTTCCAAGAACCAGGGCGAGGCGTTCGTCGCGCACCAGATGGAGGCCTTCCGCCTGCAGGCCGGCGGCAACGTCGAGCCTGCGCTGGAGCACGCCGAGACATCGCTGTCCCACGCGCAGAACACGCTCCAGACGCGCAATGCACTGCGCGTCGTGATCATGATGCATATCCGCCTGGGAAACTCCCATGTTGTCTACCGCAAGTCCAGACGGCTCAACGAGCTCGACCACGAGCTGGGCGACCAGCGGGGGATCGTGATCTCGAGCACGCAGCTCGCACGCTACGAGGCGAAGCTCGGCCGCTTGGCGCAAGCGATGGCGCGTATCGAGCAGGTCCTTGCCTACACGGAGGAGCACGGGGGTGCGCACGCCGACGTGCACGCCGCGCATCTGCATGCCGCCCAGCTCAACCGCGACCTCGGAGATCCCAAGCGCGCGCTGGAGCATCTCAAGCTCGCACGCGACGCGATGGCGCGGTCGCGCGAGGCGGGCGAGCCGGTGAACTACGACCCCTTCACGCTCGACAAGACCGAGGCGCTCGCACTCGCTCTTCTCGAGCGCTACGAGGAGGCGGCTGCCTTGAACCGCCGGGTCGTCGAGGGGCGTCAGCGCGTGCCGCCGGCCATGCGGATGAACGACCTGCTCTCGCTCGCCATCGACCTCGCGTACCTCGGCAAGCACGACGAGGCGGCGGAGTACTTCGACAAGGCCGAGGCGTTCCTCGACCCGAAGCTCGAAGCCCACCAGCACGTGCGGTTCTACGGCGTCAAGGCGAGCGGCCTCGTGCTGGCCGGGAAAATGGACGAGGCGTACCAGGTCGCGTCGAAGGGCACGCAGGTCGGTCGCGAGGAGCGCTTCAACGAGTCGCATCGGTTCTGCCTTGGTGCCATCGGCCGCGTGTGGTTCGAGCGCGGCAATATGAAGAAGTCCGTCGAAGCGTTCGACGAGATGTTGGGATTGCTTCTGGAGCGCTCGGCAATGCTGCCGGACCGGGCCGGCGCGACGTTTCGCACGCAGCAGGCGACGCGCGCGAAGCACGTGAGCGAGTACTACGGCATCGAAGCAGCGGCGCGCACCGGCGACCCCGCGGTTCTCTTTCGGATGTCGGAGCGACTGGGCTCCGTTGCGCTGCGCAGCCGCCTCGGGACCATGGACGTCGCAGACTCGCTCCCCCCGGAGCTGCGCGAGAAGGAGCTCGAGCTGCAGGAGGCCGAGACCCAGGCCGTGCAGCGGCTGCGCACCGTGAGGGGCAACGAGCGTGCGGCGGCGATGAGGGCGCTGAACGCCGTGCGCAAGGAGCTCGACCGGCACCGCGAGCGCATGCGCGCGGAGCAGGTCGCTGCGGCGCAGGTCATCGATCCGGCCATCGACGACTTCAAGACGGCGCAGCAACGCCTAGCGGCCGACGAGGCGCTCGTCCTCTACGCCGAGGGCGCCGAGCACTTCTGGGCGCTGGTCGCCGATCGCAAGCGGGCGCGCATCGTCAAGCTCGCGCCGCTCGAGGACGTCGAGACCGCTGTCGAAATGCTCGTGCTCGAGGACGCCGGTGGCGAGCCGAAGGATGCCGTCGTGCGCCTGCAGGCGTTGATCGTTCGTCCGCTTGCGTTGGACAAGGGCGTGAAGCGCCTGGCTGTAGTGCCCACCGGATCCCTGGCGTTCGTGCCGTACGCGGCGCTGCTCTCCGGCCGTGCCGTCACCTTGCTTCCGTCCGTTACGACGGCACGCCTCATCGGCGCGCAGAAGGCAGCCGGGAAGGACACACTCGCCGTCGGCGATCCGGAGAGCGGCGACGGACGACGCCTCCCCGGCAGCAGCAACGAGGCGCGCGCCATCGGGGACGTGGTCTTGCTCGGCAGCGCGGCGACGGAAGCGGGCATCGAAGAGACCCTGGCGAAGCGCGAGCGCTGGCGGGCTGTGCACATCGCGTGTCACGGCCTCATCGATCCGTTCCACCCGTTGCGATCGGCGCTCTCGCTTACGCCGGACGAGGACGACGACGGTCTGTGGACCGTGTCGGAGGTGTTGAGCACCCGGGTGCCCACCGATCTCGCGGTCCTCGGCGCGTGCTCGACGGGGCGCGGCAAGAGCTTCAACCAGGAAGGCGTGCTCGGCTTCGTCCACGCCTTCTTCGTGGCCGGCGCGCGACAGGTCATCGTCAGTCTTTGGGACGTCGACGACGAGGCCACGTCGGAGCTGCTACAGCGCTTCCACGAGGAGTGGAAGCCGGGCGTCACGGCTGCCGCGGCGCTGCGCCGCGCGCAAGATGCGGTGCGCAAGCAGCCCAAGTGGCAGCACCCGGCGCACTGGGCGGCGTGGCAGATCTGGGGTCCGCGGTAGCCGATGCGTGGCTGGATCGTCGTCCTGATCGTGCTCGTCTTGGGAGGCACGCTGGCCACGCTCCTATGGAAGGCCCGGCCCGAGGCGAAGCCGCCGATCACGCCGTCCTGGGCACCCGAAGAAGAGCCGAAGCCTGAGCCCGCACCGCTTGGGGAGAAACCCAAGACGATCGTGCGCGTGCGCGTCGTGTTGCCCGACGGGCCGCGGCCCGCCTCGGCATACGCCTGGTTCCGCGTCCGTCCGGGGGACACGAACTACAACTATCCCGCGCGGCTGGAGGCGGACACGGTCGTCGTCGAGATACCATCCGGCAAGGGAGAGCTCAGCCTGCAGGTGGGCGGCTGCGTCGTCGAGGGCTGGATGGTCGACGTGCCCCAAGGTCAAACGTCCGAGATCGGACCGTACACGCTACGTCGCGCGCCGACGCTGCGTGGCCGGGTCGTCGATGAGGACGGCAAGCCCGTCACGAACGCCTTCGTCTTTCCCAAGGTCGGCGACGCGTCGGTTCCGCTCACCGGCACGCACGATGACGGCCGCTTCTCGTTCGACGGCCTGCCGGAGGGGGAGGCCGTGTTGCGGGTCAAGTGCGACACGATGGTCGACAGCATCGTGGAGTACGACCATCACGCCGATGCAGATCCCGTCGAGATCGTCCTGGAGCGAGGCATGAAGCTCAGCGGTCGCGTTCTGGACGCTGAAGGGAAGCCGGTGGACTCCGTGTACGCGAGTGTCGTCGATATGACGGCGCCCAAGGACCGCGCGCGCATGTCGTTCCCCTCGGTGGAAGACGACGGGTGTTTCGAGGTGCGGCTTGTACCCGGACGCTACCGGGTACAAACCAACCACGAGGGGCGCGCGGCCATCGAGCTCGTCGAGATCGTTGAAGGCAAGGACGCCGAGATCACGCTGCAGTTCGAGCCGCGCTAGCGTTCGAGGTTCTAGATCGCGAGCCCGAGCACGCGCTGCACGAGCATCCACGCGCCGACGCCCAGAGCCGCGACGCCGAGTGTCGACTGTACCGGGCGGATCCGCGCTACAAGAGCGGACAGCTTCTCGCCGCCGAGCTTCTTCATGATGTCGAGCCCGAACAGCGCACCGAGGCCGATGAGCAGCAGAGCGCCGGCCATGGCCGAGAGCGCGGAGACCGGAACGACGGTGAGCGCGTCGAGCCAGCCGTGCAGCACCATGCGGACGAGGTAGACCACGCCGAGCACGAAAGCGACGACGCCGATCCAACCCTGGTGGGGGGCGAGCTTGTCGGCAAGTCCCTTGGCCGCGGGCTTGCGGGCTGCGATGAGCTGGATCGCGGCGAGGAAACCGAGAACGAGGAGAAGAGCGACGGCGACGTAGGTCATGGGAAGACTCCTTGCGGGCGCAATGCGCACCCGTTCATGCAAGGGAGTCGATGCCCCGACGGAGAGTTGTCAGAGAAACCGTCGCCGGGGTGCGGCTACGGGCAGGTGCAGGGCAGGCCCTGCGCACAGGCGTCGCAGCATGCGGAGTTGCACGTGCACGGCTGGCCGCGACCGCATGCATCGCAGCACGCGCCGCGACTGTTGGAGCACGCCGTGAGGGCGCAGGCCGAGGCGATGACGACAACACATACGAACTTGCGTGCGAGCTTCATGAGGTCCTCCTGGTGACGAGGAAGCTAGCGTCTGATCACTCGAAGCGCCATATCGAAGGACGCATGAGACGGGTGTCGGTTACGGTGTCGTGACGGAGGCGCTCATTCGTGGGCTACGACCTCTACATAACGCGTGCAACCGCCTGGGTGGACGCCGGAGCGCACCCGATTGCGGACGCGGAGTGGCAAGCGGTGCTCGACGGCGACGAGACCCTCCACGTCAACGAGGCCAACCGCGGCGGCTTCGGTGTATCTCGACCGAGGCGGTGGCGTGGGCGTCGGGATCTTCGCGTTCATGGTCTGGTATCGTCTCGTCCCGCGGGTCGTAGCGCGTGCCCATGAGGGCGGCGCGCTGCTCTACGGATTCGTCTACCTTTTCGGCCTTCTGATCGTCCTCGTCATGGGGATGCTGACGGCCTAGGCAGCCGCGAGGCGTTGCATCCCTTGTGGGGCGACCACGCGCGCGGCAGGCCGCGCTTGGGGCGCCCCAAGGATGCGCAGCATCCGCGTGGTCGCCCAATCAGGGCGTTCCGCGACTTGGGGCTCGGTTCCGGGCGGGCCGGCAATGCCCGCCCGCGGTCACGGCGCGTGTTGATGATCGGGTGATCGGACGCGCTACGGCCCCGTCCGCTGCAGGTAGATGTCGGCCGCCGCGCCGCCGTTGTCGAACCACACCAGGGTGACTTGGGTGCCGTCGCACACGATCTCCTCACCTGCGCCGCGTTCCCGCGGGCTCGAGCTCGCGCGAACCGGATCCGGCATCCATGTCGCGCCGGCGTCGAGTGACACGTTGAGATACGGGCCCGGGTTCGACGGCCGCTCCTCGTCCCAGATCACGTAGACCCGGTCGCCGAAGCAGCAGACCTCGGCGTTGTCTGACTCGGCCGCACCTGCGACGTCCCCTGTGTCCAGGCGCACGTCCTCGTCCAGCCACGTCTCGCCGGCGTCGAGCGAGCGGTTGAAGTACACGTCTTCATCGCCGTCGCGCTCGTCGTCCCAGACGGCGTACACGTTGTCGCCGGAGCAACAGAGCGAGATGTTCTCTGACGCCCCGACACCAGCCGGCGCACCCGAATCGAGGCGGCGGTCGTCGGCCAGCCACGTCGCCCCTGCATCGACCGAGCGGTTGAAGTAGATGTCGGGATCTCCATTGCGGCTATCGCGCCACGCGACGTAGACCCGCGGTCCGTCGCAGCAGATCTCGGCCGACGACGACCAGTTCGCGCCGGGCGCGTCGCCGACATCCAAGCGCGTGTCGATGGGAAGCCACGAGAGCCCGCCGTCGAGCGAGACGTTGGTGTAGATGTCGCGTGCGCCGTTGCGGGCGTCTGACCAGACGACGTGGAGACGAAATCCCGAGCAGCAGATGCGCGGGCTCGATGCCTCGTCGATTCCACCGTTGTCGACGCGCACGGCCACGGGCAGCCACGTCGTGCCGTTGTCGATCGAGCGGTTGCAGAAGATGTCGTGGTCGCCGAACCGATCGTCGCTCCACACCACGTACACCCCGGAGTCACAGCAGATCCGCGGATTGAGCGCGCTGACGGTGTTCGCGGCGATCCCTGTGTTCACGCGCGTCGGGCCGAGCCACGTCATCCCGCCGTCCTGCGACGTGTTGACATAGACGTCGTCGAAGTTCGTGGTGTCGTAGGCACGCGTCCAGATGACGTGGACCACGTTGCCCTTGCAGCAGATGCGCGGATTCGAGTCGTCGGTACCCGCAAGGCCTGTGTCCAGGGCTACGTCTGTTGCCTGCCAGGTCTCACCGCTGTCATCCGAACGGTTGTAGAAGATGCGGCGTTCCCCCAGCCGCGTATCCGCCCACACGGTGTGGACGGTGCTGCCTGCGACGCAGACATCCGGGCTGTCGCTCTGCGAGTTCGTCCCCTCGGGGGCGGGCTGCGAGACGCGAAGGTCGTTGAACTGCCAGACCGCACCCGACGTCGTGCTGTAGTTGACCTGGACCTGGTTGCGCTCCGGGCCGTCGCGCGGGTCCGACCACAGGCCGTACACGGCAGCCCCATCGGCGCAGGTCGTGAAGTTGGCGACGGAAACCACGCCACCGGCGACGTCCATGCGGAACTCGGCGTTCCACGTGAGACCGCCGTCCGGCGAGAAACAGCCCCAGATGTCCAGCGTGCCAGAGCGCTCGTCGAGCCAGATGGCTGCGAGGTTGCCGGCGTTGCAGTGGACGCGCGGCCACCGCGACGCGAACGAGCCGGGCGCGTCGGAGTCGATGCGCACCTGCGCGCCGACGGTGAGTCCTGCGTCGAGCGAGCGGTTCACGAACACGTCGCGTTCGCCATTGACACTGTCGTGGAACACGGCATAGACGTTCATGCCTTCGCAGCACAGGCTCGGGCCGCTGGCGCTTCCGCCGGCCAGCGCCTTGAGCTCTTCTTCCGCCGCGAAGGTGGCTCCGAAGTCGCTCGAGCCGCGCAGGCGGGGCATGCCGTTGAAGCCGACGCGTCCCGACCAGCCGACGTAGACGTACTGGCCGTCGCAGCACAGATCCGTCAGGAACCACGACTCCGAAGAGTCGATCTGCACGTCGGCGCCGAACGTCACGCCCCCGTCGATCGAGCGATCGAAGTAGATGTTCTGCTGGCCGTTGCGATTGTCGTCCCAGGCCACGTAGACGTAGTGGTTCATGCCGACGACGTCGCAGCAGATTCTCGGATCGGTCGCATCGAAGCCCGGGGCGCCGCCGACCGGCTGCTCGCTCCACGTCAGACCGTCATCGGTCGAGCGGGCCACGTAGACGACGTAGTCGCCGCTGCGGTTGTCACTCCACGTGGCGATGACCGTGTTGCCGTCGCAGCAGAGCTGGATGTTCGTGCCCTGGAACGGGGCCGTGTTGCCGTCGATCACCACGGGTGTCGGCAACCAGGTGGCACCGCCGTCCAGCGAGCGGTTCATGTAGTACTGGTTCGCTGTTCCCTTGTCGTACTGGCCCCATGCGACGTAGAGGTTGGCGCCGTCGACGCAGATGGCCGGGCCTGCGTCCCGCAGGATCCCGGGCGGTGCGTTGGTGTCGAGACGCGTGTTGCTGGGCTGCCACGTTGCGCCGTTGTCGGTCGAGACGTTGAAGAAGATGTCGTCGTTGCCGTTGCGCGTGTCGCCCCAGACCGCGTAGAGCGAGTTGCCCTGGCAGGCTGCGACGGGCGAGCGGACCTGGCCCAGCGTGGCGGGCAGCGGCTGATCGACGCGGCTGTCGCTCGGCATGAAGCTCGGTACGTACGTCGCTGCGGTGCCAGGGGGCAGCACGAACGTCGACCCGCCGCTGCCGCAGGACGTCGTGGTCCCGATCAGCGCAGGGGCAAGCACGAAGACGAGGGCGAGAACCAGACACGTGCGGAGCATGACGCCTCCTCTGCGCAGATCGCGCGCTTTCCGAGGAGTCGTGGCTGCCCCCGAGGAGTTGCCAGGGAATCGCTGACCTCAGCGCGACCGGTCTCTCGCCTTGATCGTCACGAGGTCGGGCAGCGGCCGCGTCAGGTCCACGGCGCGATCGGGCTCGTTCTTGAAGACGTCCTCGTAGTGCATGTCCGGCGGGTAGCCGGCGAAGAGCTCGATCGGCCCGGCGGGCAGTCCGAGTAGGTCGATCCGGCCGCCGGGATCGGTCGTGGGGCCGTCCGGATCCACCGGACTGACGTTCATGCCCGGGGTCTTCTCCCATACGGGCGCCCCGCCCCGTTGCCGGGCGAGCACACGCACGCCTTCGAGCGGACGTCCCGACGCATCCACCACGCGTAGGTGCAGCATGCGCGCCGGGAGCAGGGCGACGTCGACGCGGTTCTCGCCCTTCGTCAGCGTGCGCTCCTCTCCCAGGGTCGCGTACCCGCGGCAGCCCGCCCACACCCAGAGCCTGCCGGGCCGGTCGAGCCGCACCTTGAAAGCACCGAACGGACCGGTCTGCGCGTCGTACTCGAATGCGTCCGTCTCGATGGCCACGTCGACGTCCGGCAGCGAGCGGCCTGTGAAGGCATCACGAACGGTTCCCGTTGCGACCACCAGGTCGGGGTATCCGTCGCCCGCAACGAGCTTGACGGTTTCCTGCCCGTCGTCCACGCGTACGCGCGCAGGCGCGATGCCGGCATTGCGCGGGTACACGCGAATCTCATGCGGACCGGGCGGAAGCCTCTCGTACGTGAAATTCCCGTCGTCGTCGCTGCGTCCGTACTCCAGCGGCTCGATCTGTAGCATCTTCGCGAGGCGGATCCGGTGATAGCAGGACACGCCGCGGCCGTCCGCGTCGACGAAACGCGCGGTGAGCGTGCGCGCAGGTGCCAGGCGGATCGTTAGCGGCTCGATCGGGTCCGTGGTCTTCATCGGCCCGAGCACCGCGCGCGTCTTGCCATCGTGCTTCACGCGCACGAATACCTCGCGCTCTCGCGTGTCGTCGGGAAGCGCGATGGCGAACGTGCCGTCCCTTCCCGAGAAGTCGAACGCGCCGACGCCGAGCCAAGAGTCCTCCGGATCCTCGATCGAGACCGTTGCGCCATCCAGGGGGCCTGTCTCGGTCTGGACCGTACCGCGCAGCCAGCGCCCGTCCGGCGAGGCCGCCTTGGGCACCATCACCGCCGTCACTTCGGTGGCTCCGGCAGGAACGGGGCCGCGGACCGACTCGAAGTCACGGGCCCAGACGGACAGCGTCCAGGGCACGTCCTCGACGTGCTCGAACTCGTACGTGCTCTCATCGATCTTGCGCGACTGGCGGACGTGGCTCTTCTCCGTGCGCATCAGGACACCGGGCCGCGGCTGCTGCGGGATCTCGTGCAGCACGGCTTGCGTCTTCAGCGAGACGCGCGGCGCCGAGTGCCCTTCGGGGAGGCCCTTGATGTGCACGACGACCGTGCGACCACCGGTACGCCCCGCGAGGTGAAGGTCGACATGTGCCGACCTACACTGCGGCGTGAGCTCCACCTGGGCAGTCGCGAGCAGCTTGGATCCGACGTAGGTGAGGCGGACCTTGTAGTGCCCCAGGGGAACCGCGACGTCGAACCGCCCGTCTTCCTCGACATCCCCCTCGATCTCGTTCGCAGGCACCATGAGGTTCATCGTCGGATCGACGGAGAGCACGCGAATCGGCGTGATCTCGTACTCCGCATCGGTCTCGGGCTTGCCCGCAAGGTTGAGCACCTGTCCGGTGATGCGCCCCGGGCTCGGGAGCTGGAGCACGACACATGCCGGATCGCCGCGCGCGGGGACGAAGCGGCCGAAGGCCTGAAGCGTGACGCCTTCGTCGTCGTCGTCTTCGTCCTCAGCCGCGTTGGGGACAAGCACCGCACTGAGCTGTTCGACGGGTCCGTTCAGTCGCAGCCAGCCACCCTCGTCCGTTTGCCCTTCTTGCGCGTCGTCGTCGAACTCGAGCACCACCAGGAGACCGGCGGCCGGCTTCTCGTCGTCGCGGACGATCCGCAAGCACGGCACGCGCTTGCCGCTCGGGTCCGTGGGGCGACCCGCGGGAGGCGGCGGAGCGTCGGCAGCCGCCGCTTCCTTGTCGGGTGCCTTGCGTGTTTCGAGAACGGGCGGGCCTTCTTTCCGAGGCGCGGGGTCGTTGAAGGGCTCCAGAACCGAGCCCGCCAGGTCCCAGCCCAGCCATACAGCCAGTCCGAGGACGGTGAGGATCGCCAGTGTGAGTACGACGGTTCGCGACACCGGCCTACGGTACCGCCACGGGTGTCGGCCGCCTCAGGCGCCCAGCTTCTCCTTCCATTCGGCGGCTGTGCTCGGGCCGCTCTCGCCCGTCAGGGCCTCGATCGTCTTGTTGAGCTCGCCGATGACGTTGGTGGCGTAGGCCACGGCCTTCTCGTCCTTCTTCTTCGCCATCTTCTCGAGCTTGCCGAGACGCTTGACGAGTCGCAGCGCCAGCTCGCGCTTGGCTTCCTTGTCTTCGATCTCGGCGAAGCTCGCCAGCGCCCTTGCGGCACCGCGCGCAATGCCGCGGTCTTCGTGCTTGAGCACCTTCTCCAGGTCGCCCATCGACCCGTCTTCGCGCAGCGCGCCCGCCATGCGGATCGCCCGGTAGTGGAGATTGCGAATGCTGGTGCTCGTCAGCTTCTTCGGGACATCCAGGAGCTTCTTGAAGAGCGGGTAGGAGCCCTTGATCTTGAGCTCCTCGAGCGTCTCGAGCACGACCCAGCGCGGCGTGACCTTGCTCTTCTTGAACGCGCCGCCGAGGGCCTTCAGTACCGGCGCGAGCTGCTTGTCCGTGTGGTCCTTGCGTAGGGCTTTCGCCCGTCCAAGCGCCTGACCAAGGCCCTTCTCGGTGCCGAGCGCGCGCTTGATCGCTGCGGCTACGGCTTTCGGCGAGTCCGCGTTCCCGGCCGACGCGGTGCTCATGAGACCGAGAACCAGCGTTGCCACACATGCAACATGCTTCATGAAGATCGCTCCTTGGTCTCTGGAACGTCCTTCACCGTGCGCTGCACGCACATCGTGCGTGTCTGCGCAATCATGAGACTTCGGTCCGCCCCGTCCTACTTCGGGCCGCCCTTTGCCACCGGCGCCATGCGCGGGATCTCCGGATCGGGGACTTCGTTGGCGAAGCGGTGGCTGTTCTCTTCCCACCATGCCCGCCACCACGCGCCGTCGTGGGACTTGTGGTACTTGACCCCCGTGAACTTCCCCAGGCCGAAGTACCCGATGCCGTAGATGGAGTTGTAGCCGTTGTCGGCTTCGATCATCCCGATCATCGTGGGAATGGCGCGTGTGGCCTTGGCCTTGGTCAGTGCCGTCGAGATGGTCCACCAGTGGATGCGGTTGACGGCGGTCTCGTACGACGCGATCAGCGCGTCGACTGCTTCCTTCGTGCCCGCGTCGCCCACGATGGCGTACGCACGCCCGGCCAGGGACTCGGGATACCGCGCCGGCTCGCGCAGGATCGCGAAAAAATGCTCTTCGATGAAAGCGGCCGAGGGCTTGAGTGCCTGGACCCACTCCAGGATCTCCTCCTGGAGGTTCTCTTCCTCGTCGGAGGTGCCGTGCGGCATCGCGCTCATGAGGTACTCGAGCATCCCGTCGGCCCGCAGCAATGCCGCTACATCCACGCGGCTATGGCGCCGCGGCGGGATCGAGCCATCGTCCGCGTACTCCAGCAGACGGCGCAGATCCCGGCCGCTGAGGCTCTTGACGCGCTTGCTGAACGCCCTTGCGCTGTCTTCGATGACCTGCGTGATCGGTTTGCCGTCGTTCTCCTTCACCCACTCGTCCAGGCGATCGGGCTCTTCCGCGAACGGCTCGTATCCGAGCCGCTCCGCCCAGTAGTAGGCATCCTTGCGCACGCGCGCGGTCGGATCGGCAAGGGCGAGCTGCAGCACGTAGACCATCAGCTCGCCACGCGGCACGCGGCTGAAGGTGCGCAGGCACTCGACGCGCTTCTCCTCGTGATTCATGCGCGGGAAGATCCACGCGAGCAGCGGGCGCGCCTTCTCCGGCGGCATGTTCTTGAGCGACACGAAGTAGGGCACCGCGCGCTGGGTGACCTCGTGCTTGTTGATGCGCTCGAGCCACGCCTTCGGGTCGCTGCGATCCCAGTCCGGCTTCTTCTGTGCCTGGGCCGGCGTCTTCTGGGGCGTTGCGGCGACCGGCGACGCCCTGCCGTCCAGCACGGGCTCCTTGCTTGCGTCTTCCAGCGCGACAACGCGTTGTTCGTTCGCCTCTTCGAGCGGGCTCAAGAAGGGGCGCGCCGTGAAGCCGAGTGCGAAGAACCCGATGGACAGCGCCGCCGCGCCGACCGCGGTCTTGGTTCCCATGATGGTCCCTCCCGTAGCGAGTGCCGACGCAGCGCCCGATGCCGCCGCATCGCGCAGCCCGCCGGCCGACACGAGCGCTGCAAGCCAGACGGAGCGGTCGCCGCCGTGTCGCTGGTCCAGCGTCCGTCGAACACGCGCCAGCGCGCCCGCAAGGCGCTTGGAGACCGCCTGGCGGCTGACGCCCTCACTGCGCGCGATGCGCGCCGCGCTCCACCCCTTGAAGTAGCGCTGCACGATCGTGGAGCGATACGGCTCGGGTAGTGCGAGGACCGCATCGACCACGGCGCCGTGTGTCTCCAGCACGGCCACGGAGTCTTCGGCGGACGATCGCGCTTCGGGGCGCGCCACAGCATGTTCGCGCCGTCGCCTGCGTGTCTCTCCGCGGTGCGATCGCAGCGCCACGTTGCGTGCCACCGTACGGAGCCAGCCGCCCAGGTTCACGCGGTGTCGCGGCGGGTGCGTCAGCGCCGCCACCAACGTCTCCTGGACGACGTCATCGGCGCTGGCGTCGTCGCGCACGAGCTGCTGGGCCAGCGCGCGCAGCGCACCGGTGTGCTGCAGGAGTTCGGTCGCGGTGGGGGGGGGCGGCGGCGTCACGGTTCTACCCTAGGAATCCCGCGGGCCGCCTCCCGTCAACCGGAATTCGGCTAGGGCGTGGGCTGGAGCGTGAGCCAGACGTTGTCGTCTGGGACGCGCAGGCCCACGGCGCGTGCGATCACGTCGTGACCCCGGACGATGCGGAGCTCCGTGTCGCCGCCGGATGCGCGCAGGAACCCGAACGTACCTTGCGTGCTGACCTGCACCGTCTCCTGGAGCCGGTACGGCGCGTCGGTCGACTCGCGCCGCCACCACTGTGCGGTGACGCCCCGTTCGCCGACAAGCCCGGCAACGCTGCCGCTCACCCGGCCCGCATCGGGGACGACGATCCGCACGTCGGTATCGCCCGCCTCGACCTGCATGGGGGCCGAGAAGCCGAGGGCGTCGCCGGTCGGATAGACGCGGATCTCGTATTGCCCGGGCTGGAGGCCCTCGAAGGTGAACCGGTTGGCCGCAACGCCGAGCGGCTTGAGAGTCGAGTCCAACGCGACATGGTCGACCGGCTCGAGATCTACGGACCCCGCAACGACGGGGCGGCCGTCTTCGGTCACGACGACGCCGCGGATTCGGCGCGGCGCTGCGAACTCCAGGATTGCTTCGGACTCGGCGGTCGCCGGGAGCGCTGCTGTGCCGTAGGAGCGCAGGTTCGACGGCACACTGGAGGGCGGCAGGGCGTAGAGGCGGCCTGCAGCGACTTCCTCGGGAATCACGATCTCGAAGCGGCCGCGTGCATCGCACGCCGCGAAGAGCATGCGCTGCAGCGACTGGTCATCGCGGTGCGCCGCCTTCCAACGCGCCACGATCGTGCACGTACGTAGCGCCTCCTTCGGCAGTCCACGCACCACGCCGCGAACCGTCCGCCCGCGTCGCACGACGATGACCGTCTCGCGTTCCGTGGGCTTGATCCAGGCCCTCGCGTGCGGAAGCCAGGGCGCCTTCACTGCCGCACCCAAGCGATAGACTCGCTCCGCGACATCCACGACAGCGCGTCCGTCGACGTCGGTCCAGCCAAGCGGTGCGCCGTCGTGCGCTTCTCCGTCGTGGATCGCGACGCCCTCCAGGGGGGTGCCCGCCTGGGTGACGACGCGTGCGACGACGCGCTTCGTGCCCGCGTCGGAGCCCGCCTGCGCGACGGGCGCGGGTGTCGGAGCCGGACGACACTCCACGCGCGCAGGCGTCTGCGCCCGGGCGGCGCCGCTGCCGAGAAGCGTGGGCACCCGTTCGGCCTCGAGTCCGGGTGCGGTGGGATCCCAGGACGGCTCAGGCACGTCGCTCGCGAGCAGCCACGGCAGGCCTGCCGCGGCGAGGAGTGCCAGTCCGAGAGTCAGCTTCCCTGCCATGCCTCTTCGGACGCGGTTCGCCTGAGACCGTTAACGGGGCCGGTCGGCTCCGCTAGACGGCGATTCAAGGCCGTTTCAGCGGGATGAATACGGTCACGCTCTTGCGCAGCTCGGCTGCTCCCTTGGAGTCGCGATCCAGTAGGTCGACGAGGCCGCGATTGAAGGCGAGCTGCTTGTCGGCGGCCACGCGCGCCTGCTCGACCTTCTGCCAGCCCGCGAGCATGCCGCTCGCTGCCTGCGCCCGCGACGTCTGGGCCAGCGGATCGGCCGAGGCCTCCAGGTACGCGTTGCTGAACCCGTCG
>JANQJW010000028.1 GCA_028281445.1 Planctomycetota bacterium | reverse complement strand
CCGGCGGGGCCGCCCTGTTCGCTGCGAATCCGATCCGGAATCGAAGCAACGACACGAACTTCGCGTACCGGCCCAACTCCGACCTCTGGTACCTGACCGGGTTCGAGGAGCCGGAGGCCGTGGTCCTGCTGCGGCCGGAGCACCCAGAGCATCCGTTCGTCCTCTTCCTGCGCCCGCGCGACAAGACGCTCGAGATCTGGGACGGCCCGCGCGTGGGCGTCGAAGGGGCGGTGGACGCCGTCGGCGCAGACGACGCGCACCCCATCGGCGAGCTGGCCGAGCGCCTGCCCAAGCTGCTCGCCGGGCGCGAGCAGCTCTACTACAGCCTGGGGCTCAACGACGCCATGGATCGGGAGGTGATCCGCGCGTATCGCATGGCCCAGCGTGCCGGCCGCGGGCGCATGAAGGCGCCGCACTCGATCGTCGAGCCGCGTGACGCCTTGCACGAGATGCGGTTGATCAAGGCGCCCGAGGAAATCGATGCGGTCCGCCGCGCCTGCAA
This sequence comes from Planctomycetota bacterium, assembly GCA_028281445.1. Taxonomy (GTDB): domain Bacteria; phylum Planctomycetota; class PLA2; order PLA2; family JAEUHO01; genus JANQJW01. The sequence continues at coordinate 16,953 of JANQJW010000028.1, read as the reverse complement.
GGTGTCGGCCGAGGCGCACGTCCACGCGATGCGCAAGACGCGCCCCGGGATGACCGAACGCGAGATCCAGGCAGAGATCGAGTATGTCTTCGCCCGGGGCGGTGCGCTCTCGCCGGGCTACCCCAGCATCGTCGGGGCCGGCGCCAACGCCTGCGTGCTGCACTACATCGACAACCGTGCCGAGCTGAAGGACGGCGACCTGCTGCTCGTCGATGCCGGCGCCGAGGTCGATTTTTATACCGGCGACATCACGCGCACGTGGCCCGTCAACGGCACGTTCGACGGCTACCAGCGCCAGATCTACGACCTCGTTCTGCAGGCGCAGATGGAGGCCATCGACATCGTGCGCCCCGGGATCGAGTACCACAAGATCCACGAGACGACGGTCAGCCGCATCGCGGAAGGACTCGTCGATATGGGCCTCCTCGACGGGCCGGTCGAGACGGCCATCGAGGAGAAGACCTACAAGAAGTTCTTCATGCACGGCACCGGCCACTGGCTTGGCATCGATGTGCATGACGTCGGCGCCTACGCGCGCAACGGCGAAGCGGGTCGGCCGCTCGAGCCCGGGATGGTCTTCACCATCGAGCCCGGCATCTACTTCCACCCGGAAGAGGAGGCTTCGCCCGACGATTTCCGCGGCATCGGCGTGCGCATCGAAGACGACATCCTCGTCACCGAAGACGGCTGTGAGGTATTGTCGCGCGACGCGCCGAAGGAGCCGGAGGAGATCGAGGAGATCGTGGGCGCGGACGCGTGATGCGGCTTCTTCTGTCGCTCGTCCTTGTCGCGCTTCTTTCCGCGTGCGGCGGGCCGTCACACTCGATGGACCTGTGGGAGGGTTCCACGCTCAACAAGGCCAAGAAGCGCGGGAAGCTGATCATCGCGACGGAGGCCGCGTTTCGCCCATTCGAGTACATCGACGAGAACGGCGAGATCGCGGGCTTCGACATCGACCTCGGTCGCATCATTGCCAAGGAGATGGAGATCGACGTCGAGTTCAAGAACGTGCACTGGGATAGCATCATGCCCTCGCTGCTGACCCGAAAGGCGGACTTGATCATCAGCGGCATGACCGCAACGCCGCTTCGTGCGTTGCGTGTCTCCTACAGCGATCCCTACTACCACACGATCATCTGCTGGCTCGTGTCCGCGAAGAAGGCGCCGGGCGTCAAGGGACTCACAGACCTCGACAAGCCGGGCCGGATCATCGCCGTGAAGCAGGGCACCACGGGTGACATCGTGGCCGGCAAGCGCTGTGCGAACGCCGAGATCAAGCGCTTCGACGACGACACGAGCGCTGCGCTCGAGGTCGCGCTCGGACGAGCCGACGCACTGCTCTTCGACCTACGAGCTGTCCAGAACCATCACAAGACGCACGCGAAAGCGACCTATGTCGTACGCGAGGCCGTCAGCGTGGAGCCGTACGCAATTGCCTGCCGGAAGGGCGATCCCGATACGGTCGCGTGGTTGAACCTCTTGCTGCATCACATGCGGCGGGACGGTCGCCTGGAGGAGCTCTATGCGAAGTACGACCTCGAGAACGTGGATCCCCGATAGCGTCTCTGCGCGCGGCGCGCTCACTGTCGCGACCATCGGCGGACTCGTTACGTTCATGCTCCTCGCGCCGCGCGACTACACGTGGGCCTGGGCCTCTGTCTGGCGCGACGGCAACTACGCCGAGTACATGTTCGGCGGCCTCCTGGTCACGTTGTGGATCTCGCTCGCCGCCCTCGTCGTTGCGATCGTGCTGGGCGTGATCGGCGGCATCGCGAGGCTGTCGAAGAACTGGGTGTGGAACCAACTCGGCGCGATCTACGTGGAGCTCATTCGCGGGACGCCGTTGCTCGTGCAGATCCTCGTGGCGTACTTCTGCTTCGGCATCGCGGTCCGTGACAGTTTGGAAGCGGCCGGTGCGTCGCAAGGTTTCGTCGATTTCACGCAGCAACCGGCGTGGATCGGCGTGGTGGTACTAGGGATCTTTGGCGGCGCCTACGTGACCGAGATCGTGCGTGCAGCCCTCCTGTCCATCGACAAGGGCCAGACCGAAGCTGCCCTTGCGCAGGGCATGACGAAGGCGCAGGTCTTTCGCCATGTCCTCTTTCCCCAGGCGCTACGGCGGATGATCCCGCCGATGACCGGACAGTTTGTGAGCCTGATCAAGGACTCCTCGCTTCTCTCCCTGATCGCCGTTCTCGAGGTGACGAAGCGTGCGACGGAGGTGCGCGCCAGCACCTACCAGACGTTCGAGGTCTATCTGCCGCTCGCGGCGATGTACCTCGCGCTCTGCTTTCCCCTGTCGCTTCTGGCGCGCCGCCTTGAACTGCGGCTCGCCGACTGACCCCGCCGCACCGGTAGGATTCAGACCTCTCGGGGGGCAATCACGTGAGTCGCTGGGTTCTCGTTCTTCTAGCCATCGCGCTGATCGCCGGCGCGCTCGTTGCGTTCGACATTCCCCTGGGCGGCTCGGGTGATGAGGGCGCCGCTGACGGCGTCTCGGAGAGCGACCTCCTCGAGGCCGAGGACACCGACGCCGCGGGCACACTCAAGGGCCGCGGCGCGAAGGCCGGGGAAGAGACGGCCGACGACGCCAATGCGCTCGCAGTCGCCGTGCCCTCGGACGTACGCGGCACGACCAAGGGCGGCGGCGTCGTGCGCGGTCGCGTGGTGCAGAAGGGCGGCGTGCCGGTGTCGGGGGCGACCGTGCTGCTCAACCGGCCCGACTCGATCTTCTCGTATCTACGGGCCAGCCCCAACGGGCGCTTCGACCGGCTCACGGCGCAGTCCGGCGCTGACGGCCGCTTCACCTTCCGCGACATCACTCCGAGCAAGGACTACCGCGTGCGCGTGCAGCACGACATGCACGCAACGACCTCGTCGAAGCGCCTAGACCTGCGTGGCCGCGAGACGATCGACCTGGGTGACCTCATGCTGGGGCCCGGCGGCGGGCTGCGCGGCCGGGTGATCGACGCGAACGGTGCGCCGGTGACCGGCGCGCGCGTTGTCGCGACATGGCGGATCGCGAACCCGCTCTCCCTGATTCTCTCGGATCCGGACATCGCACCGGAGATCGAGCGCGAAACCACGACCGACGAGGAAGGACGCTACGCGATCCAGAAGCTCGAGCCGGCGCCGAAGACCTTGTTCGCGGTCGCGCCGAGCGGCGCGTCCGAGATCGTCCACAGCGTCACGGTCGAGGACGGCGCGACGAAGGATGTCGACGACATCAAGCTGCCCGGCGGCGGCTTCGTGGCCGGCACCGTCAAGTGGGCCGACGGCAAGCCGATCCGCGGCGTGCGCGTGTTTGCCTCGCCCATGCGCCGCATGGGGGCCACGCGCCCGACCGAGACCGATGCCGAGGGCCGCTTCCGCATCGACCACGTACCCGAGGATCAGCGCGTGGGCATCGGCGCCTACATCCCCGGCCTGCCGGTGTGGATCAAGCAGGGCATCGACGTCGGCACCGAGGACATCGCGATCGAGTTCGCGATGCCCGGCTCGCTCACCGGCTCTGTGGTCCGCGCAGGGAGCAAGGATCCGGTCGAGCACTTCTACGTGCAGCTCGACAGCGAGGAGAAGCCCAAGGACTGGATGCTCCGCATCATCCAGCAGCAGGTGCAGCGCGGGCTGGGTCCGACTCCGTTCAACGACGAGGGCGGTGGGTTCGCCTTTCCGCAGGTGGCCGCCGGGACCTACACCGTGCGTGTCACGGCCCCCGGGTTCCCCGAGATCCGCACGCCGGGTGTGACGATCATCGCAGGACAGGAGACCGAGCTCGCCATCGAGATCCCCGAGGGGAACGTCGCTCGCGGGCGCGTGCGGCGTGCGAACGGTGCGCCTGCGGATGCCGCGCGGCTCTACGTCTTCCCCACAGGCGCCTTGAAGAAGGTGAAGAAGGAGAACCTCGGCTCCCTGGTCGACGACCGCGAGCCCGTCGCCGCGGCGTTGGCCGACGGCACGTTCGACCTCCCGCCCCAGACCCCCGGCACGTACGACGTGCTCGCAACGCACCCCGACGCATTGCCGGGCAAGGTGCTCGCGGTCGATCTGACGGCTGGAGACGCGTCGGGCGTCGACGTGACGCTCCATCCGGCGGGCGGCGTGCGCGGCTTGCTGCTCGACGAGCACCGCCGGCCCGCCAAGGACGAGCAGGTCTACGTGCTCTACCCCGACGGCTTCGTCGTCTTCGTCGAGGTGGGGGACGACGGGCGCTTCGAGAAGAAGCAGCTTCGGCTCGGCCGGTGCGTCGTGCGCTGGCTGTCCATGAAGGACGAGAAGGCCTACGCCGCGATCATCGGCGGCAAGGACGCCGAGAAGAAGCGCGAGGCCTATCACGATCTGCGCCGGGACGGTGGCGAGCACGAGATCACCGACGGCGGCATGGTCGAGGTGACCGTCACGCTGCCGCGCCGCGTGCGCGTCCGCGGCCGCATCCTCATGCAGGGGGCCGTCGACCCGCGCTCGCGCCAGGCCTGGGTGCAGATGGACGGGGCACGGCGGTGGATCCGTGTCGAGGCCGACGACAACGGCAACTTCGAGAAGCTGCTCGAGCCGGGCAGGTACTCCGCCTGGCTGCGCCAGAGCGAGGAGGGCTGGACGCAGATCCAGTTCGAGATCCCGGACATCGCCGAGCACCGCCTCGACCTCGATGCGCCGGCGCTCGACGGGTAGTTCGACAATGACTTGCGTTTTGCAAGTCATTGGGTAGGCTCCGGGGGCGCCGGAAACGAGATCCCCCGTGTTCAAGGTCATCCTGATCGCTCTGGTCGTGCTGCTGCTCGCCGCGACGATCGCCCTGGCGGCGAACGACTGGTGTTTCAGCGTGTCGTTCCGCGGCCCGGGCTACGACGAGGAGAGTGGCGTGACCGCGCCCGGCGCCCGCGAGCGCGTCGTCGTCGCCATCACCCACGGCCGTGTCGCCAGCGACCGCGGCAGCGGCTTTCGCGACCAACTGAAGAAGGTGCTCGCCTCCATGCCCGCACAGAGCGGACTGATCGGCTACCAGGTCCGCAAACAGGTCTTCGGCGACAAGATCTGGACGCTCTCGGCGTGGGTCGACAAGCTGTCCCTCGAGCGTTTCGTCGCGTCCTCCGTGCACGCCGAGGCGATGGCATCAGGCACGACGGCCTCCGACTTCTTCCACTACGCCGAGGTGGAGCTCCCCGCTCGCGAGCTGCCGATCAGCTGGGACCGCGCGACGGAGTTCCTCCGCGCCCATGCGTACCCGGAGATGCAATGACCGCGAAGACGCACCGATCGCCCTGTCCACTCGCCCGCACGCTGGATCTGGTGGGCGACCGCTGGACACTGCTCGTCCTGCGCGACTTGCTTGCCGGCAAGTCCACGTTCAAGGCCTTCGCGCAATCGCCCGAGCGGATTGCCACGAACATCCTCACGGAGCGACTCGACCGTCTGATGGACAGCGCTCTCATCGAGCGGACGGTGTCGCCGGAGCATGCGGGTCGCTACGTCTATCGGATGACGGAGAAGGGGCGTTCGATGATCCCGGTGTTGGAGGCGATTGCGGCGTGGGGCCTCGAGCACATCGAGGGCACCGAGGCTCGCATCTCCATCCAGACGTGAGGCACCCCGTCGGCGCGAGACGGCGGAGCAGCCTGTCTTTCGCGGGGTTGACGTATGGGGTTCGGGTTGTGTGCGGACTTTGGCTGCGGAGCCGTCTTGCGCGGCGGGGTGCCGTCGGCTCCGGGCTTCTCGACGCGGGCCCTCTCCGACTTCCCCGAGTTCGGGGGCTCGGTCTGTCTAGAGGATCACTTCGACGGTGCGTCCGCGCTCGTCGAGCATGAGCTCCATCGGGCGGATGCTCTCGATCTGGCGCTTGAGGATGTCGGCGTGGAACTTGCCCTCGCTGGCGAGCACCTCGAGGAAGATGCGCGCCTCGCGGTTGGGGATCTTGTGCCGCTGGCGGTCGTAGAAGTAGCCGCTGTACTCCTCGTAGCGGATGGCCGCGTAGAGGGTCTGGATCAGCGACTCCTTGTCCTGGACCGCCATGACGTCGACCGTGCCGAAGATCTCGGCGGCCTCCTCTTCCGTCATGGCCATCGGCTCGGACCCGAACATCTCGCGGCGATGGGCCCGCAGGGTCTTGCGGTGGTCCTTCTCGTCCTTCTTGAGCTGCGAGAGGCGCGCTTGGAGCGTCGGCACTTCGATCCGCTTGGAGAGCTTGTCGTACATCTTGTACGCGATCGTCTCGCTGTGGATGCCAGCGTCGAGCACCTCGAGAGGTGTGAGGTTGGTGGGCAGCATGCCGCGGGTCTCCTCCTCCGAAACCAGTCGGTCCCTGGACCTGGTCGGTCCGCTGGGGCTGCCTCGCCCTCCCTGAGGCGCGCGCAATCCTAGGGGGTGTTACCGACAGACCCCAATCTATGGGGGGTATTCGCTGGATCAACCTCTAGGGATGGACCTCCGGCCCCGGAAACGCCTGACTCGTGACCGCTGGGGGGTGCTGTGCGAGGAGCAGGCGGAACAGCCATCGGGGGTTCCGTCCCGGCGGGCCGGGTCGCGGCGAAGGTCGCCGTACCCGGGGCGGGCGGCTCATGCGGTCTGGTCGTGCCGCACCCGCCCGGGGCGGATCCTCCGGGGGCGGAGTTCCTCCACAGAGGCGCAGAGGCGCAGAGCGGGCATCGTGGCTGCGGAACCGGACCACAGGCTCAACGCACTCACAGAGGCAGTCACCGGGGCGGCCATTGAGGTGCACAAGCATCTGGGCCCGGGGTTTCAGGAGGCCACCTATGAGACGGCCCTCAGCTTGGAGTTGGCGAGCAGGCACGTTCCGGTTGAGCGACAGTTGCCGATCGAACTCCGCTACAAGGGGCACAAAGTGGGCCTGTGGCGGATTGACATGCTCGTGGCGGGCCGCCTAGTGGTTGAGCTCAAGTCGGTTCGCGCTCTCAATGACGCCCACCGAAAGCAACTGATCACCTACCTCAAGACCCTGGAGCTCAGTCTCGGGCTACTCATCAGCTTCAACGTCCCGATCCTCGCTCTCGGCGTCTCTCGCGTTGTGCATGGCGAGCCCCATTCGTAGCCGGGCAGCGCTCTGCGCCTCTGTGCCTCTGCGGAGAGCCCGAAAAAAAAAGTCGGTGGGGCCCCCTAAGGGACCCCACCGAAAACGGGGGAGCCTGCTCTGCTCGATCGGTGGAGACCACACGAGGCGATCCCACCGAAGGGAGGGTTGGGAGGAGGGCAGGAGAAGAGGCAGGCTCTACCCCGAAATCAACCGTGCGCACTCGTTTCCGGGTCGGACTCTCGATTCTAGGACTCATTGGAGGGGCCGGCGACACCACCGGACCACTGCTTTGATCGCGGGAAACGCCCGCAGGTTGCGCAAACGCAGCGGTTTTTACCCAGCTTTGACACAGCGGACGCACTCCGGCGCACGCTCGCTGGCGACATGACGCTCACAATTGAAAACGCGGCCCGGTGCACGCCGGCACCGGACCGCGTCGAGATTCCTGGAAACGGACGGTTACGCGACGACGGCGTCGATCCGCTTCTTGAGGTTGGCCTTCGGCTGGAGGCCGGTGATCTTGTCCACGGCCTCACCGCCCTTGAAGAAGATGATCGTCGGCACGGACATGATGCCGAACTTGCGGGCGACGCCCTGGGCCTTGTCGATGTCGACGGTGCCCACCTTCAGGCGCCCCTCGTACTCCTTCGCGAGGTCCTCGACGATCGGGGCCAGCGCGCGGCAGGGACCGCACCACTCGGCGCCGAAGTCCACCAGCACGGGGGTTTCGTTGTCCGTCACCTCGGTATCGAAGTTGTCGTCGGTGAAGGCGGGAAGGTTGGCCATCGCATGACTCCAATGTTCCGGGGCCCAGTGTGTCTCGTCGCCGGTCGTGGCGCGCACCCCTTTGGTGCAATCGGGTCCCATCTGGCTTGCTGTGATTCCAGCCGCTCGGCAGCCCCCCGCTGGCGCGGGTCTGGGCTCCCGGGGCAAGTCCACGAGTGTACCGACGCACGCACGTCCGATCAGGTTTCGACGGGAGCCGCGGCTCAATCTGCATATCGGCGATCAGGCCGTAGAATCCGGCCTCGCCGGTGGGAGCCGGCCGGCAGGAGCCCGACATGCGCGCGCTGATCCTGATCCTCTCCGCCGCCGTGGTGGGGCTCGCCGCGTCCATCGTCTGGCACGTCGACAAGCGCCCGGAGTTCGTCACCCGCACCGGGCCTCTCTTCTACGTGGGCGGGCTGCTCAACGACGCCACCAAGGGCGAAGAGGCGGTCTACCGCGAGAAGACCTCGCAGCGTCTGACCCGCTTCCTGGTCGTGGATGCCCCGCGCCTTCTGCCCATGGCCGTTCCCTACAAGCGCATCCGTCGCGAGGTCCGGGACCCGCGGGCCGGCACCGACCAGGTCGGCGACAGCGTGACGTACGACCACCGCCTCACCGAGCACGGCTGGTTCCCGCTCACCGCACCGGATGCGCCCGATGCCCTCGACCGCGTCTGGGTCATTCGCGGCATCGAGCCGGACACCCTGGATCTGGGAACCGAGCAGCGTGCCTGCTGGCGCGTCGATCTCATCGATCCCGCGCTTCCCGAGGGCTCGGACACGGTCGTCGCGTGGGTCGACGAGGCGGTGCCCGTGTTCGGGCTGCTCAAGTGGAAGCGCGGCGGCAAGACGTGGGAGTTCGTCTCCGGAAAGAAGGCGCCGTGAGCGATAGGACATCCAGCGCCACCGCCGGTGAGAAGTTCACCCTCGTCGTGCTCGCGGCGATGGTCGTCGTGCTCGGCTACGTGCGCTTCGTCGTCCTGCCGGGGCAGAGCGCGCCGGAGCCGCTCGCGTTCTCGTTCCGCAACCCGATGCTCGATGCGAGCGACGGCGAGCGGGTGGTCTTCTATCCGCGCGAGAACCCCGGCAACCAGTCCTGTTCCGTGGTGCGCGACGCGGGACTCGTCCTGCGTCCGCGCAAGGGCCCCGAGCGCATCGGGCTCCATGACGGGCTCCACCGCGGACTGCCCTATCTCGCCTGTTCAGTGCGGGAGGAGCGGCGCGGGGTCGGCACCTGCGAGGGCCCGCAGACGACGAACGTGCTGTACGCGCTGAACTACTTCGGCATGCCGATGGACACCGACGTGCGGGTCGACTCCATTCGCCCGCGTTGGATGAAGTGGGGCGATCGCGAGCTGGCCGTCTACGAGGTCATCTTCGAGCGCTACGTTTCCCTCGAAGGCCGCTGGACCACGTACATCGCACCGGAGGCACCGGTGGCCGGCCTCGTCAAGTGGACGCGGCTCGCGGCGACCACCACCGAGGTGCACTTCCGCGAGATCCTGGGCGGCGGGCGCTAACAAGGCCGCTTCGTTTACCCTCTGGGGCCCATGGAACTCGAACGTACGGTCCCGGCCTACTTCGTGCGTGCCGGCGCGCGCCACGGCGACCTGCCGATTCTCGAGGACCGCGACGGCACGGTCTCCCTCCGCGAGCTCATGGACCGGGCTGCCAGCGCCGCCGAGGGCCTGCGCAAGGCGGGCGTCGGCAAGGGCGACCGCGTCGGGTTCTACGCCGACAACTGCAGGCGGTGGATCCAGACCGACCTGGCCATCCAGCTCGCCGGCGGCGTGTCGGTGCCTCGCGGAACCGACACCCCGGCCGAGGAGATGGCCGGGCTCTTCCGTCACGCCGAGGTCGGGATCGTCATCGCGCACGCAGCGCGCCATGCCGAACGCCTCGAAGCCATCCGCGACGAGGTCCCGACGATGGGCGAGATCTTCTGTCTCGACCCGGCGGACGCCCCCGGCCGGACCTTCGACGACCTGCTCGCGGCAGGCGAAGGCGGTCCGTCCTTCGAGGAGCTGAGCAAGGCGATCCGTCCGGAGGATCTCGCCACGATCATCTACACCTCGGGCACAACTGGCCGGCCCAAGGGGGTCATGCTCAGCCAGAGCAACTTCGGTCACCAGGTCGCAAACGGCCCCGGTGTCTTCGATCTCGGTCGCGTGACGTCAGAGAAGTTCCTGTCCGTGCTGCCGCCGTGGCACATCTTCGAGCGAACCGTTGAGTACATCGCCTTGACCAGCGGCGCGCGCCTCGTCTACACGTCGCGCCGGCGCTTCAAGGAGGATCTCGCCAAGTACGAGCCGACCTTCGTACCGTCGGTACCGCGCATCTGGGAGACGGTCTACGACGGCGTGCAGAAGCGCATCGCAACGGGGCCCGCGATCCGGCGCTGGATGTTCAAGGGCGCGTACTTCTTCGCGTCGATCCGGACGCGCTGCTGGGACCGGGCGCGCGGACACATCCTGCGCACCCACAAGCCTCGCGGCGCGGCGGCGTTGGTGGACGGCGCCGTACGCGCGGGCGCGCTTGCCGGCGCCGCGCTGGCGTACCTGCCCGACGCGCTCGGTCGTGCCGTGGTGTTCTCGAAGATGCGCAAGCTGGTGGGCGGCCGCCTGCGCGGCGCGATCTCCGGTGGCGGCTTGATGCCCGCTCACATCGACCGCTTCCTCCGCACGGTGGAGCTCCCCGTTCTCGTCGGCTACGGCCTCACGGAGACCAGTCCCGTGGTTTGCGTGCGGCGCGAGGCCCGGAACGTGCTCGGGACGATCGGAGTCGTCATCCCCGAGGTGGAGCTCCAGGTCCGTGAACCCGAGACCGGCAAGGTGCTGGGGCCCGGCGAAGTGGGCGTCATCTTCACGCGCGGTCCGCAGGTGATGCAGGGCTACTACAAGGACGAGGAACTGACGCGCAAGGTCATCGACGGCGATGGCTGGTTCGACACCGGCGATCTCGGCTTCCTGACGGAGGAGGGCGACCTCTGCTTCCGCGGGCGCTTCAAGGAGACGATCGTCCTCAAGGGCGGTGAGAACGTGGAGCCATCCTCGGTCGAGGAGGACATTGTCGGATCCCCGATGATCAGCCAGGCCATCGTCGTCGGTCAGGACCGCAAGGTGCTCGCCGCGTTGCTCGTGCCGGACCCCGAAGGGCTCGGCAAGTCCGGTGAGAGCGTCGAGTCCCTCGCGGCCGATCCCGCGATCCAGAAGCAACTGCGCGACGAAGCCCGCAAGCGCACGTCCGGGCGGAAGGGCTTCGAGCGGATCACGCGCGTCGCGCTGCTGCCCGAGCCGCTCGACCAGACGGACGGGTTGCTGACGCAGACGCTCAAGCCGCGCCGGCACGTGATCGTCGAGCACTACGCGGACAAGATCGAGGAGGCATACCAATGACCCGTCGCGGCCTCGTCGTCCTGTGGGGTCTGCTCGCAGTCGCGGCGCACGTCGTGCCCAGCCTGCTCCCCGCCCCGGCGGCGCGCGCCGACCTGCCCACGGAGAGCAAGCGCACGATCGACTACAAGATCGAGGCGCGCCTCGACGCGAAGACCCGCGAGATCCACGCGGAGGGGAGGCTGACCTGGGAGAACCAGACCGACGAGCCCGTCAACGAGATGCGGCTGCATCTCTACCTCAACGCCTTCAAGAACAGCGCCTCGACCTTCATGCGCGAGCGCAAGGGCACGCACCGCGGTAACCGCTTCGACCCGAGGAGCGCTGGCCAGATCGACCTGCTCTCTTTCCGGCGCAAGGGGGGCGACAAGGTCTTCGATCCCGAGAAGCCCGTCTTCTGGCACGGCGATGACGGCAACGAGGACGACCAGACCGTCATCGTCATTCCCTTGCTGACGCCCGTCGCGGCGGGCGGGAAGGCGACGTTCGAGCTGTCCTGGAAGTCCAAGATGCCGCGCGTCTTCGCGCGCACCGGCTTCGGTGGTGACGGCGCGTTCTTCATGGTCGCGCAGTGGTTCCCCAAGCCGGGGGTCTGGCAGAAGGAGACCGTGGACGGCGAGGAGAAGTGCGTCTGGAACTGCCACCAGTTCCACGGCAACAGCGAGTTCTACGCCAACTACGGGAGCTACGACGTCTCGATCACGGTGCCACCCCAGTTCAAGCACAAGGTCGGCGCGTCCGGCAAGCGGGTGGACCTCGGGGGGGAGAAGGGCGGTCGTGAGAACGCCGACGGGACGTGGACCTATCGCCACACGGTCGAGCACGTACACGACTTCGCGTGGGTGTGCGGCGAGGAGTTCATGATCGTCGAGGAGGACTTCAAAGCCGCCGAGCACGGCGACCCGGAGGAGCAGGCGCGCATCGCGAAGATCCTCGGGCGCCCGACGAGCGCGCTCGACCTCGACGACGTGACGGTCTACTTCCTGCTCCAGCCCGAGCACGCCGATCAGCTCGGGCGCCATCGCAAGGCGGTCTTTCGCGCGATCGCGTACATGGGCTACTGGTTCGGCAAGTACCCGTACCCGACGCTCACGGTGGTCGATCCTGATCACCGCGCACGCGGTGCCGGCGGCATGGAGTACCCGACGCTCATCACGGGCGGCACGCGCTACATCCGCGCGGAGAAGCAGACGAGCCCCGAGGGCGTGCTGATCCACGAGTTCGGTCACCAGCACTTCTACGGCCTGGTCGGAAGCAACGAGTTCCGCCACGCGTGGATGGACGAGGGCATGTGCACCTACGCAACCGGTAAGGTGCTCATGAAGGCGTACGACGGCTGGACCAATGCGCAGTGGTACGGAGGCTTTCCCGTGTACGGCGAGCGGCCGTTCGACTTCGCGGGCATCGCGGCGGAGTCACGCGGCGATTCGCTGCCTCTCGTCGGCTGGCTCTTCGACGACAAGTGGAAGGTGCCGTTCGGCGACGTGGGCATCGTCCGCTCGATCGCCAAGGGCCTCGAGGTCAATCACGCGCCCAAGATGATCTCGCTCTGGGGCCAGTACGGCGAGATCAGCCCGCTTGCTTTCGTGCGCGAGGTGCCGCCTCTCACGCACTTGAGCGTTCCTGCGGCCGACGCGAAGGAGTACGAGCGTTGGCGAACCGCGGAGTACGACCTCAGCGACCCGATCGCCGGCCGGCGTGCGTGGGAGTACATGACCCGACGCGCGTACGCCACGAACTCCTACCGGCGGCCGTCGTCCTCGCTGCGGACGCTCGGCGGCTTCGTCGGCGACGAGACGATGACGCGCATCATGCGCATCTATTGCGAGCGCTACCGGTTCGGGCACCCGGAGCCCGAGGACTTCTTCGCCGTCGCGAACGAGATCGCGAAGAAGGACGGCAAGGGCGACATCACGTGGCTGCTCGACTCGCTCTTCCAGTCGGAGGAGGGGCTCGACTTCGGGATCGGCGAGATCGACGTTCGCCCGGCACCGCGGCTCGGCAAGAAGGCCGACGTGGAGCCGACGATCCATGAGTCCAGCGTGCTCGTGCGACGCTTCGAGGCGATGCGCATGCCCATGGACGTGCGCATCCGCTTCGACGACGGGACGATCCGGGAGTTCCTGTGGGATCGCGACGACACGGTCCGCGAGTGGTCCGTGGCCACCACGGACACGCCCGGCGTCGTGAACCGCGTCATGCTGTCCGAGGATCCCGTCCCGATGCACGGCGACAAGCTGGCGCGACTCACTCCGGCGCGGGGACAGCAGGCGCGCTGGGTCCGCCTGCGGTTCCGCGGGCCCGCCAAGGTCGTGGCGGCGGAGACGGATCCGCACTACGTCTTCTCCTTGGATCGCAACCGCACCAACGACGGGCACAGCACCCAGCGAAACGCCGGCGCGTCCGTGCAGCTTGCGCTGCGTGCGCTCGGGTGGATCGAGCTCAGCAACAGCTTCTACGGGGGGCTGTAGCGATGAGCACGAAGGACCCCGGCATGGACACGCCGCTGGCACCGGTGCCTGACCCCGAGCCCAAGTCCAAGCGCAAGGGCAATCGCAAACGCCGTGGTCGGAAGCAACGCGGGCAGCCCGAGGTCAGGGACGCCGCTTCGCTTCGCTCTACGCTTGGTGCCGGGTTGCGCTACGCGCTTCGGAGTTGGCGGGTGCTGTTGTTCGTCGTGCTCATCCAGCTCGCGCTTGCACTCACCGTCGTCATGCCGTTCTGGACCGCCGTTGCGCCGCACATCGACAACCATCCCCACGCGGCGGCCATGGCCGGTACCCCCGACGCGCACGACACGGCGCTCGGCTGGGAGGCCGGCATGCACCCCGGGCTCTGGCGCGACATCAAGCGCGAGGAGGCGACGACGTTCGAGGGACTTACGGCGGCGCACTTCTGGATCGCCGTCATCGCGTGGCTCTTCGGGTCGGTCGCCGCGGGCGGCTTTCTGGGCACGGCGGTGAGCGGGGAGTCGAAGGTCACCGTCGGGCGCTTCGTGCACATGGGCGGGAAGTACTTCGGTCGCATGCTCCGCGTGGGACTGCTCTTTGCGATCGCGTACTACCTCGCGGGCCGCATCGTGTTCGAGGCGTGGGCGCTCAGCGTCAAGCCCGACGAGATCCAGGCCGCGTCGGAGTCGACGAGCTGGTGGGGCGATCGGATTCGCGAAGGTGTGTTCGTGCTGCTCTTCTTCTGGTTCCGCATTGCCGCGGACGTGGCGCGCGCCGACCTCGTCGTCTACAGCCGCACGGGCGCGTTCCGGGCGTTCTTCCGCGGGCTGTGGCGCGCCCTGTCACTCAAGCCGCTCCTCACCGCGCTCTCGATCGGTCTTCCTGCGTTCTTGATCTTGCTCGCCCTCTCCTTCGTGACAGGCAGCCTGGTCGGAGACTCGTGGGTCGTGTTGCTGTCGCTCTTCCTCGTCTTCCAGCTTGCCGTCGCGATCCGCTGGGCATCTCGCGCGGCCGTGCTGACGGGACTCGCGCACTACGTCGAGCGTCATCCCTAGAGGTGTACGACAACGTCGTGCTGGCTTGACCCGCGCGCGTATGTAGGATTTGACGAATGCTGGATCGCAAGACCCTCGTGCTGAATCGCTCCTGGATGCCGATTACGACCACGTCCGTGCGGCGCGCGATCTGCTTGATGGCGCGCGGCGTCGCCGGTGCGGTGCATCCCGGCACCTTCGAGGTCGCCGAGTGGGAGGCGTGGATCGAGCGCGGTCCGGAGGAGAACGACCGCCTCGAGGCGGTGGGGTTCTCGTTCCCCGTACCGGACGTCATCGTGCTGATGGAGTTCAACGGCGTGCCCGACGTGCCGGTGTCGTTCACGCGGCGCAACGTCTATCGCCGCGACGGCTTCCAGTGCATGTACTGCGGCATCATGCCCGGCGTGTCCGATCTCACGATCGATCACGTGAAGCCGCGCTCGCGCGGGGGCACGACGTCGTGGACGAACTGCGTTACCGCGTGCGTGCGCTGCAACTCCCACAAGGCGGATCGCATTGCCCACTCCGTGGGCCTCAGTCTCCTGCGCGAGCCGGTGATTCCGCGCTGGCCGGGCGGTCTCGATCCGCGCTCGCTGCGCGAGCGCCCGGTGTGGCATCGCTTCGTACCAAAGGCCACGCTGACGGCAGCGCTCGGGTCCGAAGCCTCAGCCTGACGATGGATGACGGCGACGGCTTCGACGACCTCCCTTCGACGCACCTGGACGACGACGAGTACAACGAGTACCTCGCGCGGGAGTTCGACTCAGTCGGCGGCGTCAAGGGCGACCCGCCTGTCGGCCTGTGGATCGGCATCCTCATCGCAATTCTCGTGGCGATCGCGTGTGCCGTGGCACTGTGAGCCCGCATGAGCGGCCACGGCGACGACACGGCAGCCCGCGCGCTTCACGCCGCGCTCGCGAAGGGACCTGCTGACGTCCTCGATCTGCTCGCGGCCATGCGCAAGGCGCTCGGTGATGTCGGTACCCTGCGCGAAGGCGTGATCCACCCGCTGCTGCACCGCGAGGTACGCGAGCGCCGGATCGAGGCCGCCGGCTTCTCGGCGCGCGGGTTGCCGCTCTATGCCAAGCCCGGTACCGAGGTGCGCGGGGCCGAGCCGCCCGACACGCTGCCGCCGCTCTCGCCGGCGGTCGCCAAGAAGGCCCTGCTCGTTGCCGAGGGTGTACGCGGGCCCGCGGATAGCGGTCGGGTCCACGCCGATGTCGTGGCGCACTTGCGCGCGCTGGAGGAGATCGAGAAGCCGCATCGCTTCGGCTCCCCACGCGCGCTGCGGACCCTGCTCCAGCGCGTCGATCGCGGCCGGCCGGCGGTGTGTCTCACGGCGACACCCGGGGACGTCGGGCGGCGCTTCTTGCTTCACGAAGGTCCCTGGATCGCCGCGGCGGTTCTCATCTTCTTCTTGCTCAAGGCCTTCTTCGTGCAGGTCTACCGAATCCCCTCCGGCAGCATGGAGCCGACCTTGATGGTTGGCGATCGCGTCGTCGTGTTCCGTATCGGGGGCAAGAACCCCGAGCGCTGGGACATCGTGACGTTCGAGCGCAACGGGACGACGTTCGTGAAGCGCGTCGTCGGCTTGCCCGGCGAGGCGATCGAGCTGCGCAACGGAGACGTGTATGCCAACGGCGAGCTGCTCGTGAAGCCGGAGGCGCTGCGCACGGCGCTGCGCGCGCGGCACGAAACGTGGGACTTCACGGCGGGCAAGCCGGACGGATGGCAGCTGTCCGAGAAGGAGGGCGCACACACCTGGCGCTGGACACGCGCCGGGTTCGGCCCGCATCCCGGCGGATCCCTGGGCAACGCCTACGCGCTGCGCGACGGCTACCTCGCGCTCGACGTGACGCGGGGCAAGCGCGGCACGGTTCGTCTCGTGCTCAGGCGCGGCCCGGGCGACCGCGGCAATGCGACTGTCTGGACGCTCGAGCTCGGCGTGCAGGGCCTCGAGCTGCGCGAAGCCGAGGCGTTCGAGGGCGAGGCGCCGATCGAGGAGATCCTGGCTTCGGAACCGGGCACTGCGCCGACCGCGTGCCGGCTCCAGCTCTCCTACGTCGACGGCGTGCTGCGTGCGCGCTGCGGCGACTGGTCCTGGGAGGGGAAGCGCGAGGCGCACGACGAGGCCTTGATGCCCGAGATCTACCTGCGCGGTCCTGAAGCAGAAGTCGGGACGCTGACCCTCGACCGCGACCTCCACTACGCCTACATCGGGACGCACGGGATCCCGAGCAGCATCGGCCACGCCGCGCAGGAGCACGTCGTCGCGGCGGGCGC
>JANQJW010000018.1:60000-143567 GCA_028281445.1 Planctomycetota bacterium | reverse complement strand
GCCCTGTGCCACGAACAGGCCCAGCGCGCCAAGTACGGGCGCCAGCGCCAACGCGATCCGCCGCTTGTTCAGCCACTCGGTGATGAGGCAGAGCAGCACGGTCGAGCCGCCGATGAACACCACGGTGTCGTAGAGGTTCTTGATCGGCGGCCGGTCCCGGATGATCGACCGGACCACGATGCCGTAGATCTGCAGAAGCAAGGCAACGGCGACAAAGCCGAAGATCAGCCACTGCAACCAGCGCAGCCGCGGCATGAACCAGCTGATCGCCACGAGCACGAAGGCAAGGACGTAGAGGGTCAGCGCCCGGTAGAACGGGTCGAACTTGTAGAAGTGGACCTCGAGGTCGATCTTGCCGTACTCGCCGCGCGCCTCGGTGAGCTCCTGCGACGTCTTGTGGAACGCGGCGAGCTCCTGCTCGAACGCAGACGTTCCGCTGGCGGCGGTGAGTCGCTGCAGCTGCTCGATCGCGGTCTGATGCTCGGACGCGACAGGCTCCCCCACGTACGCGGCCCTGGCGACCTGCCACGGCGACGTCCACTCGCCGTCCTTCGCTACGGGCGCGAGGACGTGCGGGTCGTAGCTACTGTTGAGGATCGAGCTGAGATCGTCGAGCAGTCCGCTGATGGCTGTCGAGTCCTTCGCGAGCGGTCCCGTCCCACTCTTCATGGCCTCGCCAAGTGCCGCGGCCTTGGGGAGGAACTCGCTGACCGGGATCTCGCTCTTGCCGCCGAAGTGTGTCTTCAGGGCAGGCGTGCGATCGACGCGGAGCTGTTTCCGGCCGAACTCGAAAAAGCGCAGGACCCGGTCGAGCTCCCCGACCTTGCCGCTGAGCCGCATCAGCCCCCGGTCGAGACGCGAGAGGTGCTTCATCTCGAGCCCGCGAGCACGCATGCGTGCGCGAATGCGGTCGGTCTTGAGCTGCAGCCGGCCGAGCCCCGATTCGAGTTCCTTGTAGGAGTAGCGGTCCGCCTTCTTGCGCCCTTCCAGGCGCTTGAGGCCGAGGTCGGTCAGGAACGCATCGTCATCGACGCGGACCACGCGGTAGGTCTTCGCCACCTCGGGGAAGAACATCGTGTCAAGCGCCCACTCCACCGCCGAGCGTTTCGAGTCGTCGGCCATGAGAACCGTGCTCTTGTGGTTGATGCGCAGCAGCGCGAACTTCGCCCACACCGAGAACGGCTTGATGCGACCGCCCTCCTGGATCGGCAGCGTGTTGAACAGATCCAACGTACGCTCGCTCCAGCGGGGCACGGCGGCCTCCGTGGTGGTCTCGCCGTACGGCTTGTCGGCGAACGCATGCGGGCCGGCGAGGAGCGACACGATGAGCACGACGAGGACGCACGCAATCGTGGTGTAGCGCTGCGAACGGGTAAGGGCGGGCAGAGGCGTCATGCCGTCCTCCGCTGCTGGGTGCGGATGTAGCGCACGAGCTTCTGGGTAAAGGCGACGAGCAATCCGAAGGCGATTACCCAGCACGCGTACTCGGGGATCTTGTCCGCCGGGTTACGAACGACGGAGAACGTCGAGTACAGCCGCGCGCCCTCGGGGGCGTCGGGCGGTCCCCAGCCGCTCTGGTAGAGGGTGTAGCCGCTGTGGCGCAGCGGCTCGTTCATGGTGATGTGGATCGTCGTCGTGTCGTCATCCTCGGTCTTCGTAACGAAGCTCGAGAAGCGCTTCGCCATGCGTGTCCCGGCGTGCTGTTCCTTTTGGAAGTCGTCGAGCGTGATGTCGAACGGCAGCTCCCAGCGCTTGTGGCGCAGGTCCACGTCCCATTTGCGACCGAGCACCTCCACGCGCGCGGGGTAGTTCTGCCCGCCCCAGACGAGGGCTTCGGCCCGCGTACCGTCGGGCGGTACGAGCTGGACGGTCAAGCCCGCCAGGTTCCGCTCTGCCTTCTCCGCGTCGGGATCGACCTCTTCCAAGCCCACGCGCTCACCCCGGCGCGCGTTCGTGTCGGCCACACGGTACGGCCGCGCGTTGCGCATGAACTTCAGCATGACGACGTCGAACGGAAGGACCTCCGACGTAGCCCGGGCCGTCTCGCCCTTGTCCAGATAGGCGAAGACGTCGTGCTGGATCACGTGCTCGCGCAGCCGGCCGTCCTGGAGGTACTCCGTGATCACGACCTCCCAGTCGTAATAGCTCATGAACTCGTTGGAGGTCTCGCCGGCGTCGTAGCGCCCGTTCTGGTTCGCGTCGGTGAACGCCTCGTTCGGGTCCCACACGCCGTTTGCGTTCGTGTCCTCGAACGGCTCGGCCTCGTGGATCGTCATGTGTCCCTTGTCCGAGTCCAGGAACTCGACCAGGCCGCCGAAGAGGAGGAACAGGATGCCGAGGTGGGCGACGATGACTCCCGCGGTGGACGACGACTTGCGGATCCGGATCAGGCCGCCGACGATCAGGTTCACGGCGAAAAGGATCAGGAGGATGTAGGCACCGGGCAGCAGAAGGGGGATCCGGGTGGTACCGAGCTCGATCCAATAGATGTGGATGATGGACTCGAAGTAGTCCACCTGCACGTCGTAGAGGCTCCGGCTCCCCTGCTCCAGCGTGCCGAGGAACGTGAGCACGAAGAGCAGCGCCATCAGCGCGACGGCCAGGCCGTAGGAACCGAGGAACCGCACGATCAGCGTCCAGATCGAGGGCGCGGGCTTGCCGGGCGACCGCGTGGCGGCCTCCGTCGGCGGCTGCGGGGTGATCGTCTCTTGCTCCATCATTCTTCCAACGCCAGGGACTCGCACATGGCGATGAACCTGGCCCGCTGCCCCTTCATCACGTCGGCATCCCCCACCATCTTGACGAACAGCGTGCGCCCGGCGAGCGGACAGATGAGGCCGTAGAGCAGGGCGCCCTTGATCGCAGCACCGCCCATGCCGCCGCTGTAGTCGCCCTGGCCCTCGACGATGACGCCTTGCGTGCCGAGCACGTTGATGCGCGGCAGCTTCGCAACCTCGTCCTCGGTCAGCTGCTTCTGCCCGACCTCACCGAGCCAGCGATTGACGTTGGCCAGCATGCCGCCGCCCGTACCGCCGATGAACACGATCCAGCACTCCGCATTGGTGCCCTCCACCTGGAAGGTCACCTCGCGCATGCCGCTTCGGCCCTTGCTGGTCCATCCGTCGGGCATGGTCCAGGTCAGCTTGGAGCGCGACGGCTTCGGGGGCTCGGGACGCGCCGGTGCCTCGGGCGACGCCGTGCGCTCCTCGCGCCGAAATGAAGCGGCGAGAGCCAGGAACTTCTCGCGCTGCGGCACGACGGTCGACGCGGGCCCGGTCATCTTGAAGAACACGTGCTGCTGTCCCGCTTCGAACATGAGCCCCAGCAGGTGCCAGTCCTTCTTGGCATCGCCACCGCCCATCATGCCCGTGAAGTCGCCGCCCACATCGACGAAGATCGCGTCGTTGCCGAACAGCGGCTTGAGAGGCAGCGCGTCGACGGCCTTCTGGTCGATTGCCGGCTGCCCCATCTGGTCGCGCCACCGGTTGACGTTGTCGCCGAGCGTGGCCTGTGCCTTGCCCAGCGCGGTGAGGTAGGCGCTCGTCTCCTTGTCGCCTTCGATCACGAAGTTGTAGGGACGCATCTGCGTTGCCTCGTGCTTCCAACCGTCAGGCAGGTCCCAGGCGAGAAGCGGCGCACCGGCGCCCGTGGGCGGCTCGAGGCCGAAGCGGTGCCACAACGGGCCGTCGGCCGGGAACGTCCCCCGGGGCTTGTCGAGGTCCCGGATGTCCGTGATCACGGAGGGGCCACTGTCGCCGCATCCGGCGAGCAGGACCGCCGCGAGGAGGCCGGCAAGGAGGAGGTAGGAGGGTCTCGCGGTGCGACGATTCATGGGGCGTGACGTGGGTAAGGCGCGCATCCGGACATACGCGGCGCAAGGCGAGTGTAGTCCCGGCCGGGGCACCTCCAGAGGCCTTCCCGACGGGGATCACACGTGCTGGAACCCCTTCCGCGCGGCCTTGTCTCCCGCCCGTGACGGCATGTGTTCCAGGGACCGCGAAAACGGCCGTGTAAGGGCTCTCTCCACCTTCCGTGGGCGCCGTTCACGTGTACCCTACCGGGCCCAACCGGCCCGACTGCGAGGGTTCTGCGCGGATGACGACGTCCCCGAACGCACGGCTCGATGCCTTCATGGCACGATTGGTCCAACGCAATCCCGGCGAGCCGGAGTTTCATCAGGCCGTCCACGAGGTGGCCCAGTCGGTGATGCCCTTCATCGAGGCGCATCCCAAGTACGCCAAGGCCGGCATCCTCGAACGGCTCACCGAGCCGGACCGGGCCGTCCTCTTCCGCATCTCGTGGGAGGACGACGAGGGCAACGTCCGCACGAACCGCGGCTACCGCGTGCAGTTCAACAACGCGATCGGTCCCTACAAGGGCGGCTTGCGCTTCCACCCCTCGGTGAACCTCAGCGTGATCAAGTTCCTGGGGTTCGAGCAGATCTTCAAGAACAGCCTCACCACGCTGCCCATGGGCGGCGGCAAGGGCGGCTCCGACTTCGACCCGAAGGGCAAGTCCGACGGCGAGGTCATGCGCTTCTGCCACTCGATGATGACCGCGCTCTGCCGCCACATCGGCAAGGACATGGACGTGCCGGCGGGTGACATCGGTGTCGGTGCGCGGGAGATCGGCTACCTCTTCGGGCAGTACAAGCGGCTCAAGGGCGAGTGGGAACCCGCCATGACGGGCAAGGCGCTGTCGTACGGCGGCAGCCTCATCCGCCGCGAGGCCACGGGCTACGGCTGCGTCTACTTCGTCGACGAGATGCTCAAGCGCCGCAACGAAACCTGCGAAGACAAGACGGCGATCGTGTCGGGCTCGGGCAACGTGGCGCTCTACACGATCGAGAAGCTGCTCCATCTGGGAGCCAAGGTCGTGACGGCATCGGACTCGAGCGGCTTCGTGCACGACCCGGATGGCATCGACGAGGAGAAGCTGGCCTGGCTCACCGATCTCAAGTCCGTGCGTCGCGGTCGGATCCACGAGTACGCCAAGCACTTCGGATGCGACTTCCACGAGGGCCACAAGCCCTGGGGCGTGAAGGCGGACCTCGCCTTCCCCAGCGCCACCCAGAACGAGATCGACGAGAAGGACGCCAAGGCGCTCGTGGCCAACGGCATCACGGCCGTGGGCGAGGGCGCCAACATGCCGACCACGCGCAGCGGCGTGGACATCTTCCAGCAGGCGGGCGTCCTGTTCGGCCCGGGCAAGGCGGCCAACGCCGGTGGCGTCGCGGTTTCGGGCCTCGAGCAGAGCCAGAACGCGATGCGGCTGTCGTGGACGCGCGACGAGGTCGACCAGCGGCTCAAGGACATCATGACGCGCATCCACGCCCAGTGCGTCGAGTACGGCTACGCCGATGACCACGTGGACTACGTCCGCGGCGCCAACGTCGGCGGATTTGTCAAGGTCGCCGACGCGATGCTGGCGTACGGGACGATGTAGCAGCCTGCCCCGGCCGCGCCGGGACTCCTGCCTTTCCGTGGCTTTCCCGCCCGCCGTGTTACGAAATTCGGGCCCTACCCAGGCCCTCTTCCCTGTCGCGAGAACTGCCATGCAGACCACCCGCACGCCCGCCCCCCACCGCGAGCTCGACCATCCCGACGTCTTCGCCAACCGGCACATCGGTCCGCGCGCGGACCAGGTCGACTCGATGCTCAGCACCCTCGGCTACGAGAACCTCGAGGCACTCTCCGACGCCGCCGTGCCTGCCGACATCCGCATGGAGAACGACCTCCAGCTCGAACCGGCGCACAGCGAGACGCAGATCCTCGCGCGGCTGCGTGCGATGGCTGCGCAGAACCAGGTGTGGCGCTCCTATATCGGGCTCGGCTACCACGGCTGCATCACGCCGCCGGTCATCCTGCGCAACGTCATGGAGAACCCCGGCTGGTACACGCAGTACACCCCGTACCAGGCGGAGATCGCCCAGGGCCGCCTCGAAGCGCTGCTCAACTTCCAGACGATGATCTCGGATCTCACGGGCATGGACATCGCGAACGCGTCGATGCTCGACGAGGGCACCGCGGTCGCCGAAGCCGTCTCCATGTGCATCGCGGTCAACCGCAAGGTGAAGGACGCGCGCTTCTTCGTGTCGCAGGACCTGCATCCGCAGACGCTTGCCGTCGTGCAGACTCGCGCGGAAGCCATCGGCATCGAGGTGATCGTCGGCGATCACGAGACCTTCGCGTTCGACGTGCCCGTCTGCGGCGTCGTGGTGCAGTACCCGACGACGAGCGGCACGATCCACGACTACCGGGCGTTCGTGGAACGTGCGCACGAGGCCGGTGCGCTCACCATCTTCGCCGCCGACCTGCTTGCGCTCGCGCTGCTCGCCCCGCCCGGCGAATTCGGGGCGGACGTGGTCGTCGGCAGCGCGCAGCGCTTTGGCGTGCCGATGGGCTACGGCGGGCCGCACGCCGCCTACTTCGCAACGCGCGAGACCTACCAGCGACGCATGCCCGGACGCATCGTGGGCATGACCCGGACAACGGACGGCCGCGACGCCTTGCGCCTGGCGCTCCAGACGCGCGAGCAGCACATCCGCCGCGAGAAGGCGACGAGCAACATCTGCACGGCGCAGGTTCTGCTGGCGATCATGGCGTCCACCTACGCCGTCTACCACGGGCCCGGCGGCATCCGCGCCATCGCAGAGCGTGTGCACCGCATGACCGAGATCCTGCGCGCGGGCCTCGTGCGCCTGGGTCTCGAACCGGGCACGGCCCCGCTCTTCGACACGCTGCGCGTCGACGCCGGTGCTGAGCGCGGCGTCCAGATCCTGGCTGCCGCTTCCGGCAAGCAGATCAACCTGCGCGTCTACGACGAGGCCAACGGCGTCCTCGGTGTCAGCCTCGACGAGACGACCGGCATCGACGATGTCGAGGACCTGCTCGAGGTGTTCGGCGCCGGCGGGTTCAAGGACTTCAGCGCCACCGACATCGCGTCCGAGATCACGCCGGAGTATCCGGAGAACCTGGCGCGCTCGAGCGAATACCTCACGCATCCCGTCTTCAACAGCTATCGCTCGGAGACCGAGCTGCTGCGCTACCTGACGCGGCTCCAGGCGAAGGACCTCTCGCTGACGACGTCCATGATCCCGCTCGGCTCGTGCACGATGAAGCTCAACGCCACAGCCGAGATGATTCCCGTGACGTGGCCGGGATTCGGCGCGCTGCACCCGTTCGCCCCGCTTGAGCAGACGTTGGGCTACCAGCAGCTCTTCCGCGAGCTCGAGCAGTGGCTCTGCGAGATCACAGGATTCGCCGCCATCTCGCTCCAGCCGAACGCGGGCTCGCAGGGCGAGTACGCGGGCATGCTGGTCATCCGCGAGTGGCACAAGGCACAGGGCCAGGGCCATCGCAACGTCTGCCTCATCCCCCAGTCGGCGCACGGGACGAACCCCGCAAGCGCCGTCATGGCGGGCATGAAGGTCGTGGTGGTCGGCAGCGACAAGCACGGCAACATCGACCTCGACGATCTCGAGGCCAAGGCCGAGAAACACGCCGAGAACCTCGCGGCGATCATGGTGACCTACCCCTCGACGCACGGCGTGTTCGAGTGGCACATCCGCCGCCTGTGCGACATCGTGCACAAGCACGGTGGGCAAGTGTACCTGGACGGCGCGAACTTGAACGCCCAGCTCGGCCTCTGCCGGCCCGGCGACTACGGCGCCGACGTGTGTCATCTGAACCTGCACAAGACCTTCTGCATTCCGCACGGCGGTGGCGGCCCCGGCATGGGCCCGATCGGCGTCGGAGCGCACCTCGAGCCGTACCTGCCCTCGCACCCGATCATCCCCGTGAGCGGTCCGGAGGCGATGGGCCCGGTGTCAGCCGCTCCGTGGGGCAGCGCGAGCATCCTGCCCATCTCGTACGCCTACATCGCCATGTGCGGCGCCGAGGGGCTCAAGCGCTCGGCCCAGGTCGCCATCCTCAACGCGAACTACATGGCGAAGCGCCTCGAGGAGCACTTCCCTGTGCTCTACAAGGCGGAGAACGGCCTCGTCGCCCACGAGTTCATCCTCGACATGCGCGACTTGAAGAAGAAAGCCGGCCTTGGCGTCGAGGACATCGCCAAGCGCCTGATGGACTACGGGTTTCACGCACCGACGGTCTCGTGGCCGGTGATCGACACCATGATGATCGAGCCGACCGAGAGCGAGTCGCAGGCCGAAATGGACCGGCTGTGCGACGCGCTGATCGCCATCCGCAAGGAGGTCGACGCCATCGCTGACGGTTCGCTGCCGCGCGACGACAACCCGGTAAAGAACGCCCCGCACACGGCCTACGAGATCGCTGTTGCGGACTGGCCGCATGCCTACTCGCGGGAGCAGGCCGTCTTCCCCGCCCCGTGGACGCGGGACCACAAGTTCTGGCCGCCGGTCAAGCGCGCCGACAACGTCTACGGCGACCGCAACCTCATCTGCTCGTGCCCGCCCATGGAAGCCTACGGCGAGGACTAGAGACAGGCCGGGCCGCAGCGGCAGATCCGACTACGATCCACGTCATGGACCCGCAGAAGCAAAATTCCCGCCACGAGCTGCCGACGCACGAACGGCGAGAGCTCACCGTCTACCACTGCTGCGTACACAAGTCGGCGAGCCAGTGGTTCGCACAGCTCTTCCAGGATCCAGTGATCGAGCGCGAGACGCGCCTCGCTCACTTCAATCCCAAGACCAACTTCGTTCCCGGTACGCCTGAGCTTCTGGAAGGCCTCTCGTTTCCCGAGGGGACGATCGTCAGCCCGCTCTACGTCCGCTACGAGGACTTCGCGGCGATGGCCAAGCCCGCCTCGTACCGAGCCTTCTA
Organism: Planctomycetota bacterium; assembly: GCA_028281445.1. Lineage (GTDB taxonomy): Bacteria > Planctomycetota > PLA2 > PLA2 > JAEUHO01 > JANQJW01. Next base: position 134,760 of record JANQJW010000018.1, on the reverse strand, counting down.
TGTGGCGCGCGACCCGCGCGACCTCGTGGTCTCGGATTACTTCTCCTTGCGGTACTCGCACTTGACGAGCGATCCGTACATCGCGGAGATGCGGGCGAAGCTGGGGTCCCTTTCATTGCATGCCGGTCTCCAGGACCGGATCAACGCGTCCGAAGCCAGCTACTTCAGCGTCCTCAGAGAGTGGGCCCAAGCCGAGGACACGAGCGCGATTCGCATCTTCAAGTTCGAGGATCTCTTCGGAGACCGAAGCGTCGACCACTTCCGGGAGCTGTTCCGCCACTGCCGAATGGACCTGCCGGATCCGGCGCTCGAGCGGCTGCTGGAGCAGTACAGCTTCGAAGCCTTCAGCGGTGGCCGCAAGCCGGGCGAGGAAGACGCGCAGTCCCACTACAGGAAGGGCATCGCCGGGGACTGGCGGAACTACTTCTCCGACCGCGAGAAGGACCTGTTCAAGCAGCGGACCGGGAGCTTGTTGGTCGAACTGGGCTACGAACGCAACGAGGCCTGGTGATCGGTGCCGCCCGGTGAGGCGCTGCCGACCCGCGTTGCAAGTCCGAACGCGATGGCGGCCACCACGGCCGGGATCAAGAAGATCGACGCGCCGAGTCCGCCGTACAGCAGTCCCCCGCCCAACAGGCCGAAGATGCTGGCGAGACTGCCGGCGCTGCCCGCCACGCCTTGGACGGCTCCCTGGTGGCGTTGATCGCCGGTCTTGGACAGCAACGAGAGCACGGACGGCCACATGATGCCGTTGCCAACCGCCATGACCACGGCCGCGCCGTAGAGCGTGGGCGTATCGCCCGCACGCATGAGGACGAAGCTGCCGGCCAGCAGGACCAGCCCCGCGAGGATGAGCGGCTTCTCGCGGACGCGGCGCGAGACGCGCGTCAGGATCGGCCCCTGCACGATCACCAACGCCGCGCTCAAGACGCCGAAGAACGCGCCCATCGTCGTGACATGCCAGCCGAGCGAACTCGCCGCGTGAATGGGGAAGGCGACATAGAAGAGGCTGAACGCGAGCATGACCGTGAAGTAGAGCGCAACCATGCCGCGCACCCCGCGTTGCGCGAGCACCGCGCGGACCCCCACTACTTCTGCTTCTACCGACTGCAGGCAGTCGCGCAGCTCGGGGCTGAGCGCGCCCGCTTGATCGTCACGCAGGCAGTCGCAGTCCGGGATCCGGCGGCGGACGTCGGGCAAGGCACGCGCGATCACGAGGACGCCGACCGCCGAGATCAGCACGGCTGCGGCAACGGGCAGGCGCGCGCCGTAGACCGTCGCACCGAGCAGTCCGGCGAGCGTCGGTCCGAGGATCGTTCCCAGGTTGGCCGCGACGCCCATCTTGCCGAAGTTCGCGCTCCGGTCGGCCTCGGACGACACGTCCGCGACGTAGGCGTTGGCGACGGAGATGTTGCCGCCGGTCAGGCCGTCCAGCGCGCGCGCGAGCCCGATCACGAGGAGCGGAAGCGTAATGGTGAAGGTCCCGAGCGCGGAAGAGTCCACTGCCGCGATCTCGACGACGGGAAGGAAGAGCGCACCGGCGAAGACGATCCAGGAGATCAGCGTACCGATCTGGCTGAGGAGCAACACGCGCCTGCGTCCGAGCCGATCCGACCAGCGGCCGAGGATCGGCGCTCCGATGAACTGGAACGCGGGATAGGTGGCGCCGATGAGCCCGTAGACGAATGCGTTGCCGCCCATCCGCTCCACGAGAAAGACGAGGAACGGCAGCACGATCGTGAACCCCAGCATCGAGATGAAGTTCACCAGCAGGATCGGCGCGAGGCGCACCGTCTGCTCCGGCGGGGCGCTCATCGAGCGAATGAAAGTGCGAGGATCGGCGCGGTGCGGATCACGGGCCTGCGCCCGCGCCGGCGGGCTGCGGCTGCGGCACCGCGGGCAGGGTCTCTCCGAGCTCGAGGCGCCGGACCTTGAAGCCGCGATCGCGCATCAGCTTCACGATGCCCATGTCACCGGGGATGTGGCCGGCGCCCACGGCCATGAAATACGTCTTGTCCGGGCCGGCCTTCATGAGCTCGCAGATCTTCTTCACCATGCCCACGTTGCGCTTGTCGAGCAGCGCTTCGACGAAGGACTCCTCGCCGGCGCCCTGCTTGCGGACCTCTTCCTCGAAGAGTCTGAGGAACGCCTGGTCGTCGCCGGCCAGCCACATCTCGACCATGGCCCCCATCGGATCCAGCTCGAACTCGCTGCTTCCCTCGTCCTTGCCTTCGCCCGCGGACTCCCCGTCGCCTTCCTTGGCGGCCTTCATCTTCTCGATCTGGGTGACGGTGTCCTTCACCATCTCGATCTGCTTCTCGATCGAGAGGTTGTCGAAGGCGTCGAGCTGCGCGTCGATGGTCTCGAGGCCGCCGACCTGCTTGCCCTGGGCCTTCGCGGTGTTGAAGAGCAGCGGGTCGAGCGCCTCCGGCGGCTTCACCTCGCTCGCGTCGCCGCCCTCGGCGGCGACCTCCTGCTTCTGCGTCTCCATGCTCTTCTTCGTGTGCTCCTGCATGAGCGTCTGCAAGAGCAGGATCTGGATGAGCCAGGGCTTCATGTTCTCGAGGAAGGCGATCGGCGCCATCGACGGCAGGTGCTTGGCGACCTTGGCGTGCAGCTCGTCCCCGAAGAGCTTCTTGAGCGTCTGCCCGCTCGGCAGGGGTGCGCGCCGCATCACCGCCATCTGCATCGCCATCATGCCTTCCTGGTCCAGCGGCAGCTCGGTGTAGACGGCCGTGCTCTGGTCGAGCGCTTGCTGCACGACGGGCAGGTGATCCGTGACGCGGGAGTCGGGCACGTGGATCGTCCCGTAGAGGAAGACGCGCGGGGAGCCCTCGACCATCCAGAGCAGCGGCCGGCGCACGCCGCTCTTCGTTTCGGCATCCGAGTCGCCCCCGAAGTCGGCGGCGAGCAGAACGACGACGAGCAGGACGAGGGGCAGAAAGGCGGCGCGCAGGGTGTCAGCCATGGGATTCCTCCGCGCGCAGCATAGCGGCGCCGCGAGGCCGTGACGCGCCCCGACTAACCGCCCGATACGAGTGCCTCGGCGGCTTCTCCGGGAGGCGTGTCGTCTTCGCGCTGCGCGAGGTAGCCGTCGGGCAGCGAGACGGTCTGCTGGCGGCTGGTCTTGCCACGCTTGACGCGCATGCCCGCGGGCGGAAACGGTTCGTCGCGATCCACGCCGGCCACCAGCGAACGGAGCTCCTCCAACGTGCGCGCTTCCACGAGTCGGGCGCGGAGCTTGGCGCCGCCGGGGAAGCTCTTCGTGTACCAGCTCGTGAACTTGCGCATCATCAGGACGCCGCTGTGCTCGCCGAACCACGCAGCGACGAGCTTCGCGTGCTCCAGCATGATGTCGATGACCTCGCCGAAGTTCGGCGGGTCACGCGGCTCGCGCCCGTCGAACACGTCGGCCAGATCGCGAAACAGCCATGGGCGCCCCAGGCAACCGCGGCCGACGATGACGCCCGCGCAGCCGGTCTGCCTCATCATGCGCAGTGCGTCCTGCGCCTCCCAGATGTCGCCGTTGCCCAGCACGGGGATCGAGACGAGATCCACGAGCTGCGCGATCGCCTCCCAGCGCGCCTCGCCGCCGTAGAGCTGGGCGGCCGTGCGCGCGTGCAAGCCGACGGCGGCACAGCCCTCCTCGTCGCCGATGCGCCCGGCGTCCTGGAAGGTCATGTGCTCTTCGTCGATGCCCATGCGGAACTTCATCGTGACGGGCACGGCGCCGGCGCCCGCGACGACGGCGCGCACGAGCTTGGCCAGGAGCCGCGGCTTGTAGGGAATCGCACTCCCACCACCTTTGGCGGTCACCTTGCGAACGGGGCAGCCGAAGTTGAGGTCGATGTGATCGACGCGCTCCTCCGAAGCGAGGCGCCGCGCCGCCTCCCCCAGCGAGCGGGGCTCGACGCCGTAGAGCTGGATGGAGCGGGGATGCTCATCCGGCCCGAACGAGGCGAGCTTGAGCGTCTTCTCGTGCTCGTCGACGATGCCTCGCGCGGTGATCATCTCGCTGACATAAAGCCCGGCGCCGAAGCGGCGGCACAGCTTGCGGAACGGGTAGTTCGTGACGCCTGCCATCGGCGCGAGTACGACCGGCGGCCAAACCTCGAGCGGACCGATGCGGAGGCGCGCGAATTCGTCCGCCTCCGCCGGCGAGACATCGCGGTTCAGGTCGCTTGTGTAGATCGGGTCCATACGCGTCTCTCACTCTACGCGAGCGCCCGTAGCATTCATGCCATGGACACCCCCGACGTCGACGCCGTCCGCTCGTACCTCATGGATCTGCAGGATCGCATCTGTGCGTCCCTGGAGGCAGAGGACGGGGAGGCGAGCTTCACACGCGACGTCCTGGAAGGCGAGCGCGGCGGTCTCGCGCGTCCCCGGGTGCTGACGGGCGGGCCCGTGCTGGAGCAGGCGGCCGTCAACTTCTCCCACACGGCAGGCGAGACGCTGCCGCCCGCTGCGACCGCGGCACGCCCCGAGCTGACCGGAGGCGGCTTCGAAGCCGTGTCCGTCTCGCTGATCGTGCACCCGCGCAATCCCTACGCGCCGACAACGCATGCGAACTTTCGCATGTTCTGCGCGACGCCGCCGGACGGAGAGCCTACCTGGTGGTTCGGCGGCGGCTTCGACCTCACGCCGTACTACGGGTACGAGGACGACGCCGTGCACTGGCACCGCAAGGCCCAGGCTGCGTGCGCCCCGTTCGGACCCGACGTCTACCGGGAGATGAAAGCCGCGTGCGACGAGTACTTCGCCTTGCCCCACCGCGGCGAGCAACGCGGGATCGGCGGCCTGTTCTTCGACGACTACGCCGAGGGCGGCTTCGGACAGAGCTTCGAGCTGCTGTGCAGCGTCGGCGATCACTTTCTGCCGGCGTACCTGCCGATCCTCCGTCGGCGCAAGGCACAGGTGTACGGCGAGCGAGAGCGCGAGTTCCAGCTCTACCGCCGCGGCCGGTACGTCGAGTTCAACCTGCTCTACGACCGGGGAACGCGCTACGGCCTGCAGGCGAGAGGCCGCACCGAGTCGATCCTCGCGTCCCTCCCGCCGATTGTTCACTGGCGCTACGACTGGCACCCGGAACCCGGCTCGCCGGAAGCCGCGCTCTACGAACAGTACCTCGTCCCGCGCGACTGGGCCGCGGAGTAGCTACTTCGCAGCGGCGAGGATCCCCTCGAGCGCGTTCTCCATCTCATCGACCCTGAAGCCGCGAGGGCCCCGATCGCCGCGGTAGCCGATCGTGCCGTCGGACTTCAAGACGAAGAGACGATCCGGCATTGCGTTGTAGGCCTTGGCCACGGTGTCGTTCATGTCGTCGACGCACACGGGCATGCCCAGCTTCAGGTCCTTGATGCAGTCGCCCGCGACCTCTTCCCGACGCTCGAAGGTCTTTGGCTGATCGATCTTGATCTTCTTGTTCGGACGGCGGCCGTCCTGCGGGTGGGCCTCGCGGATGTAGACGAGGTAGAAGTCAGCCCGGCTCTTGTACTTTTCGTAGACCGCTTGAAGACGCGACGCGTCCCGTCCAAACGGACCTCAGGTCCAGCTGCCGAAGATCAAGACGGTGGTGCGCTCGGGCGCAGACAAGTCGACGACCAGTTCGCTACCGCGCAGCTTCGCGCTCACCTCGGGCGCCTTGGTACCGACCTTGGGCGCGGGGTCGCGCATTGCGGTGCCGCCGACGGCCGCGTCCCACTCCTCCTTCTGGAGGATGCGATCCTCGTTCTCGTCGGCTTCCTTGAGAAACGAGTCCCACTCCGGCTTGGAGATCTGTCCGTCCTTGTTCTTGTCGAGCTTCTCGAAGGGCAGACCGCTGCGACCCGGCATCCCACGACCACCGCCGCGTCCCCCGCCCATGGCGCCGCCGCCACGCCGACTGCGCATGTTCTGCGTGTCTTCTTTCGTTACGATCCCGTCGCCGTCGGGATCAAGGCGCGCCCAAACGCGATCGGGACCGCGAAACTCGTCCTTCGTGATCTTGCCGTCGCCGTTCTCGTCCATGCGCTTGAGGCGCGACCAGGGACCGCGCTCCTCGTCCTCGGCGGAAGCGGGGAACGCGAGCAATAGGCATACGAGCAGACAGGGGGCGAGGCGTCTCATGACGACTTGAACCCTGGCCGACGCGCGGAGTCGCGATTTCGCGCGGATGCCCTGCAAGTCCCTGCCCTCGGCGGGTCTTCCTCTCCAGAGCCCGTTGTTGGAGGACGCCCATGACTCGTATCCGCACCTTGCTATCCGCCCTGCTCTGTTTCACGCTGGCCGCCTGCGGCACGAGTGCGCCGGACGATGCCATCGGGGACGAGGGCGACCTTCCCCTGAACCCCGCCCTGATCCCGGAGAACGCCTACGGCGCCGTGCCCGCGTCCGCTACGGCGCTGGACGGGCAGGCCTTCGCGGCCCTTCTCGATAGCGGCGAAGCGGCGCTCGAGACCGCCAACGCCAAGGACGAAGACTGGGCGGACCATCAGGCCTGGCTGCGGCCACGGAGATGACCGGCGAGGCCACGCTGAACGCGGGTGACATCGCGCGACTCGCGCCGGAGGCGCAGGAGCAGCCCTTCACCCGCGTCCTCGACAACGGCAACGTGGTCTGGCTCTTCAACGCGAGGGATCCGTCGACGCCCAACGACAACGAGCGCGTCACCCTGCTCGGGCGCGCGTGGATCCTCGCGGGCCTCCTGGAAACGGAAGCCGCCCTCGCAGAGATCGACACGCAACGCGCCATCTACGAGTTCTTCTACGCACGCCTACCCGCGTCCTACATCGCGGACGAGTCGCTGCCCGACCCCGCTACGCTTGCGGGAAGCACGTTCGCGGACATCTCGCTGCTGAACCAGAACCTGGCGCTCGATTGGCGCATGTTCCTGCAAGCGCCCGGCCCGTCGGTCCGTGCGCCCGACTGGCAGAACGAAGAAGGCGCCGGGCTTGGAGGCGACTCCACCCGCCTCGTCGTGTCCGGTTCGGTCGTCCCCTACAACACGAGTGCCCCCGCCTCGTTGGCCGCAAGCGCCGCGTATCCGCTCCGGGGCGCGGTGTCCCACGTGCGCAACCAGGGCGCACGCGGAACGGGTGTTGCGTTCGGAATCAGCGCGGCCGCCGAGGCGCTGATCGGCCTCGAGGCGAGCCGCTCCGTGAACCTCTGCGAGCAGCTCCTGTTCAACCAGATGACGCGCAACTGGCATCCGAGTGCATGCAGCGACGGTGGCATGGTCCTCAGCACGCTGCAGTCGATGCACACCACGGGATTCCGCTACCCCTACGAGAACGCGTGGAACTACAACCCGTCCCCGTTCCGGGTCGCGACGGCCGTGCCGCCCGGCTACGCGCAGTCATGCTGGTGGAAGGCGGACGCCACCACCGCCTACCCCGGCCTGTACTGCGCCGATACAAGTCATCAGAGCGGCGTCGTGTGTACGACCATCGACGGGCTCAACTACTGCGCCACGCTGGACCCGGGCCTGCAGGTCCCCGGCGGTACGGGCTTCGGCCTGGAGAACCCGGTGCCCCTGGGCGTCGGCACGGGGGCCAACGCGGTGGACGTCGCGCTCGCCAAGGCCGCCGTCCACCTCGGGCACCCCGTGATCATCACGTTCACGGTGCCCAACGGAATGCGCAACGTGGCGAGTTCCGGCGCTGACGCAGGCGTCGTGCCCTGGAATCCCTTCGACTGGCTCGGCGACGACAACAACCGCACCATGGGCGGAGGCCACTGCGCGCTGCTCGTCGGTTTCGTCGAGAACGCCGATCTGCCCGCGGGCATGACGGCTGCCGTGGGCGAGGGCTACTTCATCCTCAAGAACTCATGGGGACAGAGCTGGGGCGACAAGGGCTTTGCCTACGTCAGCGACCTGTGGGTCGAGACGTTCATGCGCGGCCTCTACGTCGCCGAGCTCGCCGAGTAGCTACCTGCCGAGCAACTACTTGCCGAGTCGCTACTTGAACAAGAAGAAGAACTGCGGATCGTCGCCGGCGCCTGCACCTCCCGCAAAGATCGCGTAGCGACCGCTGGGCGACACGCCGCCGAACATCTCCCCGACGTTCACATTCAAGAGGCCGTTGCCAGCCACCGCGTAGTCCAGCGTGCTGCCTACCGGAGGGAAGGTCGTCAGCGATCCGTCGCTGTTCGACGTGAAGGCGCCGACCGTGAACGTCCCCGCCCCATCCGCCGCGAACGTGGTGATGAACGAGAGCCACGTGTCCGGCGGGGGCGCGTTCTCGGCCTCGATCGCCGTGACGTGGTAGGTGCCGGTGAGCGAGGCGTTGCTGAGCCCTGCGCCCGATTGGACGAGCAGCATCAGGATCGGGACGCCGGCGGCCGTCGCACCGCCGAGCACGATCAACTCCCCGCCGTCGAGGATCGCCCCGGTCAGGGCGAACCCGAGCAGGTCCCCCGTCACGGTGCCATCGGCTGCCACGTTGTAGTTGAGCGCCGCCCCGACCGGACCGCCGATGACGCCTTGGTTGTTCGAGCTGACGTTTGTGTTGCCGCCGCCCGCTCCGTCGAATGTGGCCGTGCCCCAGCGCGTGCGATCTTCCAGCGCACCCTGGTCGTACATGAACGCGCACAGGAAGTACGCGCCGTTGAGGCTCGCGTTGGTGTAGGAGCCCGACTTCTTGCCGAGGATGAAGATGCCCGGGTTCTGGGAGAGTTGCATCACAGCCGCCACGGCCCCCGTGCTCGAGATGCCCCCCCACAGGAACGGCAGGAACGCCAGCGTGAGCTCGAGATACCCACCGGGGTTCACGGCGTAGGGCAGGTTGGGCGGCACGATCGGATTCGGTCCCGAGATGACGCCGTTCTCGTTGTTCGACGTCATGCCTCCCACGACCATGCCCGCACCGTCGGAAACGATGTCCCCCCAGCTCGTGCTGCCCTCGTCGGGCGCGCCGGCGCGACCGCTGAATCCGGCAAGGCAGTACGTGCCCGAGAACAGCGCCAACGGGTCCGTGGGCGTCGTCGTCGTGCCCGTGGGCGTCGTCGTCGTGCTGCCGGATCCGCAGGCGCCGGTCGTCAGGACCAGCATCAAGCCGACACAAAAGAGAACCGCAGCGTGGTGCCAACGCGTCATATCAACCTCCCAATACGAAATCCATGCCCTCCGCAGGCTACGAAAACGCCGCCTCCGCGGCCACACGTTGCGATGAAAAGGCGCCCGCAACGTCTCGTTCGATGAACGCGCGCGCGATTCGCATGCGCCGGCGCACCCCTGTCGCAACTGATACCGTGTCGTCAACGGGAGGACGTTACCGACGCGCCCGGCCCGCGGAGAGGTGGTCCATGACCCCGAGGCGCGGCACGGTTGATCGCATTGCGCTAACGCTCGTACGCAACTTCCCCATCGTGCTGCTCTTCGCTGCAGCCTACTTCGTGTTCTTCAGTGCGCTCTGGGGAGCGCTCGTGCCGTGGAAACTCGCACTCGCCGGCGTGGCCGTGCTGTCGACGAGCCTCGCGCTTGGCGAACCGAGAACGCAACAGCGCGGCAAGGCGCGGCTTGCGGAGAACGCCAGGCGCTGGCCCTGGTGGCGGCAGTGCGCGAGCGCTGTTGCGGGCGGCTGCATCCTCTTCGCCGGGATCTACCAGGCGTTCAGCGGCGAGGTGCCGGTCGGGCGCTACTACCCGTTGTTGAGCGGCCTCTGCTTGCTCGTCAGCGCGGCGTTTGGCTTCATCTTCATCCTGCAAGCCGAGCCGCACAGGCCCTGGAGACGTCGCTATCCGCGACCACCGCCCGACCTCGTGTCCCCGCGACCGCGGCCGGCCCCGAAGCGTACACGCCCAGGGGGTGGAAGCATGAAGGTGCCGGTGCCGCGAGACGGCGGTTTCCGCCCGGGCTTCGGCGGACTGGGATCGAAGCCGGCGCCGCGGGCCTGGATGCCCGGTGCGGTGCGCTTGTCCGGAGACGCAGGACCCGTCCCCGAGAAGTACCGGCGCCTGCGCCTCACGCGGGGTACACGCGCGCGCATGGAACGGGGACGCCTGGGCGCCGTGCTGCTCCTTGCGCTACTCGCGGCGGCGCTGATCGCTTTCCTCTGGTGGGCGTTCGACTGACGAGCTACGGCTCTTCCTTCAACAACGTATCGATCGCCGCGTACAGACGCGCGAGGTCGCGCCGCTGGTCTTCGTAGTCGAGCTCGAGGACGCCGCTCTGGATGAAGCGGATGCGGCCTTTGCGATCGAGCAGGAGGCGGTATGGCCAGCCGGTCGCACCGAGCTTGTCGAGGATCGCCTCGGACGAGGTCATCTCGTGATAACCCCGGACACGGTGCGCAAGCATGTAGCGTCGAATCAGGTCCGCCTGCTCGTTCTGCTTGTCCTCCGCGCCCTCGGACTTCAGCTTGACCTCGTGCGCCCAGGTGCCGGGCACCCAGGCCGCCGTGAGGTCGTCATCGCGCTCGAGCTGCGCAGTGAACGGGTTGTCCGCGAGCGTCACAATGCCGTTGACGACGAGGCCACGGGTCTCGAATCGCCGCCGCATTTCCCGGATCGCCGGCCAGCCGCTGGCACTGTAGGGAACCCAGGTCGACCACACCTCCAGCAGCACGACCTTGCCGGACGGCACGAGCGTGCCCTGGCCGAAGGAATCCAGGATCGGCAGGTCCGGCAGCGGTTCGCCGAGGAGACGAAAGCGTCGCTCGGCGCGGTCGAACCTGCCGGCGGCGCGTTTGTGCGCGGCTAGCAGCGCTTCGCGCAGCTTGTCATCGAGCTCCGAGCGTTTCGACGCAACCTGGCGCTGCGTCGCGTTCGCGGTTCTCGCGTCCGCGAGCAGGCCGAGAAGCTGTTGTTGCGTCGCCGCCGACTTGTCCAGCGACACGGTGTCGGTCAGCAACGCGTTCCCGATCGCATTCACGATGTCCGCGGCAACGGCGGCGTTGCGTCCGAGCGCGTCCTGTCCACGCGCCAGCGCCGCCGCGAGGCGACCTCGTGCCAGCTCGATCCGTCCCGCGGCGACCTCCAGCGTCGCCGTCCATCCCTGGACCTGCACGTCCGCGGGCCCGACCTCCGAAGCGAGCACGACAAGGTCTGCTCGAAGCCCGTTCACGAGTCGAAGCGCGTCGTCGACCGGCTGTGCGTCTCGCGACGCAACCCACCTCTGGACGGCAGTGAGCCCGGTCCGCCAGACGCCGAAGTTGTCCTTGACCGGACGGGGCACGCTGAGGTCGGCCGCCATCCGGACCGCTGCTTCCATGCGATCCGCCTCGCGCAGAATCTCGACGTGGGCCGCCAGCTCCACGACGTCGTCCGGAGGGACCTGTGAGCGGCTGGCCTCCAGGTATGCCGCGGCAAGCGATCGCCGCTGCGCCCACTGGCGCGCGTACTCGCGCTTGTCGTCGATCTTCTCGATCCGCTGCCAGACTTCGCTTGGCGGCAGCTTGCCAAGCGCCTCAGCCTCGGATGGGGTTACGAACGCGTACGTGGCCGCGACGCGGACCACCTCGCTCTCGTTTCCGGCCGCATCGGTCGCTCGCAACGTGAAGAGGCGGCGCCGCCCGGGCGGCAGCGCAAGGCGCTTGCGAAAGGCGCCTTCCTCCTCCAGCGCGTGCTGGCGGCGGTTGATCGTCAGCGTCACACTGCTCGCGTCCTCGACGCGGCCCGCCAGCTCGAAGGCGCGCTCGTACTGCACGTGTTCGCTACGCGCGGGCGCGCGGACGCGGATCACCGGTGGCTCCGTGTCGATGACGATGGGCACCGTGACCGCCGAGGTCAGCACGCGCACGCCGCGTGCTACGACCATGACGTCGTGGATCCCATCGCTTGGCAGTGTGATCGTGGCGCGGAACGACCGCTCGGTCAGCGTCGCTCGGGTGCCGTGGACGAGGACAGCGTCAGGCAGCTCCTCGCCGGTGACCACGCCCTGGATGGTCACCTCCCGCGTGCCGAACACGGCGCCGGGCCGCGGCTCGCGCACCGCGAATCCAACCTCCGGCAGCGGGCGGATCAAGACTCGGTTGATGGTGGAACGGTTCCCCGCAGCATCCGTCGCGACGATGGCCAGCGCGTGGCGATCTCCGGGCTGCAGGGTGACCGACTGCCACCACAGTCCGTCCCGATCCAGCGCGACGGCCTTCCCGTTGATCGTCAGCAACGTGCGATTGGTGTCGTTGACGGCGCCGCGGACCGTGAACGTGGCCTGACTGACGGTCGTCTCTTCCTCGGGCAGGTTCTCGAGCACGATCACGGGCAGCTTGGCGTCCACGACTACATGCACAACCGCGGGCTCGCATGTCACGTGATCCCCCGAGCACTCGACACGGATCGCGCGACGCTCGTCGGTCGCCCCGCCCATGTCGACGTCGATGCGAAAGCGCCCGGTTCCGTCCACGGAGGCCGTCTCGCCGTTGACCATCAGCGTTGCATCGCCGCGTTCCCCGGTGACCGAGCCCTCCACGCGAAGCGGCCCCCCCGGAACCACAGCTCCGTCTATCGGCGTGTCGATCGCCAGCGTGAGGGCCGCGACGCGCGGTGCCGGATCGCTGGGCGGCTTCGGCGACGCCGGAGCCTTGGTCGGGCCGGGCCGCGGTCCCTCCGGCGCACGCGACGCTTCGCGACTCGTCGAGCGATCTCCCTGCTCGTCGTCGCCCTTCACCATGAGCGCCCCACCCACGGCGAGCAAGACGACCAGGAAGCCGCCGGCAAGCGGTGCGTACCGCCGCCCGCGGGGCGGCGTGCGCGACTCCAGGGTCGACGCGCTGCGCACGCGCGTCGGCGTGCGTGAACGCGGGGCACGCGGCGACGGGGCCAGCGGCGGGGGTGGCGCTGCCGGCGCGCGCAAGCCCTCCGCGAAGGCGTCCGCGAACGCTCCGCAGGTCGGAAAGCGGTCGTTCGGGTCGCGGGCTAGCGCGCGCATGATGGCGTCGGCCGCCGGGCCAGGAAGGTGGGCGACGCGTTCGCCGATGGGCGTCGGGTCCTCCGTCTGCTTGCGTACGAGTACCTGCACGGGGGTCGCACCCTCGTGCGTCGGTGCGCCTGCGAGCAGCTCGTAGACCGTCGCGGCCAAGGAGTACTGGTCGGCGGCGCCCGTGATCTCCTCGCCGAGCGCCTGCTCGGGCGCCATGTACTGCGGCGAGCCGACCGCCGACCCGGTGGCGGTGAGGCTCGTGTCCGCGCTTCCGGCCGCCTTCGCGATGCCGAAGTCGCTGACGAAGACCTGGCCCCCGTCATCGAAGAGGATGTTGGCCGGCTTCACGTCGCGATGCACGACGCCCTTGCCGTGGATGTAGTCCAAGGCGTCCGCGGTCGGCCCCAGCCACGCGGGCACATCGGCCGCCTCGAGCCGGCCGCCGTCCGTGCCGGCAACACGATCTTCGAGCGAGCCGCCTTCGAGAAACTCGAGCACGAAGAACGGAACGCCGTCCTCTTCTCCCTGCGCCAGGATGCGCGCAATGTGCGCATGGCGGAGCTTGACGAGCTCGGCGATCTCCCGATGAAAGCGGCCAGTAAAGCCTGGTTCGGACAGGAAGCGCACGTGCGGCACCTTGATCGCAACCGGCACACCGATGTTCGTGTTGGTGCCGCGGTAGATGGCGCCCATGCCGCCCTCGGCCATGCACTCTTCGACGTGGAAGGTCCCGAGCAGCGTCTCGCCCGAGAGGTCGATGCCGCGAAACCGCTCGTGGACCTCGTCGTGCTCGTCCGGGGGCGGGGTCTCATCCACTGGATGCGGAGTCTAGCAGTTGGCTGCTAGTCGCGCGGCAGCTCGGGAATGTCGCCGTCGCCGCGTTCGGGGACGGCGTCCGTGCCGCGGTGGATCGCCGCACCGCCGAAGCGGTCCTGGATCGCATCGAGCGCTTGATCGAGTCGCTTGTTGCGCTTCGCACCGGGCCTCTCGAACAGACCGAGCTGCTCGTCCCCGCCGTCTTCGAGCCCCGACGCCCCCATCCCGATCAAGCGCACGGGACGAAAGTGGCTGCGCGCCCAGCGGTCGTAGAGAAGGAACGCGGCGGCGAGTAGGTCCGCGGTGACGTCGCTTGCCTGTTCGAGCGTGTGGCGGCGTGTGATCGTCTCGAAGGCTCCGTAGCGGATCTTCAAACCCACGGTACGGGCCTTGTATCCACCGCGACGCACGCGCCGCGCCACGTGCTCGACCTGCCCACGGAGGATATCGCGTACGTGGTCGGAGTCCTCGATGTCTACGGGGAAGGTGCGCTCCTGGCTCAGGCTCTTCGCGCGCGAGTCGGGCACGACCTCCCGCACGTCCAGCCCGCGGGCCAGGTGCCAGTAGTGCTCGCCACTGGAGCCGAAGCGCGCCTCGAGCTCTTCGACGCTCCACTCGCGCAAGTCGCTGATCGTCCGGACGCCCCGCGCGTGCAGGCGCCCCGCCGTGCGCGGGCCGACGCCCCAGAGTCGTTCGACAGGCAGCGGCAGGAGCACCCGGTCGATGTCGTGCGCCTCGATGACCGTCAACCCGTCGGGCTTCTCCAGATCGGATGCGAGCTTGGCCAGGAACTTGTTCGGTGCCACCCCCACCGACGCGGTCAGCTGCAGCTCGGACCGGATGCGGGCCTTCAGATCGCGCGCGATCTCGACAGGGCCGCCGAGCAGGCGCTCGCAACCGGTCACGTCGAGGAAGGCCTCGTCCACGCTGAGCGGCTCGACCAGCGGCGTGACGTCTCGGAACATCTCGAACATCTGCTCGGATACCGCGCCATAGCGCTTGCCGTCGGGCGGGAGGATGAACGCATCCGGGCACAACCGGCGCGCCACGGCCATGGGCTGCGCCGAGTGGCAGCCGAAGGGCCGGGCTTCGTAGGACGCTGTGCTCACGACCCCGCGCGGACCCGCGCCACCGATGAGCAGGGGCTTCCCGCGCAGCACGGGGTTGTCGCGCTGTTCGATGGCCGCGAAGAACGCGTCCATGTCGACATGCAGGATGTGGCGGGCCGGATTCACCCCGCGATTCTAGGACTCCCCTGCCCCGCTTCGGGCCCTGCCGAGGGCGGGAGTACCATGCCGGGCCCATCGCGGTTTTCGGGAACGAAGAGACCAATGACGACCACCCTTCAGAGCTACGTCCAGGGCGCCTGGCACGCGGGGACCGGCGAGGGCCGCCCGCTCTACAACGCGACCACGGAAGAGCCCATGGCAACCGTGAACAGCGACGGCATCGATTTCGGCGCGGTACTCGACCACGCACGATCCGTCGGAGGCCCCGCGCTGCGGGCCATGTCCTTCGCCGAGCGCGGTGCCATGCTCAAGGCCCTCTCCGGTGCGATCCACGAGCACCGCGAAGAGTTGCTCGATCTCTCCGTCGCCAACACGGGCACCACGCGCAAGGACGGCAAGTTCGACATCGACGGCGCCACCGGAACGCTGGCCGCGTACTCCTACTTCGCCAAAGAGCTTCCGGACACGCCCTTCATCGCGGACGGGGACGGCATCCAGCTCGGACGCACCGCCCGCTTCTGGGGGCAGCACATCTGGGTGCCGCGCCACGGCGCCGCCGTCCACATCAACGCGTTCAATTTCCCGGCGTGGAACATGATGGAGAAGGCCGCGTGCGCCCTGCTCGCAGGCGTCCCTGTCATCGAGAAGCCCGGCACGCCCACGGCGATGGTCGCGTGGCGCATCGCGCAGATCACGGTCGAGAGCGGCATCCTCCCCGAAGGCGCGTACCAGTTCATCGCGGGCTCGACCGGCGACCTGCTGGACAAGATGGGCCCGCAAGACGTTTTGGCCTTCACCGGCTCGTCCTGGACCGCGGCGAAGCTGCGCTCCAACGAGAACTGCATTCGCAACAGCGTGCACATGAACATCGAAGCGGACTCGCTCAACGCCGCGGTGCTCGCGCCGGATGCCGAAGAAGGCAGCGAGGCCTGGAACCTCTTCCTGCGAAACGTCGCCCTCGACATCCGCCAGAAGACGGGGCAGAAGTGCACGGCTGTACGGCGCGTCCTCGTGCCGTCCGAGCGGATGGACGACGTGCGCGGTGAGATCGAGGCGCAGCTGGCCGCGGTCGTGACCGGGGATCCGGTTGACAGTGCAACCACGATGGGCCCGCTGGCCAGCGCCTCGCAGCTGCGCGACGTGCGCGCGGGCATCGAGAAGCTCTCGGGTGCGGGGAAGCTCGTCTGCGGCGGCGCGGAGCAGGTCCACGACAAGGGCTACTTCGTCGCGCCCACGTTGATCGAAGCCGCGGATGCCGACGCGGACGCCTTCCACGCCGACGAGGTCTTCGGCCCGTGCGCGAGCCTGCTGCCCTACGACGGCTCTGCGGAAGAAGCCGCACGCATCGTGGCCCGTGGCGAAGGCAGCCTGATCGGCAGCGTCTACTCCAACGACAGCGCGTGGGTCGAGTCGGCTGTGCTCGCAATGGCGCCGTGGCACGGACGTCTGTGGGTCGGCAGCGACAAGATGGCCGAGCAGTCGATTCCGCCCGGCACGGTACTGCCCGCGATGATCCATGGCGGCCCGGGCCGCGCTGGAGGCGGGGAAGAGCTCGGCGGCATCCGCGGCCTCGCGGACTACATGCAGCGCACAGCTGTCCAGGGCTTCAAGGGGCAGGTACACGGATCGTTCGGCGCGTCCGCGCCCGCTACGGCGACGACTTGATCTGCCCGACGGCCTTGATCGCCGTCGCGCGCACGACCTCCACCTCCTGATCCGGCTCGGTGTTGGCCGTGCGCTCGAGCATCGGCAACGCGACAGCCGCAAGCGGCCCGATGTTGCCCAGCGCGCGTGCAGCTTTCCAGCGCACGTAGTCGTCGTCGTCCTGGAAGCTCACGACAAGTGCGTCCACGACGTCCTTGCGTTGCGGCGCGATGTCGCCCATCGCGTGCGTAGACCACTCGCGCACGCCGCGGTTCTCATGCCGCAACAACGAGAGCAACCAGTCGACCGGCGGCGGCTTGACCTCGCGGATGTGGGCGAGCGCGGCACGCACCTCATCCGGATCGGGGGAGGCGAACGCCAGCAGCACACCGTCGCGATCCAGCGACGGCGGCGCCGGCGGATGGTGCGTGCTTGTGTTGAACGCGAGTACCAGCGCAAGTGCAAGCGCACCGAGCGTTGCCAGGGCCAGCTGCCAGGGACGTACGGTGCGCGGTTCCACGCGCGACAGCCTACCTGCGCGCGCGCAGTCCTCCGGGCAGCACCCGCAGGCGGACGGCTTGCGTCCCGGGCGGCGTGTCGGAAGCGAGCGGGCGCGCTACCTGGCGGAGACGTTTCGCTACGGCGTGCATGGACTGCTTCAGTGCGCGCAGCGTGATCTCGTCGGACAGGGACCGCAGGCGGTTCATGCGCTGCGGGGTCGGTCTCGCGCATCCACGCCTTGAGACAGGCGACGCGAGTTGTTAACGCGGGTACCTAATGTTCGGCGTACTTGCTGCGAGTCACCAGCCGGCGCGCATCGTGCGTCAGTGCGCTCATCTGGGCCGGGTTGTTCTCGGGTTCCCAGGTCTGGCCCTTGGTCTCGAACTGGTTGCGGACCCGGCGGACGTTCTCCTTCGCGCGCTGGAGTCGCTGTGTGCGCTTGTTCTTGAGCTTGCGCGCGCGATGCTTGTATCCACCCTTGCCGGCCATGCGTATCTCCGCCGCCCCACTTCGGGGCTGGGAGATTCTCACCACGCAAGGCGTGCGTGCAAGCCTGGGCGCTAGTCGGCCGTCTCGGCGCGGAAGGCGGCGGCCGCCCGGATGCGCGCATCGAGCGCGGCCCCGACGGGCGGACGCTGGAACCCGGGGTCGCCGGAATCGTGATCGCGGACAACGAGGGTCTCGAGCGCCTTCCAGGCGCGGCGCCGGAGGCCGCGATTGCCCTTGACCGCGATATCGAGGATCCGCTCCCGAATCGTCGGCGGGACCTCGACCCGCCGGCTCGCCGCCACGTAGAGCATCACACTGCTGTCGGCGTCCTCCACGCCGCGCGCCAGCGCTGCCGCGACCTCCTCGGCCGGCATGCGCCCTGCCTCGGAGGCTCGGATCGCCCACCCCAGGGCGGTGATCCGCATCCACGGATCCAGCTCGGTGAACAGCGGCCGAATGAGCTCGACCGGCGGATCGCCAAGTTGGTTCCAAAGACGCGCACCGAGGCGCCGCTGGGCCACCGTGCCGTCCCCGGTGATGAGCTTGGACGCGCGCTCGCGCAGCACGGCAACGTCGGTCTTGCCCTGGAGGTAGAGCGCCCAGGCTTCGACGGTGTTGGGCATGTCGTCGCGGTCTTCACGTAGGGCGTGCTCGATACCGCGCTTGACGCCCTCACGCTCCTTGAAGTTCGCGAGCATCGCCAGGATGCCGCCCAGCTCTTCGACGCGCCGGCGCGTGGGATTCCGGGGAATGGACGCTCGGACGAGCGTGTCGAGATCGTCGTCGGTCGGATCGGAGACGACGAGGTAGGCGCGCGCGATCTCGACCAGCGTCGACGGGAACATGTGACGGCGCCTCGCCGCCAGCTCGACCTGCGCTTGGAGCAGCTCCCGTACGGTCTCGGCTCCCTCGGCAGGCGGACAGCTCGCAACGAAGCGATAGTACTGGACCTGGTCGCGCCAGCCGATGCCGCGAATCCGCCACACGCGCCCCTGGGACGTGGTCTCGAACGCGATGTCCGTCACGAGGTCGTGCGCGTCCTCCAAGCCGGGGCCGCACCCCACCTCGTTGATGGCGGTCCACCATCCGCGCGGCAGCCGCCGTGCGCGGGCCTCGCCCGAAGCAATCCGGCTGCCGGATGCCGCCTGATACGCGGCAAGGGACGACACGATCCGGCGCGCCTCGACACCGCCGATCCGAGCCAGTGCTTCGATGGCCCGGCGCTGCTCCGACACGCTGAAGCGCGGGTGCTCGCAGATGATCCGCAGGCACGGCACGACGCCTTCGCCGAGTCCGAACAGGCAGTCGGGCGGCGCGCCGGCCGGGGCCGCATCGAGGGCACGAGCGAGCGGCAACGCAAGGTTGCGCGCCGTCGACGGGGTGAGGCTTCCCTCCGGCAGCGGCGGCGCACCGGGCGCCTTGCAGCGCGCGGCGAGATCGACGATGGCCCCTGCCGCCGCCTCGGCCACCGCGGGCTGCTCGTCGGTCAGGGCCGCGCGTGCCGCGGCGAAATCCGTTTCGTCGCCGATCCGCCCGAGGATGCGCCACGCGGACGCGCGCAGGCCGGCATCGTCCTCGCGCGTCCACGTGCGGACCGTCTCACGCGCCACGACGCCACGCGCCGCAACCTCGCTCTCCGTTGCGCGTCGAACGGACGCGATGGGCGAGCGCAGGTCGCGCAACAGGTCCGCGACACTTCGCTGGGCCTCGTCGGCCGCGACAGGAAGCGCGGCGAAGAGGAGGAGCAGCAGGGTGGCAGGGAGGGCCCGGCGCGGGGCTTCGGCCGGTGCGTCCTCTTGCCTCACGGCGTCATCCTACCGGGGGGCGCGCCCCTCGATTGATACCCGGCAGCGCCGGCGCGGATTCGCGCGTTTCGGGCCCGTCAGGGTCCCTGAAGCTCGATGCCCTGCTCGCGCAACGCGGCCAGCAGCTTGCGATCGGTCGGCGCGTCCTTGAGCAACACCTCGCCGGGACCCAGCCGCCTCAGGACCAAGGCCTGCATCTCCGGGAAGGTGAGGATGCGCTCGAGCGCGACCTCGTCCGCGGTCTGGAGCAGCACGCCGCGCTCGAGGGTGGCGAACGTGACGGAGCCCGCCCACGAGTTGATTGCGTACATCACGTTCTGCGGCACGCCGCCGCGCGACCGTGCTTCGAGGAACGAGACGAACTCCTCCACCGACCGCCCGGCACCGACCGCGGCCTCGATGGACTCCTTCGTCAGGCGGAAGTGGACGACGTCGTCGGTCTTCACGCGCTGCGCAAACCCGTCCAGCGTGTGGATCACGTCGGAGACGTCGCCTTCGGGCAGCACGAGGACTTCGAAGTCCGGATTCACCAACAGCGGCTGCAGTCCCGTGTCGAGCTCCTGCACCTCGGCGCCGAGTACGCGCGCGCCAACAGCGGACAGGCGCCACGCAACGATGGTCTCGTTGTCCACCGCGGCGTCGAGGAGGCCGAGCAGGTACAGCTTGCGCAGCCAGTGGCCGTCGAGCTCGCCAAGGAGGTCGGCCGGCGTCTCCTTGCCGGAGAAGTAAGCCGAGAAAAAGCGATCGCGGTGCTTGTCCTCGATGCCGCGCTCGTCGAGCGTGCCGAGATACCGGTGGCGCGCGACCGCTGCGAGGCTCCGCCCGAAGAACCAGCGCTCGGGCTGTTCGCGCAGGAGGTCGCCCACGATCGTCCGCAGCTCGTGCTGGTGGAGGCTCCGCCCGCGCGGACCGGGCTGTTCGAGGGCGAACCGGTACAGCTCGCGCACCTTCTCCTCGAGCGGCAACAGGAGGAAGCTCTCCGCCTCGGGCCGAAGCTCGAGGAAGCCCTCCTCGTCCTTGCCGATGAGCGCGAGGTGCTCGGCGGCGCTGTAGATCTGAGCCCAGATCTCCGCAGGGCCGGCGAGGAACGTGTCGCGGAAGACGAAGCCGTCCTGGATCTTGCGCCGGCCCGCCTTGTAGACCTCGCCGCCGCGGCTGACGCGGACCGGGTTGCGGCGCACGTGCTCGAGGAAGGCACAGAGGTCGGCGATCAGATCGCACCCGCTGCGCAGGGTCTCCGCGCCACCCAACTCGTCGGGCGCCTCGCGTTCCAGGTGGTCGCGCAGCACCTCGTCGAAGAGGACGAGGCACTCGTCGTCACACGCGATGCCGTAGGACTTGAGCGACAGACGAGCGACGGTCCCTAGTCCCGCGATTTCGAGCTTGGGTCCCCAGCCCTGGCGGTCCCACTTGAGATCCTTGAGACGCCGGCGCTTGGACCACTGGGCGCGGCGTACAAAGCCGGCGTGGCGTTCGATCGTGTAGGCGACGACGCGCTGCAGATCTTCGTCCACGTCGGCCAGCAAACCGGGCGCGCCGTCCTTGCCGAGAATCGCGGCGGCGTCCCCGGGGCCCGGCGTCTCCGGCAGCGCCGCGTGACGCACGCGCAGCTTGGCCCGCTCGGTGGCCGTGATCGCGCCCGCGTGGCCCACCAACGACATGACGCTGCCGATCGTGCGCGTCTCTTCGCGGAACAGGCCGGTCAGCGTCGTGCCCAGCTCCTCGGGCACGGTGTAGATCACGCGCCCGTTGGCCGCCATGCTCTTGTCGGCGACCTCCGCGAGGAAGCCGCGGCGGAAGAGCGCCTTCAGGCCGGCCTCCGCCTCGTGGAACTCGAGCTCGACCGCTTCCTCGCCCGGCAGCCGCTGGAACAGGCCCGGCAGGTCGGAGGCGTAGTTGTCGCGCCGAAGCAGAAGCAGCAGGACGTCGAGGACCTTGCGGGTCAGGGTCCGCACGCGGCGGTAGACCGTGCCCTCTTCCGTCATGAGGTCGCGCAGCACGGGCACGAGGTCGCGCTTCGTGCCGTTCGTCGTCTCGGTGCCGGTCCAGAACGTGTTGACGTCGCGCAGCTCGGCGACGCGCAGGTGCTGGAGGTGTTTGTCGAGTGTGATGCCCTTGGGCTTCTTGCGGCCGGCCGCGGCCTTCTTCTTCGTCTTCTTGGCGGGGGTCGTCACGAAGCGCTCCCGTTCGTGGATGCTTCCTCGCGGGTCGCGCCGACCTCCTGGCACGCGCGGATGATGCCCGCGGCGTCATGGATCTCGTAGGCGTAGCCCTGCTCCGTCAGGAACAGCTGGCGGTGCTGGGCGAAGTCCTGCTCGACGGACTCGTCGGAGACGAGCGTGTAGAAGCGGGCGCCGCGGCCGTCGGCCTTCGGACGCAGCACGCGACCGAGGCGCTGGGCCTCTTCCTGCCGTGAGCCAAAGGTGCCGGAGAGCTGCACGATGACGCGCGCTTCGGGCAGGTCGACAGCGAAGTTGCCGACCTTGCTGACGATCAAGACCGGGTCCTTGCCCGAGCTGAAGTTCGCGTACAGCTCGATACGCTCGTCCTTCGGCGTCTTCCCCGTGATCAGCGGCGCGCCGACGCGCTCGGCGACCTTGTCGAGCTGATCGAGGTACTGGCCGATCACGAGCACGAGGTCCTGCTTGTGCGCCTCGAGCAGCGACTCGAGCACCTCGACCTTGTCGGGGTTCTCGGCTGCCAGCCGGAACTGCGCGCGCTGATCGGCAAGCACGTACTCCTTGCGGAGGTCCTTGGCCATCGGCACGCGCACTTCGCGGCAGATCGCTTCCGCGATCCACCCCTGGCGCTCCAGCACCTTCCACGGCATGTCGAAGCGCTTGGGGCCGATCAACGTGAAGACGTCGTCTTCGTGGCCGTCCTCGCGAACGAGCGTCGCGGTGAGGCCGAGACGGCGCGTCGCCTGGATGTCGGCCGTCGCGCGGAAGACCGGCGCGGGCAGCATGTGGACCTCGTCGTAGATCACGAGGCCCCAGTCGTTCTGGCGGAACAGCTCGAAGTGGACGAAGGGCTCCGTCTTGCGGCGGCGATAGGTCAGGATCTGATACGTGGTGATCGTGACCGGGCGCACCTCCTTGGCAACGCCCGTGTACTCGCCGATGTCGTCCTCGGTCAGCTCCGTCTTGTCGAGCAGCTCACGACGCCACTGCTTCACGGCGGTGTGGTTGGTCGTGAGGATCAGCGTCTTGCGGCCGACGCGGTGCATCGCGCCGATGCCGACGACGGTTTTGCCGGCACCGCAAGGCAGGACGATCACGCCGCTGCCCCCCTGGACCGAGCCGTCGCGGTGGAAGATCTCGACCGCCTCGTGCTGGTAGTCCCGGAGGTTGAACGGGTTGCCGTTGCCCAGGTCCTGCCGCAGCGGGACGCTCAGCGGTCCACCGTCGACGTAGCCCGCCAGGTCCTCGACCGGCCAGCCCATCTTGATCAGCGCCCGTTTGACCTCGCCGCGATTGCCGGCCTCCACGTGCAGGCTGCCGTTCTCGCGCTCCCCCACCAGGTCGCGCGTCAGCGCGCCGGCCTGGACCTGGTCGAGCAGGGTCTCGTCCTCCGCCTTCAGGCAGAGGGCGTCTTCGTCGATGCGCTCGAGCCGCAGCCGCCCGTAGCGGGCGTGGAGGTCCTCGATGTCACGGACGACGTTGCCGGGCACCTCGAAGCGGCTGTAGGCCTTCAGCACCTCGACCATCGCCTCGACGTCCATCCCGGCCGCCGCCGCGTTCCAGATCGAGAGCGGCGTGATCCGGTAGGTGTGGATGTGCTCCGGCGACTTCAGAAGCTCGCAGAACGGAGCCATCGCGTCCCGGCACGCGGCATACGAGTCGCCGCCCACCTCCAACAGGAGCGAGCGGTCACTCTGGACGATCAAAGGGCGGTCGGACCGGTAGGTCATGCGCCTCGGGGCCCCTCTCCGGGTTTCGGATCCGGGCTTTCGAATGGGCTTCTCGACTGTTTCGGCTTGCGCTCCGAATGCACGGGCACAAGTTGCCGAGGGTAGACCTGCCTGCCGAGCCGTCAAGCAAAGGAGACGGTCGCAAAGCAGGGGCCGAACAGTAGGGAAAACGCTTGCAATGGGGCTCTCCGGCCCATTGCCGGATCCCGGAAATCAGCCGGATTCGCCCCCTTGGAGGGGTTTCAGCGCCGTTCGGAGCGCCTCGTGGAGCAGCCCGTTCGTGGCCACGATGGACGGGCCGTAGAGCCAGTCCTCGCCGCCGTTCTGGTCGCTTACGTGCCCGCCGGCGGCCCGGATCAGGGCCGCTCCGCCGGCCACGTCCCAGGGTTTGAGGTGGAGCTCCCAGAAGGCGTCGAGGCGCCCGGAGGCGACGTAGGCCAGGTCGAGCGCCGCCGCCCCCATGCGCCGGATGCCGCGGGTCTGCAGCACGAGGTTGGTGAGGTTGGCGACGTTGTCGTCAGCGACCTCGTTACGCCGGTAGGCGAAGCCGGTGGCGACGATGGCCTCGGAGAGCATCGGCGTTACGCTGACCGAGATGGGCCGGTCGTCCTCGAAGGCGCCGCTGCCCGGCGCGCCCCAGAACGTCTGGCCGAGTGCGGGCGCGTGGACGACGCCGAGGATGGGCTGCCCGTCCTCCACGAGGCCGATGCTCACGACGAAGAGCGGGATGCCTTGGATGAAGTTCACGGTGCCGTCGAGCGGATCGACGATCCAGGCCGTGCCTTCCGGCGGCGCGCTCCCATCGTGACTCTCTTCGCCGATCACCGGGATCCCGGGATCCGCCTCCGTGAGCCGCCGGATGACATGCTCCTCGGCGGCCCGATCAGCGACCGTGACGACGTCTCGTGCCCCGCGCCGCTCGATTTCCGAACCGGACAGGCGCCCGAAACGCTGCAAGAGAATGGCACCGGCCTCTTCGGCCACGGCTTTGGCGAGATCGATCACGCCGGGGAGTCTACTTGCACAACTCCCAGACGACGTTGTCGATCGTGCCGTGGGAGGCACCGGGCCCATTCAGCAGAATCGCGAACACGTAGCCCGGGTGTCCCTTTGTGCCGTCTACGTAGCCGGCGAGCGCACGCGCGCGCGTGTCGTTGAGCGTGCCCGTCTTGGCGTGGACGCGCCCTGCCACCCCGCGGGCGCGCAAGCGCTTGCGCAGGGTGCCCGACTGTCCGGATACAGCCAGCGAGTCGTAGAGCAAGGGGCCGCGCAGGATGTCGCGGTCGAAAGCGGCGAGCACCTGCGCGAGCGTGCCCGCGCTCATCCGGTTCTTCGGACTCAGACCGGATCCGTCCTTGAGTGCGAGTGCCTCGGCCCCGGCGACGCGTCGTCGCTCGAGCATGGACTTCGTGGCCTGGGCGCCCGTTTCCCACGTCCCGCGTCCCGTCGCGTAGGCGCCGCAGAGCTTGAAGACGGCTGATGCGTAGAAGTTCTGGCTCTTCTGGTTGATGACGGCCAGCGTTGGTGGGAGCTCGGACTCATGTTCGGTGATGAGGCGGCCGGGGCGGCGGTCCTCTCGGTCGCGAGCGGGACGCATGCCGCCCGCGACGCGTACGCCGCGCTTCTCCAGCGAACGCAGGAAGGCCCCGCCGAAGAAGCGCGTCGGACTGGAGACCGGCACGTGGAAGGCCGCGCGTTTGCCGGGGGCGACCCGTCCGTGGAGCTCGAGCACGTCTCCCTTCCAGCGACCGCCGGCAGCCGTCCGGCCCACGCGCGTCTTGACCTTGTTGACCACCCGCCAGGGGCCCGCCGTGGCCGCCAGGCCGACGGCGGCCGGGCGGCCCGTCTTCTGGCCGACGACGGACACGTCGATGCAGTTGTCGTTGAACGACAGCCCGCCGACGGGCGCGCCGTACCACCGCAGCTTGTCCGACGCGCTCCAGTCCTCGTGGACGAACTCTCGGTCGAGCGGTCCGTCATCCAGCACGAGGGCGCCCGTTACGTGGGTGATGCCGGCCTCGCGAACGCGAGCGGCGAGCGCGTCGAGCACGCGCAGCGGCCGGCCGTCGTGGAAGCGCCCGGAGAGATTCGGATCGGCACCGCCGTGGACCACGAGATCGCCTTCGAGCGTGCCCTCGTCTACCGCCTGCCCCCGCGCGGTCACGCGCGTACGAAAGCGAAAGCTGGGCCCGAGCACGTCCAGCGCCGTGGCGACGGTGAGAACCTTCGCTGCCGAGGCCGGTACGAGCAGGCGGTCCGAGTCGTGCACGAACACGACGCGCGGGCGCTCGCCGCGGGTCATGACGACGACGCCGTAGCGGCCCGCCTTCAGACCGGCCTTCTTCAGGTGCTTCTTGATCCGGCCGGCGAGCGAGGTCTCGCGCACCGAGCTGGTCTCGCGCGCCTCGACACCGGAACCGAACAGCAGCAAGGCGAGCGTGAGAAGCGGAAGACACCGTCGCATCAACGTCAATCTACAGATGGGCATGTACAGGGTTGGATCGGATCGTCGAGCCGCGGGATTGACGACGACAACGGGAGGGCACAAGGCCCTCCCCCACACGACTCTCCGTGTGCCCATGCAAGGACATGTAGGGACGGGCCTTGTGCCCGTCCGCCTCACAGCCCCCGGAGGTACTCCGGCTTCAGCGGCGTCTCGCCGCGGCGCGCGGCCTGGACGGTCGCGATCAGTCGCTCGCGATCTGCGGGCAACCGGCCGCCGAGCGGCAGGTAGTTGCTCGCGTGGTTGCTGCGGAAGACGGCCCCCGACACGAGCGTGTGCTCGAGCAGCAGCTCCAGCTCGTCGAGCGTCTCCTCCGGCGTGATCATCTCGAACTCGCCGCTCTCGACCTGCTCGTGCAGCGGCGTGCCTGGCACCGGCGTCACGCAGAGACACGAGATGTAGCGCGGATCCATGCGGGAGAGCACCTCGCCCGTCGCAACGGCGTGCTCGCGGGTCCGATCGCGCCCGCCCATCCCGAGCAGCGTCATGACGCTCATCTTGATGCCCGCGGCCTGGGCGCGCTGGACGGCGGTCACCTGCTCGTCGATCGTCGCACCCTTCACGATGCGGTCGTTGACGATCGCGTCCCCGGTCTCGAGGCCGATGTAGCCGAGCGTGAGGCCAAGCTCGCGCAGCGCGACGAGTTCCTCGTCGGTCTTGTTGTTGACCGAGATGGCGTTGACGTAGGACGACACGCGTTGGAGGTTCGGAAACGACGCGCGCAGCCGCTCGAGGATGGGCATCAGCTTCGCCGCCGAGATCGTCATGGCGTCCCCGTCGAGCAGGAACACGCGCCGGGTCTCGGGCATCAGCTCCGAGGCCATGGCGATGTCCTCGAAGACTTGCTCCTGGGGCCGCACGGAGAAGCGCTTCGTGATGTACATCGCGCAGTACGTGCACTTGTTGTGGCTGCAGCCGTCGGTCACGGCCAGGAGGTACGAGTTCGCCTCAGACGGCGGCCGGAAGACGGGTTCCACGTAGCGCATCAGATCA
Source organism: Planctomycetota bacterium (assembly GCA_028281445.1). Taxonomy (GTDB): domain Bacteria; phylum Planctomycetota; class PLA2; order PLA2; family JAEUHO01; genus JANQJW01. Next base: position 108,029 of record JANQJW010000018.1, on the reverse strand, counting down.
CTGTAGGGGCAGCGGCGGCTCGAGCCGCACCCCTTCCGCATCGAAGGTCACGACGCCGCCGCCGTGCTCCCAGTCCTTGAGCACCATGACGTCCTGGTGCGGCGGCCCGGCATGGCTGTGGTGCACGCCGGTATGGACGTGGCCGGCCACCAACAGGTCGCACTCGTAGGCCTCGAGCCACCGCCGGGCTTCGCCGTAGTCGATGTCCATCGTGGCGACGGCCTTCTTCTTGATCTCGCGCGTGGAGAGATCGCGCATCCCGTTGCCCAGCCAGCGCATGAACCAGTACGGCGCGATGCGAGTCAGCGCGCGCCCCGGGCCGTGGATGAAGCGCCGCATCGACTGGTAGGCGCGGTCCGCGGTGCAGAGCTGATCGCCATGCGTGAGCACGACGCGTCGCTCCCCCCACGTGGTGCGCACCGGATCGCCCCAGATCTCGATGTCGACCCCGTCCGCGCCGCGGAAGAGCACGTCCCGGTTGCCGGGCATGAACGCGATGCGCATGCCGCCAGCGCCGAGGGTCCCGATCTTGGCAAGCACCGCCTTCGGGAGCGGGTCGGTCTGCATCGGGCGGCCGAGCCACATCTCGAAGAGGTCGCCCAGGAGGATGAGTGTCGCGCACGAGCACGGCAGGGTCTCGAGCCACGCCAGGAACTGCTGCGTCACCTCGGGCTCTTCCGGCGACAGATGCACGTCCCCCACCACGACGACGGGCGGCTCCATCGGTGCCACGTCCTGGATCGTAGGGATCGCGTGCTTCACGGGCAGAGAGCCTAATCGAGCTTCACGCTGCGCAAACGCAGGGAGTTGCTGACAACGCACACACTCGAGAGCGCCATGGCGCCTGCAGCAAACGTCGGACTCAGGAGGCCGACCGCAGCCAATGGGATGCCGAGCGTGTTGTAGGCGAATGCCCAGAACAGGTTCTGGCGGATCGTCTTGAGCGTTCGGCGGCACAGGCGAAACGCCTCCGGTACACGGCGCAGGTCGGGGTGCACCAAGGCGATGCCCGCGGTGGCGGACGCCACGTCCGTCGCACCCGAGACGGCGATTCCCACATCAGCTACGGCCATCGCCGGCGCGTCGTTGACGCCGTCCCCAACCATGGCCACGCGCTCTCGCTCCTTCAGCCACGCGGCCTTATCGAGCGGTGTCTGCTCGCCGTGCACCTCCTTGATGCCGACCTGCGCGGCGATGGCCTCCGCCACGACGCGGCGGTCGCCGGAGATGAGAGCCAGGTCGTAGCCGTCGTCGCGTAGCGCGGCGACGGCCTCTGCGGCTTCGAGTCGGGGCGCGTCTTCGACGGCCAGCGTGCCGGCATAGTCGCCGTCGACCGCGACGTGAAGCAGCGTCGCGTCGCTCTTCGGTGCGTCGAACGTCACGCCCGCGAGCCGCAGGAAGTCACGGTTGCCGACTCGCACCCGCCGCCGCTCAACCCGCCCTTCCACGCCCTCGCCGGGCACGGCGCGAAAGGACTCGCAAGCCGGGATCTCCAGACCGCGCTCCCGCGCCGCCACCTGGACCGCGGTAGCAAGGGGATGCTCCGAGCGGCTCTCGACGCCGGCGGCGAACCGCAGCAGGTCATCGGCCGCCCCTTCGTGAGGCATCACGGACACGACCTCCGGCGTGCCGTTCGTCAGCGTGCCGGTCTTGTCGAAGGCGACGGTGCCGATGTCGGCCGCGCGTTCGATCACCTCGCCGCCCTTGACGAGGATCCCCCGCCGCGCTGCGCGGCCGGTACCGACCACGATCGCGGTGGGCGTCGCGAGCCCCAGCGCGCAGGGACACGCGATCAGGAGCACGGAAACGCTGGTGACGAGCCCCTTCACCGCGTCGCCCGCGAACAGGAACCAGGCGCCGAACGTCACGACGGCGACGCCGAGCACCGCGGGCACGAAGATCGCCGCCACCCGGTCGGCTGTGCGCGCGACAGGCGCGACGCCGCTCTGTGCGGCTGCCACCCAGTCCGTAATGCGGCGCAGGACGGTCGCATCCCCGACCGCCGTGACGCGGACGTCGAGGCTACCTGTCGTGTTGCGCGTGCCGCCTGTCACGACATCGCCGACGGTCTTCTCGACCGGCATGGACTCGCCGGTGAGCATCGACTCGTCGATCGCCGAAGCGCCCGCGACGACTTCGCCGTCCACCGGGACCGTCGTGCCGGGCTTCACGCGTACGAGATCGCCGACCAGCACGCGGTGGATCGCGAGCACCTGTTCGTCGGCGCCCTCGCGCACGACGACGGCCGTCTCGGGCTGGAGGCGGGCGAGCGCTCCCACCGCATCGCCCGTGGCCTGGCGCGCGCGGGCTTCGAGCCACCGGCCCACGCAGACGAGAAGCACGATCATGGCACCCGTCTCGAAGTAGACGGGCTGCGACGGATTGCGCACCACCAGCACCGCGCTGTAGCCGTAGGCCCCAAGCGTGCCCAGCGCGATCAGCACGTTCATGTCCGCGCGGCCGCCGCGGATCGCCTGCCACGCGCCCTTGAGGAAGGGCAGCCCCGGCCCGAACTGAACGACCGTGGCGACGATGAGAGACGAGATCGCGCCGGGTGTGTTGGGCAGCCAGTGCTGCGGCGACCACATGGACACGGCCATGAGGTAGAGGGCGAGCGGACCGGCGACCAGGATCCGCCACCACCACCTGGATGCCTCGATGCGCCAGTGTCCCGAGGCCGGGTCGTAGAGCGTGTGCACGTGCCCCGTCTCGGCCACGAAGTCGCGGAGCGTATCGACGAGCTCGAGATCATCGACGTGCTCGACCACGACGGTCGTGCCCTCGGCTTCGACGGAGAGCACACCGTCCAGCGCCCGGAGTCGTTCGTGGTCTTCGGGCGCGACGCCGGCGAGCTCGGTCAGGCGGGTGCCCAGCCCGTAGCCGCCCTTCGCGAGGCTCTCGGAGAGGTCCCCATATGCCACATCGCCGCGGAATCGCACCCGCTGGGTGCCGAAGTTGGCCTCCACCTCGCGGACCCCGCCGACGCGTTCGACCAGCTTCGTCACCGAGGAGGCGCAGCCCGCGCAGTGCATCCCCTCCACGGGCAGGTCGTGGACGTCGGACGGGGATCGGGGCGCCGCGGTGGTCACGCGTCCAAGCGTAGCCGTGGGATTCGGCGGAAGGCTGGTTTGGCGGTAGCTTGACCGCCGTGAGCGGCAAGAACCTCTACGAAGTCCTCGGGGTCGCGGAAGACGCGTCGGCGGACGAGATCCGGCAGACGTACCGCAAGCTGGCCATCAAGTACCACCCGGACAAGAACCCGGGCGACAAGGCGGCGGAGGATCGCTTCAAGGAGTTGACGCAGGCCTACGAGGTGCTGACCGACTCCAAGAAGCGCCAGGCCTACGACCAACGCCTCAAGGGCGGCTTCGCCGGCGGCATCGGGGACCTCGGCGACATCTTCGGCGACGCCTTCACGTCCTTCTCCATCGAGGACTTCCTCGGCCGCCACGGCGATCTCTTCGGCGGCTTCGGCGTGCCGTTTCACGCGCGTCGGGTGCAGCGCCGCGGCAGCGACGTCGAGGCGGAGCTGCGCGTCGACTTCCAGACCGCGGCGCGCGGCGGCGAGGCCGAGGTCAGCCTGCGCATGCCGCAAGGCCCGCATTCCCCTCAAGACATGAAGAACGTCACCATCAAGATCCCCGAGGGCATCGAAGACGGCACGGCGATGCGCTTGCAGGGTCTGGGGCAGCCGAGCATGAGCGGCGGTCCGCCGGGAGACCTGATGCTCCGCATCCGCGTTGCCACGGATGCGCGTTTTCGCCGCGCGGGCAACGACCTCCACGTCGACCTGAAGACGCCCGCGCCGACGGCCGTGCTCGGCGGCAAGGTGCCGGTACCGACGCTCAACGGCGAGGCGACGGTGACGATTCCCGCGGGCACGTCCTCCGGCACGCTCCTGCGCCTCAAGGGGCTGGGCATCAAGAACGGCGACTTGCTTGCGCACGTGCAGATCGTCGTGCCCGAGAACCCCACGCCGGAACAGAAGGAGCTCTACGAGAAGCTGGGCGAGCTCGAGGGCTGAGCGACTACGGAAGACCCCACAACACCCAGGCAGCCCAGAAGTACGGGTGCTGCCACGTCCGGACCTGCTTCGTGACCGTACGGCCGGCCTTGCGGCTGGCTTCCGCGTCGACCTCGTCTCGCTTGAAGCCGCGCACGAAAGCCTGCGCCTTTCGCAGCGCCGCCGGTGCATCGAGCCCCTCGGTGCCGTCCTTGGGATCCCACAATTCGTAGAACCTGATCATCAACGCCTGCGTTGCCTCGTCGTCCACCTTCCAGAGCGAGCAGAGCACGCGCGGTGCGCCGGCATGCATGAACGCGCGGGTCAGCCCGACGATGCCCTCCGTGCGGTAGATCCGCCCCTTCGCCGTCTCGCAGGCCGACATCGTGACCAGATCGGCAGGCACCCGCAGGCGGAAGATCTCGAGCGCCGTCAGGAAGCCGTCGTTGTCCGCATCGCGCGCGAGGGCCAGCGAGGAGAACATCGGCCGTTCGGCATCGACAAGCCCGTGGCAAGCGAAGTGGACCGCGCGCCACCGCTCGCGCTCAGCGACGCGCCGCGCGACGTTGGTTTCCGATGCTGCGCTGCCGACAAGCGCCGCTGTCCCGATCGTGCTCACCTCGTTGCGCGAAGCAGGCAGCGGGACCAAGCTGTGGAGCGCACCGGCACGGTGTCTCTGTCCCCTGCGCGCCGCATGCGTGCCGTAGTCCGGATCGCCCAGCGCAAGAATGCCCGCGCCGCGCTCGCCCCCTTGCTCGCGGAGAACCCGATACGTCGTCGCCGACGGCACGTACACGACCTCGCGCTTCGGGAGCAGCAGGGTGAAGGGCACGTACCCGAGGCGTCCGGTCGGCGAGACCAGGACGCGACGCACGTCGTCGCCGAGTCGCAACGGCTCGATGATCAGCTTCGCCAACGGCGCAGCCTCCTTCGGCACGATGTGGCGCCTGTCGTCGGCCAGTAGGGCGTCAACAGCCGTGGCAATCGCGTCGGACGGCGGCAACCGCACGACGCGTGCTCCGTCCGCCCGGACGACGAGCGCCAGGCCCTCGTCGCTTGTCAGGCCGAAGAGGAGCAGCACTTCGTCGGGCTCGAACTGGCTGCGCAGCGCGGCGAGCGTGATCGGCGGCGCGACGGTCACGTCCGCAGCGGACCGGGCGGTGCGCTGGATGCGCGCCTCGGCCTTGGCGACCTCGTCTCGTGCGGCCTCCCACGTCTTGCGTGCTGCGCGAATCGACCGAAGGCTCCGCGAGCGCATCGCGCGCCCGTAGGCGTCGAGCGCGTGGCGCTCGGCGCTGCGCGCGAGGCTCAGCGCACGACGCAACGCTGCGGGAATGACCGCCGCTTCGAGCGCGCTGCGCGAACCCAGCCCTTCGCGCAGTGATCCCGCACGCCCCTGCTCGAGGAACCAGAACAGGTCCTCGGTGTTGTCCGCGCGCAGCGCGGCGCGGTATCCGGCGTCGAACAGACCGGCGAACAGCTCACGCGCGCCCGCCCCCTCGGACAGGCCCGAGGAGAGGGCGTTGACGTGCTCGATGCCGCGGCGCGCCCAGGTGGCAGCATCACCGGCGGTTGCGAGGGCGACCTCCGCGAGACCCCAGCATGCGTGTGCCAGACGCTCGCGCGCGGGCGAGCCCTCCAGCAGCGCGTACGCCTCGTCGTACGCCGTGCACGCGCTCTTGAAGTCGCCTGTCCCGCGGTGGGTAGCGCCGATGTTGCACAGCGTTTCCGCCACGTCGCCGGCGGTGCCGAGCGCGCGTCGGCGCGTGAGGGCGTCGTTCAAGAGTTCGAGGGCGCGGGAGACCTTCCCCTGATGCGCGTGAACGAGGCCGAGATCGCTCAGGGTCGTCGCAACGCCGGCGGCGTCGCCGAGAGCCCGGCGCCGCGCCAGGGCTGCCTCGAGGGGTTCGGCGGCAGCCGCGTAGTTGCCGACCGCAATGTGAACGCCGCCGCTGTTGTGCAGGCTGTACGCGGCCAGCGCCTTCTCCCCGATGGCCTCCGCCGCGGCGCGCGCCTGCTCGAGATGCTCCAACGCCGCGTCGGGCTCACCGATGCGCCGATAGACGATTCCCAGGTTCATCATGGCGTGCGCAGCGCTCGAGGTGTCCTTGACCTCCTCCGCGATGCGGCGGGACTCCTCGAGGTGTTCGATCGCGGCGGCGTACTCGCCCAGGTGCATGTGCAGCGAACCGATGTTACCGAGCGTGTCGACGAGCACGTGGGTCTTGTTCAGCCTGCGGGTGATTGCCAACGCCGCCTGGAAGTGCGCGAGGGCCTCGGGGTAGGTGCCGAGCCGCGTATGCAGCGTGCCCAGGTTGGCACGCGTGGTGGATTCGCCGCTCACGTCCTTCAGCGCGCGCTGGATCTTGAGGGCTTCGTCGTAGCGTTCGAGCGCGAGGGGATAGCGCCCCACTTCCTGGTGAACGGTGGCGATGCTGTTGAGCGTGCGCGCCGCCCCGGCGCGGTCGTTGGCGCCGCGCTTGATGCCCAGGGACTCCTCGAAGCGGACGAGCGCTTCGTCGTAGTTTCCGAGGTTCTTGTGGACCACGCCAAGGTTGTGCAGCGTGCTCGCGACGGCGCGGCCGTGTCCCAACCGGCGTGCTATTGCGAGCGCGGCGCGAAACGTCTCGTCCGCGGCCTTCCAGTCGGCCGAGCGGAAGGCCACGCTCGCGGCGCGGTTGAAGCCCATACCGGCGCGCCAGAGCCAACCGAGCTTCTCGGCCGCGCGACCGGCAGCAAGAAACCCCTTCGCACTCTCCTTCGGCTGGTGCACACGCTGGAGCGCAAGCGCGCGGTAGGTCGCGATCTGGATCGTCGTCACGCTGTCGAGCCGTTCGGGGACGGGGACGACCGCGTCCAGGGGCTCGTTCCGATCGAGTGCTCCCATCATGTCGGCGAGCACCCTACGCTCCGTGTCCTCTGACGGCTGTTCGCGCCGAGACCAGACGTAGTAGGGCAGCTTCGCGGTGAGCGCCCTCGGTGCGGCTTTGGCGAAGGCCTCGGCCGCGTCGTGCCTGCCTCGTGCGACGAGTTGGTCGGCGACGAGCCAGGGGTCGGGCTTGTTGCGCGCGGCGAGGTTCTTCAGGGTCTCCTCGTCACCGCCTTCGAAGGCCCGCAGAGCCTGGTCGGCGCCCTGCACGGGGGAAGGCGGCGGCGCCGCGTGCGCGGACGCGAGTCCAAGAAAGAAGCAGCAGCAGGCAAGCGGCACGTCTCAACGTGTCCGCAGCGTAGTGCGCGGAGCCTGTGCTCGCTAGCGGCCGGAGTCACACGCCGCGGGGCGCTTCGACGTAACCATCGCACGGCCCGCGCCGTAGGGGCTGGCGTATAGCCGGTTGCCTGCCTCCGCCGCGCCCCAGATGCGGTCGCGCGCCATCTCGACGGCTTCGCAGAAGGCAGCGTCGAACTCGAGTCCGTCGATCCGACCCAGGCCCTGGCAGAGGTCGTGCTGCTCGTCGGGATCGGCGAGGAGATCGTAGGCCTCCTCCATGACGGTGCCCTTGAGCTCGTCGAAGACCACGATGTACTTCCAGCGCTTGCTGCGCACAGACGTCAACACCTGCTGCGTGTCGAGGCCCGTGTTGTCGCGGTTGAGGATCTCCTCGGAGAAGATCGGCCGGCCGGGCGCATTCGTAGTCAAGCGCTTGAGAAACGAGCGCCCCTGAATCCGGTCCAGCGGCTTGCAGCGCGCGTACTCGAGGAACGTGGGCATCACGTCGAGCAGGCCGACGCCCCCGTCGATCACGCGACCGCCCTGGAACGGCGCCGGTCCGGTCATGACCAGCGGAATGCGCACCAGCTCGTCGTAGAGCTGGCGACCGTGCGCCAGGATGCCGTGCTCGCCAAACCCCTCCCCGTGATCCGAGGTGACCACGAGCACGGTGTTCTCGAGCATGCCCCACTCGCGAAGCTGGGCGACGGTCGAACGAATCAACCCGTCGACCCACAGCACGCCCTTCCAGTACGCGTCGCGCAAGAAGTCCGCGAGCTCGGGACGCGGGTTCTCCATGAAGCCCGCGTGCACGTACTTCACCACGATCTTCGACAAGGCCGTGCCGTGGCGGTTGTAGAGATCCACGCGCTCGTCCCAACTCGTCATGACGTGCTTCGTGATCTGCCAGGGCTCCGTGACCTGCGAAAGGTCGAGACCGCTGTGGCGCTTGTTGCGCACGGGCAGCTGCGGCCACGGGTGATTGCCCTCGCCGTACGGATCGTGTGCCTCGTAGCTGTGCAGGAACAGGAAGAAGGGCTTCTGCTTGTCCCGCACCTCGGCAAAGCGCTTGAGAATTGTCGACGTGCCCTGCATCGCGTACGGGTGGCCGCCGCGCGTGAAGCCTTGCAGCACGGACTCCTTCTTGCCGATCCACGGGCCTGCCGTGTAGGCCGCCGTCTCGTAGTCGTAGCCCTGGCGCAGGACCTCGGCAAAGGTCGTGACGGCGGGCAGCAGACGCGGGCCGCGCAACGGCTGATCGCACCCGTGGCCGCTCGGCAGCAAGCCCGTGAGGAAGCTGGTAATCGACGGAACGGTCCACGGGGACGGCGCGGTGGCGTCCGGCAGCGTGACGCCGTCATTGGCGAGCGACATGAGGTAGGGCATGCGCTCTTGCGTGAGCGCGTCCGCCCGCAGAGTGTCGATCATGATCACGACGAGGTTCGGCCGCTTCGTGCTCGTGTCCGCCTGAGACCCGATCAGGTTGCCTTCGGCGTCATAGGTCGCGCCGGTGGGCGCGGGCACCGGCGGATCGTCCTCGCCGCACCCGATCGGGAGCAGGAACAGCAGGAACGCGGCGACGGCGACGAGGAGTCTGCGCATTTAGGCCTGGGCGGGCTCCGCATCGCGCCCCATCCACAGATTGTGCGACGTGAGCGGGACGCCGCTCTCCTTCGTCGTGATGAAGAGCGTCACCCGGTACGTGCAGAAGCACTTCCAGACAGCTTCGATGAGGGCGACGCCGAGCGGTACCTCTTCGCCCCAGGGCAGCGTCGTCGTCTTCTCCATGGCTTCGTCGGGTGTGATGGGCGAGAGCAGCTCGTGTAGACGGTCCATCTGCCGGTCCATGCAGGCTTCGAACGTCTCGAAGGAGTACTGCGCCGTCAACTCCTCCTCGGCCGCCTTCCCGCGGTCCCAGTTCCCGTCGACCATCGCGTAGGCCGGCGTGATCGCGCACGCCGTGAGGTAGTGGAGCAGCTCCCCCAAGGAGCGCTGCGTGGGCGTCGGCCGCCAGTCAAGCTTGTCAACCGACACCTTGCTCGCGATGTGCTTGATGATGTCGGTCTCGCGCTGGAGACCGTTGATGAGACTCTCCGTCGTGATCATCGGGACGCTCCGAGAGGGATCAGGGGAATCGGCTGCGACTCACCGCGCAGGTGGCTCCGGTCCAGCCCGAAGTGGGCGAGCACCGTCGCGGCGATGTCCCGCACATGGTACGGCCGTGCCCGCGGCCGCGGGATCGGACGGTTGCTGAAGAGGATCCCGGGCACGAGATCGGGATGCGTACTGCAGTGATCCCCCGACCACGGCCAGAGGTTCTTCTTGAAGACGTCGCCGCGCGCCTTCATGCCGCCCAGAAGGGCGGTCTGCCACGAGATGCGGTAGCCGTTCTCGAAGCCGATCTGGAGATCCGGAACGTGCGCGGGCGGCTCGGCGTCTCCGAAGTCCCAGACGTCCTCCAGGATGCTGACTTCGCGGATGCACTTCTCGGGGATGCCGTCGCGGCGGTCCTCGTCGGTGAGGTATGGGTTCTTGAGGCCTTCGAGCGCCGTCTTCAGCTCCTCCATCAACGCGCGCTTCTCGGACGGATCCACGACCCCCACGCGGTCCCGGCCTTTCAGGTTGAGGTAGACCTGCCCGAGCCCCAGCGCGAACGCGCGGGTCTTGCTCCAGTCCACGCCGTCACTCTCCCTCGCGCCGCCGAAGAAGTTGGTGAGGTTCTTCTCGCGTGCGTCCTCTGTCAGCACGAGGTAGCCGTTGTCGACGAGCCACTGGTTGACCTGGACCTCCCAGCGCCACGTCTGGAAGCCGTGATCCGACGCGATGAGCAGCACGTCGTCCTCCTCGAGCTGCGCCACGACGTCGCCCACGATCTTGTCCATGCGCTCGAACACCGTGAGGATCGGATCTTCCTTGGCGAAGCGCGCCGCGGGATCGTGCGCGGGATGTCCGCGGTCGCGGTGGCGATAGAAGCAGTGACACGCCCGGTCGGTAGCGGTGAACGTGTAGAAGACGCAGCGCGCCGGACGCTTGTGTCCCTTCCGCACGCGCTTCATCTCGCTGAGCAGCGTGTGCGCACCCTGGTCGAGGTCCTCGAGCAGATCGCGGAGGAACCCTTCGTCGTCCTGGAAGCGGTCGTTGAGCGCGAACGTCTGTTCGCGCCAGCCGGTCGTCTCGTAGGGCCCGTACTGTTCCCAGAGTTGCTTGCCGTAGCCGGGCTCGGTGGAGAGCGAAAGGATCGGCGCGCGCGGATCGATCTGCACGGGGTCCATGAGCAGCTCGATCGGGCTGACGTTGAGCACCTCGAAGCGCACGATGCCCGGCAGCGACCGCGTCGGAATCGTGTTGAGCGGGAACTCGACCGAGAAGAACGCGCTGCGCTCGCCCTCGGGGACGAACGCCGACTCCCCCTGCAGCACGAGGCGTACGCCGCGGCGCCCCTCTTCACTGGCCGGTTCGACGCGCATGGGTACCTTGGCGCGCTGGCGCTCGCCCAAGCGGCCGAGCCCGAGTGACGGATCCTGCGGCCCCCAGACGAAGGTGTCGTAGTGCGTGGCGCCCTCGGTCGCGTTCAGCGGGACACGCATGCCGCCGAAGATCGTGTTGCCCTCTTCGAAGCGCAGGCGGTCCGAGTAGATCGAGTAGAAGCCGGCGGATCCGGCGAGGTCGGGCGTGCCGAGCCCCGTGGTCATGAGCGCGCCGGGCCGGTGCGGCGCCGGGAAGAGCAGCGGTTGGCGCAGTGAGAGCACCGAGTAGCCGGCCTTCCAGCACAGCTCCGTGAACGTCGGTGCCTTGAGTCGGGAGCGGATCCGCGGCGGGCGCACGGGCACGCGCCCGACGAGGCGAGCGCGCACGATTTCGACCATGCCGTTCTCGGGCCGGTCGTCGAAGCCGCGCCCTACGAAGTCGAACAGCCGGTGTATTCCGGGATTGACGCCGGTGAGCATGCTCGCGAGCGCCACGGGGGACTCGGGCGGCAGCTCGCTCATGAGCCGGTGGAAGCCCCCGGTGCGCGCGAGCCGCGCGAGGTTCTGGAGCTTGCCGGCCTCCATGTACGCCTTGGCCATGCGGTAGTCGACGCCGTCGAAGACGAGCACGATCATGCGCGGCACGGCGTCGCGGTCCGCGGCGGGCGCCGGTTCCCGCGCCGGCAGGACCCCCGGCAGGACACCGGCGAACACCCAGACGTTGAGCCCGAGCAGGGCCAGGAGCAGCAGGCGATGGACGGCGGAGCGTTGCACGAGGCCCAGAGTACGGGCTCGCCGTCGGATGGATGTCATCGCTTGGGCCCCTGGTAGGGAAGTGCTAGGCTTCCGACCCTGAACTTCGGGGCGCATAGCTCAGTTGGCTAGAGCGCATGCTTCACACGCATGAGGTCACAGGTTCAAGTCCTGTTGCGCCCACCATCTACCGGTTACCGACCGAAGTGAGCGGGTTCGGTGAAGCATGCGCTCGGAGGGTCGCACGATCCAGTGTGCCCGAGCGCGACCGGAGCACACGCATGAGCTTCGCGCCCGGCGCCGCCGCAGCGGCGCGAGAAGCCTGAGCCGGCGAAGGCTTCGAGAGGGCGGGCAGGTTCAAATCCTGTTGCGCCCACCATCGCTCGCTTCGCTCACGCTGGTGGGCGCAAGGCGCCCACTCGCTTCTGACTCCAGGGGGGCTGCCGCCGCCCCCCTACGGGCTCGACTTGGCTGCGCCAATATCTCGCCCTACCCCCATGCAGCCTCCAGTGTGCGCCATCGATAACTCGTGCGCTCGCCTGGTGGCGCAAAGCGCACACTCGCTTCTCATTGTGAGGGGGGGGCTGCCGCCGCCTCCTACAGGCTCGACTTGGCTGCGCCGAGACTTCGCCCTACCCCCATGCAGCCCGCAGCGTGCGCCATCAACACTCCAGGACGCCGCCCCAGGCTGTCGATCACGGCTCGATGTCGAGCGCCTCCACGAGCCGCTTGATGGCACAACGTTGGAAGCTACTCCCCGCCACGATGAGCGCGTTCGTATGCTCGTCCCACGCGATTGCCGGCTTCGGGTCGTTCTCGAAAGACGGTCGCAGGCTGCAAGGCGCAGATACCTGTGCGTCAGCGTCCCTCCTTCCAAAGACCCGCGACTGCTGCGCAATGTCCTGTAGCAGTCTTGCGAGCTCCGCACCTCGACGGTGCTTCAGGAGGACTGTGTCCGTAGGCGTCTCGCAGGCGTAGACCGGAACGTCCAGGTGTGTGATTAGCGTTTCGGCCTGGGCGAGGTAGCGCTGCGTGCCCCGCAGGATCAGCTTGTTCGTGCGATCGTCAACGGCGACCTGAAGACCGGGCGTGTCCTCGAAGACGCATCGAAGAGTCCGCCCGAGGTTGCTAGCTACCGAGTGCTCTAGCACCTGGAACTGGAGGGCGCGTTGTTCCTCGCTCCCCCGACTCATCGCGGCGGTGAGCACGACTAGGAACCCTGCGCCGAGCACCGCGAGCGCGGCGCGACCTGAGATGCGGACCATGTCTTCGCCTCCGCGCCTTGGACGCTCGGCGATTCAACGGACTTTCGCAGAGACGACTTCGCAAGGGCTGGTACGCTCGCTTTGCCGGCACAGCGAGGGATCGAAATGAGAACGAACGTGCCGCGCATCGCGCGAGCCGCCGTCTGCGCGCTCGCCGTCCTCCTCTTCTCCGGGTGCAGCAGTGCCCCCACCGACCGGGACGTGGCCCGGGGGGTCCTGGGCGCCGCCATCGTCGCGGCGCCGATCGGGGCGGCCGTGCTCGCCGGCTATTCGAAGAGCGGGTGGTAGGACCGCGCGACGGCGCTACGCCGGCTCTTCCCCCATCGTCGTTTCGCCCGGCGACTCCATGCCCTCGATACCGGCGACGCGGATCGCCTTCGTCGCGATGAGGTCGTCGTTCACGAGCAGGTGGAACTCGTACGTGCCCGGGGCGGGAAGCTGGATGTTGCGTAGCTGGGCAGACAGCTCCGTCGTCTGCAGCGGGCCGGGGATCGAGATCTCGGGTGGCGTGCCCTTGCCCAACACGTTGTTGCGCTCCATGTCGACGAAGCGGATCTCGAACGTGTAGCGGCCGCGCGCGTCCGTGAGGTTGGCGTAGATCCACAGGACGGGGTGTACAGCCGGGAAGCGCTCGGCTCGGAGCTCGTGGAAGACGCCGATCAGCGACTTCTTGCCGGTCTGGGCATCGTGGATGATCTGATCGCAGACGAGGAACGCCTTCACGACCGGATTGGGTGTCTGGGTCACGCGGCGGGCTCCGAGGTTCGGCTCACTTGTAGCGCTTCGAGGCCTCTTGGAGGAAGGCTTTCTCCTCTTCGGTCAGGGCCTCGATGCCCTCGTCGCTGATCTTGGCGAGCAGCCGGTCGACGTCGGCCTTCACAACGCCCGCTTCCTCGCGGCCTCGCTCTTCCTGCGCTGCTTCGCGTTCGCGGCGTTTCTTCGCCAACCACGCACCCGGCCCCTTCGCCTTGACTGCGGCATACCGCGCAAAGCGCGCGTAGAAGAGCCAGCCCCATGCTGCCCCGGCCAGGTGGGCGACGCTCGAGAGACTCTCGAGGCGCAGGACCGCGACGTTGACGACTTCGCTGCCCACCATGAAGACGCCGACGAGTACCCAGAGGGGCACCGGCAGAACGAAGAACAGCAGGATTGTCCGGTGGGGTTCGCGAAAGGCGAGCCAGGTGAGGACCGCGTACACCGCACCGGATGCGCCCAGGGCCACGCCGTGATTGCCTGTCAGATAGGCGTACCCGGTCCCGATGACGGTCGACGCCAGGCCGCCGCCGATGTAGAGCCACCAGTAGCGCCGCGACCCCAGGTGCGCCTCGACCGTCCGGCCGAAGAAGAACAGAAGCAGCATGTTCCAGAACACGTGGCCGACGTACTCCGGCGCGTGGAACCAAATGGCCGTGAAGAGCTGCCATACCTTCCCCGACGCGAACACGTCCGACGTGTGGAGGAGCAGCTGCCCATGGATGAAGACGGCAACAGCGTTGGGTTCGAACGGATTGCCCCGGCTGTTCGCCGCGCTGGCGTAGACGAACCACAGAACGGCGTTCACGCCGATGATCCACCAGGTCGCCCGGCCGGGCGCCCAGAAGGCATGGCGTCCGTCGCCGGCACGCATGTAGTCGCGGTTGTGAACGCCCACAAGCTCAGCCTACCAGCGCACGGGGGATCACATTATGCTCCCGGTCCCATGTCATCTGCCACCGAACCGCAATTGCTCGACGGACGCGCCCTCGCGAATTCGATTCGTGAAGAGTTCGAGGCCGAGGTCGACTCGCTCATCGAAGCCGGACGCAAGCCCCGTCTCGTCGTCGTGCAGGTCGGGGAGAACGAAGCGTCCGCCGCCTACATCCGCGGACAGCGTCGCGGCGCCGAGAAGTGGAAGCTCGACTTCGAGCTGAAGACTCTGCCCGGCGACTCGACCGAAGCCTTCGTTCGCAAGACGCTGCGCGAGCTGAACAAGGACCGCGAGGTCTCCGGCATCCTGCTGTCGCTCCCGGTGCCCGCCGGGCTGCCGACGCGGTCGTTGCAGCACGAGATCCACCCGACCAAGGACGTCGAAGGCGTGCACCCCGAGAACATCGGCGGGCTGCTTTGGGCGCGCTACGGCCTGCTGCCGTGCACGGCGCTCGCAGCCCTAGCGTTGATCGACACGAGCGGCGTGCAGGTAGAGGGCAAGCAAGCGGTCGTCGTCGGGCACAGCGAGATCGTGGGCAAGCCGGCCGCGCTGTTGCTGCTCGCGAAGAACGCCACGGTGACCGTGTGCCACAAGTACACCGCCGACGTCGCCGCACACACGCGTCAGGCCGACATCCTCGTCGTTGCCGTCGGCAAGGCGGGGTTGATCACCGCCGATATGGTCAAGCCCGGCGCGACCGTCGTGGACGTCGGCATCAACGCCGTGCCGTCCGACGAGGGCCCCGGCCGCATGCGCCTCGTGGGTGACGTCGACTTCGAGGGCGTCTCGAAAAAGGTCGCCGCGATCACGCCGGTGCCCGGCGGCGTCGGTCCGGTGACGGTCGCCATGCTGATGCGCAACACGGTGCTCGCGGCGCGCGGAATGCCGCCGCCCGACGATCCCAATCAACTCCCCTTGTTCACGTAGCGCGGAGGAGACGCAGGGTCATGTAGGGACGGGCCTTGTGCCCGTCCGCGTGTCACGGAGCGCGTCCGTTTCCTACGGCCGCCTTCCCAACGCACGCAACAAGCGCATCTGCGCCTTGTTGTAGCCGATCACCGCGTCCAGGTAGTCCGTCTGGGCCGTGATCAGGATCTCCTGCGCCACGATGGCATCGAGCGGCTGCCCGACACCGATCTGCGTGCGCTGCTGGAACAGCTCCAAAGCCTCCTGCGCCTCGCTCACACCGACCTCGGCGGCCTGCATCGCTTCCGAACGCGTCGTGGCCTCCGCCTTGGCACTCGCCACGTCGCGCACGACCATCTGGCGCGCCTTGTTGAAGCGAACCCACTGCTGGCGCTCTCTGGCAACCGCGGCGTTCGTGCGGGCCTTGTCGCCGATGCCGCCGGGGCCGACCTTCCACTCGAGCCCGACGCCCACGTTGGACGAACCGCCGAGGCTGCCGTAGTTGTGGCCGAAGCCGCCGCCTTCCCAGCCGGCGCGCACCGTGGGGAGCCACGGACCGTACGTCGTCTTGTCCTTGTCGGCCTTCGCCGCTTGCGCCAGCATCCGCGCTTCGGCGAGCTCGGGACGGCCGCGCATCGCTTCGCCGATGAGCTGCTCCTCCGGCGCATTCGGATCGATCATCTCGATCTTCGCGGGCGCCGCCTCCGACGCGTAGAGCTCGACGTGGCTCGGCAGGTTGAGCAGCTCGCGCAGACGAGCCGCCGCGACGAGTCGCTCCTCGTCGGCCTTGCGCTGCAGGACCTTCGCGTGATTGACCTGCGCACGTGCGCGCAGCACCTCGCCGCGGAACCCACCGCCGGCGTCCACCTGCGCCTGCGTTTCCTTCGTGAGGCGCTCGTAGGTCGCGAGCGACTGGTCCGCGATGGCCAGCGCGGACTGCCCGCGCAACAGCTCGAAGTAGGCCTCGGCCGCCGCGAGGATCGCGTCGTTCATCGCAGCATCGGAGGCGTGACACGCCGCCCGATGGCGGCGGAAGGCCGAGAGCTGGTTGAAGATCGTCTCGCTCAGCTCCCAGTCCGCGTAGACGGCGCCGCCGAGGAATGCGTTGTTCTTGCTGACGTCGAAGACGCCGCCCTGGGTCCCCTGCACGTTCCCGTCCACGCGCTGGAACCGCGTCGACGGCCTGATCACCGGCACGATCCACTGGCCGGCCTGCTGCATCTCGGCGTGCGCCTCGCGCACCTTCTGGCGCACGAAGACCACGTCGAGGTTCTGACCGGATGCAAGGCGCAGCACGGTCGGCAGGTCGATCGGGTACTGGCTCGTTGCCGCTGCGCTGGCCCCGCTCGCGCCGGCGTACGGGTTGGCCCGCGCGGCGCGGGCCGCGTAGCTGCGCTCCCCCGCGTGGCGGTACGTTGCGGTTGCGGGCAACGCCCGGTCCGGCATGCCCATGCGGTCGGCCGGTGCGTCGGACCCGCTACATCCCGGTGCGTAGGCGGTCGGCAGCACGAGTGCCACGATGAGCCAGATGCGAAGTTGCATGGTGCCTCCTTAGTTCTTCGCCGCCGTGGGCGTGACCTTCTCACCCGCTGCGACTTTCCCTCCACCCTTGAAGACGATCCGCGAGCTCGTGTTGATGTTCGTGCTGACGATCTGGATCTCCTTGCCGTCGTCCACGCCGATCTGGACCTCGATGGGCTGCACGGTGTCGTCGTCCTGGATCACGAGGACCGTGCTCTTGCGCTTCTTCGTCTTGACGCAGTCCGCCGGAAGGATCAGCGTGTTCTCGTACTGCTCCAGGTAGACCTTCACGCGCGCAAACATGTCCGTGCGCAGGACCTTCTTGCCGTCCGGGCCCTTCGGATTGTCGAGCTCGGCCTCGACCTCCATCGTGCGTGTCTTCGGGTCCAGCGCGTCGGCGATGCGCGTGATCGTGCCCTTGTAGACCTTTCCGGGCAGGACATCGATGTAGAGCTCGACGTCGTTGCCGACCTTGACGTGCGGGCAGTCGGGCTCGGCGAGGAAGAACCGCGCGCGCAGCCGGTCGTCCGACACGACGCGGAAGAGCGGCATGGCGGCGCTGTTGCGCGTGGCGTCCATGACGAGGTTGCCGGTGTCCACCATGCGCTCGGCGACGACGCCGCTGAACGGCGCCTTGATCGTCGTGAAGGCCTCGCGGGCTTCCGCTTCGGCCTGCTTGGACATGGCCAGCTTCTCCTGCGCCTTGGCAGCCGTCACGCCGGCCTCGGCGGCCGTGATGCGTGCCTTGGCCGCAGCGACTCGTGCTTGCGCCACCTTGTAGTTGTCCTGCGCGCCGCGCACGGCGATCTCGGCGGCCTGCGTCTGCGCCTTGGCCACGCCGAACTCGCCGCGGGCGCGATCGACCCGGTCCTGCGACATCATGTTCGGACTCTCCGTACGCACGCGCTCGACGCGGTCGAAGATCTTCTGCTTCGTTTCGAGGTCGGCGCGCTCCTCCACGAGGTGCGCCTCGGCGACCTTGATCATGCCCTGGGCTTGCGTCGCCTTTGCTTTCGCTTCCGCGAGCCCTTGCTGCGCCTCGACCACCGCGGCCTCGGACTCGGCGATGGCCGCTGTGGAGCGCGCGACGCTGCTCTTGGCTGTCGTGACGGCCGCGTCGAGCTCGGGCGCGTCGATCTCGAGCAACACCGTAGAAGCGTCGACGCGCGTGCCGACCTCGACCGGGTGCGCCTGCACGTAGCCGGCCACCTGGCCGTAGATCATCGCCTCGCGATACGGCCGGATCTCGGCCGCCATGCGCACCGCGCGCCGGATGGAGCCGGTGCGTGGAGTCACGTACTCGACACTCGGCGGCTTGCGCATCGGCGGCTCGGGTTTGGCGTGCGCCGGCGGGTCGACGGACAGCACCGTCTCGCGGAAGACGCCGGCCAGGCCGATGCACCCGGCGATGAGGACGAGGGAGAACAGCTGGATCTTGCGTTCACGGCTCATGGGTTACGCAACCTCCTTCCGGGCCGACGAGCGGCCGCGGACCATGACGTAGAGAGCGGGCACGACGAACAGGGTCAGGACCGTCGCGGCCAGCACGCCGCCGATGACGGCGCGTGCGAGAGGGATGTTGGCGCCGCCGTGTAGTGCCATCGGTGTCAGACCGAGAACGGCGGCGAACGAAGTCATCAGGATCGGGCGCAGGCGCGTGGCGGAGGCTTCCACCACGGCCTCGAACGTGTCCATGCCTCGGCGGCGCAGCTGGTTGGCGAACTCGACGAGCAGCGTCGAGAACGCCACCACGATGCCGACCATCATGATCACGCCCATGATCGACTGGATGTTGAGTGTCGTGTCCGTCAGCAGCAGCATCAGGATCACGCCGACGAACCCCAGCGGCACCGCCAGGATGACGATGAACGGGTCGAGGAACGACCGGAACAATAGCACCATCACGAGGTAGACGAGAACGGCCGCCATGATCAGACCGAAGCCGAGCCCTTCGAAGGACTCGCGCATGATCTTCACCTCGCCGCGGTTGTGGATCGCGTAGCCCTTCGGGATCTTCCCGGCGTCTCGCATGTCCTGCAGGATGACGTCCACCTCTTCGGCCACCGAGCCCGTGTCGCGGCCTTCGACGTTGGCGAAGATGTCCGTGACGCGCGTGATGTTGAGGTGCGTGACCTCGTTGGGCGCGATGTCGCGGTGGATCTTGGCGACCGTCTTGAGCTGAATCGGACGCCGCCCGTCGCCCGGGTTGATCACGGTTTCTTCGATTGCCTGGCGCGTGTCCATCGCCTCCACCGGATACTGCGCGCCCACGAAGTAGTGGTTGCCGTTGCCCGGATCGAGCCAGAACGACTTGGCGAACGAGATCGAGGAGCGGAAGGCCGTGACGACGTTCTTCACGATATCGCCCGCGTTGATGCCCAGCAGGTAGGCCTTCTCGCGGTCGATCTCGATGCGGTACATGGGCGTGTCCAGCTGCTGCTGGATCCGCACGTCCTTCGCGCCCTCGATCGCCGCGACGCGGGTGCGCACCTCCTCGGCGATGCGGCGCGCGACCCAGAGGTCCTTGCCGTCGACCTGAACGTTGATCGGTGCGGCCACGCCGTTGTTCACGGCAGCGGAGAGGATGCCGGCGGTGTCGAATGAGAACTCGACGCCCGGGAACTTCTCGTTGAGCAGCGGCCGCAGCTCGTCGACGTAGCTGAACACGCTGCGACGATCGGGATCTTCACTGAGCTGGATGCTGATGAAGGCGTCGCCTGAGCCCGAGTTGGGCGTGTAGGCCGCGGGCCACTCATTGAGCACGCCGATGTTGGTGATCATCTTCACGAGCGTCTTGTCGTCGATGACGCCCTGGATGGCCTTCTCGACCTCGATGCAGGTCTTCTCGGTCTCGGCCGGCGCCAGACCGGGTGTCTCGCGTACGCGGATCATGAACTGCCCCGCGTCGACCTTGGGGAACAGCTCCTGACCGAGCATTGGGAACAACGCGATGAAGGCAAACGCGATCAGCCCCGCCGCAGCGGCGACGGTCACCCAGCGCGCGCGCAGCGCCACGACGAGCAGGCGCTTGTAGCCGTTCTGGAACGCCTCGAACCCGTTCTTGAACAGGGCCCAGATCCCGCGCTCCTCGCCGTGCGCCTTGAGGAAGCGCGAGGCCAACAGCGGCAGGAAGGTCATGGTGAAGAGGTAGGAGAAGAGCATGGCAAAGGCGACGGAGATCGCCATCGGCACGAAGAGGTACTTGCCGATACCGGCCAGGAAGATGACGGGGAAGAAGACGACCGTCACCGTGAACATGATGAGCAGGCGCGGACGCGCCATCTCGCGCATGCCCTCGATCGCGGCCTCCCTGGGGCCCTTGCCCATCTCGAGGTGGCGCGCAATGTTCTCGATGGCCACGATGCCCTCGTCGAGGATCATGCCCGTCACGAGCGCCAAGCCGCCGAGCGTCATCATGTTGATCGTCTGGCCCGTGAAATACAGACCGACGAGCGCGGCGACGACGGTGAGCGGCAGCTGGATGAGGATGAAGACCGTCGTGCGGAAGCTGCGCAGGAAGATCAGGATCATCAACGCTGCCAACAAGCCGCCGATGGCCATCTCGAGCAACAGGTTGTTGATGGCCTTTCGCACGAAGATCGACTGGTCGAAGATCACGTCGAGGTTGATGCCGCCGGGCAAGCGCGCCTTGATCGGCTCGAGCTGGTCCTTGACGCCCTGGATGATGGCGATCGTGTTCGAGCCGGGCTGGCGGTAGATCGGGATGTAGGCCTGGCGCGCGCCGTCGATGCGCACGATGTTGGACTGGATCTCGGAGCTGTCCTGGACGTCGGCGACGTCGCGAATGCGGACCAGACGCCCGTTTTCTTCGAACAGCGGAAAGTCGTTGATGTCCTCCGGGCTTGGCGGCAGCGCGTCGCTGTCGAGCAGGTAGTCCGTGCCTTGGATGCGCGCCGCCCCCACCGGGATGAACACGTTGTTGGCGTCGATCTTCTCGACGACGTCCATGGATGACTTGCCCATCGCCTCCATGCGCGCCGGATCGGTGTAGGCCAGGATGCGGCGCAGCTTGCCGCCGTAGACGGCGGGCGCGACGACGCCCGAGATGCTCTGCATGCGGTTGCGGAGCTGGAAGTACGCAACGTCGTAGAGCGCCGTCTCGTCGTACATGACCTTGCCTTCGGCGTCGACGTCACTGGAGACGGCCAGGAGGCACAGCGGGAACGTCGCCGTCGGGTCGAAGGGCATCATCATGGGCGACCACGTGCCCGGCGGAAGATAGTAGAGGTCGGAGATCGCGTACGCGGACACCTGCGCCATGGCTGCGTCCGGGTCGATGTCCTCGTGGAAGAAGTCCTTCACGATGCTGATGCCGAGCATCGACTTGGCTTCCTGGTGCTCGATGCCGACGCTCTGCCCGGTCCAGCGCTGGATGCGGCTCGTGATGTCCTTCTCGATGTTCACCGCGGGCATGCCCGGATACATCGTGAGGATCTGCACCGCAGGCTTCTTGTAGACCGGCAGCACGTCGGTCGGCATTTCCTGGTACGTGGCGTAGCCGAGGACCAGTGTTGCCAACACGAACACCAGCACGCCATGCGGGAACCGGACTGCGAGCTTGACCATGCGTGGGTACCTCTAAATGTTTCCGAGGGAGTCGCGGACTCGTCGGAGGTCTTGCGCGTCGTCGGCAACGACGACCCAGACGTATTCGCCGTTGCCGAAGAAGAGAACGTCGAGCGGGTGCGCACGCGCCGCGTCGCCTTCTGGACGGACGACACGAGGCGCCATGTTTGCTGCGAGGCCGAAGTCGGCGGGCTTGAGCTGCACCATGCTGAGGCGCCCGCCGCGACCTTGCCAGGCGGTGAACGCGACGATGTGCGAGCCCAGGGTGCACTTGCGACCGCCCACGGGAACGATGCCCTCGCCGAGCGAGGGCACCTCGACCGGGAACGGCAGGTGACTCTGCAGGCGCCGGGCCAGCTCCGCCGGCTCGTCCGCGTGCACGTCTTGCGAGTGCGTATCGAGGTGGTCGTTGAGCGCGAGGAGGGCGACCTCCTGGATCGGGTTCGGGTGCAGCGCTCCGGCGATCAGCACGACCAGCACGCCGACGGCAACGACCGCCACACCGGCCCAGAGCCAGCGCGGAGTACGTGCGAGGACCGCCGACGCGGTCGTCACCGGTGCGTTCTGCTCGGGAATCGCGCGCAGGCGGTCCGCAAGTCCCTCCGGCGCCTCGCCGACGCGCAGGGCGCCGCGCCACGCGGCGTCTTCGGCGATGAGTGCCTGCCAATGGGCCAGCGCCTGGCCGCCGCGCGCCTGGACGCGCGCCTCCATCTCGGCGCGGCGCGGATCGCTCGCGGGGAGCGTCGCCGCCTCGCCCAGCTCCTCGAGCCACTTGCGCTGCGCGCTCATGCCCCACCCGCCCCGGCCTGATCCGCGTCCCTGGCCGTGCCGCCCCGCGGCTGCATATGCCGGAGCGACCAGCGGAGCTCGCTGCGCGCGCGGTGGATGCGCGACAGCGCGGTCCCCAGCGGGATGTCGAGGACCTTCGCCGCCTCCCTGCACGTCATGTCCTCGAGGCAGACCAAGAGGAAGACCGACCGGCGCGTGGGATCGAGGGCGTCCAGCGCCTTCTGGATGTCGTCCTGACGCTCGCCGAGATCGAGGAGAGACACCCCCTCGTCGGGGGCGGCATCGAGGCTGTCTTCGATCGCGCGCTCGGTCACGGGATCGCGCCGGACGGCGCGTAGGCGCCGCGACGCGCGTCGCATGAGGATGGTGATCAGCCAGGACCGGCCCGCCTCGGGGGCGCGCAGCCCGCCGATCGAGCGCCAGGCCTCGTAGTAGGCCTCCTGGGTGAGGTCCTCGGCGTCGTCGAAGTCCCCGGTCAGGCGGAACGCGAGGCGCCAGAGCGCGTCTGCGTGCTGCGTGACGAGCTCGTCGTAGAGCTGCTCGGGTGACGGACCGGGACCGGACAACGGACCTCCTCCTCATCTTGAAGAGTGCCCGTTTTGCCCGCCCTTATTCCAACAGATCCACCAGAATCCGAAATCCCGGCGTGAACGGCTCCTCCGTGCTCGCGGTGGGCCTACGAAAACCGGGGAAGGCGCGGAGCGCCTTCCCCGGTGGAATCGCCTCTGCGGAACGCCCGCGGAGGGTGGAAGCAAAGGGAAACCGTCTACCAGTCGACCTGCCAACGCATGCCGACACCCCAGAGATTGCCGTTGTTGTTGATGTTGTTGCCAAGCAACGGGCCGCCATCGACGTTGTCGTAGATGACGTTGAGCATGATGCGTGCGTTCGGGTTGAGGTGCCAGTTCACGCCGAACGTGAACACGCCCATCTCACCACCGGTCACACCGGAGTCCTCGAGGTCCGTGAAGCTGTAGCGCGCGGCCAGCTCCCAGCCACCCTTGCAGCAGCAGTCGTTGTCGAGGAAGTTGCAGCAGGGCTTGACGCGGCCAAAGACGCCGGCCTTGTAGGGACGGCACTCACCGGTGAGCCAGTAGCTGGCCTGCGCGTACCAACCCGTGAAGGTGGGGTCCGTCTGGCCGGTCGGTCGGTTAACGTTGGCGATCATGTACTCACCCTGAACGGACCAGGGGCCGTAGACGAACGCCACCTCGGCGCCGATCACGAGCAGGTCGTCGACCGTCAGGCGGCCGGTGTTGACGAGGCGCGCGCCCTGGCCGTAGCCGCCGCGGGCGCGGAAGCGCGGGCGGTTGTTGAGGCCGGAGCCCGTGTTCCCGACATCGTCGCCGTAGTAGGCGGCTACCCCGAGGTGGAGGCGCTTGCACTTGCACGCGCAGTCGTACCAGGGCGCCCACCAGAGGCGGCCCGCAACACCCCAGCCGTCGTCGATCTCGGCGCCGCCGTCATTGGCGAAGGAGTCGCTGTTCTCGAACGTGAAGGCCATGACGTTGTAGCCGAACTGGCCACCGCGGAAGACGTCGAAGAACTGGAGGCCGAAGCGACGCGCGGGCGCGAAGGCGTTGGTGGGCGCCGAACGCTCCATGAACGTGATGTAGCGTGAGGACGTCAGCTCCTCGAGGCTGAAGGGCACCTTCATGTTGCCGACGCGCAGGCGCGGTACACCGCAGCCCCAGCAGTCACGCAGGTTCTTGATGCCGATGTAGGCGTCGCGGAACTCGGGGTTGTTGGGGTTCTGGAAGTCCACCTGAAGCTTGAACTCGACGTGCTTATAGAGCTCGCCTGCGAAGTAGAACCGCGCGCGGCGCACGTCGATCCAGGTGTCGGAGCCGCTGGGGCCGATCGCACCCGGGAAGTCGGAGTCGTCCACTGCCCAGAAGTCGAGCATCAAGCGGCCGCCGAGCTTGATCTTGACCTTCTTGTTGTTGGTATCGAGACGGATACCGTCCTTCCAGTAGGCCTTGAAGTTGTTTCCATCCTTCTTCTTGTCAGCCTGCTGGTACTGCTGGATCTCGTCACGAATGACGGCCCGCAGGTCCTCATCCGCGGCCCACGCCGACGTCGCCGACAGGACGAGCGCCAGCACGAGCCCAAAGCTCATGATCGCAATCTGCTTTCGCATGGGGTTCTCCCTCCTGTTGAACGGGACAGTAGGGAGGCGCGGTAAAGGAAGCTTCCCCCCCGCGTGCAGATCGCATGAAGACCACCCCTTTTCGAGCGCCTATCCCGATAGTGCAGGAGCAACCATCGTGAAACCCGATGGTCTATGACGAAGCCGTAACAAAGGGCGACCAGGGGGTGATCTTCGAGTCGCTCTTCAGCGCGTGCGCGAGGTCACGAAGCCGGCGATCGTTGCCAGCAGGTCCCGCTCCGGGCTCTTCGGGAGGGCTTCGAGGGCCGCCATGGCCTCGTTGATCTCCTCCCGCGCAACGGCGTCGGTGCGATCCAGGGCGCCTTCCGAGTCCAGGCGCCTGCGCAGCTCGAGAGCCGCTTCGGGGTCCTGCCAGGCGCGCTCGATGAGCGCGCGCGCCGCCGGCTGCTCCTCCGCATCCTTGGCCGCCAGCCAGAGGATGGTGGGCAGCGTCATCTTGCCTTCGTTGAGGTCCGTACCGAGCGACTTGCCGACCGTGTCCTCGTCGCCGGTCAGATCCAGACGGTCATCGACGATCTGGAACGCCATGCCCAGGTGGTGGCCGTAGCGACCCAGGGCGGTCTTGAGCGCTTCGTCGCCGCTTCCGTAGTGCGCGCCGACCGTAACGGCCGCTTCGTAGAGCGCGGCCGTCTTGCCACGGATGATCTGGCGGTAGGCGCTCTCGGGCAGCGACGGATTGTGCGCTGCGATGTCCTGGTGGATCTCGCCTTCGAGCACCTTGGCAACGACATCGCTGAGGTAGCGCGAGGCGAAGGGATCCTGCAGATAGGCGGCGGCGCGATACGCCTTGCTGAACAACACGTCCCCGACGAGCACGGCGGCGTGATCGCCCCAGCGGGTGTTCAACGTCGCGACGCGGCGGCGCACCTCGGCCCCGTCGAGGATGTCGTCGTGTACCAGCGTTGCGGTGTGGATGAGCTCGACGACCGCGGCAACCGTTGCGACATCGGACGTGATGCCGCTGCCGGCAAGCCGGGCGGCGATACACGTCATTGCCGGACGAAGGCGCTTGCCGTTGAAGCGCGCGGCGTGGCGCACCATGTCGCGGCTCTCTCGCGACGCGTCGGAGAGAATCTGGCGGTACTTGACGCCGACGAGCTCCAGGTCTTCGCGCAGCGGCTCGAGGATGCGCGGGATGTCGGAGCGGCGGCTGCGGGAGGTCGGGGACGAGCCGTGCATGGCGGCCGGATTATCGGCGAAGGGGCGGCAGTCTGGGCGCCGAAACGGGGCGTCTGAAGGCCTTTTCAGGGCCCTGCCTCCGCCCGCTACTCGCCCTCGGCCGCGCCCTTGAACTTGTCCCGGTTCTCCTGCCACCAGCGCTCCCAGAGCGCGGTCTCGGCGGGCAGGTTCTTGCCGGTGAGGCGGACGAGGTGCTTGTGCGCCTTGTCGCGGGTGTCGTCGTCGTCGGAGGCGAGCGCACGGATGAGGATATCGACCGAGGCCCGCGGGTCGGCCTGAGGGGCCCCCGCGCCACCTGCCGCCGCGATCGCGCCGGCCGCCGCCGCCGCGGCGCCGCCCGGACCGCCCGCCCCGGCGGCGCGAAGCGCACCGATGAGCAGGGCGAAGTGCGTACGGAGCTTGTCGAACTCGCCGAGAAGGATCGACACGACGAGGAACAGCAGGACGAGCCCGATCCGGGAGACGATGTGGACGCCCTCGCCGAGCGCGTCCTGCTTGAAGGCGAACCAGCCTGCGAAGAAGATCAGGATCAGCCGGATCAGGGCGACAACGAGAAGGCGCGCGACGGGATTCACGGGGCCGGATCCTCCAGAGCAGGGCCGTCATCCTACCGCTCAGCCCCTCGTAGGATGCGGCGATGCCCCGTGCTCTGGTTCTCGCGTTGCTTCCGTGTCTCGCTTCCCCGGCGGCCTTCGCTGCCGACGGGCCCCGTGTGATTGCCCAGGCCTACGTTCGCGGCGACGGGCCCATCGCGGTACCCGGGACCGCGCTGACGAAGCTCGGAGCCCCTACTGCGGCGCATGTCGAAGTGCGACGGCGCGGCAAGAGGGTCCACAGCTGGGTGGAAGACGATGCGCTGCGCTTCGACGCCGTCGGTACGGCGGGGGCACACACGGTGCACGCGGCCTACCGCTTCTGGGTCCACCCCGAGCCCGTGGCCGGGCAGAAGCCCGATCCGGAACCGGTGGTCGGCGCGTACCGGCTCGAGACCGATCGCTTCTACGGTCCGCTCGCCAGCGGCCGCCACGAGGTCTACAGCGCGTCGGCGCCGGTCTGGTACCTGGCTCGCGTGCCGCAGGGCAAGTCGACGTCTTTATCCCTGAGCCCGGGCGGACGGTCGCCGGAGGTGCAGCTCGAGCTCGCGGTCCACATCCGAACGGCGCACAAGGGCGCGGTCGCGTTGACGGCTCGTTGGGGCGAGACGGACCTCGGGACGCAGCGCACGACGGGTTCGGCGGCGCGCGGTGCGATCCTGACATGGAAGGTGCCGGCCAACAGCGTGACGCGCGAAGTGGCCAAGCTCGTCCTCGCCGACGCCTCACCGCCGATTCCGAAGCCACCGCCGCGCGACGTCTCCGCCGGACGTGGCACGGTGTGGATCGACGCGATTGCCGTGGACGGCGCGAAGGACGAGGCGGCCCCGCCGTCCGTGCGGACGCTGACGCCTGTGGCGTACGGCGCCGTGCCGGATCCGCTGGCGGCCGCGGGCGCCGCGCGCCACGTGATTCTCTCCGTCCCCGCCCTGATGGAGGAGTCGGAGCGGCTGGCGAAACACCGCATTGCAACCGGCACCCCCTCTGCTGTCGTGCCCGTTGCGGCTGTCTACGAGCGCTACGGATTTGGAGAGCACACACCGCTCGCCATCCGCGCGTTCGTGCTCGACCTGATGGCGCGGCCGGACGCGCCGCTCGAGTATCTGGTGCTGGCCGGGGACGCGACCTTCGACCGCACGGACCTGGCGCCGGAGGTCACGATTCCGACCTTGATGACGCGCAGCATCTACAACGGGGCGACGGCGTCCGACCCGCTCTACGTGGTCGCGGCCGACGGCGAGATCAAGGGGTCGCCCCCCGTAGGTCGCCTGCCGTTCCGAGAAGCCGGCCCCATGCGCGCCTTCGTCGACCGCCTGATTCGCTACGAAACAAGACCGCCCGCGGATGCCTCACGGCGCATGTGCCGCTTCATCACGAGCGAGGCACGCTTCAGCCCCTTCATCGACCGTGTCATCGAGAACAAGTTCCGCGGCATCCTGACGGAGCACCTCGCGCCCGCTTTCGACATCGAAGCCACCTATGCCAGTACGTCCTCGCCCTTCCTCTGGCCTCCGCCCGAGCTCAACGAGAAGGTGATCGCCGGCCTCAACGAGGGCGCGCTGTTTTTCAGCTATGTCGGTCACGGATTCGCCGAAGGATTCGACACCTTGCGCGTCAAGGGCGTGCGGCACCGCATCCTGCACATCGACGACGCGGAGCAGATCGACATCAAGGGCACGCTGCCCGTCGTTTTCGTCATCGCCTGCACGACAGCGCAGTTCGACGCGATGCAGGACGGCGTCGGCGAGGCTTTGATGAAGCGACCGGCCGGCCCCGTCGCCTACTGGGGCGCGAGCCGCATTTGCCACCCCGCCTTCAACGGCCTCATGGGACAGGCCATTGCCATGCGTATCGCGCGACCCGAGGACGCGAGCGCCCCGCCGCGCCTCGGCCAGATCCTCACATCAGCGCGCGACATGGTGCTCTCCGGGAACGTGATGAGCGGAGTGGAGATGATGGTGCTGCGCGGACTGATCGGCAACTCCAAGGTCGAGCACCTCGCGGTCGAGGGCGCCATGATGTACACGCTGCTGGGCGATCCGGCGCTCAAGATCGCGTTCCCCAAGGAGGACGTTCGCGTCGAGGCGGCTGTCGAGGGGGACGCGATCGTCGTGCGTCTGGCAGCCCCGTTGCCGGACGAGGCACTCGTCCATGTCTCCCTGGAGCTGCCGCGCAACCGCAACTCCGGCGACAGCGAGCCGGTTGCCAATCCCGGCGACCCCGCGTCCTTTCCCGCGATTCGCAAGAAGCACGCAGCGATGAACAACTGGGCCATCCATCGGCAGGATGTCTCGCTGAAGGACGGCCGCGGCGAGCTGCGGCTGCCGCTCGGCGGCCGCAAGCCGAAGGGCCTGGTCGTCAAGGCGTGGAGCACGGCCGGCAACGACGTGCATCAGGGTGCGTACGTCCTGCCGTAGCTCGGGGCGCTAGTTCGGCTCCGGTCCGAGGTCGGCGGTGATGGCCTCGATGCGTTTGCGCGCGTGCGCCACGCGCTCCGTCTCCGACGGCGGCAGGGCCTCTGCTCGCTCCGCGTCGGCGAGGTAGCGCTCATAGGCGCTGCGCGCACCGGCAAGATCGCGCGTGACGCGCGGTGGGCTTTCGAGCACCCGGGCTTTCTCGAACCAGACCTGGCGCATGGCCGGGTTGATCGCATGCGCCTGGTCGAGCCAGAACAGCGCGTCGCGCGCGCGGTACTCGCTGTACATGTGCACGGGATTCACACGGGCGGCGCGCGCCATCGAGCGCGCAATACGAAACGCCAGCAGTGCGCGCTGCGGCGCGCGTTCCGCGATCGGGTCCTCGAGCCGGAAGGCGCCGCGGTAGTGCACGGCAGCCTCGGCGTACGGCTCCGCGCTCAGCGGCTCGCCTTCCAGCGCACTGGCCTGCGCATAGAGCTCGTCCGCCTTGGCGCGCCACACCTCCGGATCGGCGTTCTCATCCGACCGGGCTCCGCATGCCGCAAGCATCAGCACGGCAAGGCAAGCAACCGCGCGCGCGATCATCGCGTCTCCAGGCGCAGCAGGCGCTCGATCCGCCGTTCGACCACGGCGGAGCGCTCGCCGCCTTGCGCCACGTAGCGCTCGAAGACGGCGCGTGCGGCGGCGCGCTGGCCGCGGTGCTCGAGCACGGTGCCCATCTTCACGTAGGCCTCGAGCGCATCGGCGTCGCGATCCAGGGCCTCGCGATACGCGTCGAGCGCCAGGTTCCAGTTGCGCGCGTCGGCGCGAACGTCGCCGAGCCGTATGAGGGGATCGGCGTCGTGCGGCTCGAGCCGCGCGGCTTCGCGGTATTGGACGGCGGCCTCGTCGAGGCGCTCGAGCTCGTGCAACGTGACGCCCAGCGACGTGCGCCACTGGGCGTTGTCCGGCGCCAGGCGAACAGCCTGCAGGTAGGCCGCCAGACTGCCGCCGGCATCGCCGGTCCGAAAGCGCGCATCCCCCAGTCCGCCCCAGCCCTCGACCAGGGTCGGGTCGGTGCGCACGGCCTGATCGAACGAGGCGACCGCCGCGCGGTACGCGGCGCTCTGGGCCGGCGCGCTGGCATGCAGGTCCCCTTCGACCGACCGCAGGAAGCCGCGGTAGAGATGCACTTCGGCGCAGTACGGACGGATCGCCTTCGCCTTGTCGAGCGCGCGTTGCGCGCGCCGCACGGCACCGACCGCCTGCGCGAACGCGCGGCGCTCTTCCGCGGGATCGCCGTTGTCCGCGGCCTCCAGTCGCTTGCGGTTCCAGGCGTCGGCCTCTGCGATCTCCACCTCGGTCTGGGCCAGACGCCACCACGGGCTCTGCTCGTTGCGCTCGGCGGCCGCCACGTAGACGCGCCGCAGCGCCGACGACGCCCCGTTCGTTCTGAGGCGTTCGGCCATCGTGCGCTCGGCGTCGGTCGCATCGGCCTGCGCCGCACGCTCCTCGTAGTAGCGCCGCGCCTCGGCGCGACGGCCGAGACGCAGCATCGCCTTCACGTAGCGCAGGTGCGGGTGAATCGCGGCGCGGTCACGCTCTACGGCGGCGCGGTACGTGCCGAGATTCGATTCGGCGTCCCCGCGGACGACTGCGACGTTCTGCGCCGGCGGCTCCACGCGACAGCCGCCCTCCCCTGTGCTGCTGCCCGCACACCCGACCGACAGGACGAGCACGGCGAGCAGGCAGAGGGTCGCGGCAGGCGCGCGGATCACCCCTGTTGCACTCCGCTCTCCACGTGCCAGGCCCGCCAGCGGGACACCGCAGCCGCACGATCCTGAGGCCGTGCGTCCGCGCGATAGCCCATGGTCGTCCCAGTGCGTTCCTCGAGGATGAGGATGGATCGCGCGCGCACGAGCGGATCCTGATGCTCGAGGCCTCCGATCATCGTCCGGAAGCCGCGGCGGTCGTTCATGCGCAACATGGACGTGGCCGCCTCGAACCGGACGCGCTCGCTGGGGTTGTAGGTGGCCTCGTGCAACGCGTTCAACGAGCGCGGGTCCTTGATCATGCCGAGGACATACGCCGACATGATGTGCGAGCGCTCGCCGCTCTGCTCCTTGAGCGTGCTGACGAGCTGCGGCACCGCGGGTTCGCCATACGCGGCGAGCTTGCCTGCGATCTGGTTGAACTCGACCGGCGTGGCCGCCGGCACCCGAGCCATCAAGTCGCGGATGTCCTGCTGGATCTGCGGCGTGGCCATGTAGTACGGCCGGTCCTTGGGCGCTTCCTTCTGCTGCGTCATCTCGCTCGTCTTGAAGCCCTCGGACGTCTTCGGCCGGTTGAAGTTGCAGCAGGTGCAGGCCGGGAGCGCGATCGCGGCAAACGTCAGAAGCAAGGCGGTCAGGAGTCGGTGTTCGTTCATGGGGTCTCCGATACGTTGAGATCGGTCATCTCGCCGTCCGGCTTGGTCCCCGCCCTCTCGATCACAAGGAGGATACAAGCCAGAAGGAGCAGCCAAGGGGCAAGGTGAGGGCCCGATTGGGTTCGGGCCGCAGGCGGCTGTTCGCCGCTTGCCAGGCGGCGGCCCCCGCCGGCCGCGGCAATCGCACGCATGGCGTCCTCGTCGAGCCCGGCCCCGCGCTGCTCGGGGGGCGGCCGGGAGGGCAGACGCACCGGACGAGCGGAGTCCGGGACGTCGAGCGGCGCCACGCGAACGCCCTCGTCGGCGCCGGCGGGCAGCGACCCCCGGAAGAGACCGAAGCCGACCTCGACCAGCTGCGTCGTGCCGGCAGCGCGCGCCAGCAACGCCCCACGGCCCGCCATGGCGGGATGACGCACGACCAGCGTGTTGCCTTCGATCTCGCCGGCGAGGCCGCGGTCGGCGCTCGAGGCCATCTGCTCGATCCAGGGAACGAATACCGCGAGAGAGGCTGTCCGGCCCGCGGCGTCCTCCAGCTCAGGCCCCCACGCCACCGCGACGACCTCCCCTGCGCCGACCGAGCGCGTCGCCGCGAACGGCACCGTCGGCTGCGTCTCGGCCGGCTTGTCGTATCGGGCGAGCGCGCGGGCGCGTGCCCCCTGCTCGGTCGCGACCTCCAGCCGGTGGATCCCACTCGGACGAAAGCCGCGACTCTCGAACGGCAGGTAGGCCGTGCCGACGGGGCGGAACCCGGAAGGGCGCCCCAGCCGCATGCGCTCGTCGCGCAGGTCCCCGATCTGATGCAGCAGCCGCAGCGGCAGCGCGTCCGCATCACGAAGGAGGAGGACATCCGCCGGCCGGCGCGCCAGGGTCCGGCGCAGGCGATCCGCAGCCTCCCGATCTCCGACAACCAGCGCGCCGATTTGCACGTTGCGTCCCTGGAGCTCGCTCGCGAGCGCAGCCAGCGCGGCTTCGTCCGGCGGGTCGTCCGGGTCTCCGTCGGTCAGGAGGATGACGCGCCGCTCGCGCGCCTCGATCCCGGACGCCCGGCGCGCGGCCTCCCGGGCCGCCGCGACGAGGTCCGTGTCGCCGTGCGCGTCGAGCGCGTCGAGCGCGTCGAGGAGGACGCGGCGGCCGGCTTCGTCGCCATGGCTGAGGGTCCCGGGCGGCAGGAGCTCGCCGGGACGGGCCGCGAAGGGCAAGACGGCGATGCGCTCCCCGGGTGTCACCCCGCCCACGGCCCGCCGGGTCGCGTCCTTGAGGTGGTCGAGCGCAGTGCCCGCCGTGCTACCGCTACGATCGAGGGCGAGCACCAGGGCGAGCCCCGTCTCGTCCTCCGGCGGCACCCGGAGCGGCAGAAGCCGCTCCTCGAAGCGGGTCCCCGCCCAGCCGCCGCCCGCGTAGGCATCCGGGCCCCCCAAGACGAAGAGCCGGCCGCCGCCGGCCACGAAGCGCTCCAGCGACCGGGCCAGCCGGGTCCCCATCTCGCGCCAGGGCACGTTCGCCAGGACCAGGCAGTCCACGCCCTCGAGCTGCCCGTCCTCCAGATCGCGGACGCTCCGGAGGACCACGTCCTGGGGCTTGGCGATGCCCAGGAGGGCTTCCGCCACGCCCCAGGTGAGGATGACACGCTTCTCCGGGCGCAGCCCCACGGCCAGCCGGTTGTTGCCAGGATCGTCGTCGGGCGTGCCCGGCAGGGGCACCAGCGTGACCAGGTAGCCGGCGCCGTCCCCCGGCGGGATCGGATCCCGCAGCTCGATAGCCAGAGGGGCCCCGCCCGGTGTGAGGCCTATGGGGCGGCGGTCCACGATCCGCCCGTCCCGGCTGAGCCGGATCTCCGCCTGACCGCTCGTGGAAGAGACGACCTCAGCCCTGATAATGGGGCTTTGCCCGCCCTCGAGGAGGCGCGCGGAGAGCAGGGCCACGTCGGCGGCGGGATCGAGCGGCGGCGCCACGAACACCCGGCCGCCGGCCGCGGCCACGCGCCGGGCCCCGGCCAGGGCGTCCCCCTCGGTGTCGCGGCCATCGGTGAGGAGCAGGACGTCGGCGCCGGGGTGGAGCTCGGCCGCCCGGCGCAGCGCCTCCCCCAGGCGGGTCGCGGCGCGCCCGAGACGGGGCGCCTCCGCACTGCCGACGACGACCTGCACACCGTCGGCGACGACGATCCAGCGCGTGCGCAGGCGGAGGTCCGCATGCACCCGGGGCGGCCCCGCCCCGACGCTCTTGGAGACGTCGATCACGGCCACCGGGAAGGCGTCGCTCGAGCCTCCGACGGGGCGCGGATCGGTCAGTGCGACCAGGCAGAGCACCACCGCCAAAGCCCGCAAGACCGCCCTCCGCAGCGCGCCCGCGTTCATGCCGTTTGGATTTCCGGTTTGATCGTTCTTGTGGATTGATTAGGATCCCGCCGCAAGGCGTGGGCAGACGCCGGCGGGAGGAGCCCCATGAACAAAGCGGAAGTAATCGATGCGATGGCACGCCATCTCGGTTCCAGCAAGGCGGAAGCGGAGCGTGCTCTGCACGCGTTCGTCGACTCCGTAACGGACGGTTTGGTCAAGGATGGTGACGTCGCCATCCTGGGCTTCGGGACGTTCCGGCGCTCCGAGCGGAAGGCCCGGATGGGGACGAACCCCCAGACCAAGGAGCGCATCCAGATTCCCGCTTCGGTCGGCGTGACCTTCCGTGCCGGCAAGGCCCTGAAGGAAAAGCTCAAGTAGAGCGACGCCGGAGGCTCCGGCCTCCTGCGCACCGATGAGGCGCCGCGGGCTCGTCGCCCCTCTGCGAGGGGGCAGCGGGTCGGCGGCGCCTTCTTTCGTGCGCGCTGCGTCACGCTTCGTCCGCCGGTACGCCGTCGATGGTGCCGCCGCAGAGCACCGCGCCGTCTCGGTACGCGACCAGGGCCTGACCGGGCGTGAGCGCGAACACGGGCTCTGCATACGCCACACGCAGCGTTGCGGGCCCCGCAACCGTGATCGCCGCCGACCGCAGCGGCGCCGCGTGCCGGTGCCGTACCTGCGCATCGATGATGGTTCCCGGCGCGGGTGGTGCGCAATCGATCCAGTTGACACCTCGCACGGTCGCAACACGCGACATCAATGCCGCCCGCGGTGCGATGTCGACGCGGCCGGCGGTGGGATCAACGCGCGATACGTACCGGGGTTCGCCGACGGCCGGTAGTCCCTTGCGCTGGCCGATCGTGAATCCGATGGCGCCGTCGTGGGCGCCGACCTCGTTGCCATCGGCATCGTGAAACGAACCGGACACGAACGAATCGGGCGTGCGCTCGCGCAGGAACGCGCGATGCCCTGCCGCAGGAATGAAGCACAGCTCCTGACTGTCCGGCTTGGTCGCCACCTCGAAGCCAAGCGCGGCGGCCTCGTCGCGCACCTCGTCCTTGACCGTGTCGCCGATGGGAAAGCGCGCGCTCGCAAGCTGGGCCTGATCGAGCTGGTGCAGCATGTACGTCTGGTCCTTGCGCACGTCGGCGGCGCACAACAACCGCATGCGTCCTTCCGGTGTGCGGTCTAGACGCGCGTAGTGTCCCGTCGCGACGACGCCCGCACCGAGCCCCGCGGCGATCTCGCGCAGCCGGCCGAACTTCACGTCCCTGTTGCAAGCCACGCACGGAATGGGTGTGCGTCCGGCGGCATACGATTCGACGAACTCGTTGATGACGCCGGTGAAGGCATCGGCGACGTCGACGACGTAGAACGGGATGCCGAGCTGCGCGGCGATTGCACGAGCGTCCCGCGCATCGTCGGCGCCGCAGCAGGACCGGGCGCCGCCGGCCGCCTCGCCGTCGGACTCCACACCCGTGCGCAGGTGGACCCCAACGACGTCCGCACCCTCCCGCACGAGGCGGGCGGCGGCGACGGCGCTGTCTACGCCTCCGGAGATGGCCGCGAGGATTCGCATGCGTCCTTTCTGCATGTTCCCGCAGGAATTCGGGGTCTGGGGATGGATGCGTCCCTACCATACGGGGCGATGCCCGCATCCCAGGCGGGAAGAGCCGAGGGCGATGTTGCCCTTTCCGGGAGATGGCCGACGTGTCCACTCGCCTTCTGATCCTGGCCGCCGATGCCGCCCCGCAGGGCGGCCTCATGGACCTGCTGTTCCCGCTGGCCATCGTCTTCCTGATCTTCTACGTCCTCGTGATCCGCCCCGCAGGCAAGGAACGCCGCGCACGTGAAGACCAGGTCCGCAACGTGAAGAAGAACGACAAGGTCGTCACGAACGCGGGCATCCACGGCAAGGTCGTCGGCGTCGACCCCGACACGGTCACGCTCTGCGTGGACGACAAGAACAACGTGCGCATCAAGTTCAGCCGCCAGGCCATCTGGCAGGTCAACCCGGCGGGCGGCGGAGCAAGCCAGGACGCGGCCCAACGAACCGCGGCAGGATCCAAGTAGGCATGCGCAGCCGCCGCTCCCTCAGCCGCACGCTGTTCCGTTCCAAGACGGCGATGCTGGGCTGCACGCTGGTGCTGGCGTTGATCGCGGCCCTGCCCGTCGCGCTGGCCTTCGTGCCGGCCGAGACGTTCAGCGTCGAGGGTGCCGGCACGGGTACGGGAGACCTCTCGGCCGCCGCGCTCAGCTCGCTCGACCGCGACCTGCAGACGAACCGGACGCTCCCGCCGCACGCGCGCCAGACCTCGACGTTCGTCAGCCTGACCCTGCTTCCCGCCGTCGCGCCCTCGCTTCGTAGCGAGTGCCGCGAAAGCGTCGTGACATCTCCGCCCGCGAGCTGGGCTCCCGGGCCGAGCGACGCGCGCCACCCGCTTCTGCTCTGACCGCGGGGGCGGCGCCACACGACTTCCTCTCGGCGTCGCCCTGCGCAAGTCAACGAACCGGTCGCCTGATCTCGTCGGCCGGCAACGAGCAGAATCAACAAGTCGCGCGAGCTCCGTGAGTCCACGGCCGCGCGCATGCAGAAAGCAGAAGCATGGAATCCAGCAACATTCGAAACCGCTCGATCCTCATCGTGATCGTGGCGGCACTCCTGGTCTGGGCCTATTTCCAGTCGGGCATCCGGCTCGGGCAGGACCTGCGCGGCGGTACGACGCTGCGCTTCTCCCTCGACATCGAGGGCGCCAAGAAGAGCGGGCGCATTGCCCAGGACGCCGACCCGGCGCAGGTCGTCGACCAGACCCTCAAGGTCATCGGCGAGCGCCTCGACGCCAGCGGTCTGGCCGAGCTCGGACTCGTTCCCTACGGCGAAGACAAGTTCCTGATCTCGCTCCCCGCGGGCGCCGCGAGCCAGGCGGACGCGATCATCGCGGTCGTCTCCCAACTCGGCGACCTGAAGTTCCGCATCCAGGTGCTCCCTGACGCGGAGTACCAGAGGCGCATCGAGACGAACTATCGCGATGATCCGCCCGAGCTCAAGCGCAAGGGCGTCTGGCCGGGCTCGAATGAGGAGTTCGACAAGTACAAGAAGGCGGAGATCGCCGTCTGGCGGGCTGCTACCGCGGCCGGCGAGGTCTACATTCCCAAGACCGACCCGCGGTACAGCGTGGTCAAGGAGGAGGGCACGGACGGGTCCCAGGACTTCCACTTCCACGTCATGGAAGAGGTGGGATTCCCCAAGGGCGTGAAGCCGTTCGACGGCGGCATCCTCACGGATCCCGTCGTCACGGAGGACGAGCGGCGCCGGCCGGTCGTGGCGTACCAGGTGCGCAACGAGTACCAGAATGTCTTCGGCCAGTGGACGGAGGAAAACGTCGGCCTGCCGATGGCGATCATTCTGAACGACGAGTTCAAGACCGCGCCGACGATCATGGACCGCCTCGAGCGCAGCGTACAGATCACGCTCGGCGATCGCGGCAGCAACGAGGCGATGCGCAAGGAAGCGGAAGCCCTCGTGACGGTGCTCGAGACCGGCTCACTCAAGATCCGCCCGATCCTCGAAGCACGCACCGTGATGGGCGCGACGCTCGCCGGCGAGAGCCGCGACCGCGGCATCCTCGCCATCATCGTGGCGTTCGGCCTCGTGCTGGTGTTCATGGTGATCTACTACCGGACGTCCGGCATGATCGCGAACATCGCGCTCTTGCTGAACCTGGTGATGCTCGTGGGCTTCCTGGCCTTCTTCCAGGCGGTGCTGACGTTGCCGGGAATCGCCGGCATCGTGCTCACGGTGGGTATGGCGGTCGATGCCAACATCCTGATCAACGAGCGCATTCGTGAGGAGCGACGTGGCGGACGCACGCTGCGGCGCGCCGTCTCGGAAGGCTACGACCGGGCGCTCAGCGCCATCATCGACGCCAACGTGACGTCGATCATCACGGCGATCTTCCTCTACAAGTTCGGCTCGGGCCCGGTGCGTGGCTTCGCGATCACATTGGCCATCGGCCTCATGGTCTCGATGTTCACGGCGATCTTCGTAACGCGAACGGTGTTCGAGGGCATGATGAAGAAGGGCATCATCAAGGACGTCCAGGCCTGGCGCACGGACGAGCCGTTCAAGGTGCGCTGGCTCTCGTTGCGGCGGATTTTCGCGCCGATCTCCGTGATCGCCGTCGTCGTCGGCCTGTTCATCTTCTCGATCACCGACCGCTACACGCTCTACGACATCGACTTCACCGGTGGCTACAAGATCCAGGCGGAGTTCCACACGGAGACGACACCGGACCAGGTGAAGAAGGTCCTCGCCGAGATGCAGCAGGAGGTCGACGTCGAGGTCCCGGGCTTCGACGAAGACAACAACCCGATCGTCCGCAAGGCGAAGGTGACCGTGGGTCCCTACCCGGGCGCACGGGTGCTCGCGGTCGGGGATCAGAAGAAGTCCGTCGAGATCGACGTCCAGCGGCTGTTCACCGACCCGAACCAGGACGAGCAGGAACAGGCGCTCGCGTTCCAGAAGTACATCCGCGACGTCCTTGCCGACCGCCTGATGCCCGACGGCATGATCGTGCCGCCGGAGCGGTACGACCATGTGACCCCCGAAGATGCGGGCGGCGAGGTAGACCCGCTCGAGGAACTCAACGGCGGGGTGCGCTTCGTGGTCGCGTTCCGCGATCCGGGCGACGTCCTCAACGCGGGTACGCTCGAGGCGATTCTGAAGGACGACATGCCCTTCTGGACCAAGTCCGATGGCCGCGAGGTGCCCAGCAAACCGGCCGACAAGGGACTGGACCGCAAGGTCGTCGTGCGCGACTACCCGGAGGAATCCGTCAAGGCCTACGAGGTCTGGATGAAGTCCACGACGTCGGGCGGGCAGGCCGTGGAGACGGCCAAGAACCCCAACGAGCAGAAGATCCTGCGCACGCGCATCGCCGAGTTCCTCGGCAGCAAGGCGTTTACGGACCAGCTCAGCCTGGGCATGTCGCCGCAGCAAGCCGAGGAGGCCGGCAAGGTCGCGCTGAGCCAGCCGTTCCCGTCGGAGGACCACATCGGTTCGACGGTCGCCGAGCGCCTGAAGAACGACGCGATCATCGCGCTCGTACTCTCGCTGATCGGGATCATCTTCTACATCGCGATCCGCTTCAAGTCGCGCAGCATGGGCTTCGCCGCCGTGATCTGCCTGTTCCACGACGTGGCGATCACGCTGGGGCTCGTAGCGATTGCGAACTCGCTCGGCATCGTGGACGCGAAGATCAACTTGGCGATGGTGGCGGCGTTCCTGACGCTCGTCGGCTACTCGGTGAACGACACAGTGGTGGTCTTCGATCGCATTCGTGAGAACCGCGGCAAACGGCCCGTGCTCACGGCGGACATCATCAACCTGTCGATCAACCAGACGCTGACGCGCACGATTCGAACGTCGCTGACGTTCTTGATCGTCTGCGTGACGCTCTTCTCCTTCAACTACGGCCAGCGCAATGTGCTCGAGGGCTTCGCGTTCCTGTTGATCCTCGGCTCGATCATCGGGACCTACTCGACGCTCGCCATCTCGACACCGCTCGTGCTCTACCTGCCGTGGCTGTGGGAACGCATGAAGGGCTACGCACCGAAGGGCGAGATCGTCACCAAGACGCTCACGAACCCGGCCACGATCCTGCTGAGTCCCGTGGCGGCCATCGCCTGGCTCGTCTGGGCGATCGCGTTCGTGGTGCTCGTCTTCGTGGCGGGCCTGGTGCTCTTCGTGCCGTGGGCGCTCTCGAGCGACGACGGCGGGAAGCCCAGCAACCCCTACGCGCGCAAGGTCGAGACGGCACAGGCGTAGTTGCCTGCACGGGGCGGCGGCCTACTGCGGGTCGCCGTCCCCGCCGACCACCTGCCCGCCTTCCTGGCGGATGCGGTCGAGGTAGCGCGGTGCGATCCGCACCGCGACGCGTACGATCCCGTCGGGATAGGTGACGTCCCCTACCTCCCCCCACTCCCGCAGATGCGAGAGCAGGCGCCCGTTGCCGGGATCGCCCTCGACCACTACCTCGACGTGGCGCCGCGTCACGTATCCGTGGACCTCGTCGCGTAGAGTCTGCAGGCCGATCCCCTTCAACGCGCTGGTTTGCAGCGCGCCGGGCAGGCGCTTCTCGAGCAGGCGTAGCGCAATCGGGTCACTGACGCGATCGACTTGGTTGAGGATCGTGATCCGCGGGACGCCGCCTGCGCCGATCTCGTAGAGCGTGCGCTCGACGACGTCAACGTGGTCGATCGCGTCCGGGTCGCCCGCGTCGACGACGTGCAGCAGCAGATCCGCGAACCGCGCTTCCTCGAGCGTTGCGAGAAAGCTGCTGACCAGATGGTGCGGCAGGTCGCGGATGAAGCCGACGGTGTCGCTCAAGAAAATGCGCCGGCCCGGCGTGATCTCCCACGCGCGTGTAGTCGTGTCGAGCGTCGCGAAGAGACGGTCCTCGATGAGCACGTCGGCGCCCGTGAGCGCGCGCAGCAGCGTGCTCTTCCCTGCGTTGGTGTACCCGACGAGGGTTGCGGTGAAGTAGCGGCCGCGCGCGCGCGTCTGGCGCACGTGATGCGCCTGCATCGTCTCGAGACTGCGTTTGAGGTCGCGAATGCGCTTGCGTACGAGCCGGCGGTCGGTCTCGATCTGCTTCTCACCCGGACCGCGTACGCCGATCCCTGCCTTGGCGGTTCCGACCTCGCGGTTGAGGTGCGTCCACAGCCGCTTGAGCCGCGGCAGCGAGTACTCCATCTGCGCCAGCTCGACCTGCGTGCGCGCCATCGCGCTGCTGGCGCGGCGCACGAAGATGTCGAGGATGAGCTCGGTGCGATCGATCACCCGCCCGCCCACGGCCTTCTCGAGATTGCGCGCCTGGGACGGCGAGAGGTCGTGATCCACGATGCACAGGTCGGCCTCGGCCGAACGCATCGCGGTGCCGATCTCCTGCGCCTTGCCCTTGCCTACGAAGGTGCGTGGATCGGGGCGCTCGCGCTTCTGCACGATGCGCGCAACGGTGTCGGCACCCGCCGTATCGGCGAGCTGCTGCAACTCCTCGAGCGGCGCGCGGTAGGACGGCGGCGCATCGGGCAGCTCGAGCCCCACGAGGACCGCGCGTTCGCGGGCGTCTTCGCGGCGCCGGCGAATCTTCGGACCGGTGTCGATCTTCACGCGCCGCCCCCAGCCGTGGTGCCGCCGACAGGCTCGGGCTCACCGACCCGCTCGAGCACGGGATCGGCGCCGCGACGCTGGATGATGCGGACACGCCAGGCGTCGTCGTCGCGCTCCGGGAAGTCGCGGCGGAAGTGCGTGCCGCGGCTCTCCTCGCGCTGCAGCGCGGACGCCGTCAGCAGCCGCGCGACGCACAGCATGTTGAGCAGCGTCAGGCGCGCAGTGTCTTCGTGGCTCACGCGGCGGGCGAACCCCTCCCATGCGCCCACGGCGCCGAGAGCGCCGGTGAGGTTCCCGCCGTTTCGCTGGATGCCGGCCTCACGCCACATGATCGCCTTGAGCGAGGCGCGAAGGTCGTCTGCGTCCATCGTGCCGGGCCCCGATCCCGTGCCCTCGCTGCGCAGGCCGACGGGCGAGACGGTCCACTGGGAGGCATGCCCCGCGGCCGCCTCGCCGGCACGGCGTCCCATCACCAAGCCCTCGAGCAGCGAGTTGGAAGCCAGGCGATTGGCGCCGTGCAGACCCGTCGCCGAAACCTCGCCGGCCGCATAGAGGCCGGGCAGGGCAGTGGCACCCTGGTGGTCCGTGCGCACGCCGCCGATCGTGTAGTGCGCGGCCGGGCGAATGGGGATGCGATCACGCGCGATGTCGAGGCCGTGGTTGCGGCACGACCCCACGACGCCCGGAAAGCGCCGCACCATGTGGTCGGCGTCGAGGTGCTTGAGGTCGAGGAAGACCCCCGTGATCTCGGGACGCTCCAGGTGTCGCATGATCGCGCGCGAGATGACGTCGCGCGGCGCGAGCTCGGCGCGTTCGTCCTCGCCGAG
Source organism: Planctomycetota bacterium (assembly GCA_028281445.1). GTDB lineage: Bacteria > Planctomycetota > PLA2 > PLA2 > JAEUHO01 > JANQJW01. The sequence continues at coordinate 66,746 of JANQJW010000018.1, read as the reverse complement.
GAGGAAGCGCTCGCCGGTGTCGTCGACGATCCACGCCCCCTCACCGCGCACGGCCTCCGTGATCAGGAGGCGGGGCACGCCGGCCAGGTAGAGCGTGGTCGGGTGGAACTGGACGAACTCGAGGTCCTGGAGCGCGGCGCCCGCCCGGAACGCGGCTGCAACGCCGTCGCCGGTCGCGCCCGCGAAGTTGCTCGTCTCGCGGTAGACCTGTCCGTACCCGCCGGTGCAGAGCACGACGGCACCGGCCCAGATGGCGCGCAAGTGGCCTCGGGACCGGACGAGCGCGCCGCGGCAGCGTCCATCGGGGTCCGTCAGCAGATCCACGAGATACGCGTCGCCCCAGTGGACGACGCGGGGATGTGCGGTCACGGCGGCGGCGAGCGCGTCACGGATCTCGGCGCCGGTCGCGTCCCCGCGAGCATGGAGCACGCGCGGTCGCGAGTGTCCGGCTTCGAGACCACGCGCCGCGCGTCCGGTCCCGTTGCCGCTGTCGGCGCCCTCCTCGTCGAACTGCGCGCCCAGGGCAACAAGGGCGTCGATGCGGTCGCGAGCTTCGCCGGCTATCTCGCCAACGAGGGTCTCGTCGCAGAGTCCCTGGCCGACGGCGATCGTGTCGCTGGCGTGGAGCGCCGGGGAATCGCCGTCGCTGTCCAGCACGGCAGCGACCCCGCCCTGGGCCCAGGCCGTGTTGCTCTCCTTGGGGTCGCCCTTGGCCATGACCATGACGCGCTGGCCGCGTTCCGCGGCTTCGAGCGCGGCGCTGTAGCCGGCGACGCCCGTTCCCACGACGAGGACATCCGTCAGGTGATGGGGCAACCTGTAGGTATCGAAGGGAAGGAGATAGCGCGGGGCGGGTTCAGCCATCCGGCGTCAAGATACAGCCATCGGAGCGCCTCCCCCACGTTCCGGGTGGTGTGCGCCCCAAACGCGAGATCTCAGGCGGCGGGCTCCTGCAGGCCCGGCTCGGGCCGATGGGGCGAAGGCGCCGCAAGGCGGGCGACCTTCGACACCGGCGCGACGAAGTCGCGTGAGCAGGCGAGCCAGCTCAGCCTGCGAGAGGTGTCGCGCACCGCAGTAGCCGCTCAGCGGCGGCTCTCGCGAGCAGCGCCAGCTTGCTCGCTCGTAGCTGCGCTACCGCCGCCGAAGGCCGAGCAGCCAGCGGGCCGAGCTACTGGCGGATGTCGGGCTCGGCGTTTGTAAGCCGCTTGAAGCTGAGCTTGCTGATGCGCAGGAGGCGGATCTTCATGCTGCCGAACTCGGTCTTGCCGCCGAGGTAGCGCTGCCCCTCGAAGCGCTCGATCTGGACCTTGTAGGTCTTGCCCGACTTGGCCGTCACGGTGGCCTGCGAGTGGCCCCGGACGGGGATGTACTTGCCGATCTCGATCGAGCGGATCTTGCGGAACGGGATGCGGATCTTCGCGTCGCCGCGAAGCGCCACGAGGATGTTGGGCCCCGTCCAGAAGGCGAAGTCGGTCAGCTCGGTCTTGACGCCCTTGCTGTCGGTCAGGCTCACGTCCCACTTGGCGTAGTCGAGCTCGAAGATCGTCTCCGCCGTGGCGCTGCCGCCTAGGGAAGCCACAATCACCACCATCAGTGCCGTTCCGAGCAGTGTCCGCATGGATGACTCCTTCCGACGTCCTCTCTTGGACGCTTCGAACCGTACCCGGGATGCAACGAAAAGCGTGCCAGCAAGCGCGGATCGGGCCGTCCGCCCTGGCGGATGGCCGCAGAACCCTCCGAATGGGCCTTTGCGCGTCCGGGACGCAGTACTGCGCAACGAGCCGCGCCATCGCCCCGGTGGCCTCGCACGGGGACACGAAGGCGACCTGATTCAGGGAACGGACCAGCCGGGACGCAGCAAGCAGGCTCGACCCGCGGCTCGGGCGGGGAGTGGTGGGCGTACCTGGACTCGAACCAGGGACCTCCGCCTTATCAGGGCGGCGCTCTAGCCGACTGAGCTATACGCCCGGCAATCCGGGGCGAGGAGTGTAGCCACTGCCCGCCCAACCACCGAGGAAGTGGTCTGGTGGAGGCAACCGGATTCGAACCGGTGACCCCCGGCTTGCAAAGCCGGTGCTCTAGCCAGCTGAGCTATGCCCCCAGGCGTCCGGGATCTTCCCATGAGGAACCGAGAAGTCGAATGTGTAGTCGTGCCGCTACAGGGCTTGTCCGCGGTTGCGCAGGCGGTACTACCATCCGGCAGTGATGCGCCGCGCCTCCCTGCTGCTCCTGATCCTCGCCCTGGCGTCCGCCACGAACGCCGCGCCCGAGGAACGGCCGAGCGGCAAGCTCCGGCTGGCCCTGACGGGCACGATCAAGACGCTCGACCCGGCCAAGGTCGACAGCGACGGCGCGGCCCGGGCCTGCGTCGCGAACCTCTTCGACCAGCTGTACGAGTACCACCACCTCAAGCGGCCCTACGAGCTCAAGCCGTGCCTCGCCGAGGCGCTGCCCGAGGTGTCCGAGGACGGCCTCGTCCAGACGATCAAGCTGAAGCGCGGCATCCGCTTCGTGGATGACATCTGCTTCCCGGGCATCAAAGGCCGCGAGGTCGTCGCGGCCGACGTCGTCTTCTGCCTGCTGCGCCTCATGGACGCGCAGATCGAGAGCCCCGGACGCTGGCTCCTCGAGAAGAAGATCGTGGGGCTCGACGAATTCACGGCGGCCTCCCGGAAGGCAACGAAGGACCCGCGGCGCTCGGCGTATCTCGCATCCGAGGGCTTTCCTGCAGTGCCAGGCATCGAAGCCATCGACACGCACACGCTCCGGTTCCACCTGCTCGAACCGTGGCCCGAGTTGCCCTGGGTCCTGGCGGGCCACTGGCTCTCCATCTACGCGCCGGAGTCGGTCAAGCAGTACGGCGCGCGACTGGGCGAGCATGCCGTGGGCACGGGCCCCTACAAGGTCACCCTGTTCTCCAACAACCGCACCCTGCTACTGCAGCGCAACCCGAACTACCGCGACGAGCAGTATCCGTCCGAAGGCAAGCCGCGGGACAAGGCCAACGGCTACCTGGCGTCGGCCGGGCTGGCGCTGCCGCTGCACGATCAGGTCGAGATCAAGACCTACGAGGATCCGCAGTCCACGTGGGCCGCGTTCCAGCAGGGCCTCTGCGACTGCGCGGAGATCGCGCGAGACGCCATCGGCACGGCGATCCACCCCGTTACGGGTGCGCATGCGGATTGGGTCAAGGAACGAAAGATCACGATCCACCGCGATCCTCGGCTCGAGTTCTTCTACGACGCCTTCAACATGGAGGATCCCGTAATCGGCAAGCCGGCGGGCGAGAAGGGCCTGGCCATCCGCCGTGCAATCTGCCTGGCTGCGAACGACGACTGGGCGATGCGCCGGCTGTACATGTATCACTCCGAGCGGGTCTATGGCCCGCTGCTGCCGGAGTTCGACGGCTACGACGACGACTTCAAGAACGACTGGCTGCCGGCAGACGGGGAGGCGCGCGAAGACCTCGTAGAGGCGGCCAAGGAGGTGTTGAAGGAAGCCGGGATCGAGGATCCGGCGAAGGACATCCCGATCCTCAAGATGACCATCACCGACGACACCGGCGCGCGGATGGTCTTCGACCGATACAAGGCGCAGCTTGCCGAAATCGGGATTCGGATCGAAAGCGTGGCTGTGACGTGGAAGGCCATGCAGGCGATCCTGCGCGAGAAGAAGGCCCAGCTCTGGACCAGCTCGTGGATGGCGGACTACCCGCACGCGCAGAACTTCCTGATGCTGCTCTACAGCCGCAACAGTCCCGAGCCCAACTACGCGAACTACGCAAACGCGGAGTTCGACGAGCTCTACGAGCAGGCTCGGCCGTTGGGCCCAGGCCAGGAACGGACGGATCTGTTCGGTGAGATGCAGCGCATCGCGATGGATGACTGCCCCTGGCGCTGTCGCTTTCGCAGGATTCGTTGGGCAGCGAGCCACCAGTGGCTCTCCGGCTACCGCCACAACGACATCGTGCCCAAGTACTGGAAGTACTGCAGGCCTGACGAAGCCAAGCGCACAGGGGCAGTCGATAACTGGAAGTGATTCGTTCTCCCGAGGGCTAGGTTCGACGCGCCGGTCGGTCCGCGAGCTCATCCGCTTGTCAGGTGGGAAGGGAGAGGAGTCTTCGCAGATGGGCTGTTGCGCCGCGGCCGCCCCGGCGCGCCGATGTCTGTCCTAGAAGCGGACGCTGAGTGTGGTGGTTCGTTCTCCGAACACGTCGAGGTTGAAGAAGACGTCGCTGCCGCCTCCGTCCCAGTAGATCGTGACGTCGTAGCTCCCCGGCGTCAGCTCGAAGAACGCGCTGGCGTCCTGGGGCACGAGCACGTGGTGCAGGACGCTGTCTCCCGGATCACGATCGGTCTTGATCGCCCCGATCGCATCGCGTGAGCTGGGCACGTTGTAGACCTCGAGTGTTCCGAGCGGTGGCGGACTGACATTGACGTGTCCGGATGAGTGGTGGTTGTGCTTGTGGCCGTGGCCGCAAGCGGTGAGGGCGATTGCCAGCAGACAGAGCGAGAGCGTGGCCGATGCCGCACGGCATCGGCGCGTGAGAGCCGAACGCATGGTGCCTCCTCGTGTTCGACTGCCCGGCGCCGGATCCGAACAGCGTTTTCGTACCGACACCCGCGTTACGCCGTGCACGACGTGCGCGTTGGTGAACGCGTCACGAAAAGCGTGAATGCACTGACACAGCGATGACGCCGCGGATGCGCACTTCTGCGCAAACGTCCATTCAATGGGCTCTGCCGCCCAGTACGATGACTGCGCATGGAGCGTGAGGCGTGGACCCCCTGGATCGGTGTGCAGGACATCTTCGCGTTCCTGCGCAAACGCGCGAAGTGGGGTGCTGCGATCTGGCTGCTCGCCCTGTACCTGATGCTCCAGGCCGACGACTTGCCCAGAGACCGGGATCGAACGGTCTACATGCTCGCCTGTGCCGGCAGCCTGGCGGCCTCCCTGGTGATGACGTGGAAGCTTGAAGCGACCCATCAGTGGGCGGGGGCGCTGCCGTACCTCGTGACCACGCTTCTCATCCTGACGATGCTGATACCGACTGCGCTCGTCGTGCACTGGATCTGGCCGATCGAGACGCAGAACGGACTGCCGTTGGTCCTTGCCATGAGCGCACTGGGCGTCCTCTTGCGCGGTGTCGCCTCGTGGCACTGGATGAAGCCGTACTGGCGCGGGCATTGAGGCGGCGGACGAAAGGGAGGGCACAGGGCCCTCCCCTACTACGGGTCGTCGCGAGGAGCCCTCCGTGCGTGATCGCCGGCGAGGCGAGCGCAGCGAGCACGTCAGAGTCGCGCGCGAGGGTTGTGTAGCGCGGGAGGTTCGTGGCCAGTACGAGCGGCAGGCACATCCAGGTTGATAGTGCTGAGCGCGCGATCTCTGACCATGAGACGAGGGTCCGAATCAGTCACGCCGCAAAAATGGAACAGGGGTCCAGCGGAGCAAGCTCCACTGGACCCTCGTCGTAATACGCCCGGCACTAACCTACTTTCCCGCCTTGCGGCAGTATCATCGGCCCCGAAGGCTTAACGGCCGAGTTCGGAATGGGATCGGGTGTGCCCCTTCGGGTATGGACACCGGGCAAACTGTCGTGCTCGCAGAAGCCACTGACTGCTCGCGAGCACATGGATGGTGAATGGGGACTCGACCGGAGCGCTCTTGCGAACGACAACCGGATCCAAGAGATCGGGTAGGTCACGGTCTCGAAAAGCCGACCCCAGGTGTACGTACATGACGGCTCCGAAGAGCTGTCAACGTGCGCCTAGGGCTCACGTCTTCCTTTCTTGTCCAGGCGCTCGGCAGCGCCGCATCGGACACAGAAGGAAAAGTGGTCAAGCCGATCGACCGATTAGTACCAGTCCGCTGAACACATTGCTGTGCTTACACGCCTGGCCTATCAACCTCGTAGTCTTCAAGGGGTCTCATGGGAGAACTCGTTTCGAAGAGGGCTTCACGCTTAGATGCTTTCAGCGTTTATCCGTTCCGGACATAGCTACCCGGCGCTACCGCTAGCGCGATAACCGGCACACCAGTGGTCCGTCCAACCAAATCCTCTCGTACTAAAGTCAGACCTTCTCAGTTCTCCTACACCCACGGCAGATAGGGACCGACCTGACTCACGTCGGTCTGAACCCAGCTCACGTACCACTTTAATCGGCGAACAGCCGAACCCTTGGGACCTCCTTCAGCCCCAGGATGTGATGAGCCGACATCGAGGTGCCAAACCCCGCCGTCGATATGGACTCTTGGGCGGGATCAGCCTGTTATCCCCGGAGTACCTTTTGTCTGATGAGCGACGACCCTTCCACTCGGAGTCGCCGGATCACTAAGCCCTGCTTTCGCATCTGCTCGACCCATCAGTCTCGCAGTCAAGCACACTTCTACCTTTACGCTCAACGCACGATTGCCAACCGTGCTGAATGTACCTTTGGGCTCCTCCGTTACCTTTTAGGAGGAGACCTCCCCAGCCAAACTACCCACCTAGCACTGTCCCTCACCCAGATTCATGGAATGAGGTTAGAAGTCAAACACCACAAGGCTGGTATTTCACTGATGACTTCCTCGGGTCTGGCGACCCTTGGTAATGACGTCTCCCAGCTATGCTACACATGAGATGGCTAACGCCAATACTAGGCTATAGTAAAGGTTCACGGGGTCTTTCCGTCTAGCCGCGGGGTCATGGTATTTGCACCACAACTACAGTTTCACCGAGTCCATCGCTGAGACAGTTGGGCTCTCAT
>JANQJW010000018.1:0-55000 GCA_028281445.1 Planctomycetota bacterium | reverse complement strand
CAAGCCGGATCTCGTCATCGACGCGCTGTTCGGCGTTGGCCTGAGCCGGCGACTCGAGGGGCCCTATGGCGACTGGATCGAGGCCGTCAACGCTCACAGAGCCCCCTGCCTGGCTGTAGACGTCCCGTCGGGGATCGACGCCGACACGGGCGCGCCGCTCCCTGTCTGCGTCCGTGCCGACGTGACGGCCACCATGGCGGCGCCCAAGCAGGGCCTGCTCGAGAATCTGGAAGCGGCCGGGCAGGTGGTGGAGGTCGACATCGGCCTGCCTCGAAGCCTCCACGAGCTCTACCTGGCGCCCACGGCCTGAGCGTCTGCCCCTCCCGAGATACTCGGGCGTCCGTAGGCAAGGTCCGTTTCCCGGGTGGGTTGCCGCGCGTGCAACCCCTCGTAGGATTGAGTTCGATTGACCCCAAGGTGTTGGGGTGCGGCTTGGAGGGCGCATGAGGCTGACGTGGCTCGTCTTGGGAGTGGTGCTGGCTGCCGGCGCCGTGGCTTTCATCAACACGGACGACGAGCCCGATCCCCTGCCCAAAGCCGACGCGGCGGAAGCCGATCGCACCGACGGGAAGAAGGCGCTGAGCCGCGAAGCCGGCGCGCCCCCGCCGTCCCGCAAGCCCTCCCAGGCGGAGCAGAAGGCCGAGAAGCACGCCCGCGCCCTCCTGGATGCCATCGGGCGGGCCCGCGCGGAGGGCGACGCGCGCAAGACCGCCACCATCGAAGCGCGCCTGCGCAAGGAGGCCTGGAACGTACCGGCGGCGCGGCGCTACGCCTACCAGATGGGCCGCGCCCTGCTCGAGAACACGGACGGCGCCGAGGGCCGTGCGCTGCTGGAGCGCAAGGACAAGGCGCGGCGTCTGCTCTCCCGCGTTCTCTTCCTCCCGGAGATGTTCAAGCGCGGCGGTGCGTCGACGGATGAGCGTACGCGGCTGATCGATGAGATCCAGAAGCTCAACCGCCAGGTGATGCGCTACCGGCCGGGAATCCCGGGCGTGACCGTGCCCTACGAGGTCCCCTCGGGCATCCGGCCGGTGCAGATCGTCTCGCGCCAGAAGCTCCCGATGGGCTCGAACGCGATCCTCTACTGGAACCAGGGCGGCAATCTCGACCCGAAGCGCCTGCGTGCCGGGCAGACGTTCCTGCTGCCCCAGGAGCCGCTGAGCCTGCACGTCCACAAGCGCTACCGGCGGCTCGCGATCTACATCGGCGACTGGTTCGTGAAGGAGTTCATCGTCGGAATCGGCAAGGACGAGACGCCGACGCCGGCGGACACGTTCTGGGTGCACTCGCGCGAGAAGAACCCGGACTGGTGGAAGCCCGGCGGCAAGCGCATTCCCTTCGGGGACCCGCGCAACGAGCTAGGCTCCGCGTGGATCGCGATCGAGAGTGACGAGTGGCCGCTCAGTGCCGGCTTCGGCATCCACGGCACCAACAACGAGAAGACCATCGGCACGCGCTGCAGCAATGGATGCGTGCGACTGCGCAATGCGCAGGCAACGGAACTCTACGACTGGGTACGCACCGGTTCGGCAGGCGGCCAGGCGACGCGCGTCCACATCCGCTAAGGCACTTTGCTAGCATCGCTCGTGTGATGAGCGGTGTAGTGAGATGACGGGCGCCGATGACACGGCGATGCCGAACCCGAACCGGGCTCGGTGGCCGATGTGGCCACTGCTCGTGCTCGCGCTCTTCCTGATCTGCGCCGGCATCGTTATCGAGGCAGCCAAGGAGCGCGAGCAACGGCGTCTCCCCGCCGAGATCAGCGAGCTGCTCACCTACGGCATCTACCTGGCCGCGCTGGGTACGGTCCTCTCCCTCGTCATGGACCGGCGCCGGACTCCGGTTCCGCATGACGACTCCGGGCGGCCGCTCTGCACGCACTGCATCGAGCCGTATGTCGAGGGCGCCCACTTCTGTCCGCGCTGTGCATGCCCGACAACGGCATTCGCGGCGACGGCGGGCTACGAGTCGGTCTTTGCCGAGACCTGGGTTCTCGGAAAGGCCGCACGCAAGCCGACGCACTGGATCCACATCGCGGGGCTCGCGTTGATCCTGGCTCCCTGGCCGCTGCTGGTGATCGGATTGAACATCGCGAGTGACGACACCCGGCTGCAGTGGAACTGGGACTTCAAACAGCTCGGCGCCTTGATCGTGTATGTCGCCGTCTACGGCCTCGTCTTGTGGGTCGGTATCAAGCAGTGGCGGAATCGAGACGTCGAGGAGTTGCATGCCGCCGAGTACGGCCATCCGCCGTGGTGGACGTACGACCAATGGTGGTTGTTGCCGGAGCCCGAGGATGGAGAAGGCGACGAGAACGACGAAGAGGCGTTGGTCTAGTGGATGAGGCCTGCGTGTTCTGCCGGATCCTGGAGGGCGAGCTGCCGGCGAGCTTCGTCTACCGTGATGCGACGGTTGCGGCGTTCATGGACATCCAGCCCGTCAATGCGGGGCACCTGCTCGTGATCCCCACGACCCACGTCGCCTATCTCTCCGAGCTGGCACCCGATGACGGTGCGGCGGTGTTCGAGACGGGGCGGCGTCTCGCGGGCGCCGTGCGAGATGGTTCCCCACGGTGCGACGCCGTGAACTTGTTGCTGGCCGACGGCGCGGAGGCCGGCCAGGAGATCTTCCATACGCACCTGCACGTCGTTCCGCGCTTCACGGGCGACGGCTTCGGCTTTCGCTTCCCACCCTCGTACTTCGACCAGCCCGAACGCGCGGCGCTCGACGACTTGGCCCAACGCATCCGCGCGGCGCTGGAGTGAGGAAGCCCAGAGAGCCGCCGTGCTTCGTGGAACGCGTTGATTGGGCGACCACGCGGTTGCTGCGCATCTTTGGGGCGCCCCTACACGCACCACCCAGCACGCAACACCCGGGTAGACTTCGATCTTGGCGACGGTGGTCTTGGTAACGGCGGTAGATGTTGCAACCGCTGTTGATGTCGCGCGAGGCGGCCGGCGTGCCCTCAGCCAAGTCGAAGCCGTAGGGGGGCGGTAGCCCCCCTGCCGCGCGCGAAGCGCGCAATGACGTACGTCACCCGCTTTGCGGGTGCGTAACTCGCCGGAACGGGTCTTGGTCCAAACTGAGCCCATCTGTTCCAGGTGGGCTCGCCAGCGAAGGTTTCGACCCCAAAAGACCGCCACGGCCTCGCGGCCGCGCCGGTGATCAGGCTCTAGGCCTCCCGCATAGGGGAATCCAAGACGCTGAGTAGGCCCAGGGACGTATCGACCCAGTTCCGGCGATGTGCGAAAGATAGCATGCACTGTTGCCGCCGCTGTGGCGCAAATCGTCCGCGTTCACGCGATCGCACCACAATGCAACGTGGGAAATTCCTTGCACACGATTGTGGAAAAACTCCGCGCGTGTGCGCGTGCGAATCGCGTGCGTCAACCGGCGCGAACGGCCCACCCGGCGCTCTTCAATCTCGCTATGATGGATGCGCGCAGGTCGTCGGCCGCAGCCGGCGTGAGTGTTGCACTGCGGTCGAAGAGTTCGCAGCGAAACGCCAAGCTTCGATGCCCCTCGGGAATCCCGTCGCCCTCGTACACATCGAAGACGTGCAGGTCGCGGATCGACTCCGGAACGGCATCGTGGATCACTTCGTGCACGTCGCCGGCGGGCGTACGCCGCGGAACGACAACGGCAACGTCGAACGGCACGACGGGATAGCGCAACACCGGCTCGTAGCGCACGCCCGTCGTCGTCGCGTGCGCCTGCAACGTTGCGGTATCGAGCTCTGCAACCGCGACGCGTCCAGAGAGTCCGTACGCACGTCGGACCGAGGGTAGCACCTCACCAGCGATGGCGAGCACGTCGTCGCCAATGCGAAACACCGCCCGGCGTCCCGGGTGCAGCCAGACCGTCGGCGGGAAGCCGGGGCGTAGCGGCTGCTCATCTGCGTCTGCCACCTTCAGCCCGCTCACGCCGAGGCGTTCGCAGAGCCGTCGAACGTCATCTACCAGGGAAAGGAACAAGGCCCCCGGCTCGGCGTCCTCGTCGTCGACGTTCCACGTAGCAAGACCGGTCACGGCCCGCTCGTTCGGCAACCCCTCGCCGGCATCGGCCCGCGGACAGACGATGCGAGCCGACTCCCAGACACGTCCCGCGGCGACGCGGGACCGGTTGGTCGCGACGGTGGCGAGCAGGTTCCCCGCCGTCGTCAGGATCATCCGGTCGTGCTCCTCCGACGTCGGGTTGTGGACCATCAGGTGAGTGCGGTCGGCGACTCCGATGCGCTCGGCGATGCGGGCGCCGTAGAAGCTCCGGTGCTTCACCTCGGCATAGCCGAGATCCATGCTCAGGAACGAGCCGATACGGCGCTCGATACTCCGGGCCGGCCGCGGTCGCAGGGGCTCGAACGGCCCGACCGGAGCAATTGGCTCGATGAGCGTGTAGCCCTCGATGCGGCCGATCTCCTCGATCAGGTCGTCGGCGCAGGCCACGTCGCCGCTGGCGCGCCACGAAGGCACCGTCACACGCACGCCCGTCGGAGTCTCGCGCGTACCGAAGCCGAGAGCGCTGAGGTGGCGGCGCGTGCGCATGTCCGGGATGCGCAGGCCCAGACGACGGCGCACGTGCGAGTACTTGAGGTCCAGCTGGATGGTCTCGGGCGGGCGCGGGTACGCGTCGCTGATGACGCGCGTGACGCGGGCGCCGGGACAGTGCTGGAGCGCGAGGGCCGCGAAACGCAACGCGGCCTGCATGGCCAGCTCCGGATCGAGGCTCTTCTCGAAGCGGCTGCTCGCCTCCGTGCGCAGGTTCAGGCGGGTCGCCGTGCGCCGCACACGGATCGGGTCGAAGGTGGCCGACTCGAGAAGGATCGTCGTCGTGTCCTCGCGCACCTCGGAGTCGAGGCCCCCCATCACGCCGGCGATGGCGACGGGCCGCTCACCGTCCGCGATGACCAGGTCCTCCGGGGTGAGCACGCGCTCGACGTCGTCAAGCGTCTTCATCCGCTCGCGCTCGGCCGCGCGGCGAACGCGAATCTCGCCGCCCTTGAGGTCGCGGATGTCGAAAGCATGCAGCGGCTGTCCCTGCTCGAGCAGCACGAGATTCGTGAGGTCGACGAGCAGACTGATGCTGCGCACGCCGAGCGACTCCAGGCGCTGGCGCAGGCGCAGCGGCGAGCGCCCGTTCTCGAGCCCCTCGATGACGATGCCGACGTAGCGGCGACAGCCGGCTTCGTCCTCGATCGTGATCGGGAACGGCTCGCCCTCGATGGGTGCCGCGTCGGCGTCCAGCACCTCGGGGTACCTGACCTCCTTGCGCAGGAGCGCGCCCAGCTCGCGGGCGAAGCCGACGTGCCCCCACAGGTCGGGCCGGTGGGTGATGCACACGTTGGCAAGCTCGAGGATCGTGTCGCCGATGCCGAGGGCGTCAGGCAGCGGCTTGCCGATCGGCGTGTCGTCCGGCAGAACGATGATGCCTTCGTGCTCGTCGCTCAGGCCGAGCTCGCGCTCGGAGCAGATCATGCCGCGGCTCATGACGCCGCGGATCTCGCGCGCTTCGAGCACGATGGGCCCGTCGTCGCCGCCGGGCAGCGTCACCCCTTCGGGCGCATAGCAGATCACCTGGCCCTCAGCGACGTTCGGCGCTCCGCAAACCACCTCGACCGGCCCTTCGAGAGCCTCAGGGCCTGTCGGGTCGCCGCTGCCGGTATCCAGGGTGCAGAGCCGTAGCTTGTCCGCGTCGGGGTGCGGACGTACCGCGGTCACCCGCGCCGTGACCACAGGCGCCAGCTCGGCACCGAACGGCTCGACCTCGTCGATCTCGGCCGTGTGGAAGGTGAGCTTGCGCGCGACGTCGTCAGGGGTCGTCTCGGAGAGGTCGACCATCTCCGCGAGCCAGTTGTACGAGAGCCTCATCCCTCGGCCCCCCCGTGGAACTGCTCGAGGAACCGCAGGTCGCCGCTCATGAAGTGGCGCAGGTCCTCGACACCGTGGCGCAGCATGACCAGGCGGTCGATGCCGAGCCCGAAGGCGAAGCCGGACCACTGCGACGAGTCGATTCCGCCGAACTCGAGCACCTTCGGGTGGACCATGCCGCAGCCGAGCAGTTCCATCCACTTGCCGCGGAACGTGACGTCCATCTCGAAGCCAGGCTCCACGAACGGGAAGTAGGACGGGCGTAGGCGAACCTCGACGTCCTCTTCGAGAATCTCGCGCAGCAGCGCACGCAGCACGTAGAGCATGTGCCCCACGCTCACCTGGCGATCGACGTAGAAGCCTTCGACCTGGTGGAACGTGTTCTCGTGGGTCGCGTCGAGGTCCTCGTGGCGGAATACGCGGCCGAGGCACACGGCGCGAATCGGCGGCTTGTTGTTCTCCATGGCGCGGATCTGCACGGGACTCGTGTGCGTCCGCAGGCAATTGCCGTCGGACAACCAGTACGTGTCCTGCATGTCGCGCGCGGGATGGTCCGGCGGGATGTTGAGCGCCGTGAAGTTGTGATAGTCGTCCTCGACCCACGGCCCGTCGAGCGCCTCGAAACCCATGCTGGCGAAGATGTCATCCATGTCGCGCACGAGCGTCGTGATCGGGTGGATCGTCCCGCCCGAGCGCCCTTCGCCGGTCGAGGCCGGCGGCGGGAGCGTGGCGTCCACCCACTCCGTCTCGGCAAGCTCGCCTTCCGCGGCGTCGATCAACGCCTGGCGGCGCTCGCCCAGCGCGGACTCGATCTCGACCTTGGCGGCATTGGCGGCCTTGCCGACGGGCCCGCGTTCTTCCGGCGCGAGCGAACCGATGGTGCGCAGCACCGCCTGGACCTTGCCCTTCTTGCCGAGGAACGCGGTCTGGACGGCATCGAGCGCGGCGGAATCGCCCGCGCCCTGGACGAGGCCGAGCGCTTCGTCCGTGAGGGCTTGGAGTCGCTCCAGCATGGTCCGCCTACCTTACGAGATCGGCCTCGTTAGGAGGGCAGGCGGCACGCCCGCCCCCACAGATCTCCAACCACCGAAGGCTTGCTACGAGGCGAGGGCAGCCTTGGCGGTGTCGACGATCTGATCAAAAGCGGCCGGCTCGTGGATGGCGAGCTCGCTGAGCGACTTGCGGTTGAGCTCGATGTCGGCCTTCTTGAGACCTGCGATCAGTCGGCTGTACATGAAGTCGCGTGAGCGGCAGGCCGCGTTGATGCGCAGGATCCAGAGCTTGCGGAAGTCGCGCTTGCGCAGGCGGCGGTGGATGTAGGCGTACTGCCAGCCGCGGTGCACGGTCTCCTTCATCACCTTGTACTGGCGGCGGCGGGCGCCCCAGTAGCCCTTGGCGAACTTCATGAGCCGGCGCTTGCGGGCCAGGCGGACGGGGGTGCAGTTGACGCGCGACATAGGTCTTGGCCTTACTTACCGGAGAGGCGTCGCATGGTCTTGGCCTGGGCGCCCACGATCGGCGTGGGGTGGCGCAGGCGGCGGCGCCGCTTCGAATCCTTCTTGCTCATGATGTGGCTCGAGTTGGCCGAGCCGTACGGGATCACCTTCCCCGTCTTGCTGACCTTGAACCGCTTGGCCACGGACTTGCGGGTCTTCATCTTGGGCATGGGTACGGTCCAGATCTCGGGGCCGGGATTGGCGGATGAACGGCGCAGGGTACCCCCTGGATGAAGAGGGTCAAGAATGCGCGGGTGGCCGCAAACGGCGAATTCATGGCGCCTGCGCCGGGTCCTGGGGTCGGGATGGAGACGGAGACGGGTGCTGGGTTGCGGGTGCAGAGACGCGGGCACCCGCCCGGAGGTACCTGGGATCGCACCGACGGGCGGGCACAAGGCCCGCCCCTACATGATGAGAATCGCGCCTGCGGCGCGATGCGCGCTACTTGCGCCCAAGCATCATGTGCATCCGGCGCCCCTCCATCCGGGGCGCCTGCTCCACCTTGGCGATGTCCTCGAGGCGCTTCGCGACCTCCTCGCAGTGTTTGATGCCAAGCTCCTGGTGGACCATCTCGCGGCCACGGAAGAGGATCATGAGCTGGACCTTGTCGCCGCGCTCGAGGAACTCGCGTGCCTTGGCGACGCGGATCTCGAGCATGTGCGGGTCCGTCTTGGGGCGCAGCCGGACCGTCTTGAGCTTCGAACGGTGCTGCTTCTGCTTCGACTCGTGGGCCTTCTTGTTCTGCTCGTACTTGTAGCGGCCGAAGTCCATGATGCGGGCCACCGGGGGCCGGGACTTGGCGTTCACTTCCACGAGATCGAGGCCCGCCTCCTGGGCCATGCGAAGGGCCTCGTCTGTCGGGGTGACGCCGACGTTGGTGCCTTCGGCGTCGATCAGGCGGACCTGGCGAATGGTAATGCGGTCGTTGACACGCGGGCCTACGTCCCGCGGCATGGACCGATCGTAACGACGATGACGAATGAGCGTTTCTCCTAGGGGTTGTTGTTCAGGCTACGGCCCCGGACACAACCGGGACCACACAACGTCAGCTTGCCATATCGGGCACCCCGCGACACCAGCTTTCCGCGGGAATCGCGGGGGGCCACCGCGGTGAGTGTCACCGCGTGAGCGCAACGTCCGGTCACGAACGGGCTTCGATCTTCTCGCGCACCAACGCAAGGAAGGCGTCGAGGTTCATCGGGCCCAGATCCTCGCCCGATCGCTCGCGCACGGCGACCTGGCCGCCCTCGGCCTCGCGCCCGCCCACGACGAGCATGTACGGCACGCGCTGCAGCGTCGCGTCGCGGATCTTGGCGCCGATCTTGTCGCCGCGGACGTCCGCCTCGGCCCGAATGCCGGCCGCGATGAGGTCGCGCTCGACCCGCTTCGCGTAGTCCGCTTGCGCCTCGGTGATCGAGAGGACCTTGGCCTGCACGGGCGCCAGCCACAGCGGGAACTTGCCCGCCCAGTGCTCGATCAGGATGCCGACGAATCGCTCCATCGAACCGAGGATCGCGCGGTGGATCATCACGGGGGTGTGCTTCTGCCCGTCCCGACCGGTGTACTCGAGACCGAAACGCGCCGGCATCGAGTAGTCGATCTGCACGGTGCCGCACTGCCACGAACGACCGAGCGCGTCGGTGACGTGGACCTCGATCTTGGGCCCGTAGAACGCGCCCTCACCCGGCGCGAGGGTCCAGCCCTTGAAGCCGTTCTTGTCGAGCGCGCTCGCCAGCGCCTTCTCGCCACGCTCCCACATCTCCGGATCGCCCATGGCGTCGTCCGGCCGAGTCGCGAGGCGGGTCTTGATGTCGGTGAAGCCCACGGCGTCGTAGATGACGCGGGTCATGTCCAGCATGTCGCCGATCTCGGCCTCGAGCTGGTCCTCGGTGCAGTAGACGTGCGCGTCGTCTTGGGTGAAGGCGCGTACGCGCAGCAGCCCGTGCAGCACGCCCGAGAGCTCGTTGCGATGGACGTCGCCGAACTCCGCCATGCGCAGCGGCAGCTCCTTGTAGGAGTGCGGGTTGGACGCGTAGATGAGGCAGCAGCCGGGGCAGTTCATGGGCTTCACGGCGTAGGTACGCTCGTCGATGTCCATGAAGTACATGTCATCCTTGAAGTGGTCCCAGTGACCGGACCGCTTCCAGAGCTCGTCATTGAGCACGGCGGGGGTGCGCACCTCGCCGTACCCGCGCTTCATGAGCTCCTCGCGCAGGAGTCCCTCGAGTTCGAGCCACAGCACGGTGCCCTTGGGATGCCAGAACGGGAACCCGGGGCCCTCGGGATGGAGCGAGAACAGGTCCATTTCGCGACCGATCCGCCGGTGGTCGCGCTTCTTGGCTTCCTCGATCCGGTGGAGGTGCTGCTTCAGGTCCTTCTTCGAGAAGAAGGCCGTCCCGCGCACGCGCTGCATCGGGATGCCCGACGCGTCGCCGCGCCAGTAGGCACCGCTGACCGACAGCAGCTTGATGTGCTCGATCCACGAGGTGTCGGGTACGTGCGGCCCTTCGCACATGTCGGTGAACGCGCCCGAGTCGTAGAAGGTGATCTCGTCCTCGGGGATCTCGTCGACGTGCGGGATCTTCAGCTCGTAGCCGATGCTCTTCAGGCGCTCCTTGGCCGCGTCGCGGCCGAGACCGACGCGCGCGTACGGACGACCCTCCTTGACGATCTCCTTCATCCGCTTCTCGATCTTGGGGAGGTCCTCCTCCACGATCGGGCGCGGGGTCTTGAAATCGTAGTAGAAGCCGTCTTCGGTGGCGGGGCCGAACCCGAGGTCGGTGCCCGGAAACAGGTCGAGCACCGCCATGGCGAGGAGGTGCGCAGCGCTGTGACGCAGGACGCCTAGCGCGTCCTCGTCCCTCGCGGTCAGGATCCGGAACGCGCCGCTCTCGTCGATCGGCCGGTCGACCTCGACGACGTCGCCTTCGATCTCTCCGGCGACGGCGGCCTTGGCCAGGCCCGGCCCGATGTCGGCGGCCACTTCGCGCACCGTCGTCCCGCGGGCGACTTCGCGAATCGACCCGTCAGGCAGTTGGAGGCGAATGGAGGCAGACATCGTTCTGGACCTTTCTGTTTGGGGAATACGCCGTATCGCGGGCGCGACGCGGCAATGTAACCGAGCAGACGCAGACGCCGGACAGAGTGTTCCCCGCGAATGAGCGCCGGCGGGTAGTCAGCGCCGGTTCTGGTTCGGCGCCGGTGTCAGCAGGCGGCGGCGGAGATGCTCGAGCGCGCGGGTTGCCCGCTCCCCCATCTCGCCCTCGTCCCGCGTGAGCTTGACCAGGTAGGGCGCGGCCGGCTCGCCGACGGCGGCGAGCGCACGCACCGCCGGTGTCAGCAGTCCGGGCGGCAGATCCGAAGCCACCTCGCCGCGTAGCACATACGGCAGCGGCACGGAGGAGATGCCGACCATGATCCCTTCCATCCAGGTACGGACCTGGGGATCGCTGGCCGGACCGAGGCCCAGTGCGATCGTCTTGCCCAGCGGTTCGCGGAGCGGGACGACGAGCTCCGTGCGGCCGTTGGCCACGAGCGCGAGGCCACGGCCGATGTGCTGCTCGCTCCACGCGCGGATCGCGTCGACCTCGTCGTCGTTCACGGTGAGGACAAGGTGCAGCTGGTCGGTCTCCGTGTCACGGCCGCGGCGCACGCTGATGTTGCTCGTGCCGAACCGCTCGCTATCGGAGAGCGGCTGGCGCAGGACCACGCGGCGCACCGGACCGCCGGGCTGTGCCGGGCGCAGGCGGGCAAGCGCGAAGTCGGAGCGCGGGGACTCGTACGCTCGGCGCTCCTCGAACGCCTTCTCGAGGCGCGGCGTCTCTTCCTCGACGAAGCGGTCGAAGCTCTCGCGGCTGCCTTTCCAGAGGCTCGCGACCTCCGCGTTCTCTTCCGGCGGGTCCACCACGATCTGCAGCGAGAACGTGCCGGGCTCTTCGAGACGCCCCAGCAGCGTGCGCAGCCAGCGCGTCTCGTAGGCGTTGCGCGCGTCACCGCGCATGTAGCGCGTCTTCTGCCCGGTGGGATCGTCGGGATCGGGCTCGACAGGATGCGGGCGCGGCACGCGCAGGTCGATGACGTCGGACCGGGCGGTTGTCTTGAAGGTCCCGGTGCCGTAGCCATAGTTGCGCAGGCGTGCCGCGAGGATCCGCACGACCGTCTTGCAGGCATCTGCGTAACGGGCGGGCTCGATCCCTGCGCCGGCGAGGTCGACCTGAAGGCGGAGGTTGAGCACGAGCGGATCCAAGCGCTCGTCGCGCATCCGATCGATCAGACGCGGGACGACGCTCTCGGGATCGGCCACACCGAGCCGGCCGATTGCCTGGATCGTCTCTTCCAGCTCCGCACCGCGGTACTGGTCGAGCTGTTCGAGCAGTTGGTCCAGGCTCTGCTCCGGTTCGGGGTCGTCACCGCACGCGCTCAGCAGAGCGACACAAAGGACCGCAGTTCCCAGCGTGCGCAGAATCATGGGCAGCCCTCCGTTCACGGCGCCTGCGATGCCTCCGACCCCGACCCCTCGTTCGTGATGCCCGGTGCGAGACGGATGGAGCAGTCCTCGAGCTGCTCCGCCTCGACCGGTGCCGGCGCCCGGCACATCAGATCGGTAGCGGTCATGGTCTTCGGGAACGCGATCACGTCCTGGATGCCGTCCTCGCCGAGGAGGGTCATCACAAGCCGGTCGAAGCCGATGGCGAAGCCGCCGTGCGGCGGCGTGCCGTAGCGCAGGGCCTGAACGAACCACCCGAAGCGCCGCTCGACATCCTCGGGGCTGAGGCCCAGGAGCGTAAAGGCAGCCTCCTGCACGGCCCGCTCGTGAATCCGGACACTGCCGCTACCCATCTCGACACCGTCGATGACGAGGTCATAGGCCTGCGTCCGGATGGCCGCGAGCTTCTCGTTGTCCCAGGTCGCCGGGTCGGCGCCGGCGGCCTCGAAGACAATCGGAAGGTCGTCGACCACCGGCATCGTGAAGGCATGGTGCATGGCGTGGAAGCGCTCTTCCTCGTCGTTCCACTCCAGCATGGGGAACTCGGTCACCCAGAGCACCTCGGTGCGGGACGTGTCGATGAGCTCCAGCCGCTCGCCCATGCGGATGCGCATGACGGACAGCACCCGGTTGACCACGACGGACGAACCCGCGCCGCACAACAGGAGGTCGCCGGGCTTCGCGCCGACGGTCTGCAGAAACGCCGCGCCGGCCTCGCCGCCCAGGAACTTGCCCATCGGCCCGGTCGCGCCGTCGTGGGTCACCTTGGCCCAGGCGAGGCCCGGCGCCCCCATGGACTTGGCCTCGGTCTCGAGCGCGTCGATCTCCTTGCGGGACAGCGCGGCGGCGCCGGGCGCAGCCAGCGCCTTGACGATGCCGCCGGCTTCCAGAGCCATCTCGAATACACGGAACCCGAGCGCGGCAGCTTCTTCGTTCACGGTCTTCAGTTCGAGCGGGTTGCGCAGATCGGGCTTGTCGTTGCCGAACCGCTCCATCGACTCGTGATAGGGCATGCGGCGAAACGGCACCGGCACATCGCGGCCGTGAAAGGTCTTTACGAGCTCCGCGACGACGGGCTCGAGAAAACCGAACACGTCGTCGGGCCGTACGAACGAAGCCTCGAGATCGATCTGCGTGAACTCGGGCTGGCGATCCGCGCGCAGGTCCTCGTCGCGATAGCAGCGGGCGAACTGGTAGTAGCGATCCTGTCCGCCGACCATCAGCAGCTGCTTGAAGATCTGGGGCGACTGAGGCAGCGCGTAGAACTGCCCGGGATGGACGCGGCTGGGCACGATGTAGTCGCGCGCGCCTTCCGGCGTCGAACGCACGAGCGTCGGGGTCTCGACGTCGATGAAGCCCTGGGCCTCGAGCCCGGAGCGGATCATCGACATGATGCGCGCCCGGTCCCGGAGGATCTCGGTCATGCGAGCCCGACGCAGGTCCAGGTGGCGGTGCTTGAGCCGCACCTCGGCGGATACCTCGGAGCGCTCGTCGAAGGGAAAGGGCGGCGTGTCGGCCTCCGACAGAACCTCGAGACCGTGGGCCTCGACCTCGATCTCGCCGGTCTCCATTTTCGGGTTGACGGCCTCGGCGGGTCGCTTGATGACCTTGCCCGAGACGCAGAGCACCCACTCGCTGCGCACCTTGTCGGCCGCCGTCAGCAGGTCGGCGTCCTTGTCGCCGCGGAACGTGACCTGGGTCGTGCCGTAGCGGTCCCGGAGATCCACGAAGAGCACGCCGCCCTGATCGCGTACGACGTCCACCCAGCCGCACAGGGCGACTTCGGAACCTTCGTCCGCGGCGCGGAGCTGGCCGCAGGTGTGGGTGCGATAGGACGTGCGCATCGAGCCGGTCTCACAGAAGGGAACGGGCGAGGGTACTCGCCCAGTCCCCGTTCGTCGTCCGCAGAACCCACCCGCTGCGTTGGCCAGGCCGCGGGCGAGGCGGGGACGATACGCGTTGCCGTGGCCGAAGTGGCGGACGCGTTGCCCCCACTCGGCAACGGCTACGACCACGTGCGTGACGTGCCATGAGCGAGCCCGCGATCGATCCGACAGGGCGTCTAGAGGACGAAGCGTCCCAGATCCTGATCCTCGAGCAGATCCCCGACCCGATGGCGGACGTAGTCCTTGTCCACCTTGATCTTCTGGCCCTTCAGGGCCGGTCCCTCGAAGGAGACCTCGTCCAGCACACGCTCCATCACCGTGAACAGGCGCCGCGCACCGATGTTCTCGTGGCTGCGGTTGGCCTGCGCGGCGACGCGCGCGATCTCCGCCACCCCGTCATCGGCGAACTTCAGCTTCACGCCCTCGGTGCCGAGCAGCGCAGTGTACTGCTTCGTCAACGCGTTGCGCGGCTCCGTGAGGATGCGCACGAAGTCGCCCTCGGTGAGCGCCTCGAGCCGCACTCGGATTGGCATGCGCCCCTGAAGCTCCGGAAGCAGATCCGACGGCTTGCTGACGTGGAACGCACCCGCGCCGATGAACAGGATGTGATCGGTCTTGACCGGCCCGTGGCGCGTGGAGACCGTCGTGCCCTCGATGAGGGGCAAGAGATCGCGCTGCACGCCCTCGCGTGAGACGTCCGGACCGGTGCCGGCCGTGCGGCCGGCAACCTTGTCGATCTCGTCCAGGAAGACGATGCCGGAATTCTCGACCAGCCGGATCGACTCGGCGGTCACGTCCTGCGTATCGACGAGCGCCTCGGCCTCCTCGCCGGACAGGGTCTCGAGGGCCTCGCGGACCGTCATGAGCGAGGTCTTGCGCGGCGAGGACGTCGGCGGCCGGAGGCGCTTCATGAACTCGCCGAGGTCGACGCCGGTCTGCGCAAAGGACTGGTCGCCGAAAATGCTGCCGAGCTCCTGGGAGCCGTCGCGCACCTCGACCTCGATCTCCCTGTCGTCGAGTGCGCCGGCCCGCAGCCGTTCGCCGAGGCGCTTCTTGAGCATCTCGCGTTGCTCGGGGGTGACCCCGGTCTCGGGGTCCACGAACATCTCGATGTCGTGGTCGCCCGGCTTCCAATCGCGCACCAGCGTGCGCAGCACGCGGTCCTCGGCCTTCTTCCGGGCCTTGGCCTCGACCCCGCGGCGCGCCTTGTCCCGAACCACGAGCATCGCGTTCTCGAGCAGGTCCCGGATGATCGACTCCACGTCGCGGCCGACGTAGCCGACCTCCGTGAACTTCGTGGCTTCGACCTTCGTGAACGGAGCGTCCATCAGGGTCGCGATCCGCCGGGCGATCTCGGTCTTGCCCACACCCGTGGGTCCCATCAGCAGGATGTTCTTCGGCAGGACCTCTTCGCGGAGGTCTTCGCTGAGCTGCATCCGGCGCCAGCGGTTGCGGATGGCAACGGCGACGGCGCGCTTGGCGTCCTTCTGGCCGACGACGTAGCGGTCGAGCTGTTCGACGATGCGCGCCGGCGTGAGATCGGCTTCCTTGCGCTTCATCGGGTCTTCGCCTCGAGCACGGTGACCCGGTTGTTCGTGTAGAGATCCATGCCGGCCGCGATCGCCAGCGCCTCTTCGCAGACGACGTCGGGCGGGTGGTCGGTGTGCGCAAGCAGCGCGCGGGCCGCTGCGGCCGCCAACGCGCCCCCGCTCCCGGTTCCGAGCACACCGTCGTCGGGCGCGATCACGTCGCCCGTACCCGTGACGAGCAGGAGCTCGTCCTGGTCGGCGACCACCATGACTGCCTCCAGCCTGCGCAGCACACGGTCGGTGCGCCAGTCCTTGGCCAGCTCGACGGCGGACTTGCGCAGCTGCCCCCCGTGCTCATCGAGCTTCGCCTCGAAGCGCTCGACCAGCGCCATCGCGTCGGCTGCGCCGCCCGCGAAGCCGGCGAGCACGCGCCCATCCTGGAGCGCGCGCACCTTCACGGCGCCGTGCTTCTGGACCTGATTGCCGAGGCTGACCTGGCCGTCTCCGCCGAGGACCGAGACACCGTCTCTGTGAATCGCGAGAATCGTCGTCATGGGCAGGGCACGCTACGCCTGCCCCGCGGGGCGGTCAAGCGGACGAAGTCGGTGCTCGGACGGCGAATACAGAGCCCGGTTCCCGATTTCGTCACTTTGGCACGATCGCGCGCTGCCGCCGTTCGAGCGCTGAGCCAAAGTGACAAAATCGAACCGGGCTCCCTCCGATTCTTGGGCTCACGAGCACTGACCGGAGAATCCGCCGCATGGAAACGACGCTCATTCTCGTGAAGCCCGACGGCGTGCAGCGCGGGCTGATTGGTTCCGTGATCAACCGCTTCGAAGCCAAGGGCCTGCAGCTCGTCGGCTTGAAGATGCTCAACGCTCCGCGCGAGCTGCTCGAGAAGCACTACGCGGTGCACAGCGAGCGCCCGTTCTTCGGGAGCCTGCTCGAGTTCATGAGTTCCGGCCCCGTCGTCGCGCTTGCACTCAAGGGCGAAGGCGCGATCTCGGTCGCACGCAAGCTCATCGGCGCGACGAACGGCGCGGAAGCCGAGGCCGGGACGATCCGCGGCGACTACGGCATGAGCAAGTCGTTCAACATGGTGCACGGATCCGACTCGGCCGAGAACGCCGAGATGGAGCTCGGCCTCTGGTTCGAGGACGGCACGCTCGACTACGAGCTGAACGGCCTGCGCTGGGTGTACGACCCCAGCGAGTAGGCTGGCCGGCATGAAGGGCCTGACGCCGGAGCTGGTCGCGGGCGTCGCCGAAGAGATCGACGCGCTGAAGGGCTGGCGCGTCCACGCGGTGCATCAGGATGCACGAGATCGCTTCCGCGTGACGCTGCGAGACGGCAGCGACCGCATCGACCTCCACGTCGTCCTGGAGCATGGCCTTCCGTACGCGGCTCTACGACCGCCGGCTCGCGCGCCGCGCGAACCGACTCCGCTTGCCAACGCCATGCGCGGCTTGCTTCGCGGCGCGCGCATCGCGGGCGCCGACGCGGTTCCGGGAGAGCGCGCCCTGGCGGTGGTCTTCGAACACGGCACCGGGACCCATACGCTGTGGGTCGAGCTCTTCGGACACCAGGCGAATCTCTACTTCCTCGATCCGGATGGACTCGTCGCGCTGACGCCGCGAGGCGACGTCGCGAAGCGCCGGGGCGCCTCTCGCGGCGCTGCCTTCGAACCGGTCCCGGCGCGCGAGGGCGCACCCGCCGCCGACGACGCCTCGGCCCGTATCGCAGCGATGAGGGCGGACGCGGGCGGGACCGCAACGCTCGACAGCGCACGGACCGCTGCACGACGCACCCTGAAGCGCCTCGCGAAGCGCGCCCAGGGGCGTCTTCGAGAGTTCGAAGCCATGCAGCGCCGCGCAGCCGACGCGCCGGAGCACCGCCGCCGGGGCGAGCTGCTGCAGGGCTCCTTCCACCTGCTCGCTCCGGGCCTGCGCTCGGTGCGCGTACCCGACTACACGACGGACCCGCCTACGGAGGTCGACATCGAGGTCGATCCCAACCTGAGTCCCGGGGAGCAGGTCGCCGCGTGCTTCCGCCGGGAGCGCAAGTGTCGCCGCGCCGGCGAGGAGGCTGAGCGCCGGCTACCGGAACAGCGAGCCGTACTCGCGGCGATCGAGGGGGCACGCACGGCCGTGGAGCAGGCCGACTCGCCGGAGGCCGTGGCCGCGGCGCTCGAGTCAGCGGGCGCCGGCCCGTCCGGCGCGGCCAGCAAGCAACCGCGCACGCAGCAACGCCGGGCCTGGCGCACCTTCGTTTCGAGCGACGGCTGGCGCATCCTGGTGGGCAAGAACGCACGCGCGAACGACGAGCTGACACTCAAGAAGGCACGACCGCAGGACCTCTTCCTCCACGTGCGCGGTGCGAGCGGGAGTCACATCATCGTGCCCAAGGACCGGGGCAAGTCCGTGCCCAAGGAGACGTTGCTGGACGCGGCCGAGCTGGCTTGCCATTTCAGCGAGCGCCGGGCTGCGGAGCGCAACGAGGTCGACTACGTCGAGAAGCGCCATGTCCGCAAGCCCAAGGGCAGCCCCCCGGGCCGGGTCGCCGTCGAGCGGGCCAAGACGCTGGCCCTGCGACGAGACGATGACCGGCGGGCCCGATTGCTGGCCTCGGCGATGTCCCCGGATGGAACGTAAGTCCATTGGCTGTACGGCCGAATGACGGTCGGATGACCCGCTGGGGTGACGATTTCGGGCCATTCCGCTGGAGTTCTACCGTGATGAGTCCCACTGCCACGCATGGCCTGCTCGTAGGCATCCTCGTCTTCGCCCTCGCCCTCGCCGGGTTCACGACGACCGGCTGCCAGGGCTGCCTTGCCTGCATCGACGAGGCCAATGACGAAGCCAAGGACAACGTGGCGCGCGTCGAGTACTTCGAGTCGGCCGCGGTCACCTACTACGACGGCGGCCGGTACGACCTCGCCGAACAGCAGTTCCGCAAGGTCCTCGCCATCGACAAGACGCACAAGAAGGCACGCCGCGGGCTGGCCAAGTCGCTGTACATGCAGGGCACGCCCGAGAAGCTCGGCGAAGCCGCGATGATCTTCGAGGAGATCGTCAACCTCGACTGGCCGAACCCGCATGGGCCCGGCAGCCGGCGCTACGAGGTCCAGACCGACCTCGCGCTGACGTACTCCGACATTGCGGACTACTACGAGCGCGACCGCGTGATCCTCGAGAACAAGATGCGCAAGGACCCGAACGCGGATCCCAAGCAGCTCAACGAGTGGGTCAGGGCCCAGACCACCAAGCGCAACGAGTACCTGGCGAAGGCGATCCCTCTGTTCCAGGAGGTGCTGGTCGCGTCGCCGGACAACCCGTACGCGCTGGCCGGGCTCGCGAAGTCGAACCTGCAGCTCGGGCACGAGGAAGAGGGCATCAACTACGCCTTGGCGTACCTGAAGCTGAGCAAGCAGAGCCAGATCGGCTGGCGCCGGAAGATGGCGGAGTGGGAAGACGCCGTCGGCGGCCCGGGCAAGATGCAGGAGCAGCACCGCCAGGAGTTCTTGAAGAAGATCGGCGGTGCGCGCGAAAAGGAAAAGAAGATGCACCTCATGCTCGCTTCGGTGCACATGCGTCGCGGTGAGTTCGGGGCTGCCGTCGAGCAGTACAGCGAGGTGATCCGCCTCGACTCCAGCGTGCCCGCGGCCTACGTCGAGCGCGCTCAGGCCCTCGCCGCCCTGCGCGAGTATCGCCGCGCGGTCGCCGACATCGAGGAGTACCTCAAGATCACCGACCCGACGCTGCACCGCGAGCAGCGTCTCAATGCCGTCGAGCTTCTCGATCGCTACAACGGCGCGCTGCGCCGGGCAGGCGCACCCCCTGTACGAGGCTCGTAGCGCGGCTCACTGGAAGCTCGGCCTTCGGCTGCGGTACGCAGTACGAGGCGCCAAGTCGGCGTAGGCGCCGAGAGCAGCCGCTTCGCCCGGCCTCCCTGCGCGGCACCTCCCACAGGCTTCGTCGACTCGCCTGCTCGTGCCACTACGCGGCACCGGTGCCGAAGCTCGTCGCCTTTGCGGCGCCTCGCGCCCCTTGCGTGACTCGGCTAGACCCGACCGTGGTAGGCAGAAGGCCCCAAGGACGGGAAAACCCCATTATTCGGGCTCCATGAATGCCGCTGCGTGGACCTGAGAGATGCGTTCCTATGATGGAGCAGCCGGCGCTCGGAGGTTCTCATGCGTAGTCTGATCTGCTGCCTGCTCTTCGTGGCGCTCGCCCTGTCCTTGGCCGTGACCGCCCTTGCCAAGGAGAGCCAGCCCGTCACCCTCCCGCTCACCAACGGCAAGTCGATGACGGGCATCGTCGAGAGCGCCACCGAAGACGAGGTCGTGCTCCGGCTCGGCCCCGACCAGGTGCGCCGCATCCCGTGGAAGCGGCTGGCGCCCGTTGGCTTCTATCGGGCGCGGCGCGCCCTCGCCCCCGCCGCCGACGGCGAGGCCCGCCTGAAGCTGGCCGAGCTGGCGGCCGACCTCGGCATGTGGGTCGAGGCACGCGTGGAGTACGAGAAGGCCCTCGGCCTCGGCGCCATCAGCAAGAAGAAGTTTAAGACGGCCGTCGCCTCCGCAGAGCAGGAGGCCGTCCGAAACGGCGTGAACCGGGCCATGCGCCTCGCGGAAGCCGGCGACCTGGAAGCCGCCATGGAAGTGGCCCGTCGGCTGAAGGTTCACTTCGCGACCTCAAAGAACGCGAACGAGATCCAGAAGCTGATTGCGTACCTCGTCAATCAGGTGCGCGAGATGGACAAGGAGGCGGTGCGGGAACGCGCGGAGCTGGAGCGCGTCACGGTCGAGCTCAAGCGCAACAAGGAGATCATCACGCGCAAGACGCGTGCGCTGGACAGCGTGCAGAACGCCTTGAAGAAGAAGGGCGACTGGGAGAAGGCCCGCGGCAAGGGCGCCACATCCCGCGTCCGCAAGATCGCCGAGAGCATGGACAAGAAGATGCAGGAAGCCCGGCGCAACCTGGGCCGCCTGCGCCGGATCCTTCCGCGTGCTCACCCCGAGCGCAAGGAGATCCTCGCCCAGCTCAACAAGCTCGACGCGAAGCAGTTCGACCTGCGCTTCAAGACGGCCGAGTTCTTCGCCGAGAGCCGCGTCTATGCCCCCGCGCGGCGCTGGGCAGCCCTGGCGAGCTACATCGACCCGGTCCACCCCGACCTCGTCGAGCTGCGCGACGACCTGATGAAGGCGACCATCAACTATCGCCTGAGCGACATCACGGGCGCGCGCGGCCGGGTCTCGGGCCCGTAGCGCCGACCCACCGCGCTCTTTTTCGCACCTTTGCAGGCTCGGCGTAGTCTCTGCGCGTCGAGGACCGGGCTCGTCACCTTTGCAGAAGGCGTTCTGCCGGGAGGTGATCGATGCGAGTGGGTATCAACGGCTTCGGCCGCATGGGGCGCCTGGCCCTGCGTGCGGCCTGGGGAAATCCGAGGCTCGAGTTCGTCGCTGTCAACGAACCCAACGCCACCGCCGAGGTGATGGCGACGCTCTTGGAGTTCGACAGCATCCAGGGCCGCTGGCCGCGGCCGTGTGCAGGCGGTGCGGACAGCATCCGCGTCGACGGGCAGGCGCTGGCCTACTCACGCTTCGACCAACCCGGCGACATTCCGTGGGCGGATCTGGGTGTCGAGCTCGTGCTGGAGTGCAGCGGACGGTTCCGCAAGACCGCGCTGCTGGAGCCGCACTTCGAGCGCGGTGCACGCCGTGTCGTGGTCTCTGCGCCGGTGAAGGACGGACCGCCGAACATCGTCCTCGGCGTGAACCACGATCAGTTCGATCTCGGGACCGAACGCATCGTCACGGCGGCCTCATGCACGACGAACTCGCTCGCCCCCGTCGTACGGGTCGTGCACGACGCGATCGGCATCGAGCGCGGTGTCGTCACAACCATCCACGATCCGACGAACACCCAGGTCGTGGTCGATCGATATCACAAGGACGCGCGACGCGCGCGCGCCTCCCAGATCAACCTGATCCCCACCAGCTCGAACTCCGCGTACGCGGTGACCCTCGTGATTCCCGAGCTCGAGGGGCGCCTCGACAGCCTGGCGGTGCGGGTGCCCGTGCTCAATTCTTCGATCACGGACTGCGTGTTCCATGTCGCGCGCGACACGAGCATCGACGAGATCAACGACGCCCTCGAGCAGGCCAGCCTCGACGGTCCCTTGAAGGGCATTCTCGGCTACGAGACGCGGCCCCTCGTCTCGACGGACTTCGCCGGGGATCCGCGTAGCGGCATCGTGGACGGGCTCTCGACGCGCGTCACGGATAAGCGACTGGTGAAACTGCTCGTCTGGTACGACAACGAGTGGGGCTATGCCAACCGCATGGTGGAGCTCGCCGCCATGGTCGCCGATGCCACGGAACCCGCTGGTGTCTGACACGGCATCCCAGCACCCCGAGGCCAACGTCCGCGACTACGTCATCATCACGTTGACGTACTGGGTCTTCACGCTGACCGACGGCGCCCTGCGCATGCTCGTCCTGCTCTATCTGCACGACCTGGGCTACGCGCCGCTCGAAATTGCGTCGCTCTTCCTCTTCTACGAGTTCTTCGGCGTCGTCACGAACTTCCTGGGGGGCTGGGTGGGCGCCCGGTTCGGTCTCAAGAGCACGCTGTTCAGCGGACTGAGCCTGCAGCTACTGGCCCTTGGGATGCTCGCGCTGAAAGCCGACAGCCTCAATGTCCCCTACGTGATGGTCGCGCAGGCCTTCTCGGGCATCGCGAAGGACCTGACGAAGATGAGCTCGAAGAGCTACATCAAGCTCGTCGTGCCCGAACACGACCGGCACGGCTTGATGCGCTGGGTCGCGATCCTGACGGGCAGCAAGAACACGCTGAAGGGCATCGGCTTCTTCCTCGGCGGGCTGCTCCTCGGGCTCGTCGGGTTCCAGTGGGGCTGCATCGCGATGGCAGCCGGCATCGCGATCGTGTTGTTGCTCTCCTACGTGTTGCTGCCCAAGGCCGCGGGGCGGTCGAAGGCCAAGATCACGCTCAGGAGCCTGATCCCACCGCCGGGACCGATTCGCTGGCTGTCGGCGACGCGCCTGTTCCTCTTCGGCGCGCGCGACGTGTGGTTCGTCCTCGCGCTGCCGATCTTCCTTGGATCCGTGCTCGGCTGGGACTTCCACGAGACCGGCGGCTTCCTTGCGCTCTGGATCATCGGCTACGGCTTCGTTCAGGCCTCCGCACCCGCCTTCGTCGGCGCCAAGCGCGGCGACGCAAGACGCGAACCGCCCAACGCCAGACGACTAGGGCTTTGGACGGCGCTGCTTGTCCTGCCGCTCGGCGGCATCCTGACGGCGTTCCACTTCGGGGCACCGCCCGAGGCCACGCTGATGGTCGGACTCGCGGTCTTCGGCATCGTCTTCGCGGCCAACAGCGCGATCCACAGCTACCTGATCGTCGCCTATGCGGAAGGCGACAAGGTAGCGATGCGCGTCGGCTTCTACTACATGGCCAACGCCATGGGCCGGCTCGTCGGAACGCTGCTCTCCGGAGCCGTGTTCCAGGCAGCCGGCGAGGGGGAAGCGGGCCTGCTGGCGTGCATTGCAGTGTCTATTGGCTTCGTAGTCGTCAGCGCGCTGCTCTGCATCCCCTTGTCCGCCGCGGAGCGGCACGAAGCGTCGCGCTTGTCAGCTGCGTAGGCGCGGATCCGCCTCGAGCGACGCGATCAAGTCCCGCATGCGATCGAGGAAGCCGGGGAAGAAGTCGGCGTCTCCCCAGTCCACCGGCCCCGCGGCCTCCTCGTAGGCGAGCGCATCGCACGCAGCCCGATGCAGGGCGCGTATCTCTGTCGGACTCGCATCCTCGAAGCGCGCCAGGTTGCCACGGTAGAGTTCCGTAGCCGCGAGTCGTTCGAGGACGGAAGCATCTGCCTCAGGCGAGAGGTGACGCCGAATGGCGCGCACACCCGCGCCCGCGCACCACGTGGCCACGATCCAGGCAACCCCGTCGGAGATGACGAGGCCACCGCTCACGCGCGATCCGGGACGTAGCCCTGCATGAGCAGGTCGTCGCCGATCCGGCGCCACATGACCTCCTCGAGTCGCAGGGCCTCGCCGACCGACGCGATGCCCGAGTCCTCGACCGCGGGCACCGCGGTCGGGCCGCCGAACACCTGCGGCGCAACGAAGGCTGCTACCTGATCGACCAGCCCTGCACGGAAGAAGGCACCGTGGATGCGGGCGCCGCCCTCGACAAGCAGCCGCTGAACGCCGTGCTCGCGAAGCACGGCCAGGGCGGCGGCAAGGTCGAGCTCATCGGCCGCGCCGGGGATCTCGAAGACACGACAACCGGCAGCCTCGAGTGCGTCGCGGCGCTCGGCCGGTGCGTCGCCGAGGCCGAGGATCCAGACGGGCGAGCTCGTCGCGTCGAGCACGAGGCGGCCGTCGACGGGGGTCCGGAGCGCCGGATCGAAGACCACGCGCTTCGCTGGGGCACGGCCGTTCGGCAGGCCGCCTTCGAGCCGGCATGTGAGCAAGGGGTCGTCCGCCAGGACCGTACCGACCCCGACGGCGACCGCGTCGGCGTGTGCCCGCCAGTGATGCGTCAGCCGCCTCGCCTTGGTCCCGCTGACGGCGCCGCCTGCGCCACGCGCGGGCGCGATGCGCCCGTCGATGGACATGGCCCACTTGCAGACCGTCCACGGGGTGTTCGTGCGCGCGAGCGATCCGTGGAAGCGCGCCAGGACCGACTCGGCTGCCACCCCCTCGACCGGCCCCTCGACCGCGATGCCGGCGCGCCGCAGCCGCTCGACGCCGTAGCCGTCCTCGTCGGGGTTCGGATCCCCCGCCGCATAGACGACGCGGGTGATGCCCGCGTCCAGCAGGGCGTCGGCGCACGGCGGCGTCTTCCCATGGCGCCCGCAGGGCGCAAGCGAGACGTAGGCCGTGGCTCCCTTCGCGCTGCCGGCGGCCAGACGCAGCGCTGCGACCTCCGCGTGCGGCCCGCCGAAGTCGGCGTGCCAGCCCTCCCCCACGATGCCGTCCCCGTCGCGCTCGATGACGCATCCCACGGGCGGGTTCGGCTCGACGCCGAAGAAGCCCTTCCGGGCCAGCGCGACGGCGCGCTTGAGGCGCTGGAGGTCATGGTCCGTCACGGGCATGGGCGGTCATGGTACGCACGGGGATTTCCCGTCGCCCCCTTTGGCGCTTCCGCGCATGCTGGGCGGCATGGCGCCCCTATCGAGGTTGAAAGACGCCCTGGCACAGATGCGCGGGCCGCGTACGAACGACGCGACGCGCCGTGGTGCGACGAAGCGGGGCACCCTGGACCCCCTGTTCGCGTGCGGACTTCGTCCCGGCGTCGTCATCGACGTGGGCGTGCACAGGGAAGGCACGCCGGACCTCTATGCGGTCTTCACGGACGCCCACCACGTGCTCATCGAGCCGTGCCGGGACTTCGAGGAGGACATCACGAGAGTTGCCTCAGCGATCGAGCGGGTCGACGTCGTGTGGGCTGCGGCGTCCGACACCGACGGCCGGGGCGTCGTGTACCTGCCGACGGAGCGTGGCACGTGCGCGGCGCGCGAGGTCGATCTGATCACGCTGGACACGCTGTGCCGCGAGGGGCAGTGGGAGCCCCCCTACCTGCTGAAGATCGACGTTGACGGCGCGGAGCCCCAGGTTGTGGCCGGCGCGCAGGAGGTGCTTCGGAGCACCCAGTGCGTGATTATCGAGGCCGCCATGCGGGAGGTCGCAGAGCGCTGCCGGCTGCTTGACGAAGCGGGCTTCCTCTTGTGGGACATCGTCGACCCGCTCTACTACGAGGAACGCTTGTGGCAGGTCGACCTCGTCTTCTTGAACAAGGTGTGCGCCGATGACCCGGCGTTCACACCGTGGTCCCGTGCCTCGTGGCCCCTCGAAGGGACCTGGACCCATCTGTAGGCCCTTGGGCCGTCGCCACGCCCCTCGCTCTCGGTAGACTGCGCCCGTGGTCCGGCGCGCCATCATCCTCCTGCTCTTGCTGGGCACGATGGTGCCCGCGGCGTGGGCCGGCGACGGCAAGGTTCCCAAGGGCAAGGCGCTCAAGGAACTCGTCCAGCGCTACCTCGACGCCGACTTCGTCACACGCCAGCAGATGCGCGCGGAGTGGGACAAGTCTCTCGCGCCGCTCGACCCCAAGACGCTGAAGAAGCTCCGCAAGGACCTGCTCAAGACCGCGAACAAGCACGGGCCGCGTCTCGCGAAATCCGGCACCAACTACTTCTACGACGAGAAGAAGAAGCGCGGGAAGTACATCGTCTCGGGCAAGCCGAGCAAGGCACTCTTCATCGGCCTGCACGGAGGCGGCGTCGGCTCCGGGAGCGCCAACAGCGCCGCCGGTGCGATGGGTGGCGGCGGCTGGGGCTGGATCTTCCCCGAGGTCCTGGAGAAGACGGAGAGGGGCTGGACGACGTCGGGCACCGAGGAGTTCGTCATGGAGCTCATCGAGGCCGCGAAGCGCACGCACAAGCTCGACCCGAACCGCATCTACATCACGGGACACAGCATGGGCGGGTTCGGTTCGTGGCACCTGGGCGCGCATCACGCGGACGTCTTCGCGGGCGTTGCGCCGTACGCCGGCGCGCCCATTCCGGTCTGGCAGACCGACACGCAGATCCCCATCGACATCTTGCCGGGCGTACTGCCGAGCTACTACACCTTGCCGTTGCACTTCTTCCAGAGCGGCGACGACAAGAACGTGCCACCGGCGGAGAACGATTGCGCGTTCGAGCGCCTCAAGGAGCTGAAACAGAAGTGGCCCGACGGGTTCAACTTCCGCTACGACCGCGTGGAGGGCCGCGGCCACGGGGCGCCGCAAGAGGGCTATCTGCCGTCTCAGAAGTGGTTGGCATCGCACCCGCGTGTGCCCCGCCCGAGAGCGTTCTTGTGGCAGCCGATCCTGCCCTGGAAGCGCCACTTCTACTGGGTCTACTGGGGCCGCGCCGAGCTGGAGGCTCTCATCGAGGTGCGCGCGCTAGACGGCAACGTGATCGACATCAAGACGCACGAGGGTTCAGGCGACGTATCCGGGCTCTCCGTGCTGCTGGGTGCGCCCTTGGTCGATCTCGACGCGGAGATCACCGTGCGCAGCAACGGGGAACAGCTCTTCAAGGGTCGCGTCCCGCGCACGTTCTCGACGCTCATGCTGACGCTCCCCCGCAACGACCCCCACCTTCTGTTCGACGCTCGGGTCGATCTTTAGGCGTCTGTTTCAAGATCGGAGCGGCCTCTCGATTCGCGGGGTAGGCATGGCTACACTGGATTCACGCGAGATGACGCGGGAAGAAGCCATAGCGGCAGCCCGACTTACCGCTGAGTGGGAAGGATGGCGGTGGTATGAACCCGTCATAGCCACTCGGAAGCGGCCGTTGTTCTCCAAGCATCGGTTCTGGGAAGTACGTACGAACTCACACGGCCGGCGTTGCGATTTCCGAATCGTGATCGACGACGAGACCGGCAAGGTGAAGGAGAAGCGCTACTTCCCCCGCTGATGCAGACGAGAGCCGGCCGCGCGGAAGCCGGTCGTGCATCCGAAGCCGCGAGACGGAGCGGGGCTCGTCTGTAGCTAGTGCTGCCTCGGCACTGCCTAGTGCGTGCCCTCGAGCGCCACCATCCGACCGATCATGGAATGCGCGCCCGCCTCCTCGATCTCGACGGTCGCCATGCGCCCCGCCATGGACGCCTCGCCCGGGCAGTGGATCAGGCGGTTGCTGTGGTCGCGGCCCGTGACGCGGGTCGCATCGCTCTTACTTATCCCCTCGATGAGGATCTCGACCTGCGTTCCGATGAGGCCCTCGTTGCGTGCCATCGCGATCTCGTCCTGGACCGCGAGCAGCTCGATGTTTCGCCGGCGCTTCACGTCTTCGGGCACGTCGTCAGGCAGCTGGCGGGCCGAGATGGTGTTGGGGCGCAAGCTGTACTTGAAGACATAGGTCTGCATGAACCCGATGTCGCGAACGAGCTGCTTGCTGCCCTCGAACTCCTCATCGGTCTCACCCGAGAAGCCGACGATGAAATCGCACGTGATCTCGACGCGGGGGATGTGCTTGCGCGCCCAGCCCACCACCTCGTGGTACTGCGCGACGGTGTAGTGGCGTCGCATGCGGCGCAACACGCTGTCGCTGCCTGACTGCGCCGGGATGTGGAGCCACGGCATCACCTTCGGCACCTGACCGAAGCGGCGCATCATGTCCTCGGTCATGTCGAACGGGTTGCTCGTGAGGAAGCGGATGCGATCGAGGCCGTCGATCTCCGCGGAACGCTCCAACAGCGTGCAGATCTCACCCGTGTGCTTGCGCTGCGGATGCAGGTCCTTGCCGTACGTGTTGATGTTCTGGCCGAGGAACGTGACCTCGCGGACGCCGTCATCGACGAGGCGGCGGACTTCGTCCAGCAGCTCCTCGAGCGGCCGCGACACCTCCTTGCCGCGCGTATGGGGCACGATGCAGTAGGTGCAGTCGTGGTTGCAGCCGCGCATGACCGTGACGTAGGCGCGGAATGCGTCGGGACGCGCCGTCACCTCGCGGTCCGCGTCCGGGAGGAACTCTGGATCCGGCCTGCGATCCACGCGCACGACGCGGCCCCCGCCGGCGAACAGGTCCTCGAGATCGCGGGCCGCCGAGCGGAAGCCCGACGTGCCGAGCACGAGGTCGACGTGGGGCGCGCGATGGATGATCGCGTCCTTGACCCGCTGCGCCATGCAGCCCATGACGCCGATCTTCATGTCCGGCCGCGTGGACTTCACCTGGCGCGCGCGTCCGAGCAGGCTCCAGACCTTGTCCTCGGCGTGTTCGCGGATCGAGCACGTGTTGATGAGGACGACGTCGGCGTCCTTCATCACGTCGGTGCGGCTGTAGCCGTTGCGATCGAGGTCGCCGAGAACGAGCTCGGAGTCGAGCACGTTCATCTGGCAGCCGAAGCTCACGAAGTAGACCTTGCGGCCCTCGCCCTCGGCCCCCGGAGCGTGGATCGTGGGGTCGGGATGCACGGCCGACCCCTTCGGGAGCGAGGTCATGCGGCGCCTCCTTCGGCGCCGCGGCCGGACCCACTGCTGATGATCGTCGCCATCAGCTCGCGAACCTCCTCGGCCGCACGGGTCTCGCCGGGCCGCAGCTCGCGCTCGCCCTGCGCTTGCTCGTAGCACGCGAGCGCTTCGCTCAGGGCCTTGCGTGCGTCGTCCATGAAGCTGGACGCATGGAACGAGCGCCCGGCTTCCAGGTAGCCGCGGATGACGCCGCCGTTGGGGTACATACGCACGTAGAAAGCCTCGCGGCCGCTGCCGTAGGCGCGCTTGCCCAGGCGATCCCCGAACAGGTACATGGACCGCACGAAGACGCGCTCGCGGCTCCAGCGGGGCAACAGCTCGTCGAGCCGCTTCATGGCGGCCCGGAAGAGGCGCAGGACCCGGTTGAGCCGGATCGGGTAGTAGCCGCTGACCTCCTCGAACAAGGCCCGGTAGCGCCGCGGATCGTGATGGCGCACGAAGCGTCCGACCGAGCGGTGCTCTTCGCTGAGGATCGACACCTCGTGGAAGATGTGGCCGCAGTAGGCATCCATCAGGCCTTCGTCGCCCTCGGCCCCGAAGATCTCGCCGGAGAGCGCACGGAGCGGCGCCAGGCGGTTCTCACGCAGGCGCTCCAGCCGGTGGCGATGGAACAACTCCCACAGCTGCCTCGGCGGCAGCTTGAGCTCAGAGCGGTTGACGCCCTTCTCCTTGGCGGCGGAGAGCACGCGCCGCTCGTAGCGACGGTAGATGGCCAGGAAGGACCGCCGGGCCGCGATGAACGTCGTGAGGAAGTCCCACTGGAGGGCGCCGCGGTTGGTGGCCAGGATCTGGCTCATGCCCTCATTGTCCCAGAATCCGCCCGCCCAGGTGCATCAACGATGAGGGAATGGCGAAGCCTGCGGCGAGCGAGCCCGAGGAGACCGATGCGAGCCGGCGTTCCGGCGAGTGGTTCTGGCCGCAGGCGTGCGTGCTGCACGTTGAGGACCAGGTTCCGAGCCGGGACGCGGCGCAGCGAGAGGATCGTCGGGGGCAGCGTCGGCGCTACTTGCCCTTGCCCTTCGTGGGGGCCTCTTCCTCATCCTCAACTGCCTGTTGGTCGACGAACTCGAAAATGGCGCGCGGCGCGTTGTCGCCGAGCGAGTTCTTGGCCTCGCGGATGATGCGCGTGTAGCCGCCGGGACGGTCCTGGACCATCGGGCCCACGACATCGACGAGCAGCGCCAGCAGCTTGCGATCCGGGATCTCCCGGCGCAGCAGGCGGACCTGATGCACGTATGCGGCGCGGTCCGTGTCCTTGAGCTGGGCAGCACGCTTGGCGCGCGTGACCAGCTTCTCGACGTAGGGCCGCACGGCCTTGGCCTTCGGCAACGTGGTCGTGATCCGGCCGTTGATGAGCAGCGCGCGCACGAGATTGCGGCGCAGCGCCGCGCGGTGCTGCGTGTCGCGAGTCAGCTTCTTCCCGGCAACGCGGTGTCTCATGGCTACCCGGCTCCTCCGCCCAGGATGGCCTCGACGTCCATGCCCAGGGTCAGGTTCATCTCCTCGAGCCGCCGGGTGATCTCCTTGTGGGAGGTGCGGCCGAAGTTCTTGAGGGTCATCAGCTCATCGCTCGACATGCGCACGAGGTCGCCGATGGTCTGGATACCCTCGGCCTCCAGGCAGTTGCTGGCGCGCACGGAGAGGTCCATGTGGGCGATCGGGCGCTCGAGCTTGCGCTTGAGGTCATCGACGCTCATGTTCGACGGCATCGTCGCCATCGGGGGCGCGCCGGTAGACGCGGGCGCACCGCCGATCGGGGCCGACGTGGCGGCCGCGGGCATACCGGCGGGGGCACCACCGGGAACGCCGCCCACGGTCCCGCCGCCGACGGCGCCGCCGCCCATCCCACCGCCGCCAACCGCCCCGCCAGACGAGGGCATCTGGAACGAGCCCATGCCCAGCGGATCCGACATCGACTCCGTCAGCAGCTCCTTGCCGACGTCGAAGAACTGGATGAACGGGTTGAGGTGCTTGCGGTAGATCTTGCTGGCCTCGACGAGCGCCATCTCCGGGGTGATCGTGCCGTCCGTCCACAGCTCGAGGATCAGCCGGTCGTAGTTCGTCAGCTTGCCGACACGCGTGTTCTCGGTGCGGTACCGGACGCGCTGGATGGGCGAGAAGATCGAGTCGACGGGAATCACCCCGATCTCCTGCTCCTCGCGCGCGTTCTCCTCGGCCGTCACGTAGCCACGCCCGCGGCGGACCTCGATCTCGGCCTCGAACGCACGTTCGTCGGTGATCGTGCAGATGTGCAGATCCTGGTTGACGATGTCGCAATCGGAGCCCGTCTGGATGTCAGCGCCCGTTACAGGACCGACGCCGGACTTGTCGATGCGAAGGACCTTCGGGTCGTCCGTATGGAACTGCACGCGGAGGCGCTTCAGCGCGAGGATGATGTCGGTGACGTCTTCCTTGATGCCGTCCAGCGACGAGAACTCGTGCTTGACGCCTTGAATCTTCACGGACGTGACGGCCGACCCCTCGATGGAGGACAGCAATACGCGACGCAGGCCGTTGCCCACGGTGACGCCGTAGCCACGTTCGAACGGCTCAGCCGTGAACTTGGCATACATGTCCGTGCGCGTCGCCGAGTCGGCGACGACCTTCGTGGGAAGCTCAAGGTTCCGCCAGCGGATCCGCATTCGATCCTCCGTCCTTCTCTCATGTCTCCGAAGCCCGCCCTACGCGCCCCGGAGCTAGTGGTTCAGCTCAGTGGTGGTAGGTCAGACGCGCCGGCGCTTGCGGGGCCGGCATCCGTTGTGCGGCAGGGGCGTGACGTCTTCGACCGCCCGGATCTTGAGGCCGCGGCTCTGAAGGCTGCGGATGGCCGACTCGCGACCCGCTCCGGGGCCCTTGACGCGAACCTCGACTTCCCGCACGCCCATCTTCAGGGCCTTGTCGGCGGCGCGCTCCGCGGCCTTCTGGGCCGCGAACGGCGTGGACTTCCGGGAGCCCTTGAAGCCGATCGTGCCTGCGCTGTCCCAGCACAGGGTCTCGCCGTTCGGCGCCGCGAACGTGACGATCGTGTTGTTGAAGGACGCCTGGACGTGGACCACGGCCTTGGGCACGTTCCGACGAATTTTCTTCTTACCCGCCATCGAACCTCCGTCAGAGGGTTGGGCCGCGTTCTCTGTGAAGAACCGGCGAGGGTACCCCGCGGGCAATTCCCTGCAACTTTCTGGCCGACCGCCCAACGTCGGCCAGAAAACGGACTTAGGAGCGCACGTCTCGGAAAACCAACGCTCCGCCCGGCTTTCGCCGGGGTTCCGCGGCCACGCCTATCGGAGCTGCTTGACGCTCTTCTTGCCTGCCACGGTCTTCTTCGGGCCCTTTCGGGTCCGGGCGTTCGTCTGGGTGCGCTGGCCCCGGACGGGGAGGCCGCGCCGGTGGCGCATGCCGCGGTAGCACCCGATCTCCTTGAGCCGGGCGATGTTCTGCTGGGTCTGGCGGCGCAGGTTGCCCTCCACCACCACGCCCTGCTCGATCTGGCCGGCGACACGGGCGAGCTCCTCGTCCGTGAGGTCGCGGGCCCGGCGCATCGGCTCCAGCCCCAGCGTCTCGCAGAGCTGAAGGGCCGTGTGCTTGCCGATCCCGTGGATGTACTGCAAGGCGATGTAGGTCACCTTGTTGTCGGGAATGTCGACACCAACGATACGAGGCATAGCGCTTCCTTACCCCTGAACCTGCTTGTGACGCGGGTTCTTGCATATCACACGCACCCTGCCGTGCCGCCGGACGATCCGGCAGTTCTCGCAGATGCGCTTCACACTGGACCTGACCTTCATGGTCCTCTCCTAGTCGCGGTAGACGATCCGCCCCTTCGTCAAGTCGTAGGGGCTCATCTCCACGGTCACTCTGTCGCCCGGCAGGATGCGGATCCAATTCATCCGCATCTTCCCGGAAATGTGCGCGAGGATCCGGTGGCCGTTCTCGAGCTCGACCACGAACATCGCGTTCGGCCGTGCCTCCACGACCTTGGCATCCAGGCGGAGGTTGTCCTCGCGGGCCATCAGGCGGCCGACCCTTCCGAGGAGCCGGTATCGCTCGGACGCAACACCTTGCGAATCCGCTCGGCGATCTCCTCGATGGTGCCGGTCGCGTCGATGGGACGCAACAGCCCCTTGCCCTCGTAGAGCGCCACCAACGGCGACGTCTCCCGCTCGTAGACGCCGAGACGATTGCGGATGACCTCTTCGGTGTCATCGTCACGCCCGCGCAGAAGCAGCCGGCGCACGATCTCGTCGTCGTCCAGTCGCAGGTGGATCACATGGTCGATGTCGCGGCCACGCGGCTCGCCGGCGAGGTCGCTCGCCTGCCCTTCGTTGCGCGGGAACCCGTCGAGCAGGAAGCCCTGTGCTTCGTCCAGGGTCTTCAGCTTCTCCGCAACGAGGGCCGACACGAGGCGATCCGGCACGAGCTCACCCTTGGACATGTAGCCCTGGGCTTCCTTGCCGAGCTCGGACTGCGCCTCGACCGCGCCACGCAGGAGATCGCCCGTCGAGAGATGCACGAGGCCGTGCTCCGCGACGATGCGTTCCGCCTGCGTGCCCTTGCCGGCACCGGGGGGACCGAGGAGGATCACGTGCATCGCTACCTCCCCTTCTTCCGGCGCTTGCCGCCGCCGCCGCCCATGAACCCGCTCTGGTTGCGCATGAGCAGCGCACTGTTGAGCTTGTCCACGAGATCCAGCGCGACGCTGACCACGATGAGGATCGACGTACCGCCAAGGAAGTAGGCGACCTGGATCGGGACTTCGCGCGAGATCGCCGTCGCCGCCTGCTGGGGCACCGTTGCGATCACGGCCAGGAACGTCGCACCGGCCAGCGTGATGCGCGTCATCACCTTCTCGAGGAACTCGGCCGTGCGCTTGCCGGGTCGGATGCCGGGCACGAAGGAGCCACTCTCCTTCATGTTCTTCGACATCTCGACCGGGTTGAACATCAGCGAGTTCCAGAAGAACGAGAAGAAGAAGACCAGGACCACGTTGAGGGTCGTGTACCACCACGCGTCCGGGCGGAAGGCCAGCTCCAGCGCGCTCCACTGCATCGCCGAGCCGATGAGCTGCGGAAACGACAGCAGCGCCGAGGCGAAGATCACCGGCATCACGCCCGCCTGGTTGACCTTGAGCGGCAGGAAGTGACGTTGGCCGCCATAGACCTTGCGGCCGCGGGTCAGCTTCGCGTACTGCACGGGGATCTTCCGCACGCCCTTGGTGATGAACACGACGACGACGACGATCACCAGGAACAGCACCAGCAGGGTGAAGGGCAGGAAGCCGCCCTCCTGGGTGCCGACCAGCGTGACGACGGCCTGGGGCACCTGCGCGATGATGCCGGCCATGATCAGGAGCGAGATGCCGTTGCCGACGCCGTACTCCGTGATCTGCTCGCCAACCCACATGAGCAGGATGGTCCCCGCCGTCAGGGTGAGGATGGCTGTGAGGGCCAGACCAAACCCAGGCGGCAGCAGCGGTTCGCCCGCAAAGTCAGGCGAGCGATAGACGTTGGCAACCAGGATGACGGCCTGGACGAGCGCGAGGGGCACCGTCGCGAGCCGGGTCCACTGGTTGATCTTGCGCTGGCCTGCAGCACCTTCCTTTGCAACGGCTTCGAGCGTCGGCACCACCTTCGTCAGCAGGCTGAAGATGATGCTCGCGCTGATGTAGGGCATGATGCCCAGGCTGAAGAGCGCGCAGGAGTAGATGCCGCCGCCCGAGATGATCCCGAACAGCGCAGCGAACGAGCTTCCGCCCTCACCACCGGCCGCGCTCTTCAGCGCCTCGAGGTCCACGCCCGGGATCGGGATGTTCCACCCGACGCGGTAGAGCAGCAGGAACCCGAGCGTGACCAGCAGGCGACTGCGGATCTCAGGGACGCGGAAGAGATTGGTGACGTTCTCGATCACTCGGACGTCTCACTCTCACCCGACTCGGGGGCTTCTGCCTCCGGGGTCTCAGGCGCATCGGCCTCCGGGGTCGCGGCAGGCTCGTCCGCACGCGGAACGGGTGCCGAAGACGCCTGCTGCTGATACTTCGCCTTACGAACGCCCTTGGGGCGCATCTCGGTCTCCACCGGCAGCAGTTCGATGCTGCCCTTGGCGGCTTCGATCTTCTCGCGAGCCCCGGCACTCACACCGTGGGCCTTGATGGCGAGGCCCTTGCTCAGGTCGCCGAAGCCCAGGACCTTGAGGAAGCGCGCCCGCTTGGGCGCGAGGCCATTCTCCTTGAGCACGTCCAGATCGACGGTCGCGCCCGCGTCGAAGGCCTTCTCGAGGTCACCGACGTTCACGACGTGAAGCGTGGTCTTGAAGCGGGCGTTCGTGAAGCCCTTCTTCGGCAGCCGGCGGTAGAGCGGCATCTGGCCACCCTCGAACCGCAGGCGGAAGCGCGTACCGGAACGCTGACCGGCACCCTTGTGACCGCGGCCCGCCGTCGTGCCCCAGCCCGAGCCCGGGCCGCGCCCGACGCGGTGGCGCTTGCTGCGCCGCACCTTGATCTTCTTGACGTCGTCGAGGTTCATCAGAGTTCCACCCCGCGGCGCTCGGCGACCGCGCGACGCGTCTTCATGGTCCGCAGGCCCTCGTAGGTGGCCTTGGCCAGGTTCATGGGGTTCTTGCTCCCGAGCGCCTTGGTCAGGATGTCCTTGACGCCTGCGGCCTCGAGCACGGCGCGCACAGGGGCACCGGCGATGATGCCGGTTCCGGGCGCAGCGGGAATGAGCTTCACCTGGCTGGAGCGGAAGCGCGCCAACACCGGGTGCGGGATCGTCGTGCCCTTGAGCGGCACGCGAACCAGCTTCTTCATCGCGTCCGTCCGGCCCTTCTCGACGGAAGGCGGCACTTCGCGCGCCTTGCCGAAGCCCAGGCCGACGATGCCGTTGCCGTTGCCGACGACCACGAGGGCGCTGAAGCCGAAGCGGCGGCCGCCCTTCATGACCTTCGCAGTGCGGTTGATCTGGACGACGTTGTCGTCCAGGTCCATGCCTTCGGGCTCGATGTAATCAGTTTCTCGGCGCATGACGCTCCTAGAACTTCACGCCGGCGGCGCGCACGCCTTCGGCCAGGGCCTTGATCCGCCCGTGATAGCGATACGGCCCGCGGTCGAAACCGGCCTGGCCGACGTTGTTGTCCTTTGCTCGCTTGCCGAGCTCTTCGCCGACCTTCTTGGCGGCGTCCACGTTGCCGCCGTACGGCAGCTTGAGCGAGACGGAGGACGCCTCGCAGACGGTGCGCCCGGACTCGTCGTCGATCATCTGGGCGTAGATGTGCATGTTGGTCCGGTGCACGCTGATGCGCGGACGCTCGGCGTTGCCGCGGACGCGTTTGCGCACGCGGTTCGCGCGATTGCGGCGGCGCCGTGCCAGTCGCTTGCCTAGGTTCACGACTACTTCTCCCCGCCGACGAACGACTTGCCGGCCTTCTGGACTACCTGTTCGCCGAAGTAGCGGACGCCCTTGCCCTTGTAGGGCTCCGGCGGCCGGACGCGACGAACCCGAGCGGCGAACTCGCCCACCTGCTGCTTGTCGCAGCCGCTCACGACGACACGCGTCGGGCTGGGGCACTCGACACTCAGACCCTTCGGGATCTCGAGCAGCACCGGATGGCTGAAGCCCACCTGGAGGCGGACCTTGTTGCCCTCGATGGCTGCCTGATACGAGACGCCGACGACGTCGAGCGTCTTGCTGAAGCCCTTCTCCACGCCCTCGACCATGCCCTGGCAGAGCGCGCGGTAGAGACCGTGAAGCGCACGGCTCTGCTGCTCGTCGTCGCCGCGGCCGATCTTGAGGTGACCGTCCTCGACGGCGGCCGAGATGCTGCCGGTGAGCTTGCGTGTCAGCTCGCCCTTGGGGCCCTTGACGCGAACCGTCTTGCCGTCGACGGAGACGTCGACGCCGGAGGGAATCGCAATCGGTGCCTTGCCAACTCGAGACATCGCAGTCGCTCCTCTACCAGACCTCGCAGAGGATCTCGCCGCCGACACCGGCGGTGCGAGCCTCGCGATCGGACATGACGCCCTTGGAGGTACTGACGACGGAGATGCCCAGCCCGTTGAGGACCTTCGGGATCTCACGCACGCCGCGGTAGACGCGGCGGCCCGGACGCGAGACGCGGCCGATCTTGGAGATCACGGGATCGCCGTCCCGGTCGTACTTGAGCGCGACACGCAACGCCGGGTGGCCCCGGTTATCGAGAATGTCGCGCACGCCAATGACATAACCCTCGCGCTCGAGCACTTCCGCCACCGCCTTGTTCACGCGCGAAGCGAGAATGTCGACGGACTGGCGTTGCACGGCGATCCCGTTACGGATCCGCGTGAGCATGTCGGCCATGGTGTCGTTCA
Organism: Planctomycetota bacterium; assembly: GCA_028281445.1. Lineage (GTDB taxonomy): Bacteria > Planctomycetota > PLA2 > PLA2 > JAEUHO01 > JANQJW01. The sequence continues at coordinate 18,358 of JANQJW010000018.1, read as the reverse complement.
TCGCCATGGTCAGCCTCCTACCAGGATGCTTTCCGGAGGCCCGGGATCTCGCCCCGGACCGCCATGTCACGGAAACAGATGCGGCAGATACCGAACTTGCGGTAGACGGCACGCGGCCGGCCGCAGAACTGACAACGCGTGTACGCACGCGTGCTGAACTTCGGCTTCTTCTGCTGCTTGATGATGAGGCACTTCTTAGCCAATGGGGGCCCCCTCTTCTGCACGGCGGAACGGGAAGTTGAACGCGCTCAGCAGTGCCTTGCTGTGGTCATCCGAGTTGCTGCGGATGGTCATCGCGATGTTCATGCCCTGCGGAGTCTCCAGCAGCTCGCCGTCGACCTCCGGGAACACGGACTGTTCCACGAGACCCATGTTGTAGTTGCCGGACCCATCGAACTTGCTCTTGAGGCCGCGGAAGTCACGGATACGCGGCGTGATGACGTTGATGAGGCGATCGAGGAACTCGTACATCCTCGCGCCGCGCAGCGTCACGCGCGCACCGACGATCATTCCCTGGCGCAGGCGGAACTGCGCGATGGACTTGCGTGCCTTCGTCGCCACCGGCTTCTGCCCGGCGACGCGGCTCAGGATCTCCAGAGCGTTCTGGAGAAGCTTCTTGTTGTCCTTGGCGTCACCGACGCCGCAGGAGAGCGTGATCTTCTGCAGGCGTGGCGCGGCATAGGGATTCTCGAGCCCGAGGTCCCTCATCAGCTGCGGACGAACGGTCTCGAAGTACTGGTCACGAAGGCGTGCCACGACTTACTCCTCCTCGTCCTTCTTGGTCTTCTTCGCAGCCTGGGCCTTGGCTGCCTGCGCACCGAGCGCGGAACCCGTGCGACGGGCGACACGCGTGCGGCGGCCGTCGACGACCTTGGACGCGACCCGGGTCGGCTTGTTCGACTCGGGATCGATCGGCATCACGTTGCTGATCGCGATGGCCGCCTCGCGGCGGACGCGGCCGCCCTGCGGATTCTGCTGGCTGCGGCGAAGGTGCTTGAACACGAGGTTCACGCCCTCGACGACGACGCGGTTCTTCTCGGGCACGAGCCGGAGAACCCGGCCGCGCTTGCCGCGATCGTCGCCGGACACCACGGCGACCAGATCTCCTCGGCGAATGCGTTTCGGCATCACACCACCTCCGACGCGAGGTTCACGATCTTCGTGAAGCCCTTGCGCCTGAGCTCCCGGGCGACCGCGCCGAACACGCGCGTCCCCCTGGGGCTCTTGTCTTCGTTGATGAGCACGATCGCGTTCGAGTCGAAGCGAACGTACGTACCGTCCTTGCGACGGTGCGGGTTGCGGGTGCGGACGACGACGCCGCGCACCACGGTCCCGGGCTTGATGGGCGAAGCGGGAATGGCCTTGCGCACCGAGGCGACGACGATGTCGCCGATCTCGGCCGTGGACTTGTTACCGCGGCCGATGACCTTGATGGCGTGACAGCGCTTGGCGCCCGAATTGTCCGCCACGTCGAGCCATGTACGGAGCTGGATCATCTAGCCCTCCCCGCCTTCCGCGGCACGTTCCGCTTCAGCGAGACGGTCGGAGCGAATGACCTTCACCAGCCGCCATGTCTTGGTCTTGCTCAGGGGCCGGCAGAAGGTGATCTCCACCGTGTCACCCATGCGCGCCGTGTTGTTCTCGTCGTGCGCCTTGTAGGTCGAGGCACGACGGATGTACTTGCCGTAGAGCGGATGCTTCGTGAGGCGCTCCTGCCGGACAGTGATGGTCTTGTCCATCTTGTCCGACACGACCTTGCCGGTCACGGTGCGGCGCATTCCGCGCTTCTTCTGTGTCGTTTCGCCGGCCATGACTACTTGCCCTTCCCAGCTTCGTTCTCGAGGTGCTCGTTCAGCCCCATGGCCCGCTCCTTGAGAATGGTCTTGATGCGAGCGATGTCGCGCCGGTGCTTGCGGATGCGGCCCCGGTCGACCTTCTCTTCGCTCTGACCGTGGAACCGGTGCTGGAACACCTCCTCGCGCAGGCGAACAGCCTCCTGCTCGAGGTCCTGGCTCTCACGGCGTCGGATATCACGCGGCCTCATATCTCTACGCCTTCCGACGCGCGACGAAGCGCGTCTTGATGGGCATCTTGTGCGCCACCTTGTTCAAGGCCTTGCGGGCGTCGACTTCGGAGACGCCGCCGCCGACCTCGAAGAGGATCGTTCCGGGCTTGACGACGGCGGTCCAGTAGTCCGGCTCGCCCTTGCCCGTACCCATCCGCGTCTCCTCGGGGGTCGAGGACACGGACTTGTGGGGGAAGATGCGGATGTAGACGCGGGCGTCGGGTGCACCGCGTACGGCCGCGACACGGCCCGCCTCGATGACGTTCGCCGGAATCCAGCCGCGCTCGAGGGCCTGCAGGCCGTAGTCGCCGAACGCAACGAAGTTGCCGCGCGTGGCCTCACCCTTGATCTTGTCGCGCTGCTGCTTGCGCCACTTGACGCGCTTGGGCATCAACATCCTAGAGGCCCTCCTCGGCGAGCGGCTTCGGCTCGGCGCTGGCCAGCGTGCCCAGGTAGATCCAGCACTTGACGCCGATGACGCCGTACGTAGTGCGCGCCTCGGCCGTGCCGTAGCTGATGTCGGCCTTGAGCGTCGACAACGGAATCGAGCCCTGCGCCTGCTTCTCGGTACGCGCGATCTCGTGACCACCCAGGCGGCCGGCGATCATGATCTTCACGCCCTTGGCCCCGCGCTCCATCGTGTGCTGGATGGCACGCTTCAGCGTGCGGCGGTAGGCCGCGCGCTTCATGAGCTGCTCGGCCACGTTCTGCGCGACGAGTGTCGCGTTCAGCTCGGGACGCGAGATCTCCATGATGTCGAGCCCCACGCGGCGGCCCGTCACCTTCTCCATGCGTTTCTTGAGCTCTTCGGCCTTGACGCCCTTGCGGCCGATGAGGACGCCGGGCTTGGCCGTGTGCACGATCACGCGCAGGGCGTCGGCCTTGCGCTCGATCTCGATCTTGGGAATGCCCGCGCCGTAGAACTCCTTCTTGATGAAGTCACGGATCTGGCGGTCTTCCTTGAGGAGCCGGGCAAAGTCCTTCTTCGGCGCGTACCAACGCGACGTCCAGTCGAGGTAGACGCCCGTACGGAAGCCGATGGGGTGTGTCTTCTGTCCCATGGTTACTCCTCGGCCTCGCCGGCTGCCACGAGCTCCTCGCCGCCGAGGACCTCGCTTGCATCGCCAACGGGCTCCGCGAGGGCCACGTTGATGTGGCTCACGCGCTTGATGATCGGGAAGGCACGGCCCATGGCGCGGGGCTGCCAGCGGCGCCGGCCGTTGAGCATGCCGGCCCCGTCGATGCGCGCGTCCACCACGACGAGCTCCTTGAGGTTCACGTCGAGATCGTTGGAAGCGTTGGCGAGGGCCGACTTCAGCACCTTGCCGATGAGGTGCGCGCCGCGCTTCGGCTCGTGCTCCATCAACAGGATCGCGTCGTGGACGTTCTTGCCACGGATCATGTCGATCACGGGGCGCGCCTTGAACGGGCTGATCCGAGCCATCTTGTGCGAGGCCCGGAAGAGCTTGCCGTAGCCGGGAATGCCCGGTCGCTGTTTCTTCTTCTTCGACATTGCGACTGGTCCTTACCGGTTCCGACCGGAGTGCCCGCGGAAGAGACGGGTCGGAGAGAACTCGCCGAGCTTGTGGCCGACCATGTCCTCGGTCACGTACACGCGGATGAACGTCTTGCCGTTGTGGACGAGGAAGGTGTGGCCGACGAACTCCGGCACGATGTCGCATCGGCGCGACCACGTCTTCAACGCGTCCTTGCGGCCGGAGGCGGCCATTTCTTCGACGCGGCCGAACAGCCGCTCGTCGACAAACGGGCCCTTCTTGAGGCTGCGACTCATTGGGACTACCCCCTACTTTCCGACCTGCTTGCCGCGCTTGCGGCCGCGGACGATGAACTTGCTCGACGGCTTGCGCTTCTTGCGCGTGTTGCCGCCCTTCGAGAACTTGCCCCACGGCGAACGCGGGTGGCGGCCGCCGGCGCGCCGGCCTTCGCCGCCGCCCATCGGGTGGGCCACCGGGTTCATGGCGGAGCCGCGCACCTTGGGGCGGCGGCCCTTGTGGCGGTTGCGACCCGCCTTGCCGATCTTGACGAGGTTCTGGTCGATGTTGCCGACCTGGCCGATCGTCGCGCGGCAGCGGATGTGGACGCGGCGCATCTCACCGGACGGCAGCGTCAGCAGCGCGAGGTCGCCCTCCTTGGCGCTCAGCGTGCAGACGGCGCCTGCCCCACGGGCCAGCTGGGCACCGCGGCCGGGACGCATCTCGACGGCGTGCACCGGCAGGCCGACCGGGATGTTCTTGAGCTCCATGCAGTTTCCGGCCTTGGGCTCGGCCTTCGGGCCGTTCATGACCACCGCGCCGACCTTCACGCCGTGCGCCGCGAGGACGTAGCGCTTCTCGCCGTCGGCGTACTGGAGCAGGTGGATGCGCGAGTTGCGATTCGGGTCGTACTCGAGCGCGGCGACCTTGGCGGGGATCCCGTCTTTGTCCGCGCGCTTCCAGTCGATCTGGCGGTAGAGGCGCTTGGCACCACCACCGCGACGACGCACGGTCATGCGGCCGCGGTTGTTGCGGCCACCGGACTTGCGCAGCCCCTTCGTGAGGCGCTTCTCGGGCCGCTTCTTCGTGAGGTCGCGGGTGTCGAGGTAGCTGAGACCCCGCTGACCGTTCGTGATGGGCTTGACGCGACGGATAGGCATGGCTGCTGGTTCCTATGTGCTGACACGATTCGAGATCAATAGAACTCGATCGTGTCGCCCTCCCTGACCTTGATGACGGCCTTCTTCCACGAAGACGTCGAACCGACGTAGCGGCCGACGCGGCGGGCCTTGCCCATGTAGTTCGTGGTGCGCACGCCCAGCACGGTCACGTTGAAGATCCGCTCGATGGCGTCGCGGATCTGGACCTTGTTGGCGGTCTGGCGCACCTGGAAGGTGTAGCTGTTGTCGCGCTCGGCCATCCGGAGGGTCTTCTCCGTGATGAGCGGGCGGATGACGATGTCCTGGGGCGTGAGCGTGGCCATCAGGAAGCCTCCCCTTCGGTGGCGACGCGCCCGCGCAGCGCGTCGAGGGCGCCCTCGAGCAGCACGAGGTTGCGGTGCGCCACGACGTCGTAGGCCGACACCTCGGCGGCGGGCAGCGCACGGACGTACGGCAGGTTCCGGACTGACAGCAGCAGGTTCTTGTCGACCGGGCCGGCGGAGACGATCAGCGCGCTGTTCGCCGCGTCGATCGAGGCCAGGGCCTCGCGCGCCTGCTTCGTCGACGGCTTGTCGAACGACGCGCCTTCGAAGGTGGCGACCTCGCCGTCGCGGAGCTTGCCGGCAAGCGCGATCATCAGCGCGCGCTTCAGGGCCTTCCGCGGCATCGCGTAGGAATGATCACGGGGATGAGGCCCGTGAGCCACACCCCCGCCGCGCATGAGGTTCGCCTTCTTGTCACCGTGCCGTGCTCGGCCCACGTGCTTCTGGCGCTGGATCTTCTTGCCCGAACCGTTGACGAAGCGGCGCGTGAGCGTGTTGACCGTGCCCGTGCGCTTGTTCGCCTCGTACATGAGGACGGCCTCGCGCAGCACGACAGGGTTCAGGCGCTCGCCGCCCGAGAACGTATCGTCGTCGAGCTCGGCGGTACCGGCCGTACCGTTGTTCCAGGTGCGAATCTCAGCCATGGCTACACCTTGATCCGGATGTCGACGCCCGCCGGCAGGTTCAGCTTCGAGATGCTGTCGACCGTCTTCGGGCTGTAGTCGGTGATGTACATGATTCGCTTGTGCGTCCGGATCTCGAACTGCTCGCGCGACTTCTTGTCGATGTGCGGTGAGCGGAGAACCGTGTAGCGCTCGATCCGCGTCGGCAGCGGCACGGGGCCCTGCACGCGCGCACCGGTGCGCTTGGCCGTGTCGACCAGCTCGGCGGAGCTCTTGTCGAGCGCCTCGTGGTCGTACGACTCCATGCGGATCTTGATGTTGTTGCTCGGAGTGCTCATGGCTTCTCCGGGGCGCACGACATCCGCCGGATGCGGACGCAGCGAACCCCTTCTGGGCTTCTGGTTCCTCTGCCGCGTGGCCTCGGCGGACCTCGAGAGGCCCCCCGGCGACCTCCCCCCCGAAGGTCTGTCCCCCTGGCGGGGAACACGCGACGGGAGAACGGCGCGGAAGCCCGGAATGTTAGCCGTGCGAGCCGCGGTCCCAAAGCGAGCGCCGCCCCGATTCCCCGGAAATCGGGCGTGGGCGGGCGACGGCATGCGGAGCGGCACGCGGTCATGTAGGGGAGGGCCTTGTGCCCTCCCGCCCCGGCGCTTGCGGCGCCGGGGGAGGCCTGTTCGTTCGGGCGGGGTCGTGACCGTTCGACGGGAGGCGGTCGCGAACTGGCCCACGCAAGGGAGGGCACAGGGCCCTCCCCTACTAGGAGTCGACGAAAGCCTCCTAGTCCTCGAACGTGAGCCTCTTCCGCTCCTCGTCCGAGACCTCCCGGAACCCCGCCGGCTCCATCGAGTAGCCCGCCCTGCCCTGGCTGAGGCTCCGGACCGTGGTCGAGTAGCCGAACATCGCGTTCAGCGCGACCGTGCCGCGGATCACCCGCAGGGTCCCCCGCAGCTCGTCCCCCTCGATCACGGCCCCGCGTCGGACCAGATCCGACTGGATGGGTCCGACGAAGTCCGACGGGGTCGTGACCTCGAGCCGCATGATCGGCTCCAGGATCACCACGCCACCGTCCGTACAGGCCTCCCGAAAGGCCTCGCCCGCGGCTGCCTGGAAGGCGACCTCCGTCGAGTCTGTCTCATGCGCCCGGCCGCCGACCAGGGTGGCCGCCACGTCGATCACCGGGAAGCCCATGTCCAGGCCGCCGTCGGCCGCGAAGCGGGCTCCCTCCTCCACGGCTTCGGCGAACTGCGCGGGCACGTCGATCGGCGATGCCTTGTTTTCGAAGGTGAAGCCCGAGCCGGGGGTGCCGGGCGCCACCTGGATCTCGACGGTGGCCTTCTGCTCCACACCGGCGATCAGGCGCTCGAAGCTGTGCGAGGCCTTGCCCGCACCCCGCACCGTCTGGCGGTGCGAGACCCGCGGCTTGCCGACGTTGGCCTCGATCTTGAAGTCGCGCAGGAGCCGGTTCTTGAGCACCTCGAGATGCAGCTCCCCCATGCCCGAGATGATCGTCTGCCCGGTCTCGGCGTCCTGGCTGACGCGGAAGGTGGGGTCCTCGCGCGCCATGCGCCCGAGCACCTCCTCCAAACGATCGCGATCCGCCGTGCTGCGGGGCTCGATCGCCATCGAGATGACCGGCTCTGGGAAGCGGATCGACTCGAGCGCGACGAGCCGGTCCTTCGTGCACAGCGTGTCACCGGTGACCGTGTTCTTGAGACCGACCAGCGCCGCGATCTCGCCGGCCCCGATCGCATCCAGCTGCTGCCGGTCGTTGGCGTGCATGCGCAGGATCCGCTGCGGACGCTCGTGCTTGCCGAGGCGCGGGTTGTAGACGCCCTTGCCCTGCTTGATCTGGCCCGCGTAGACGCGCACGAAGGTCAGGTCGCCGTGGCTCTCCGTCATGATCTTGAACGCCAGCGCGCACAGCGGCTCGTCGTCCTTGGGCTCGAACGTGACGTCCTTCTCCGGTTGGTCGGGTACGTGTCCCGTGGTCGTACCCCGGTCCAGTGGACTGGGCAGGTAGCGCACGATCGCGTCGATGAGCGGCTGCACGCCGGCGTTGCGGAGCGCCGTACCCGCGAGCACGGGATAGAGCTTCGTGCCGAGCACCGCTTCGCGTAGCGCCTTGTGGATCGTCTCGATCTCCGGCTCGCCGCCTTCGAGGTAGATCTCGGCGATCGCATCGTCCACGTCGGCGAGCCCTTCGATGAGCTCGGCGCGCCGGACCTCCATCTCCTCCTGGATGTCATGGGGAATCGACTGGCGCTTCACATCGCTGCCTTGATCGCCCTCGAACGTGACGAACTCGCGCGTGACGAGGTCGACGATGCCTCGGAACGTGTCCGCGGCGCCGACCGGAACCGTCAGCGGCACGATGTTGGCGCCGAGGCGCTCGCGAATCGTGTCGCACGAGTGATCGAAGTCCGCGCCGCCGCGATCCATCTTGTTGACGAAGCACAGGCGCGGGACGTCGTAGCTGTCCGCTTGGCGCCACACTGTCTCGGACTGGGCTTCGACGCCGTGCACGCCGTCGAAGACGATGACCGCGCCGTCGAGCACGCGCAGGCTGCGCTCGACCTCCGCGGTGAAGTCTACGTGGCCGGGCGTGTCGATCAGGTTGAGCTGGTGATCGAGCCACTGGATCGTCGTCGCCGCCGCGGTGATCGTGATGCCGCGTTCCTGTTCCTCGACGAGGTAGTCCATCTTGGCGCTACCCTCGTGGACCTCGCCGATGGCGTGTTCCTTGCCCGTGTAGAAGAGGATGCGCTCGGTGGTCGTCGTCTTCCCGGCGTCGATGTGGGCGCAGATGCCGAAGTTGCGTATCCGGGCGAGATCGTGGCGCGGTGGCATACCAAGGGGTCCTTCTGGGGTCGCGCGCAGAGAATAGCCGCGTCAGGATTGCCGTCGATGTTCCGTCGCTACCCCTCCTCGGGCGGCGAGCGCCATTGCGCATCCAGCACGATCTCGTAGCCGCGCCCGACGAGCCGTGACAGCCAGACCGCCGGGCGCGCGCCCAGCCGGGCGAGGCGCCCGTAGCGCGATGCCCGGCCGGCACGGCCGCGGCGCGCGTCGCGGCTGTTGAGGAGGATCTTCGGCGTGGAGCGGGTTCGTGCCCGGCCCCCGAAGAGTCGTAGCAGGTTGCCCGGCGTGAACAGGACCAGATGCCGCGGGATGTCGTTGGCGTACCAGTACGCGCCGTAGCGGCGGCGCCCCAGCGCATCAGCGTTCGGCGTCCGGATGTGGACGTGCATCGGCCTCCGCCCGCGGACCCAGCACCCGAAGAGCGACTTCCGAAACGCCCGAGGATCTGCCACGTGCTCGATCACGTGCCGCGCGGTCACGACGTCGAAGGGCCCCGGCGCGCTCTCCAGGTCCTCGTAGACCTCGAGCCCCTGCTCGCGGCAGACCGCCACCGCCCGTGCATCCATGTCGACGCCCGCGACCTCCCAACCCAGGTGGCGCATCGCCAACAGGAACTTCCCGTTGCCGCAGCCGACGTCGACGAGTCGTCCGCCTTCGACGAAGGGCAGCGCGTCGCGATACTTGAAGAGCCCGACCAACGGCGCCAGGGCGCGGGCCCACAGCGGTGCATCGAGGTGCTTGTACCCGTGGCGCGAACGAAGCACGGCGCGCTCGAGCCCTCGCGGCGCCTTCGGCTTCTCCGGTTGGTACACGGCGTAGTCGTCCGGATAGAAGCCGTGGATCTGCTCGGCCGTGGGGACGGGCCATTGGTAGACGGCTTGGCAGTAGCCGCAGTCGTAGTACGCGTACTCCTCGTCGCCGCCGTGGAGCAGATCGGTTCCGCGGTACGCGAGCGTCGAGTCGCTCGACTTACAGAGCGGGCAGGTTGTCCTACTTCGCTCCACCGGGCTGTACGGGGAACGGCGGAGGCGCCGGCTTGGTGGCGATCGCCTTCTCGCCGGCCCGGGTCTTCTTGATCTCGGCCTTGCCCTTGAGGTCCGTGAGCAGCGTGTTCACCGCCCGCTGGCGCGACTGCTGCTGCATCTGCTGCTTGATGCTTGCCGACACCTCGTCGAACGGCCGCGTGCCGGCCTTCTGGCGCTCGTCGAGCTTGATGATGTGGAAGCCGAAGTCCGTCTCGATGACGTCGCTCAGCCCCCCCACCTCGAGACCGAACGCGGCCTTCTCGAACGGGGGCACCATCTGTCCGCGGCCGAAGTAGCCGAGGTCGCCGCCCTTGGCGCCGCTGGGGCACCCCGAGTGCTCGCCCGCGAGCTTGCCGAAGTCGCCCTCGCCGCTCTTGATCTGCGCCAAGAGGCCCTCGATCTTTTTGCGCGCTTCCGCCTTCTGCTCGTCCGTCGCGCCGCGATCCAGCTTGATCAGGATGTGGCGGGCCTTGACGCGTTCGGGCGTCTGGTAGTTGAGGACGTTCGCGTCGTAGTGCGCCCGGACCTCTTCGTCGGTCGGGTTCACCACCCCGGGCAGCCCCTCGACCATCTTCTCGATCGCCATGCCCTTGCGGATGTCGGCGTAGAGCTCGTCGCGCGTCAGACCCTGGCGCTTGAGCTCGGCATCGACGTCGGCGTCCTTCGGCAGCCGGGCCTTGACGAGCTCCTCGAACTTGGCGACAACCTCTTCGTCCGTAGGCGTGCTTCCCGCCTCGGAAGCAGCCTGCTGCAGCAGCGTCCGGTCGACGAGCTGCTTCTCCAGGCGCGGCATCATCTGCGCCTTGATGGCTGCGAACTGCGGGGAGTTGCCGAGGCCCGCCCGGCCGAACATGCCCGCCAGCGCCTCGTCGAAGTCCCCCTGCGTGATCTCGGCCCCATTCACCGTGAGGAGGACCGTCTCCGGCGGCAGCTGCTCGGCCACCGCGGCGGTGCCGATCTGTCCGCCGCTCCCCGGCCCGACCGTCGCGCCGCCGGGGGTCTGCATCGAATCGGCGGCCTCCTGGTCCACGGACGAGTCGTCCTTGCCGCATCCTGCGAGCGCGAGGCACAGCAGGACAGACAGGGATAGGCGCGAAATCGCGTTCATAGCGGGAACTCCGGTACCAGCGAGGCACTGTAGTACGGAATCGGGCCCCTACCTCGCGGGAACGGCCGCGCGCTCAAGAAGTCACCTGTAGTCGTGGAGTTGCGTCAAGACCGTTTCGGGCGAGATCAGCTCGTACTGGCGGCTGCCCGCCAGAAGTACGTCGCGGCGGTCTTCGACCTCCTGGATCGTGCCCCGGAAGGCGAGCGCGCCGGCCGGGATGTTCACGGTCGGGGCCGCGCCGTTGAGATGCCACGTCCAGTGATGGTTGTGATCACCCGTCCCGGAGCCCTTCATGACCTGCGCCGAGAAGTCGGTGAAGACGTCTCGGCCTTCCCAGATCGCGATGAGCTTCTTGATCACCTTGTCCTCGGTCACCCAGACCTGCAGATGATCCGCCCCTTGAACGAAGCGCACGAGGATGCCGTTGCGCAGGCCCACGGCGCCGCCGCCGCCCGTGACGACACCACCGGCGCCGGGACCGCCCTGACCGGGAATCGGGACGGTGTCGACGGCGCCCAGCCCGCCCGTCGCGTCAATGCCGGCGCCACCCGAGCCCCCGCCGCAGGCGGTGAACAGCACGAGCATCAGTGCGGCAGCCAGCAACGCCCGCGTCCCCATGTCCCTCGGCCCTACGTGGCGACTTCCCCGGGGTCGAGGCTTTCTGTTCGAACAGGCACAGGGCGGTCAAGATCAGCCCATGTCGTACGTCGCCTCGATCGCAACGATCTACGCTGTCGCGAGCGCGCTGGCCTTCGCGCTCTTCGGCCTCGACAAGAGCCGCGCACGCACCGGCGGGCCTCGCATCCCGGAGGCGACGCTCCACCTCGTCGAGCTTCTCGGCGGCTGGCCGGGTGCCTACCTCGGCATGAACGTCTACCGCCACAAGACGCAGAAGCTCAGCTACCAGGTCGTCTACTGGGCTGTGGTCCTGATCCACCTCGGAGGATGGCTGTTGCTCTGGCCGAAGCTCCAGAATTGACGCGGGAGGGCACGAGGCCCTCCCCTACATGACTTCAGAGCGTTCACGCAAGGCGAACATGTAGGAACGGGCCTTGTGCCCGCGAGTCACCGGCGTCGCTCAGAATGCGAAATGCGCAAACGCCTTGTTGGCCTCTGCCTGCTTGTGCGCGTTCTCGCGCTTGAGGATCGCGCCGCCTTCCTTGTTGTAGGCGGACATGAGCTCGTCGGCGAGCGACACGCGCATCGGGCGGCCGCGACGGCCGCGGGCGGCCTCGAGGAGCCAACGGTAGGCCAGCGTGCGGCGGCGCTTCGCGTTCACCTCGACCGGCACCTGGTAGTTCGCACCACCGACGCGGCGGCTGCGCACCTCGACCATCGGCTTGACGTTGTCGACGGCCTGACGCCAGACCTCGATCGGCTCGCGTTCCTTGACGCGCTCCCGGATGATCTCCAGCGCATCGTAGAAGATCTTCTCTGCCGTCTGGCGCTTGCCATCGAGCATGATGCAGCTGATGAACTTCGCGACGTCGAGATCCTGGTAGACGGGATCGGGCTTCAGCAGGTGCTCGAAGCTGCGGTAGTACTTGCCGGCCATCGTTACTTGCCCTTCTTCTGGCCGTACTTCGACCGCTGCTGCTTACGACCCTCGACACCCGACGTGTCCAGCGTGCCGCGGATGATGTGGTAGCGGACACCCGGGAGGTCGCGGACGCGGCCGCCGCGCACCAGGACGATGCTGTGCTCCTGAAGGTTGTGGCCTTCGCCGCCGATGTAGGCGGTGATCTCACGGTTGTTGCTCAGGCGAACACGCGCGATCTTGCGGAGCGCGGAGTTCGGCTTCTTCGGCGTCTGCGTCTTGACGGACAGGCAGACCCCGCGCTTCTGCGGGCAGGACTCGAGCACGGGAGCCTTGCTCTTCTTCTTGACCTGCTTGCGGCCCTTGCGGACCAGTTGGTTGATCGTCGGCATCTGTCTTCCTGAGTTCCGTGCCCCCCAGCGAGGGCAGCCCGAGAAGGTACCCGGAGGTCGAAGCCCGTCTAGAAGGCTTTCTGACCCCCGGGCATCCCGGTGTGGTCCTCGCTACGGCGTCGCGGCCTCTTCCCCACCCGTGCCGGGCTCGAAGGTGGTCTCCTCCTCGCCGCCGCCCAGGAGGTCCTTCAGCTCCTGCAGAGCCTCCAGATCCTCGGGCATCTCGGCGAAGCCGGCGACCGACTCCTCCAGCGGGATGTTCTTCTGCACACGGGTGCGGATGTAGGACCGGAAGCCCGTGCCGGCCGGGATCAGGTGGCCGAGGATGACGTTCTCCTTGAGGCCGACCAGGTGGTCGACACGGCCGGAGAGCGCCGCCTGGGTGAGCACCTTCGTCGTCTCCTGGAAGGAGGCGGCCGAGATGAAGGACTCGCTCTGGAGCGAGGCCTTGGTGATGCCCAGCAGCAGCGGCTCGGCCCGCGCGGGCTTGCCGCCCGCCTCGATGACGCGCTTGTTCTTCCGGCGGAAGCGGAACTTGTCGACGACGGCGCCCGGCAGCATGTCCGTGTCGCCCGGGTCGTCGACCTTCACCTTGCGCAGCATCTGCGAGATGATCACCTCGTGGTGCTTGTCGTCGATCGTGACGTTCTGGCTCCGATAGACATTCTGGGCCTCGCGGAGCAGGTACTCCTGCAGGGCTTCGATGCCCACGATGCGCAGGATGTCGTGCGGGACGAGCGGGCCGTCCACCATCGGGTCGCCGGCGCGCACGCGGTCGCCCGAGTGGACGCGCAAGTGCTTGCCGTGCGGCACGAGGTGCTCGACCACCTGGCCACCGTCGGACTTCACGAGGATCGTGCGCTTGCCGCGGCGCTTGTCGCCAAGCTCCACGACACCGTCGATCTCCGCCAGCGTCGCCGGCTCCTTCGGACGGCGCGCTTCGTAGACCTCGGTCACGCGCGGCAGACCACCGACGATGTCCTGCGTTCCCGTGATCTCACGCGGCGTCTTGGCCAGCAGCGCACCGGCCGAGACCGTGTCGCCGGGCTCGACCTCGAGGTGCGCCTTCTCCGGAATGGGATACAGCGCGATCGGCGTGCCCTTGTCGTCCTCGATGATGATCTGCGGGTGCAGGTCGCCCTTGTGTTCCATGATCACGCGCCGCTGCACGCCGGAGCCCGGGTCGATCTCTTCGCGCAGCGTCTTGCCGTCGACGATGTCGTCGAAGCGGATGACGCCGTCGCGCTCGGCGAGAATCGGCACGTTGAAGGGGTCCCACGTGAAGAGGACCTTCTTCTCCTTCACCGAGTCGCCGTCCTTGACCTTCACGACACCGCCGAGCGGGACGACGAAGCGATCCAGCTCGCGGTCACGGTGGTCGACGAGGAGCAGCTCGCCGTTGCGGCTGATCGAGACGGACTCGTTCTTGCCCCGCGGCGCGACGTTCATGTCGACGAAGCGGATCCGGCCCGAGTGGGTCGCCTTGATGTCGGATTCCTCGACGCCCTTGGTCGCCGTGCCGCCGATGTGGAACGTCCGCATCGTCAGCTGGGTCCCGGGCTCACCGATGGACTGCGCGGCGATGATGCCGACCGCGAGCCCCATCTCCACGAGCCGGCCGCGCGAGAGGTCCATGCCGTAGCAGAGCTGGCAGCAGCCGTCGGCGGCTTCGCAAGTAAGCGGCGAGCGCACGCGCACCTTCTCGTAGCCCATGCCCTCGATGCGGCGCGCGATCTCGTCGGTGATGACCTCGCTCTCGCGAACGACGACCTCGTCGGTGACGACGTCGATGATCGTGTCGCGCGCGACCCGGCCGTGGATGGCCTGCGCGAGCGTCACCTCCATCTTGTCGCCCTTGTAGACAACACCCTTGCTGAGGCCGTTGAGCGTGCCGCAGTCGCGCTGGGTGATGACGACGTTCTGAGCCACGTCGCTCAGCTTGCGCGTCAGGTAGCCCGAGTCGGCCGTCTTCAGCGCCGTGTCGGCCAGCCCCTTGCGGGCGCCGTGCGTCGAGGAGAAGTACTCGAGTACGTGCAGGCCCTCGCGGAAGTTCGACTTGATGGGCGTCTCGATGATCTTGCCGGACGGCTTCGCCATCAGGCCGCGCATGCCGGCGAGCTGACGAATCTGCTCGACCGAACCACGAGCACCCGAGTCGGCCATCGCGAAGATCGGGTTGAGGTAGCTCACCCCGTCGCGCTCGTCGGCCTCGAGTGACTTCATCATCACGCGGCCCACGTCCTCACGAGCACGCGTCCAGGTGTCGATGATCTTCGAGTAGCGCTCGCCGCGGGTGATCTCACCGCGCTTGAGGTGCTTCTCGATCTCGCTGACCTCGCCCTCGGCCTCGCTGATGATCTCGAGCTTCTCGTCCGGAACGCGCATGTCGTTCTTCGAGAACGAGAGACCCGCGCGCGTCGCCGACTTGTAGCCGATGTCCTTGATGTCATCGAGCAGACGCAGGGTCGAGCCCTTGCCCAGCAGCTTGTAGCAGTCGCTGATAAGGCCGCCGACCTTCTTCTTGTTCAGCGTGTAGTTGTAGAACGGCATGCCGAACGGAAGGATGTCGTTGAACAGCACGCGGCCGACCGTCGTCTCGATCGTGGAAGCCGCCTCCCAGTTGCCGGGCTCCGTCGCGACGAGGGTGCCCTCGTCGAGCTTCAGCTTGACGGTGTCGTGGATGGCGAACTTGCCCTCGGAGTAGCCGAGGAACACCTCGTTGGCGTGCGTGCAGAGCGGCACCTTCGCCTGGCCCGTCGGGTGGTCCACGGTCAGGTAGTAGATACCGAGCACGATGTCCTGCGACGGGGCGATGAGCGGACCGCCGTGGGCGGGCGAGAAGATGTTGTTGGTGGACAGCATCAGCGTCGTCGCCTCGACCTGCGCCTCGTAGGAGAGCGGCAGGTGGACGGCCATCTGGTCGCCGTCGAAGTCGGCGTTGAACCCGCCGCAGACGAGCGGGTGCAGGCGGATCGCGTTGCCCTCGATGAGGGTCGGCTCGAAGGCCTGGATGCCCATGCGGTGGAGCGTCGGCGCGCGGTTGAGCAGCACCGGGTGCTCCTGAGTCACCTCTTCGAGGATGTCCCAGACCTCCTCGTCCTTGCGCTCGAGCATCTTCTTCGCGGACTTGATGGTGTCCGCGTAGCCGAGTTCCTTGAGGCGTCGGATGATGAACGGCTGGTAGAGCTCCAGCGCGATCTTCTTGGGCAGGCCGCACTGGTGCAGCTTGAGGTCCGGCCCGACGACGATGACCGAGCGCGCGCTGTAGTCGACGCGCTTGCCGAGCAGGTTCTCGCGGAAGCGGCCCTGCTTGCCCTTGATCATGTCGGTCAGCGACTTGAGCGGACGGTTGCTCGACCCGAGCACGCTGCGACGGCAGCGAGCGTTGTCGAACAGCGCGTCCACCGACTGCTGCAGCATGCGCTTCTCGTTACGGATGATGACCTCGGGGGCGTTGAGGTCGAGCAGCTTCTTCAGACGGTTGTTGCGGTTGATCAGACGACGGTAGAGATCGTTGAGATCCGACGTCGCGAAGTTGCCGCTGTCGAGCAGGACGAGCGGGCGCAGGTCCGGCGGGATGACCGGGACCTGGTCCAGCACCATCCACTCCGGGCGGTTGCCGGAGTCGCGCAGCGCCTCGACGGTGCGCAGGCGCTTTAGCAGGTCCTTGGCCTTCTGCTTCGAGCGCGTGGTCTCGAGCTCGGCGCGCAGGTCCTGGCTCAGCTTCTCGAGGTCGATGCTCTGGAGCATCTTC
Organism: Planctomycetota bacterium; assembly: GCA_028281445.1. Lineage (GTDB taxonomy): Bacteria > Planctomycetota > PLA2 > PLA2 > JAEUHO01 > JANQJW01. The sequence goes on along the minus strand of JANQJW010000018.1, from coordinate 2,019 downwards.
TTGATCGCCTCGGCGCCCATGCCGGCGTCGAAGCTGTCGCCGTAGCGCTCGCGCGCCTCGCGGTACTGCTCCTCGGTGATGAGCTCGTTGTTCGTGAGCGGCGTGTCGCCCTTGTCGATGACGACGTAGTCCTGGAAGTAGATGACGCGCTCCAGGCTCGACGTCTTCATGTTCAGCAGGGTGCCGAGGCGGCTCGGCATCGCCTTGAAGAACCAGATGTGGACGATGGGCGCGGCCAACGCGATGTGGCCCATGCGCTTGCGGCGCACGCGGCTGTGCGTGACCTTCACGCCGCAGCGGTCGCAGATGATGCCCTTGTGCTTGATGCCCTTGTACTTGCCGCAGAAGCACTCCCAGTCCCGCTCGGGGCCGAAGATCTTCTCGCAGAAGAGACCATCCTTCTCCGAGCGGTACGTCCGGTAGTTGATGGTCTCGGGCTTCTTGACTTCGCCATACGACCACGAGCGGATCATCTCGGGGGATGCCAGCGTGATCTTCACTGCGGTGTAGTCGTTTACGCGGTTGAACATGCTCTCGATCATGACTTTCCTACCTCTTCCCTAAGACGCGACTTCCTTGGTTGGTCCTTGATCGAAACCGTTACAAGCGGCTCTTCTCGAGCTCGATGTTGAGCCCGAGACCGCGAATCTCATTGCACAGCACCTCGAACGACACCGGCGTGCCGGCCTCGAGGATGTTCTCGCCCTTGACCATCGACTCGTAGATCTTCATCCGTCCGTCGACGTCATCGGACTTCACCGTCAGCAGCTCTTGAAGGATGTTGGCGGCGCCGTAGGCCTCGAGCGCCCAGACTTCCATCTCGCCGAAGCGCTGACCGCCGAAACGCGCCTTGCCGCCCAGCGGCTGCTGGGTGATGAGGCTGTAGGGGCCGGTCGCACGCGCATGGATCTTCTCGTCCACGAGGTGGTGCAGCTTCAGCATGTACAGGTAGCCGACGGTGACGTTCTGATCGAACGCCGATCCCGTACGGCCGTCGAACAGCGTTACCTTGCCGTCCGGCGGCAGGCCGGCCTCCTCGAGGATGCCCTCGATGTCACTCTCGCTCGCCCCGTCGAACACCGACGTCGTGACGCGGCAGTTCAGGAGGCGCGCGGCGTAGCCGAGGTGCGTCTCCAAGATCTGGCCGACGTTCATGCGGCTCGGCACGCCCAGCGGGTTGAGGACGATCTCGCACGGCGTGCCGTCGTCGAGGAACGGCATGTCCTCGATCGGCAGGATGCGGCTGATCACGCCCTTGTTTCCGTGGCGACCGGCCATCTTGTCGCCGACGCTCAGGTTCCGGCGCGTGGCGCAGTAGACCTTCACGACCTCGAGCACACCAGTGGGCAGCTCGTCACCGCGCGAGAGGCGGTTGACGACCTTGTTCTTGTAGGCCTCGGCGTCATCGATGTCGCGCAGGTGCTCGCGGGCGACGCCGTGGAACGGGTCGTTCGCACGCAGGCCCGCGCCGCGAATCGCCGTAGCGATGCGCTCGCGCACCTCGCGCAGCTCGAGCAGCGCCTCGACGCCCTCGACGGAGAACGGCTTGCGCGTCATCGGATCGACCAGCTTGCGGCCGAGCATGTCCCCCATCGCGGCGATGAGCGACTCGAGCTTCGAACGATAGGCGTTCTGGAAGTCGCGCTCGGCGGCCTTGATCCGGGCCAGGTTCTCGGCACGCTCCTCGTCGCTGATGTTCACCTTGCGCGAGAACTTCTTCGTGTCGATCACGATGCCCTCGACGCCCGGCGGCACGGACAGCGAGTCGTTCTTCACGTCCTCGCCGGCGCGGCCGAAGATCGCGTGGAGCAGCTTCTCCTCGGGCGAGAGCTCGCTCTTGCTCTTCGGCGCGACCTTGCCGACCAGGATGTCGCCCGGCGCGACGCGCGTGCCGATACGCACGATGCCCTCTTCGTCGAGGTTGCGCAGCGCGCGCTCCGAGACGTTGGGGATGTCGTTCGTGAACTCCTCGCGGCCGAGCTTGGTCTCGCGGATCTCGATCTCGAACATGTCGATGTG
>JANQJW010000097.1 GCA_028281445.1 Planctomycetota bacterium | reverse complement strand
GTCGCAAACTGCTGCTGAAACTCGATCAACGTCTTAGGAATAGCAATAGTCATCCCCGCACCGTACCGGCAGGGGCTGACACAACCGGATAACCACGGCCATCTCTACTTCGCTTCCTTCGCGGGGTCGGGCTTGGGGTAGCGATCCCGGAAGCGTGCATCGAGCGCTTTGATGCCCTCGAGGTCGTGCTCGGTCAGGTTGAGATACTGCGTGTTCGTTCCGCTCGAACGTTCGTTCCAGAACGTGTAGACGATGCGGGGCCCCGGGACGTTTCGAGCCGTGTCCGCCGCCATCTGGTTGAGAAGCTGCACGGCGTGCGGCAGGCTCTTCACGTCCACGTAGTTTCCGAGGCACATGACGCCGAATCCACGCGCAAGGTTGCCGATGCGGAGGCGCTTCCAGTCGTCTCCGGCGTCCCAGATCAGCACGTGGATGTGTGCGGGCACGTCGAAGGCCTCGCGGATCGTCTCGTCGACCTCCACGAGCTCGAGGCCGAACGCTTTCACAACCTCGGCGGGCGGCGGAACGTCGAACGACTCCGCGACGAACTCGTGTTCCTCGTCCTGGTCGCTCACCTCGACCTCGCGCTTGAGCTTGGCGTCGTAGTCGTAGGCGCGAGCAAGGAGTGTGGCCTTGCCCGGACTCAGACGGTTCAGGGTCCAGGCGCCGGCTGCGTCCGTCCGGGTCGCGCGCCGCAGCCGGTACTGGTCCCCATAGCGCATCTCAATGACCACATCCGGGAGCGCACGTCCCCGACGGTCGACCAGCGTGCCGGACCACGTTGCACCCTCCAAGAGAACGACGCGGTAGTCGTCGCGCTCGTCCGGAAGAATCGCATAGGGGTCCACCACCCTGGTGGTGAAGCCTTCCTTGCGAACCGTGATCACCAGGTGCGTGCGCATACTGGTGCTCTTCAGCGCCGGGTGCACGTGCTCGGGGTGGACTGCGAACGGCCCCGCTTCGAAGCGGCCGTCGGATTCGGGATGCAGCCTCACGGTACCCATGCTGATGGAGCCGCCGGGCATGGCACGCGGGGTGACGTAGTTCAAGGCCGCGCCGGCGACCGGCCGCCCATCGTCATCGACGATCTGTCCGCGCACGCTGAATGTCTCGTACGCGAACAAGGTCACGTCGTAGCGCTCCCGACCGTCCTCGCGCGGGCTGAAATAGGTCTTCTTGGGATCGTCGTCGCACGTCCAGCGCGTGACCGACCAGCCTTCGTTCCGTAGGTCCCAGGCCGTGGGCGTCTCATCGAGCCCGCCGACCTGGAGCACGAAGCGCCCGGGCCCGGCGTGCTCGGCGGGACGCCTGTCCGTCTTGAAGTGCTGGTCTCCGAAGTACGTGCGGACCGCAACCACCTCCGCGGACGCGAAGACCTCCTTCGTTCCCGCTCGCTTGACGACGCCGTGGATCGCGTACGGCGCCCAGGACCGGGGCTTGTCGGGCGGGGGCGGTGCCGCCGGCGCCGGCTGAGGCTTGGAAGCGGAGGGCGCGTCGGAGCGAGTGCGCTCTGTGGTCAGCAGCGCGGGTGCGGCGGGCGGATCCGCCGCGGGCTCGTCTTCGACGGGTGCGGTGGGCATCTCGGGGCGACTCCACAGGACCCACGCACCGACACCGAGCAATGCGGCGATCAGGACCCAGCGCACCGGCGTTGCACCTCCCCGCACAGACCCTACCTGCGTGCCGACACGGCCGGGATGGGGGTGCCATGTCGAGAAACCGCAACGTCGGCTGTGACTTGAGTCCCAACGCTCGTGTTGGGGCTTCCAAAAAGCGAAAACCGCACGAAGCACCGGGCCCCGAAGGCCATTCATGCACAGGAGCGGTTGCCAAGGCGCCGCCCTGCCAAACCGCACACATGGGCTTCAGGGAGAGGGCGCACCATGTTCTTCAAGGGCTTGCTCACAACGCTCGCAATCGCAGTTTGCTTGGTCTTCGCCGTCGACACGCGCGCGGACGAGCTGACGCTGGATGACGTCGAGGTCTCCGACCCGGAGGACAGCAACAGCTGGAAGTGGGGCTTCAAGTGGGTCGGCGGGTCGAACTACAAGGTCGACCAGGTCCAGGCCGAGATCACCACGAAGTACGATACGGACGAGGACGGCGACGTGTTCGCCTCACCCGGCATCGGGGACTTCGTCTGGGACAAGAACGGCAGCTGGGACGAAGTCTACGGGACCGACACCTGCGTCATCGCGCAGGGTGACGCGGACGGCATCTTCTTCTTCAAGCTCCACTTCGAAGGCGAACTCGACACCCACAGCGTGGAGTTCCACCTCGAGTTCTACGATGGCGACGAGCTGCTCCTCTCCCTGACCGGCAAGTGGGATCACGACAAGCAGCACGGCAAGAAGTGGAAGCTCAAGCTCAACTCCGGCTCGCAGATGGGCGGCCTCAAGGCGGTCCCGGAGCCCTCCAGCCTGGCCCTCTGCGCCCTGATGCTCTCCGGTCTCCTCCTGGCGCGTCGCAAGCGCGAGGTCTGATTTCACCAGAGGCTCTCTGACAGGCGGGACGCCGCCTGACATCCGGAAGCGCGCGGGACAGCCCGCGCGCTTCGGTCATTTTTGGGCGAATCGACGTTCGCACTGGGCGCGAGCACGCGCATCACACGGCGAGTGGGAGCCCCCGACCCTGCCCTCGACGGTACGTAGAGGGACGAGAGAGGGAGGGCCGATGCTGGATCGCGAGCAGATCGTCGAGGCCGTGCAGGCACGTCTGGAACCGCTGGACTACGCCGTCGCGCTGTGGGAAGGCGGGTCGGCGGCGTTCGGCCGCACCGACGAGTACAGCGACATCGACCTGCAGACCGCGATCGAAGACAGCCGGATCGACGACGCGCTAAGGGAGCTGGAAGCCGCGCTCGCAGCTCTCTCTCCGATCACGCTGCGATACGAGGTCCCCGAGCCGACGTGGCACGGCCACGCGCAGCGGTTCTTCCGGTTGGCGGACGCGTCGCCGCACTGCGTCGTCGATGCATGCGTCATGAAGAGCAGCTCGCCCCGGCGCTACCAGGCGACGGACCGCCACGGCCGTGCACGCGTGCTGTTCGACAAGGCGAACTGGCTCGTACCGCGCGACGACGACCCCGACGCCCAGGCGCCGGATCTACGCGACAAGGCGCGTGCGCTCAACGCGCGCTTCGAGATGTTCTATCGGCTTCCGCGCAAGGAAGTGCGCCGGGGTCGGGCTGTGGATGCGATGGCGTTCTTCCAGGGCATCGTGCTGCGCCCGCTCGTAGAGCTCCTGCGCATCGAGCACGACCCGGCACGATACGACTTCGGGCCGCGGTACGTGAACGAGGACTTTCCCTCGGATGTGGCGGCGCGCCTGGCACGGCTGTACTACCCAGCCGACATGGCGCAGCTCGACGCGCACATCGACGAAGCGGCCGGCTGGTTCCGGGAGGTCGCGGCGCGGCTCGTGCCCGAGGGCTGACCCGGTCCTCGATTTGGCTGAACCGATTCGTGGCATCATCGCGACATCCCCGCATGTCGAGTGAAACGCCCACCGTCGAGACCCTTCTCCAACACGCGGACTTCGTGCGCGGCCTCGCGCGGAACCTGCTTGGTTCGCACCCCGCGGCCGAGGACGTCGCGCAGGACGCATTCGCCGCCGCGTTGGAGCGGAGACCGCGTTCGGCACGAAGCTGGTTCGGTCGCGTCGTCCGCAACCGCGTAGCGAGCGTGCACCGGCGCGACGGCGCGCGGCGGCGCTGGCTCGGCCGCCAGACCGCAGGGTCGGCACCGGACGTCAGCGAGATCCTCTCGCGTGAAGAGACGCGGCGGCGTGTCGTGGCCGCGCTGCTTGCCTTGCCCGAGATGTACCGCGAACCGCTCGTGCTCCGCTTCTACGAAGACCTGCCGCCGCGACGGATCGCGGCGCGCCTCGAGCTGCCCGTCGAGACCGTTCGCACGCGCATCCGTCGCGGCCTCGAGCGACTCCGCACCGCGCTGGACGAGAGCTTCGGCGAGCGCAGGGCGTGGCAGGCCGCGTTGCTGCCGCTCGTGCGTAGCGGTGCCGTCCCCGCTTCCACGCTGGCATGGATCGCGGCCGGCGCTGCGGCCTGCATCGCGGTCGCGCTCTTGACCTGGAGCGGGGTGTTCCGCACCTCGGAGCCGGACCCTACATCGCTGCTGCGGGCAGAGGCCGATGCGAAGGACACGCCCGTTCCCACCCTCGCAGGGCGGGCTGTGCCGGAGCCGGCGCCCGTCGAGCCCGTCGCCCAGCCGACGCGGGCATGGTCGGTCCGCGGTCGCGTGCGTTGGACCGAGACGAGGACGCCGGCCGCCGGCGTGCAGATCGAGGCCTGGCGTGTCTCGGGCCGTGCGCCGCGCGAACGCCTGGGGCGCTCGACGACCGATGCCGAGGGCCGCTATGAGATCCCGATCCACGCGTTGGCCGAGCTGGGCGCGGGAGAGATCGCCGTTAGCGAGCTGTTTCTGATCCCGCACGGCGTGCGTCACGCAGACAGCTGGCCGCCCGGAGAAACGGTACGGCTGCCCCCCATCGACCGGGACGCGCCTGAGCTGGTCCTCACGCAGGACCTGCGCGTGCATGATGCCAAGGAGGGCCGCGGCTACCTGTTCGGCCGGCTGCTGGACCCCGACGGCAGGCCCGTCCACGCCGCGCGGATCCGCCTGCTGCGCGGCGAGGAGTTGGTCAAGCGAGGGAGAGCCGTTGTCGGCGGGGTGTTCGACGTACCTGCCGGCGGCCCGTCCCGTACTGCACGGGGGGGCAAGGCGTCAGCGAGCCGGAGACGCTGGACCTCGTCATCGACGCGGGCATCCGGGGCACGCTCCGCGTGAGGGAGATCGACGTGCATCCGAAGCGCGATCTGTACCTCGGCGACCTCCGGCTCGAGGCGCCGCAGCACGCGATTCCGTTGACCGTGGCACTGGCGGACGGCACGCCCGTGCCCGACGCGCTGCTCTTCGCCTTCTACGGATCGTGGGACGAGCTCCGCAAGCAGCGCTCGATCGACTCGACGCAGATCGTCACCGGACGAGGCGCGGTGCTGCAGCGCACGGGCGCGGACGGCACGTGCGACCTGCGCGTCCGGCGCGGCGGTCCTTGGTGCATCTGGGTGCGGCGCGTCACGGGGACGATGCACACGTCCGCGCTGCGCGCGCCCGACCTGGAGATCGAGGCCGACGGCGAGCCGGTCGTACTCACGCTCGACACCGGCATGTTGCGGATCGCGCTACACGACGCCGACGGCAACCCCACCGCCGGCGCGCCGTGGGAGCTCACGGGCTGGCTCCCCCACAAGCAGGCGGGGGCCGAGCGCGCGTGGCGCAGGCTCGAGGGGCACAAGGTGCTGGACGTATACACCGACGCGGAGGCCGACGTGCACTTCGTGCCGACGTGGGAGAACCAGGAGGGTCTGGCACCGCGGCCCGAGGTGACCTTGCTCGGCCCGCCCGGCATGGCCTGGATCGGCAAGGTGGCGACGCGCGGCGGCCAGCGCGGGCGAGCGCGCTTCGAAACGCCGGAGACGCCGTCCGCGGAACCCGAAGTCCTCCGCATGCAGCGCGTCCCCCTTGGCGCGATTCGCTTCGTCCCGCAGGTCGAGGGCGAGCCCGTGAACGCCTTCTTTCAGTACCAGTGGCTGCTCGGCAACGGCCGCTCACTACCCAGCGGGGTGTTCCAGGGAACGCACGAGCTGAAGAACCTGTCCGCCGGCGAGTACCGCTTCATCTTCCTGAACTCGGACCACGTGATCCTCAAGCGGCGCCTGACCGTCCGCGTCGCCGACGGCGAGCGCAAGACGGTGAAGCTGCCGGTGCTGCCCGGCGGCCAGATCGACCTGCGCGTTGGCGCGCCGGGATCGAAGATCGCCGAGCACACGCCCGTCGTTCTCAAGATCGCCCCCGAGCAGGGCAAGCCGATCACGCGCCGCATCCGCCTCTACCACGATCCCGACGGCGGCGTGTTCGCCTGGATCGGAGGGCTGAAGCGCAAGACGGTCTCGTCGCAGCGCTTCCCGCCGGGCCGCACACGGATCTGGCTCGAGAAGGAGGGCTTCACCTGCGAGCCGGTCGAGGCGGAGGTGCGCGTGGAACGCGTCACCCGGTTCGATCTGGTGCTGTTGCCGAAGTAGGCGCGACTAGACGGCTCTCGCGCGATTTCAGTGCCCGAGGCCGCGCCGGTACCATGCGCGGCCCATGACCGACACTCCCGACCCGCTGCCCCACCTCGGCCCCGTCGACCACATCGGCATCGCGGTCCGGGACCTCGAAGCCGGCAAGCATCTCTACGGCGAAGTCTTCGGCCTGCGGCTCGTCTTCGAGGACGAGGTGCCCACGGAACGCGTGCGCGTCGCGGCGTTCGACGGCGGCGGCATGAAGCTCGAGCTGTTGCAGTCCACGGACCCCGACGGCCCCATCGGCCGGTTCGTGGAGAAGCGCGGCGAGGGCATCCACCACGTCTGCTATCGCGTCGACGACGTCGCCGCCACGTTGAAGCACCTGCAGGCGCAGGGACTGCGCACGCTCGATGACGAGCCGCGGCCGGGCGCCGGCGGGTGCCGCGTCGCCTTCATTCATCCCAAGTCGGCGGGCGGTGTGCTCGTCGAGATCTCCCAGCCTCCCGCGGAGGGCGGTCACGCATGAGCAACGGGGAAGACCCGCGCATCGAAGCATTGCGCGAGAAGCGCGAGGCTGCAAAGTTGGGCGGCGGCACGGCGGCCATCCAGAAGCAGCACGACCGCGGCAAGCTCACCGCCCACGAACGAATCGAGCTGTTCGTGGATCCCGGCACCTTCGAGGAGATGGACCCGTTCAAGGTCCACCGCTGCCAGGACTTCGGCATGCAGAAGCGTCGCTACCCGGGCGACGGCGTCGTCACGGGCATCGGCCGCGTCAACGGGCGTGTGACAGCGATCTTCGCGCAGGACTTCACCGTCTTCGGCGGCTCGCTGTCGGGCGCAAACGCCGAGAAGGTCTGCAAGCTCATGGACACCGCGATGAAGATCGGGTGCCCCATCGTCGGCCTCAACGATTCGGGCGGCGCGCGCATCCAGGAGGGCGTGGTCTCACTGGGCGGCTACGCGGACATCTTCTTGCGCAACACGCTCGCGTCAGGCGTCGTTCCCCAGCTCTCGGCCGTCATGGGCCCGTGTGCCGGCGGCGCGGTCTACTCGCCGGCCATCACCGACTTCATCGTGATGGTGGACGGCACGTCGTACATGTACGTGACCGGCCCGGCCGTCGTGAAGACGGTGACGCACGAAGACATCACCCACGACGAGCTCGGCGGGGCGGGCGCGCACTCCGAGAAGTCGGGCGTGGCGCACTTCCGCGTCCCCGAGGACGCCGCCGCCCTGGCCGTCCTCAAGCGATTGCTGTCGTTCCTGCCGCAGAACAACATGGAGATGCCGCCGCCCGGCCCCGGCACCGACGACACGAACCGCATGGAACAGCGGCTCAACGAGATCGTGCCGGAAGATCCGAACAAGCCCTACGACATGCGCGAAGTCATCCGTCTCATCGTGGACGACGCCGACTTCATGGAAGTGCACGAGCACTACGCCGAGAACATCGTCGTGGGCTTCGCCCACCTCGGCGGCCGCACCATAGGCATCATCGGAAACCAACCGCAGGTGCTGGCCGGCTGCCTGGACGTGGCGGCGTCGCTCAAGGGCGCGCGCTTCGTGCGCTTCTGCGATTGCTTCAACATCCCACTCGTGACCTTCGAGGACGTGCCCGGCTTCCTGCCCGGCTCCGACCAGGAGTGGAACGGCATCATCAAGCACGGCGCAAAGCTGCTGTACGCCTACTGCGAAGCGACGGTGCCCAAGCTCACCGTCATCACGCGCAAGGCCTACGGCGGCGCCTATGACGTCATGTCGAGCAAGCACATCCGCGGCGACTGGAACGTCGCGTGGCCGAGCGCCGAGGTCGCAGTCATGGGAGCCAAGGGTGCGGTCGAGATCATCTTCCGCAAGCAGATCGCGGCCGCCGACGATCCGGCCGCCGAGGAAGCCAAGCTTGTCGAGGAGTACAAGGAGCGCTTCGCCAACCCGTACGTAGCGGCCGAGCGCGGCTACCTCGACGACGTGATCGAGCCGCGCACCACGCGCCCGCGCCTGATCGCCGCGCTCGCGATGTTCGAGACCAAGCGCGACTCGAACCCCCCCAAGAAGCACGGGAACATCCCGCTGTGACGGCAACCCGCCCGATCAAGAAGCTGCTCGTCGCCAACCGGGGTGAGATCGCGGTACGCGTGATCCGCGCTGCGCACGAACACGGCATGACGAGTGTCGCCGTCTACTCCGATGCAGATCGCACGTCGATGCACGTGCGGATGGCGCACGAGGCCTATCGGCTCGGCCCGCCGCCGCCCGGCGAGAGCTACCTGCGGATCGACAAGATCCTGGAGGCCGCCGAGAAGAGCGGCGCCGATGCCATCCATCCCGGCTACGGCTTCCTCGCTGAGAGCGCAGAGTTCGTCCAGGCAGTGGAGGCGGCGGGGCTGATCTTCGTCGGCCCGCCGGCGAACGCGATCCGAGCCATGGGCGACAAGATCTCCGCGCGCGCAACGGTCGGCGCCTCCGGCGTTCCGCTCGTGCCCGGCGCGACGCTCGAAGACGCAAGCGACGAAGCGGCGTGCCGCAAAGCGGCCGAGGACGTCGGCTTCCCGCTGCTCGTCAAGGCCTCGGCCGGCGGCGGCGGCAAAGGCATGCGTCTGGTGCGAGAAGCGGACGAGGTCGTCGACGCGATCGCCCGCGCGTCGGGCGAGGCCGAAACCGCCTTCGGTGACAGCACCGTCTACCTCGAGCGGTTCATCGAAGAGCCGCGCCACGTCGAGATCCAGGTGCTCGCCGACGACCACGGCAACACGGTCGCGTTGGGCGAACGCGAGTGCTCGGTGCAGCGCCGCCACCAGAAGGTGATCGAGGAGACGCCGTCGCCGATCGTCAACGAAGCCCTGCGCACCCGCATGGAGCAGGCCGCCGTTGCGGCGGCGGAGAGCTGCGGCTACCGCAGCGCGGGCACCGTCGAGTTCCTGGTCGGCGCCGACCGTGAGTTCCACTTCCTCGAGATGAACACGCGCATCCAGGTGGAGCACCCGATCACCGAGCTGCGCTACGACGTCGACCTCGTCGGCGAGCAACTGCGCATTGCACAGGGACTCCCGATCTCGTTCGGCAGCGACGTGCCCGCGCCGGAGGGGCACTCGATCGAGGCGCGCATCTGCGCCGAGGACGCCGACCACGGGTTCATGCCGAGCACGGGCACACTGGGCGCCGTGCACCTGCCCGGCGGCCCGGGCGTCCGCTGCGACGGGCACGTCTACTTCGGCCAGAGCGTCGGGCTCGACTACGACAACCTGTTGCTGAAGCTGATCGTCGACGCCGACACGCGCGACGCGGCGATCGAGCGCATGAAGCGCGCGCTGTGGGAGACGCGCCTGCCGGGTCTCACGACCAACATCCCGCTGATCCTGCGTACGTTGGACGACGAGCGTTTCGTCAGCGGCAAGTACGACACCTCGATCCTCGACGACGCGCAGGCCCCCGAGCCCGATGGCAGCGACGTGATTCCCGTCATCGCGGCAGCGCTGGCAATGCACCGCCGTGTCCGCAAGACACGCGTGCCGCAGGCCGCCGCGAGCGCACAGGCATCGCCCTGGGTCGTTGCGGGCCGTCACTGGTGGAGGCGCTGATGGCACGCGGCACGCGCTACTACGTCCAATGGGGCGGCGAGGAACGGGTCGTCGAGGTCCGCAGCACGAAGGCGGGTACGGAGGTCGTCGTCGACGGAACGTCGTATCTCACGGACGTGACCGCCGTCGAGAACAGCGACCTGCTCAACCTGCTCGTCGACGGCCAGAGCGCGACCTACGCGGCGCGCTTCGAGAACGGCGCGGCGATGCTGTCGTTCCACGACCGCGAGGTCCGTGTCCCCATCGAGGACGAGCGCGGCCGCATGGCCCGCCTTGCGATGGGCGGCAGCCGCGCCGGGGGCGGCGGCGACGCCGAGGTGAAGAGCGTCATGCCGGGCGTGGTGAAGGAGGTGCTCGTCGGCCCGGACGAGAGCGTCTCCTCCGGCCAGCCGCTGCTGATCCTCGAGGCCATGAAGATGGAGAACGAGATCCGCAGCCCGCGCGAGGGCACGGTCGGCACGATCCACGTGGAAGCCGGTCAGGCCGTCGACAAAGGCGCGCAGCTCGTGACGCTGGCCCCGACTGCCTAGATCGACGCTAACAACCCGCCTGCGAGCACGTAGTGGGTATCGTAGGGCTCATTGCGTAGGGGCGCGGGGCCCGCGAGGAGGCACGATGGACAAGCTGGGTCTTCTTCTGGCCGTGGCAGCGCTGGGCGTGGCCGGATATGTGGCGATGGACGCGAGCGACCGCGCGAGCGATGTCGCCGACCTCGAGCAAGGCGTGACCGACCTGCAGAACAGCATGGGCGGCATCGAGGCCAAGCTCGACGCGCTGCTGAAGAACAGCGGCCCGCGGCCGACGGCCATGACCGCGTCCTCCGGCGGCGGCATGACGCCGCTCGACGAAAGCTCGGAGACCAGCACGGGTCTCGCAACGCGCGACGCCCCGGCCGCACGCACGGCCGACGAGCGCCTTGCCGCGCTCGAGAAGACGATCGCGGAGCAGAAGGAGACGATCGCCAAGCTCGAGGATGAGAACGAGAAGGGCGGGCGCATCAGCCGGGTCGTCTCGAATGCGCTGGGCAACCGCTTCTATCACAGCGTCGACGCGGCGGCGAAGTCGCTGAAACTGACGGACGCACAGAAGCAGTCCTTCGACGACATCGCCGAGCGCGCGCGCCGCGAGCTCAAGGATCTGCGCGAGCTTCCGAACGACAACGGCGACACGTGGAACAGCGTCGGCAAGATCACCCTGTCCCGCGACAGCGGCGAGGACAGCGTCATCTCGCTGATGGGCAACATGAAGAAGATCCGCGACTTCAAGAAGACGACGATCCCGGGGACCAACGAGACCTACGGGGACGCCGAGAAGCGCATCAAGAACCGGGCCTTCGCGGACATGCGCGAGGAGCTCAACGGCGAGCAGGCAGAGAACTTCGACAAGGCCCACAAGGACGCGATGCTGGGCTCACGCAGCGGCATGGCGTTCTCGTTCTCCGAGGCCGTGGTCGTCGGCGAAGAGCCGAAGTAACTGGCGGAATCGTGTAGGGGCGCCCAGTCGGCGTTCTGCGTGCCCATGCCAGCTCGCGGGCCGACCACTCGGCCCTACGGGCCTCGGGTCACCCGTACAGCGATCTCTACGCTGGGGATGTCCGCTGGGGAACGCGCGATGTACGGGCGACCCGAGCGCAGCGAGTGGTCGGCCCGCGGATCAGGGCGAACGCGGCCCCAGGGTGCCCCCCCTACAGTCGCTCCAACAACGCTCTCGCCGCTTCACGCTTGCCCGCGCCGACCGAGACGGGCACGACCTGCACCGCTGCTGCCACGTCGTCGGCGCTCGCGCCCAAGCGTTTCGCCGCTCGCATGTGTCCGAGCAACGGATCCGCAAGTCCGCCGAGTGCCGTCAGGATCGAAACGGCCAGGAGCTCTCGCTCGAGCAGCGTCAACACCCCCGCGCGCGCAAGCACACCCCCATATGCGTGCTCGAGCGTCCATGCCGCGAGCTGCGGGTGGAGCGACTCCAGCCCGGCGCGCACTGTAGGCGTCGTGTCGCCATAGACGCGTTCGAAGATCGTCGGGCCGTCCTCCTCCGTGCCCCCCCCCGCGTCCTGCGGCGCGCCGAGCAGCGCTCGCACGGCACCGAATGCGGTGATCGCGCGCGGGTAGCCGGCATACGGCACGATCTGGAGCAACGTCTCCTCGATGCGCGCCACCGTCTCACTGCCGTCGAGCGCGCGCGCGGTCTGCGCACGCAAGAGGTCCACGTCCCCCACCGCAGCCGCGGCCGCCAGGATCAACAGGTCGCGCGGGACTCCACTGTCTCGTCCGTCGTTATCTTCTGCCTCGACCCAGCGGATCGGGGCGTAGTGCCGCGCGTCGCCGGAGAACCACGCACGCAGCGGCTCGTGGTACGGCGCATCGAGGCGCGTCGACACCTCGGCCTCGGGTATCCAGGCGACTTCGTCGATGCCGTCGCCCGCCTGCGGCTCCTCGCCCGACGTCGCGTGGAAGAAGAACGCGCGCCACGTGTAGAGCACCGGGCCGCCGGACCGCTGCTTGGACCCGTCGCCCACGAGGAAGAGATCCCCGACGTCGACGTCGAGCCCCGTCTCCTCGCGCCACTCGCGCGCCAGTGCTTCCGGCAGCGACTCACCGGCGTCCACGGCACCGCCGGGCAGGTCCCACAACGAGGTGTGCCGGCCCTTCGCGACCCGGGGATTGCGCACCATCAGGATGGAGCCCGCCCGGCGCGCGAGCCCGAATACTGCGTCTCGATGGCCGCCTGGTTCGGCGATGTAAGCCCCCATGCGGGGGTTGTACCCCGGACGCGGCTGCTGCGCTCAAGGCAGCCCCCGTAGGCGGTCGATAGGACCGCGGAGTTCCGGCCGGGAGGCCGGGAGGCACATGTCGTGAATTAGGGGACATCGAGGGATGCCGATCGTCCGCCAAGGCCGTACAAGCGTGATCCGCGCAGGGTTGCTCGTCATCACCCTCACCTGCGTGGTGTTGGTGGCCGGCCTGCCGGCAGCCAAGAACGCGCTTAACTTCGCGCTCATCGGCCTCGTCGCCGTCACCGTCGCGTCGTTCCTGCTCTCGCTCCGGCCGTTCCAGGCGCCGGTCGAGCTGGCCATGCTCGCCATCGAGTTCCTCGCCGTCGGTGCCATCGGCTGCGTCCTGGTCGAAGGCAGCATCGAAGAGACCGACGCGCGCATCCTCTTCATCAGCGGCTACCTCGTCTCGACCCTCGTCGCCATCGTCGGTGCGCGCTTCGGCGCCGCGCTGCTCGGCATCCTCGCGGGCGTCATGGTCCTCGGCCTCGGCTTCGCGTTCACGCTGGGCCAGGGCGACGTGCCGTCCCCGCTGCTCGTGAGCGTGCAAGTCATCTTGATCATCGCGTTCACGTTCCACACCACTTCCATCGCGGGCTTCGCCCGTCGTCAAGCACGTCAGCGCGAGATGGCGCAACAGGTCGACCGCGAGATCAAGGTGCGCGAAGCGGCTGCGGCCGAGCTGGTGTCCTTCACGCAGGCGCTCGCCGACGCGGGCACGCTCGACGAGATCGCGGAAGCCGTGCTGCGCCACCTGCGCTGCCACACCGGTGTGCACGCGCGCGCGGTCGTGCTCGAGTTCGAAGGCGAAGAAGCCGCCCTGTGGGAAGAAGAAGGACGCATCGAGGGCGACCAGCTCGAGCACCGCCGCGTGCGGCTGCAGGAGAGCCTGGCGCGCGCCGGATCGAACTCCATCGTGCGTCGCCTGAAGACGCTCGCCACGGGCATCCACCCTGCACCGTCGACTCTCGAGTTCCGTACGCAAGTCGACATCCCCGTTCGCGTCGGGGGTCGGATCGCCGGCGTGCTGTTCATCGGGGATCCGCAGTCCGGCGCGCTACCGGCCGAACGCATCGGTGTTCTCGCCGACGTGGCGCGCCGCACCAGCGAGGCCATCCGCCGCCTGGAGCTACGCCGCGACAGCGAGTACCGGCGCATGGCATTGCTGCTCCGCCAGATGCGCGAAGGCGTGGTCTTGCTCGGCGGCGACGGTCAGGTGCAGCTGGCCAATCCGGCTGCGCGCAAGGTCCTCGCGGCATGCCGTGCCGAACATCCGGACGGTGAGGCCTCGCCGCGCATCGGCGACCTCACGCTCGAGGAGCTCAGCCACACGCCGCCGGGCGTGTCTCGTCGTTTCCGCGCCACGATCACCGAGAACGAGAACGAGCAGCCGCTGCAACTCGCGTGCACGGCCATCAGCGTGGTCGATCGCAACCGTCGCATCGGCACGCTCGTGACGCTGGCGGACGTGACCGAGGAAGAGCTGGCGCGCGGACGCATCGTGCAGGCGGAGCGCACGACGCTCGTCGGCCAGACGCTCGCCGGCGTGGCGCACGAGCTGAACAACCCGCTGGCTGCCCTCATCGGCTACGCGGATCTGCTCAAGGGACTCGAGGTACCCGAAGATCTCGAGAAGCCCGTCTCGCAGATGCGCGAGCAGGCGCTGCGCGCAACGCGCATCGTTCGCAACCTCCTGAACTTCGCACGACGCCGCAATCCGGAGCGTGTGCCGGTGTCGGTCGACGAGCTCGTGGGAGGAACGGTGGAGCTGTTCGCCTACGAGGCGCGCATGGCGGGCGTCGAGGTGCAGGCGGACATCGCAGAGTCCTTGCCGCGCGTTCTGGGAGACAAGCACTCGCTACAGCAGGTGCTCGTCAACCTCGTGCAGAACGCACTTCACGCCCTGGCCAAGTGGGGCGGCGATCGCAAGCTCTCGATCGGCGCGTCGGAGACGCAGGATGGCGTCATGATCTCGGTCTCGGACTCGGGCCCGGGCGTCCCCGACGACATGCGAACGAAGATCTTCGAGTCCTTCTTCACCACGAAGGGCCCGAACAAAGGCACGGGCCTCGGCCTGGCCCTCTCGCGTGCCATTGCGCGCGAGCACGGCGGCGACCTGCTGCTGGCCCCGGACACGGGCAGCGGCGCGACGTTCAGCCTGCGCCTGCCCCGCAGCGAGCAGGGACGCGCGGCCATCGACAAGTCCGTCATGGGCGCGCCGGCGTACGCCGCCCCGCAGGCGGTGCTCGTCGTCGACGACGAGTCGTCGGTGCGCGAGACGCTCGTGGCACAGCTCGGTCACTTCGGATCGCGCGTCGACAGCGCGGCGAACGTCATCGAAGCGCAGCGCTTGCTGTCGGAGAACGAGTACGACGCGTTGATCTTCGACATCCGCATGCCGGGCGGCACGGGCCTCGAGCTGCACGACTGGCTGCGCGAGGGCAAGCCCAGGCTCGCGCATCGCGTGGTGTTCATGACCGGGGACTTCGTCAACGACGACCTCACCGAGCAGGCCCGCGACACCGGACAGCAACTGCTCGAGAAGCCGTTTACGATGGACGAGATGCGCGCGGCGCTGAGCTCCATTGACGGAACGAACGGCGATCTCGAGACCGCCCTCGCGGGATAGGGAGGGCCCGAGGCCCTCCACCTCCATGCGCGCGGACAGCACCGAGGCAATCGCTTCGCAGGTCCTGAGGTCGGCTACCGTAGCGCGACCCCCCGGAGGAGCGTCATGTCCAACGAGTCCACCCTGGTGACCGCCGATCACTTCCACTACATCGCCGACCGGACGACGGGCGAAGACGACTTCCTGCGAGAGTTGCGCGAGGCCGCGACAGCAGCAGGAATCCCGGCCATCCACATCGCGCCGGAGCAGGCGTCCTTCGTGCAGATCCTGTTGCGTGCGGCCGGTGTGCGGGAGGTTGTGGAGGTGGGGACGCTGGCCGCGTACTCCGCGCTCTGGATGGCACGCGCACTGCCGGAAGGCGGACGCGTGCGGACCATCGAGCTCTCGGACCAGCACGCCGACTTTGCCGAGGCGTGGATCGCCAAGTCGGACGTAGCAGAGCGGATCGAGGTGCACCGAGGTGCCGGTGCCGACGTCCTGCCGAGATTCGAGGACAATTCCGCCGACGCCTGCTTCCTGGACGCCGACAAGGGCGGCTACGAGGGCTACATCCAGGAGTGCCTGCGGATCGTCCGGCCGGGCGGGTTGTTCCTGGTGGACAACGCCTTCGCCTTCGGCGAGCTCTTCGCCGAAACGCCGACCGACCCGGAGACGGACGCCGTGCGCGCGTTCAATGACACCCTGGCCCGCCTGGAGGCGATCACCGGCGTGATCGTGCCCATGGGCGACGGCATGTGGGTCGGCGTCAGCGACTCGTCCGCGTAGGCCGCGTCAGAGCACCCGCTGGAAGAACGCCTTGGCGCGCGGATGCTCGGGCGCCTCGAGTACCTGCCGGGCGGGTCCCACCTCGAGGATGCAGCCGTCTTCGAGGAACGCGGCGCGATCGGCGGCCTCGCGGGCGAAGCCGTACTCGTGGGTCACGACCATCAGCGTGCGGTCGTGACGCGCGGCGAGGTCGCGCAGCACCTCGATCACCTCCGCGCTCATCTCGGGATCGAGTGCCGACGTCGGCTCGTCGAACAGGAGGATCTCCGGATCCATCGCGAGCGCACGCGCAATGGCAACGCGCTGTTGTTGCCCGCCGGAAAGGTGGCGCGGATAGGCGTCGGCCTTGTTCGCGAGGTCGACGCGCTCGAGCAAGGTGCGCGCGCGCTCCCGTGCTGCGTCGACCGACTGCCCGTTCACCTCGACCGGCGCGAGCGCAATGTTCTCGAGCGCCGTCTTGTGCGGGTAGAGGTGAAACGCCTGGAAGACGAACCCGATGCGGCGCCGGAGATCCGTCCAGAACGGATCCGCGGGCCGCGCGGCCGGCTCACCGAGTGGAATGTCCGTGTCGAGCACGGTCAGGCTCCCGCCGTCGCGGATCTCGAGCCCGTTGACGAGGCGGAGCAACGTGGACTTGCCGCCGCCGCTGGGCCCCAGCAGCGCCAGCACCTCGCCGCGGCGGACATCGAGCGTGACGCCGCCCAGGACCTCGAGGTCGCCGAAGGACTTGGTCACGTCCCGGAAGACGACAGACGACGTCGCTTGGTCGGCCTCACAACCCATGGTGGTCAGGATCGACCGACACCACCCGACGCGCGCCGATATTCCGGGGTGGGCCGGCATGCCGGGTAGGCTGCCTGCGTGCGCATCGTGCTCCTCACCCTCGTTACGGCCGTGCTCGCCTGGAGCGTGTGGACCTTCCTCAGCGATCCGCAGGCGGAGACGCCGGACGAGCCTGCACCGCCGCCGGTCGAGCCGGCACCGGTCTCCCCTGAAGACGAACGTGCGAACAGCCGCGCGCGGCTCACGACGGGGACCTTGGTCGTCACGGTCCGGGACGCCAAGGGGGGTGTCCCGGAGAAGGCCAAGGCGGGCTACCGCCACGCGGGGGAGGACCGCGTGCGGTTCGTCAACAAGCAGGGCCAGGTCCGCTTCACGGACGCGCCGCTGGGCACGCTGACGGTCCTGGCCCGCGCGCCCGGATTCAAGGCGGACGAGCAGAAGAAGCCCATGACGGCCGGCGTGCCGGCCGACGTCTACTTCGTCCTCCGGCCCGAGGAGGCCGCCGAGAAGTAGGCGTATCTGAAGGCCTCCTCAAATCAGAGATGGCCGGATGCCGCACCCGAGGTCAGAATCGGGACCGGAGCGGAGGGAGGCATCCATGACGCTGCACCGTTCGACCCCGGCCCTTCTCGCGGCCCTTTCGTGGGCTCTCGTGCTCGCTGCCTGCGGCACGGGTGGCACGGAGACCGCGCCCGCAGGCGACCTGCCGGGTGACGCCGCGCAGTTGCCCGCCGCTCGCGCCGTGGTCACGGCCGACGTGGACGGCGACGGCGACAACGACGTGCTCTCCCTGCCGCTCGACGCCAAGGGGGACGACGACGAAGAGGCTGACTGCTGGCGGACGAACGACGCGGGCGACGTCGAACGGATGGACGCGTGGCGCGATCATCCGGTGGTCGAGCGCGTACGCGAGCTGCTCGAGAGTCTCCGAGACGACGAGATCCTGGCCGACCACGGCGTGCACGACGGCAGCGCGCCGTTCGCCGTCCTCCACCTCGACCGTCCGGAGCGCGAGGAACCGCCCGGCGACCCGCTCATCGATGAGCTGCATCCCGAGAACGGCACGGCCGGCTCGTTGGTGGGAATCCGCGGCCACGACCTCGCAGCGCGCAAGGAGACCACGAGCGTTACCTTCGACGACGTGGACGCCAAGGTCCTTGTCGCGTTCCCGGGCTTCGTCCTGGCCATCGTGCCGGACGCGCTGCCGCTCGGCCTCGTGGACGTCGTGGTCACGCGCGGCGAGGTGGCAAGCAACGCCGCAGCGTTCGAGGTCGTGGAACAACCGACGCCGCTCGTGACGAGCGTGCAACCCGATCCCCTTAGCCCGGGCGTGATCGCGATCATCGAGGGCATGCATCTCGGGACACCGCTGGATGACGTGAGTGTCTCCTTCGGCGGCGCCGACGCCGAGAAGGTGCTGCCTCTCGGGAAGCGCCTCGTCGCCAAGGTTCCCGCGAACGCCACGACGGGGTTGCTCACCGTGACGGTCAACGGGGTCACGAGCGACGGCGTCGATATCGAGGTCGTTGGCGAGCAGCCGGCCCCGGAGCTCACGAGCGTGACACCGGCGGCCGCATCACCCGGCAGCCTCGTCGAGATCGACGGCGAGCACTTGTTCGTGATCGGCCGCAAGATCAGCGTCTCGTTCGGCACGGCACGCGCGGCCATCTTCGGGCGCGGTGAGAGCTCCCTCATCGCCGTCGTCCCCAAGGGCGCGGACGGCGACATCCAGGTCGAGGTCGGTGGCCAGAGTTCCAACGGCCTGGTGTTCGAGGTCCTGGAGCGAGGTCTCCCGCAGATCGACGCGCTGGAGCCGTCCAGCGGCAAGCCGCTAGACCGCGTCGACATCCAGGGCACGGACCTCTATGACCTGTCGTTCCTCGTGCCGGGCGGACCGCCCTCGCTGCGGCCGCTGCTCGAGTTCTCCGTGACGTTCGGCGACGCACGGGCGTTCCTCGTCTTCCCGACCGTGGAGGGCCTGCGCGCGGTCGTGCCGCTGCGCGCGGAGACCGGGGACGTGGTCGTTACGGTGGACGGCAAGCGCAGCAACGCGGTCCCGTTCACGGTCGACGCGCCGTAGGCGGCGACCCTTCGACTCGCTAGCGCTCGCTCAGGGCCTGACGGGATTTCCTCGCTGCCCCTTCGCCCCGAGTCGATATTCGAATCCTGCATAGCCGGGTTGGGCCGGCCGGAGGCAAGACGATGAAGCCGATGCGTTGGTTGTGCGTGGCGATCGTGGCGACAGCACTGATCGCGAGCGGGTGTGGCAAGGACGCCGGACCGACGACGGGGCCCGCGGGTCTCAAGACGTCCGTGATCTCGAACGACCTGGGCAAGCTCGTCCCCCAGGACGCCGTGGCGATGCTCTACGTCGCGAGCCCGGACGACTTCCAGACCAAGCTGCGTGCCTTGATCTCCGAGTTCGACGAGGGCGCGGCGGCCGAGGTCGACATCACGCAGATCGGTGCGCAGATGCTCCCGGGCGCGTCCCAGTTCTGGGACCGCAGCAAGGCGTTCGCGATCGCCGTGTCGCTGCCCCCCGGCGGCGGCGATCCGATGGAGGCCGTGGTCTCGGGCCAGGGCCTCACGATGGTCTTCCCCATGACCGACGTCGAGTCGGCGAAGACGGGGATGGAGGCGCAGTTCAACGCCGCGCCGCCGGACCAGCGTCCGCAGGTACGGACGTCGGGCTCGTACCTCGCCTTCTCCGGCTCCCCCACCACGGAGTGGGGCGACAGCGCACCGGAGATCGCCAAGCGTGTCCCCGCCGGCGACATCGCGCTGCGCATCAACCTGGGTGCCCTCGTCACGAAGTTCCGCAAGGAGATCGACGGGATGCTCGAGGGCATGGACGAGATGTTCGCGGAGATGCCCGCGGCGCCCGGCCAGGACATGGAAGCGCTGGGCGGCATGCTCGAGGGCATGACCGGCTGGGTGAAGGACTTCATCAACTCGGCCGAGATGTTCGAGCTCGGTGCGGGGCTCGACGGCGGCGCCGCCGACATCCTCGTGGGCTTCACGGCCAAGAAGGGCAGCAAGCTCGACATCGCCGCGACGGACAGCGGCAATCTCGCGGCCATCGCCGCGCACCTGCCCGACGGCTTCCCCGTGCACCTGCTCATGCGAATCGAGTACGGCAAGTTGATGCAGTGGATGCAGCCGCTCATGGACTCGGCGTTCAGCGAGATGCCGGAGGAGACGCGCAAGCAGTGGAAGGCCTACATGGACAAGGCCATGGACCTGGGCAAGCTGCTCGGTCCGAACTTCGCCATGGCCTTCGCGATGGGCGACAACGGGATGCAGATGGTCCAGGTCGCCGACGTCAAGGACGCCGAGGCCTACAAGGCGCGCATGACCGAGCTCCTCGAGAGCTCGTCGGAGATGCCGGGCTTCGCGATCTCGAAGGGCCAGGGCACCATGATCTCGGGCATCCAGGTCGACGAGTACGACATCAAGCTCGACATGAAGAGCCTGATGGAGAGCATGGGCGGCCAGGCAGGCCAGATGCCGCCCGAAGCCGAAGAGATCTTCGACAAGATCATGCCGCGCCTCTTCGGCGGTGAGACCCTGA
Source organism: Planctomycetota bacterium (assembly GCA_028281445.1). GTDB lineage: Bacteria > Planctomycetota > PLA2 > PLA2 > JAEUHO01 > JANQJW01. The sequence goes on along the minus strand of JANQJW010000097.1, from coordinate 27,608 downwards.
AGATGCACCTCGCGTTCGTGGGTGGCCACGTGCTGACCACGATGGGCGACACGGCGCACATGGAGTCGATGATCACGTCGCTCAGCAAGGGCAAGGGCAGTGCGTCTGCCTCCCTCGCCAAGGCGATCGCGAAGGCCGGCGGCAAGCCGACGTTCCTCGTCGAGGCGGAGCTCCGCTCGCTGATCGGACAGATCATGCGCTTCGCCGGCGATCTCGCCAAGGACATGGCCCCCGGCGAGACCGTGCCGCAGGTGCCCGAGGGCAAGCCGATTCCCGCGGTGATCTGGGGAGCACACGAGGGCCGCCACTATGCGGGTGGTCTGTCCATCGACGTCGTCGGTATCGCCGAGCTCGTCAAGGCGATGTCGAAGTAGCCATGCGAACGCTCACCGCGCCTGCTCTGCTGTGGGCGGTCTGCCTCGCGGCTGCATGCAGTGCAGGCAACGCGCAGCGTACGCAGGCGCCCGGTACGAGCACGACGACTCCGGCCCCGGTGGCAGGAACGTCGGGCTACGCGTTCACGCAACGCGACACGGGCTACGACGAGGTGCTCACCCAGATCCGCAGCACCGGCCGGCCCGGGCTGCTCTTCTTCTGGACGTCCTGGTGAGGCTGGTGCGTGCGTCTCGACAACGAGACGCTGATGGACCCGCGGGTCGGTTCCGAGCTCCGGAGCTTCGTAGCGGTCAAGTACGACGCGGACCAGCCGGTTGGCAAGGCGATCTCGCATCGCTACCGCGTCGGTGGCTTCCCGGGTTTCGTGGTGATCGAGGGCAACGGCGACATCCTGGCGGACTTCGCGGGCTACCGCAGCGCGGACGAGCTCATCTCCAAGCTGCGCTCGATCCTGGTCGATCAACGGGGGCGAGCGCGCGGGTAGGCTACGTGGCATGACCGCCGACGAATCCGCCCCCGACACCTTCGCCGAGCGCTACTTCCGGTCGGGCCTGGGCACCCGGCGCGACGTACGCGGCGAGGTCGAAGCGGAGTACCGCTCCGACTGGGTGCAGGCGTTTCGGGACAACGACCACCGGCTCGTCTTCGGCGACACGACCTTCCGTCTCGCGAAGGAGTTCGGCTTCTGCTACGGCGTCGAGCGCTCTGTCGACTACGCGTACGAGACGGTGAAGCGGTTCCCTGACCGGCGCATCGTGCTGACGGGCGAGATCATCCACAACCCGAAGGTCAACGGGCGGCTACGCGAACTCGGCGTGCGCTTCTTCGGCGACGAGGACATGCCGGACGCGAGCGCGGTGCAGGCGACAGACGTCGTGATCCTGCCGGCCTTCGGCGTGGCCACGGACCGCTTCGATGCCATCCGTAAGAGCGGTGCGGTCGTGGTCGACACGACGTGCGGCTCGGTGTTGAACGTCTGGAAGAACGTCGACCGCTACGCGCGGGACGGTTTGACCTCGCTCGTCCACGGCAAGGTGGATCACGAAGAGACGACCGCGACCATCAGCCAGGCGGGCAACCACGCGGACGGCCACTACATCGTCGTGCTGGACATGGACGAGGCACTGGCCGTGGCGGACTACATCCGCAATGGCGGTGACGCAGCGGCCTTCCTCGAACGCTTCCCCCACCCGAAGACCTCCGCCGGGTTCGATCCGGATCGCGACCTGCAGCGCATCGGCGTCGCAAACCAGACGACGATGCTCTCCGGCGAGTCGCTGGCCATCGCGCGCGAGATCGGCAAGGCGCTGGGTGACCGCTACGGGGATGCCGACGACACGGGCCGCTTCCGTTCGTTCGACACGATCTGCTCGGCGACCCAGGAGCGGCAGGACGCCCTCGAGGTCCTGCTGGAGGAACCGCTCGACCTGCTCGTCGTGATCGGCGGCTTCAACTCCTCGAACACGGGCCACCTCGCCGAGATGGCCGAGGGCATCGTGCCCGCCTATCACGTGACGGGCCCGGAATGCCTGCTGTCCAAAGACGACATCCAGCACAAGCCGGCGGGCAAGGCGGAGCTCGCGCGTGCGTCCGAGTGGCTTCCGGAGCAAGGGCCCTTGACCATCGGTCTCACCTCCGGCGCATCGACACCCGACGCGCTCGTGGGCGCCGTGGTCGACCGCATCCTCGCGCTGCGCGGCTACGCCCCGGCACCGGGCGCTTGAAGGTCCGCAAGGTCCACCCCTTCGAGCGGGTCACGCCGAAGGACGGCGTTCGACTCCAGCGTTGGCTCGCCGAACGCGTCGAACCCCGCGGGCGCTTCCGCCGCAAGCTGCGTCTGGTCGCGGCAGCCGACTGCTCGCCCGCGCCAGGCGGGCGGCTGCATGCCTGTGTCGTGCTGTGCACGGCACCGGACTGGGAGGTCGTCGAGGTCGCCGCGGCCTCGGCTCGTCCGTTCATGCCGTACGTGCCCGGACTGCTGTCGTTTCGCGAGGCGCCGATCGTCCTCGAAGCGCTCCGCCGGCTGCGCGGTCAACCCGACGTCCTGCTCCTCGACGGGCACGGCATCGCGCACCCACGAGGCGTGGGCATCGCGACCCACGTTGGCCTGCATGTCGACGTTCCGACGATCGGCGTGGGCAAGAGCAAGCTGTGCGGCGAGCACGACGCCCCCGGTACGGGGTTCGGTGACTGGACCTCGGTCACGCACAAGGGCCGGCGCATCGGTGTCGCGCTGCGTACGCGGGCGAACGTGAAGCCGGTCTACGTGAGCGTTGGCAACCGCATCGGCCTGATGCCGGCGGCGCGGATCGTTTTGGCGTGCGTCAAGACGTACCGGATCCCCGAGCCGATCCGGCAGGCGGATCGACGAAGTCGATCCGCCGCGCGGGGAGCTTGACCGCCCTCCCATCGGCCGAGGTGATGGTGTGCGTGCCCTTGTGGTGGTGGTGATGGTAGTGGTTGTGGTCGTGGTTGTGGTCGTGACCGCTCCATGGCGCAGGTTCGACTGCGCAGCGAACGCCAGGCGCCCCCGTTCACGCCGTGATCTGTCGAACCGCCTCCCAGACGCCTTCGGCCCTGGCTTCACTACCACCACCACGACCACGGTGCCACCAAACACTCGCACGGCCGAGGGCCGGTCGATTGGGGCGCGCTACACGCACTCCCCTGGGCTGTAGGTACGGACCTTGACGAAGTCCCTGAGCGAGGCGAAGCCGAGTCGAAGGGTGCCCGTCCGCGAATCACGGGGTGCGCGGCTTCGCCTTGATGATCCAGTTGAGCGCGATGTTGGACGGGCGCGTCTCGAGACCGAACCGCGGCTTGCCCCACTTCGACTCGACGGGGTCGGTGATGCGCGCGTAGCCCAGGCTGGTCTTGCCCGTGCCGGCGACGTCTTCGCAATTGCGGTCGTGCGCATCGTCGCCGCTGCGGTACGGCGCTTGGAAGAACATGTAGTTGTGGTAGTGCCCCAGGTCCTTGTGCTTGTGCCCCTGGAACTGATCGAGCTGCAGCGAGCCGACGAGATCGGTCGCGTTGCCGCCCGTCTGCGCGGAAATGCGCGCGGAGGCGTCGACATCACGCCCCTTCGCCCCTTCCTCGCGCGCCGCACCGTGGTCCACGCCGCGTACGAAGCGGCCGCGCAGGTCGGGCAGGTGGAACACAGTCTGCTCGCTGTTGCCGCCGTGCGCCGCGCCGATGACGGCGAAGAGCTCCTCGTAGTCCGCGCGGGGTACGGAGGCACCGTCGCATAGGCGCCAGCCCCGCTCGTAGAGCCAACCGCCGGGCTTGACCTGCGAGCGTGGACCGGCGAACGCGTTCACGACGCCGATCGGCGTGCCGTCGAGCTCGTTCAGAGTCTTGCGGATTGCCGCGTCCTTCTCGTCGGCTTGCAAGATGTCGACCACGCACGCACAGAGCAGTGCCCCGACCAGGGCGCCAAGCACGTACCTCATGTATTCCTCCTGCCTTGCGGAGCCCACGTTGCTCGATGTGCCGGAGACCGGATTGTAGCGTCGATCTACTTGCGCAGGCGCGGATCCAGTGCGTCACGCAGCGCGTCGGCGAAGAGGTTCACGGCGAGCACGAGCCCAAACAGCGCGACAGTCGCAACGGTGATCTGCCACCAGACCGTGTCCGCGCGCAGCAGCTCTCCGGCGCCCTTGCTGATCATGTTGCCCCACGACGCTTCTTCGGGCTCGAGCCCCAGACCGAGAAACGAGAGGATGACCTCGAACTTGATTGCCGTGATGAAGAGCAAAGAGAACGTGATCAGGACGAGATGGAAGACATTGGGCAACATGTGCCGGAAGATGACGCGGCGCGTCCTGAGCCCCATGGCGCGGGCAGCGAGGACGTAGTCCCTGTCCCGGTGCTTGATCATCTCGGCGCGTACGATGCGGCATGTGCTCACCCAGCTCGTCAGGCCGATCACGAGGATGATAGTGAAGAGGCCGAGCGAGACACTCCAGGTCTCCTTGAGGAAGAAGGGTGGCTGCGCGTTCGGACCGCTTTCGACGCCGTTGTACCACTCCGAAAACGCTGGGTTGTTCTTGAAAACGAAGCTCGCTGCCATCACGAGCAGCAGGTAGGGAATGGCCGAAAGCGTCGTATAGGCCCACACGATGACGTCGTCGACCCAGCCTCCGAAGTAGCCGGCCAAGGCCCCCAGGACCATCCCGATCAGACTGGAGAGCGTGGCCGCAAAGAGACCGATCCAGAGCGCGGTCGTCGTGCCGCGTACGGTGAGCTTGAGGATGTCGCGGCCGAGTTGGTCGCTGCCCAGAGAGTAGTAGCGCTCGTTCTTCGTCTCGCCCGGCTTGGCGAACTCGGCGTTCTTCAGGCCTTCGCGGTAGTCATCGGCCACCCAGCCCGCCTGGGCCGCGACGCCCACGTAGACGTAGCAGACGAAGATGATCACGCTGACCATGGCGACGTGGCTCTTCTTGAGCCGGCGCTTGGCCTCCCACCACGGACCGGGGGTCTCGCCCTCCGCCCGGACGCGCCCCGTGATCGATGGCAGCTCGTCATCCTGGAAGGTCAGGTACTGGAAGCCGCGCGCGGCAGCGCCCTTCAGGCGGCGTATCCCCTCGTCGGACTCGCCCTTGACGGCGAACGCGATCACGCCGAGCAGGCGCACGGCCAACACGACGACGTAGTAGAGCACCGCGAGCGGCCAGCAGAGCAGGCGCGTGGGCCACGCAAGCCAGGACGACCGGTAGACGTTGACGGACGCCGTGCTCACTTGAGGCGCACCCGCGGATCAACGACGGCATAGAGGATGTCGCTGATGAGGTTGAAGAGAATGTAGAGGATGGCGCCGAAGACGGTGATCGCCTTGATGATCGGGAAGTCCTGCTCCATGATCGCGTGGTAGGCCATGTCGCCGAGCCCGGGGATCCCGAAGAACTTCTCGAGCAGAAGCGAACCTACGAAGAGGAAGGGGATCGTGATCACGACGCGGGTGATCACGGGAATGAGCGTGTTCTTGAGGATGTGCTTGAAGAGGATCCGACGCGTCCCCAGCCCCTTGGCAGCGGCCGTGCGTACGTAGTCCTGGCTCATCTCGTCCAGGACGGCGGTCCGGAAGAAGCGAACTTCGCTACCGACGGTCAACGCGATCCAGATCGCCCATGGCAGGAGCAGGAACGTGATCCCGCGAAACGACAGCTCGTGGCCGAAGATCGGTAGCAGGTTCCACTCGAAGGCGACGAAGTACTGACCGAAGATGATGTAGGCGAGGCTCGAGATGGACATGCCGGCCACGGCGGCGATGACCGTGACGCGGTCGGCAAACGAGTCCCGGAAGAACGCGCAGAATAGAGCGAGAGAGAGCGCGAACATCGTCGCGAGCAGGAACGCCGGCAGCGTCACGGTGAGGCTCGGACCGAGGCCCTCGACGAGCATCTCCTGGACGGGCCGGTTCTGCTTCCAGGAGTCGCCGAAGTCCAGCGTGACCGTCTCGTCGAGGAAGACCAGATACCGCTCGTGCCGGGGGCGGTCCCAGCCCATCTCGCGGCTCAGCGCCTCGACGGCCTCGGGGGTCGCCTTGTCGCCGAGCTGGATGAGGGCGGGATTCGGAGCGACGAGGTCGAAGAGGACGAAGACGATGATCGTGACGCCGAGAATCGTCGGCACCGCCAATAGGAGACGGCGGATGACATAGGCCCACATGCGCTACCAGCCCCGGGTCCGACGGCCGGCGGAGACGGCCGTCACGCTGATGACGAACACGAGCGCGCCGAAGAAGACAAACACGGGCCACACGGTCGCCTTGTTGACGGCCGCGACGCCCTTGTCGCGCGCGGCGCCGTCGACGCGGCAGTACTTGAAGTACTTCTCTCCCATGTCGTTGAAGCGGAAGCCGTACGTCCAGGGCTGGATCATGCTGAACTGCACGCGGCGATAGCGGAAGCTCCACACGACGTCGTCGGTCACGATCTCCTGCATGCGCCGGTAGAGACGCGTGCGCTCGGGTCCCTCCAGCAGCGGCCGCGCCTCTTCGTAGAGCTTGTCGAACTCGGGGTTCTCGTAGCAGCTCTTGTTCACACCCGGCGCCTTGTTGGGCCCGTAGAAGAGCTGAAAGAAGTTCTGCGGATCCGGGTAGTCGGCGCCCCAGGAGATGCCCCAGCACTGGGCCTTCTTGGCGTTCAGGCGGCGCAGGAACTCAGGCCACGTGACGCTGAATGCTTCGAAGCGGATGCCCACATCGGCCATGTCGCGCTGGAAGGCAAGGAAGAACGTGCGGTTGATGTCGTTGTCGACGATGTCCTTCCTGATGACGGGAATGCCCTTGCCGCCCGGATAGCCGGCGTCGGCGAGGATCTTGCGGGCCTTGGCGAGCGCCTGTTCGCGCGTCTCCTCCGGCCGCTTCTTCCACGGATTGCGGAAGTCGGCGTCGTACTCGACGAACTCCTCGACGATCGGCCCGTCGACGCGGGTCGCACGCCCGTTGTAGAGGTGCTTGATCGCCCACTCGTTGTCCGTGGCGAGTGAGATGGCGCGGCGAATGGCGAGACCCTTCTCCCCCGCCGGCGTGCCGATGACCTCATCCTCCATGTTGAAGCAGTCGTAGATGACCTCCATCTTCGGATCCTTGTCCAGATGGATGCCGCGCTCGAGCATCTCGGGCAGGAGCTCGAACGTGTCGGGGTCCACGGCGCCGTCGAAGTTGTCCTTGGGGATGAACGTCCGGTCGAGGTACCCGCGCTGGAAGTAGAGCCACATGGGCTGCGTTTCCTTGAACACGGTGGCGACGACGCGGTCGCTCAACGGCAGCAGCTTGCCGGCGTCCTGCGTCCGGTTCTTCTTCGCATCCTCCTCCGTGCCGTTGGTCGGGAAGCGATCCTCGCGATAGCGCGGGTTGCGGCGCAGCACGAGCTTCTTGTCGCGCTTGATGCTCTCGATGACGTAGGGGCCCGTGGTCACGGCCGAGTCGAGGAATCGCTTGCCGTAGTGGCGGATCGCCTCGCGCGGGTACATCGACGTGTACCCCATGGCGAGCGTCCAGATGAACTGCGGGTACGGCTCGGTGAGCTTGAACTGGACGGTGTAGTCGTCGACGGCCTTCACGCCTTCGACCTCGGGATAGCCGTCCTTGGTCGTGTACCGGTCGCGGTTGGGGTTCTTCTTGACGTCCGCCGACACCTTGCGGAACTCATCGAGTCCGACGATCTTGCCGTCGAAGATCCACGTGCCTGTGCTCTTGGTGTGCGAGTCCATCATCCGCTTGAAGCAGAAGACGACGTCGTGCGCATCGAAGGTGCGCGGCTCCTTGCCGCGCCAGCACGGGTCGTCGGAGTACTGGATGCCGCGCTTGAGCCGGATCGTGTACGTGAGCCGGTCCTCGGACACCTCGGGCATCGCCTCGGCAAGGCACGGCACGAGCCGGAAGGGGCGCGCGAGGTAGTCGTACTCGTAGAGCTGGTCGTAGAGGTTCAGGACGCAGATGTTGCTGATCTCGTCCTGGGCATGCGCCGGATCGATGCTCTTGATCGCGTCCTTGAGGTAGACGTGCAGCGTGTTCGGCTCCTCGCCCGGATAGGGGTTCGACCCGCACGCGCTGAGGAGGAGCAGGGTCGACAGCAGCAGAAGGCCGATCCCGGTCCCGGAGTGCATCACGGCGCAGACAATACGGGCCGCCAAGCAACGAAACAACCGCCGGAGGCCCGTAAACCCGCCCTCGCCGGGCCGACCCCCGGCACCGGTAGGCTCTGAAGGCATGATGTCGGCGCTTCTCCTAGGGGCGGGGCTCGTGGCCCTCGCTCTGCTTCTCGTCCTCTATTGGCGCACCTCCCAGCGAATCGTGGAGATGCGCGACACGATCGAGCGCCTAAAGGTCATGACGCGCGACATGAGTGCGGACGTGCGGGCGCGCCTCGACGAGGGATCCCGCAACTGGGAGAACGTCGAGCACGAGATCCGTCCGCGCGTCGAGCAGATCGAGCCGGCGCTGGCCGATCTCAGCTCGACGCTCGAGGAGCACCTGCCGGCCATGGGCGAGGCGCGCAGCCGCCTGGACCGCATGGAGGCGCAGGCCGCGGAGCAGCAGACCGCGCTCCAGACGGAACTGCAGTCGGAATTCCGGCAGATGCTGGACCGCGAGGCGCTGGCGCAAGCCGAGCGGCTGGCGCGCATCGAAGAAGCCGTTCGCACGCTGCGCGACGCGGCCGATGAGCGCCTGTCCGACGTGGCAACGCGTGTCGCCGCACTCGAAGAGCCGTCGCCCGAGCCGGACCCCATTGAGGCCGACCCCAGCGAGTCCGACCCCAGCGAGTCCGACCCCAGCGAGTCCGACCCGATTGGGGCAATCGAGGTCGCCACGGACGCACCAGCCGTCTACGGAACGGGCCGAAAGCGGATGGGCAAGAAGGCGCGCAAACCGTCGCGTTGGCGTTTCTGGCGTTCGCGTGCAGAATCGGCGGCTCACTCCGAGTAGCGAGGCGCGCACGATGGACATGCCGCAGACGGTCGGACCGCACATCGAGTTCCGCGACGAGGGTCCGGTCACGAAGAAGCTCATGGAGACGGACCGCTCCATCGTGACGCTCGTCTGCCTGAAGCCCGGACAAGGCCTCACCCCGTTCACCCACCGTCGTCGCGAGGCATTCGTCTACGTGCTCCAAGGTGGTGTTCGCATCACGCCAGAAGAAGGGCCCGTCGAGCTCAGCGCCGGCGACCTCGCGTTCTACGACGGCAGCAAGAAAGCCGGTCCGAGCAACCCCGGCGACGCAGACGCCGCGTTCCTCGTAACCCTCGTACGCAAGAAGGGCGACTAGCCTGCTCCTGCTACGCCCGGCGATCTTGTCGCTGCGCCGCGTCCCGGCTCGCTTCCGTCTCCCGGGCTCGCTACGGAGCAGAGCGACTAAGCAGAGGCTAAGGGACTCCCCACAGCACCCACACCACTAGCTCGATCGCCTGTTGGGCTCTCGCGCAAGTCTTCACTCGGGAAGTCCCCAGAGTACCCAAGCAGCCCAGAAGTACGGGTGCTTCCACTTCGCCTGGCTGCGCACGTGCTCCTGGGCCTTGCGAAGAGCTGCCGCCGCGTCCAGCCCCTTGCCCTCCTTGGGACTCCAGAGCTCGTAGAACCGGATCATCAACGCGCGGGTTGCCTCGTCGTCGACCTTCCACAGCGAGCAGAGCACGCGCTGCGCGCCGGCAAACATGAACGCGCGCGTCAGGCCGACGATGCCCTCGGTCTTGTAGATCTTCCCGCGCGCGGTCTCGCACGCAGAGAGCACGACGAGGTCGGCCGGGATGCGCATGCGGAAGATCTCCGCAACCGTCAGGAACCCGTCTCCCGCGTTCTCGGGATCGGGGGTCAGCGCGAGCGACGAGCTGAGCGGCTGTGGGCTCACGAGACCGTGGCACGCGAGATGGACCGCGCGCCAACGCGGCTGCGTGCCGAGCGCAGCGAGCAATCGGGCCTCCGTGGCCTGGGCGCCCAGCAGCTTCGTCGTTCCCAATGCCTCGACCTCGATGCGGGTCTCCGGCAACGGCAGGAGCTTCGTGAGCGCGCCGGCACGATGGCGACTGACCGCCTCGACGTCCGGCGCCGTCAGGTAGTCGGGATCCCCCAACGCGAGCACGCCGGTGCCGCTGGGAGACGACGCAGACCGCATCATGCGCAACGTTGTTCCGGACGGCACGTACACGATGTCTCGATCCGGGAAGAGCGCCTGGAACGGCACGTAGGACAGCTCGGCGTGCGGCGATACCAGGAGGCGGCGAACGCCGGGCGCGAGCGTCACGGGTGCGGCCACGAGCGCTCGCAAGGCGTCGATGGCTTGCGCGGGATCGCCCTTGGGCCGCCTGAGGTCGAGCTTCGCCGCCGCTTCGCGAATCGCCGCGCTGTCGCCGAGCTGGACGAGCGTGCCGCCCTTGCGGTCGAGCGCCAGAACGAAGGCCTTCTCCTCGAGGATGCCGTAGAGGAGCAGTGCCTCGTCGTCGGCCAACGACGCGCGGATGGCGTTCGCCTCGGCCGCCCGCGGGTAGTACACGTCGGCCGTTGCCTTGGACTGCCGCTGGATCGCCTCGACCGCGTCCTGCACCTGCTCGCGTGCCACGCGGAGGTCCTTGCGTGCCGCGCGGGACTCCTTGAGCTTGCGTTGATACATCGCCCGGCGGTAGCGCCCCATCGCCTTGGCTTCGGCGGCCCGGGCCTCGCGTTCGGCCTCGAGCAGCTCGGCAGGGATGTCGGCGTCGGCGTTCCCGACCGCACCCCCGAGCGCGGCGAGCAACATGCCCGCGCGGCTGCTCTCCAGGAAGAACAGTGCGTCCTCTACACGCTCGGCGCTGGCCGCCGCGAGCACGCCGGTCTCGAAGACGTCACGATACTGCTCGCGCGCACCCGCGCCCTGGCGCTGGGCGAGGCCGGAGTAGAGCTGGTTGAGAACGGTGATCGCCTCGCGGGTTGCGTCAATCGCTTTCGCGGGCTCGCCCTTGGCCACGTAGGCCCGCGCCAACGCGCCGAAGACGCCGATCTCGTAGCTGCGCGCCCCGACCTCGCGTGAGAGCTGGAGCGCGTGGTTGCCGTACGCAATCGCTTCGTCCGTGCGTCCGTCGATGCCGGCGATGGCGCACATGTTGGTGAGCGTCGCGGCCATCCCCATGCGGTCGCCGAGCTCTTCCTTCGCCGCGAGAGAGCGCTCCCAGAGCTCGAGGGCCTTTGACGAGTTGCCGCGCTTGAAATGCAGCGCGCCGAGGTTGTTCAGGCCGATCGCGATGCCCTCGCGATCCTTCTGCCGTTCGGAGAGCGAGAGCGCCTGCTCGAAGTAAGGCAGCGCGTCGTCGAAGCGCCCCATCCCCCAGTATGTCGCACCCAGGTTGTTGATCGGGAGCAGCATGCGCGGAGGGTCGTCGAGCTTCTCCGCGATCTCGAGCGCGCGATCGTAGGCGGGAAGCGCCTTCTCGAAGTCGCCGAGGCGCCGATGGATCTCGCCGATGTTGTTGTGCGCGGTGGACTCGTTGGCCTTGCGACGCCGGTAGTTCTCCGACGCCGGATCCGCCTCGCGACCCATGGCGCTGGAGATCTCGAGGAACGCCTTGTAGTGCGGCAGCGCTTCCAGATACTTGCTCTGGTCCATGAGCACCCGGCCGAGCCCGTTGCGCGCGACCGCGATGTCCGTGCGGTCGCCGGACGCGGAAGCGCCCGCGAGGTAGGACTCGTAGTGCGCCTGCGCATCCGCCAGGCGACCGTGGCCGTGATGCGCACGCGCCAGATGCAAGTGCGCCGACGTCACCGTGGGCGCGTCGTTCGCGGCGGTGGCCAGCTTCAGCGCCTCACTTCCCGTTTCGAGCGCGGCGGCCCAGTCGCTCAGTTCGACCAGCCCCTGGCTCACCTTCTCCAGCGCACGGCCGACGCCGTCGGGCGAGCTGCGAGCCTGCTGCAGCGCAGCGACGGCGCGATAGCCCGCAACCGCGTCCTTCCACGCCCCGCGCTTGGCGGCGCGAAACGACCAATCCCAGATCATGTGGAGCGGGCCGAGGTACCAGCCGAGCTGCTCGGCGTCCTTGGCCAGCTTCTCGACGGCGGCGCGGCTCTCGGCAAAGGACTCCGCGTCTTCAAGCGCGCGTGCCTTCTCGTGGAGGGCTTGAAGCGCCTTGACGCGGATCGCGGGCTCCGCGGCCTCGAGGTACGCGGGGAGCTTGGCGACCTCCGGGCGCGGTGCGGCGCGCGCAAACTTCGACGCCGCACCTCCATGGCCCTTTGCGCGCAGGTACTCGGCCACGAGCCACGGATCGGGATCGTCTACGGACGCAAGCTGCTTCAGCCTCGCCGGATCTTCGACCGCCGCGCGCACGGCGTCGGCGGCCTGCGCGACGGACATCGGCTTCGGCGCCTCTTCCTCGGCGCGCAGCGTCGAAAGAGACCCCAGCAAGACAAGGACGACGAGAAAGGTGCGCATGGCGCGCGGATCCTAGCGCGCCCGAGGCCTCGCGATCCAGCGGCCGGGGTCAGCGACCGGGATTGGTCATGTGCCGGACGTCGAGCGCACGATTGAGCTTGGCCGGCGACATGAGCTTCTTCTCGGTCGCCAGCTCGCGGATCGTGCGTCCGGTCTCGTACGCCTCCTTCGCGAGGTTGGCGGCGTTGTCGTAGCCGATGTGCGGTGCCAGGGCGGTGGCAAGCATCAAGCTCTGCTCCACCATGGCGGTGACGCGCGCCTTGTCGACCTTGAGCCGGCGCACGCAACGCTTGTCGAAGCCCTCGACCGCGCCGGCGAGCACCTGCACCCCGTCGAGCAAGACGTCGGCGATCAGCGGGAGCGACACGTTGAGCTCGAAGTTCCCGGATGCCGCAGCCGCGTTGACCGTGGTCACGTAGCCCTGCGCGAGCTGGCAGGCCATGATCAGGCTCTCGGCCATGACCGGGTTGACCTTGCCCGGCATGATCGAGGAGCCGGGCTGTACCGGCGGCAGCTTGAGCTCGCCCAGGCCGCAGCGCGGGCCCGAGCCGAGGTGGCGCACGTCGTTGGCGACCTTGTTGAGCGCCGCGGAGGTCGAGCCGAGCGCGCCGGCGAAGAAGGAACATGCCTCGCGGCCTGCGAGCTGCTCAAAGCCGTGGCGTGCGGGACGGAGCTTGAGCTTCGTCTTCGCAGCCAGGTGCTTGATGGCAATCGTGTGGAAACGCTTGTGACGGCCGATGCCTGTGCCGACAGCCGTGCCGCCGAGCCCGACCTCGAGCAAGCCGTCGGTGGCCTCGGTCAGGCGCTCGATCGAGTGGTTCACCTGCGCGGCGAACCCGGCGAACACCTGGCCCATGCGCACCGGCGTCGCGTCCTGGAGATGCGTGCGGCCGACCTTGATGATGTCGTCGAACTGCTCGGCCTTCTTCTCGAGCGTCGCAGCGAACCGCTCGAGCGTCGGGATGAGATCCTCGGTAGCGGCCGCGGCAACGGAGACGTGCAGCGCGGTGGGGATCACGTCGTTGCTCGACTGGCACATGTTGACGTGGTCGTTGGGATGCACGGGCGCCTTGGCACCCGGCTTCGAACCGAGTCCGACGTTCGCGAGGTTGCTCAGCACCTCGTTCATGTTCATGTTGGACGACGTGCCGGACCCGGTCTGGAAGACGTCGACCGGAAACTCCGCGTCGTGCTTGCCCTTGATGACGGCATCCGCCGCGCGGCGAATGGCGGCGCCCATGCGTGCGGGAATGAGCTTGAGCTCCTGGTTCGCCTTGGCGGCGGACCACTTGACGGCGGCGAGCGAGCGGATGAAGCGCGGGCGCATGGGACGACCGGCAACCTGGAAGTTGTCAACCGCGCGCTGCGTCTGCGCACCCCACATCCGCTTGGCAGGGACCTTCACGTCCCCCATTGAGTCCTTTTCGATCCGCATGCGCTCGGCCATCACAGGTCTCCTTCGGCGGTAGCCTCACCCCGGGTCAGAGCGTGTCAACTCGATCCAGGGTCGCGACCGAAAGCGGCGCGTCTTGCGGACTACAGTTCGGCGACGATCGCGTTCAAGACGGAAGGCGCGTCCATGGGCAGGCGATAGCGCCGGGTCGGGCCCGTGATGGGCTTCTCGGCGGTGCCCATGTGCTCCTTCTTCGCGCCGACGAGCACGATCGGAAGCTGGCGGGTGGCCCGGTCGGCGCGGAGTTGCATCGCGACGTGGCGGCCGCGGTCGGGGTGATCCTGCATGTCGATCACGATCAGGTCCGGCCGGAACTCGCGCAGCGCGGGCGTGAGCTCCCCGCTCGTCTCTGCGGTGCGGACGGCGTGGCCCGCGCCCTCGAGGGCTCCGACGGCCGCGGCGATCCGCTTCTCGTTGGAGCCGAGCAGCCAGACCTTCCGGGGGATGATCGGCGCGCGGGGGGTCCGCATGGAACTGGGCCTCCGTGTGCCCTGGGTTCCGGTCTCGGCAGTCTCTTCGTCGGTCATCAACTGGGCTCTTGCAACGGTCCTGGACACGGGCGAAGGAACGTACCAGGGCCCCTCACCGCTCCCAATCTATGCCCGGGCTTAGCGCCGGTCGCCGCGGATCAGGTCCCTCCAGTCCGCCGGGACCAGGCCGATGGGGATCACGAGGCCGAGGACCTCGCTGTCCCCGAGCGTGGCCGCCGCGACGCCAGCCAGGCGCATCGTGCGATCCATGAGCGAGCCGCCGCTGTGGCCGAGACCGATCCACGCGTCGGTCTTGATCCACCGCAGGCGCCCGCCCACGGCTTCGAGTCCCGAGACGATGCCGCGCGTGAGGACCACAGGCGTCCGCGTTCGCTCGCTGCCCTCCGAGGGGTAGCCGAACACGCTGACCGGATCCCCGAGTCCGAGGCCGCCCGCCTCGCCGAGCTCGACCCAGGGCAACGACGCGTCCGGCGGCAACCGTCGTCCGAAGACGTCGGACGTGATCTCCAGCAAGGCGAGGTCGCTGCCGCGGTCCTCGTGCGTGACGCGGGCGACGTAGCTCTGGAGCGGGGGGCTCGCGAGCCTCGTGGGAAACGCGACGAGAATGCCGTCGCGTTGAATCGCGCCGCCGCGTCCCTCGATCTCCAGCACATGGCGGCACGTGAGAATGCGGCCGCGAGGCGACACACAGGTTCCGCTGCCGCCCGCGTTGCCGCGCACGGTCAGCTCAACGCTGGCGGCCGCACCGCGCAGCGTCGGCGTGCCGCGCTGGTAGTCGATGACCGGCGGCCAGGTCACGTCCTTGGGCGCAGACGGCGGCGTATTGAACGAGAGCGCGACGCGGAAGTCGACCTGTTCTTCATACGGGTTGCGGTTCATCACACCGAGGAGCAGGCGCTGCGGCCGCGGGATCGGCGACTGGAACGAATGGTCGATGCGTTCGTCGACCCGCGCACTCAGCGCGCGGCGCACAATGCTCCCATCGCTCTCGCGCGCAAGCACGAGATCGAGCGGCGCCGTGGCGCCGAAGAGTACGGCGTGCAGCGAGCGCGCGCCCGCGGGTACCGCAAGCGTGTACCACGTCAGGCCCGCCAGACCGGCCTGGACGCGCCCCGGCGTCCACGGCCCGGGCGCGAGGCCGGGCGGCGCTCGTTCGCCCCACGTGCCGCGGCCGCGTCCGGAGCGAAACGGCGTGACGCGCAGCGTGACGGCGACGGGTCCCTTGCCGTGGACGAGCACCAGCTCGCAGTAGTAGATGCCTCCGGGCAGCCCGCGCGACCCACCGACGACGAGGCGTTCGCTCGGTGCGCTCGAGAGCGCGAAGTAGTCGGCATCCGCGTCACCGCGCTCGAGCGGTCGACCGTGGCGCACGTAGAGATCCACGTCCGCCTTCGCGGTGTTGGTCGCATCGATGCGCAGCCCGCCGGTGCCGCGCCGCACTGGTATGCGCACCGTGCGCGCGGTCGGCTGCGTGCCGCCCAACCGGATGACGGCAGAGGAGCCGGGTCGAACCAGCGGCAGCGCCGGCGTGGCCACGGGCGACGTCGCCGCGCCGAACCCCCACGCCGCCTGGACCTCGATCGTCTTGGGCAGCGCACCCGCGTCCTCCGCGAAGAGGTCGAGCGTGTAGATCCCCGGGGGACTCTCGCCGCGCTGCAGCACGATCCGCCGCGAGGCGACACCGCCGCGCTGGTACGAGCGAGGCCCCCTCAGGCGGAACTGCACGCCGGGCGCCACCGCGCGGTTCAGCGTCAAGCGCAACTCGCGTGCGTGCGAGGGCAGGAAGGTGCGCAGCTCGGCGCCCGCTTGGTGCGTCATCACGATCTGCGTCTCGCCCGCACGAGGTACGACGGCGCGCGGCCCGCCTTCCGTATCCACGAGGGCGACCAGCTCGAAGCGGGCGCCGTTGTCGCTGCCCGGCGGTCGCGTCGCGGCAAGGAACCATGTGCCCGGCTGGACCGGCACGGCGCCGTCGAGCGTGAGCTGCACCACCTCCATCGGCCCCTGCGCCCGGCCGGATGCGTCGGCGGTGGCAACCGGGTCCTCTCCCAGCGGCTCGCCCCGGCGCAGGAAGAGATCGACGTCACGCGGCGAGCACGCGGCGACCGTCAACGCGCGCGCGCCCTCCGGGACCTCGATGCGGCCGCGCCAGATGCTGCGTCCCTCGGGTAGGACCAGCGCGTGGATGGTCAGGGGTTCGATCCGCGTCGTCTCATCGGCGGCGTGTGCAGGCGTCCACAGCAGCAAGAGCGCCAGGAGGCCGGGCCCGAAGCGGGTGAGACGCTTTGCCATCCCCGCCAATGAAGCCGCGACGCCCCACCGGCTCAAGCTTTGGTCCCGGTTCAGTTCGAAGCGCGGCGTAGCAGCGGCCGGACGATGCGCGTGCGCGCGCTCTTGGCTTCGAGGCGGTAGATCCCGGGCCGCGGGACCTTGAAGCGCAAGGACGGCCCGAGCCCGGGGGAAATTGTGAGGGCGCCGGCCGAGCGGCTTCGAATCGTCTTGCCGTCCTGCGTACGGACGCGCATGGCGACCCCCTGATCCGGCGCATAGACGCAGACGAACAGGTAGTCCTTGCCCGGCATGACGACGCCGAGCCCGACGAGCCGCCACGTCTTGCCGATCTTGGCGCGAGGCGAGGGGTCGCTGCCGGTGCCCATGTGGATCGGTGCGCCGCCCAGGTCGGCCCGGTCCATCAAGAAGAGTTGCGGCTTTGTGCGCGGCTGCATCGGGACCGACACGAACCGGTACGTGCCCGGGTAGTACGGCTGGAACCAGCGCGTCAGGGCGTCCTCGGGCGAGCGCGCCCCCTTCTGCCGTCCGACGTCTTCGCCGCCGATGGCGTCGATGTTGACCCATGTGTCGCCGCGCTTGACCTGCACGAGCTGGCCGATGTCCGGCGAGTGCGGGACGTAGACCATCGCCAGATCGCCGGGACCGGCGTTGAACGTCGTCAGCACGCCTTCGACGGAGCCGCGCTCGACCGCGGCAGGCGGCGTGACCGCGGGCATCTCGATCTCGGCGTCGTCCGCGAGCTTGCGCATGCGCAGGCCGTAGGTGCCTCCACCCTCGAACACACCGCGCACCTCGAGACGCATCGCCGGGACGCTCTTCTTGCGCTTGCGCTTCTTCGGATCTTCGGCTTCGGGGGCGGGCTTCGGCGGCACGCGGAACCGGAGCGGCGGACGCGCGACCCATGCGACGCCGCCCTGTTCGGAGTCGGCGACGACCTGGTCGGCCCAGTCGAGCACGCGCAGCTGCACGCGTCCGGCGGAGCCGGTCGTGGGCTTGATCTCGTAGACGCAGCCCACCTCGACGGCGAGGTACCAGAGGTTCGGCTCGCCCACGAGCATCTCGCCGACGAGCGCCTGGTCCTCCTTGGTGACGCCGAGGTAGCGCCGGTGCTTGCTCATCGGCTTGTCGTCGGGATCGAGCACGGCAATCCCCACGCGCCCATCGCCGGTCGAAGCGGAGAAGCCCTTGATGCGTGCCTGCAGGATCGCGTCGCGCTGAGCGTGCCACGTGTGGACGTGCTTCTCGTCCTTGACGTCCTCGACGGTGAACGGTTCTTCGTCCGGGCGGCCCAGCTCGAGCACGCCGCGGGCGAGCGTGCCGCGCTCGACCGTCAGGCGGTAGCGACAACCCGCCTTCACCGTGAACACGAAGCGGGCCGAGCCTCCGGCGACCTTGACGTCGAAGCGCCGCGGCTTGCCGCCGAGCCGCAGCTTCGCCGGTGCGGCCACGGCCTGGCTGCCGAGGGCCAGCAGGACGAACAAGGCGGGCAGGAGGCGCGCGGCCGGGTACCGTGCTGCTCCATGTCCGATTCCAGCTCGCCGTTCGTCCATGCGCTCCTCGTCTGCCGCCGCGTCGAGACCCAGGCCTCGGGCGAGATCTCCCTTCACAACGTATTGGAAGTGCTGCCGGTCGACTCCGTCCCTGGGGACGTCGGCCCCATTGCCATCGTCGCATTCGTCCGGAACCTGCCCCCCGGCCAGGCCACGGGGGCCTTCCTTCTGCGCCCCGAGGGCAACGAAGCAATGCAGGCCCGCATGCCGCTGGAGGTCAACGTGCCGGAGGGGTTCGGCGGGCGCCAGATCGCGCTGCAGGTCGAGCTGCCGTCCCTACCGGTGGGCAGCGGTGGCTGGTTCGAGTTCGGCTTCGAGTGGGACGGCGAGCTGCTGGCGATCAACCGCTTCGCCGTGGGCGCGCGCTCCGCCGGCGAGTGATCAGGCGGCGCGGAAGCGGCCGCTGTCGTCGCGGGCCACCTTGCCGATCGCGACGTCCGGGTCGTGGGTGAAGAAGACCGAACCTCCGCGCGCGAGCAGGCTCTCGAGCAGCGCGGTCTTCTCGTCGATGAGTCGTTCGGGATAGCGGTCATAGCCCATCGTGATGGGCAGGTGCATCCACGGCGCCCCGGGGATCAGGTCCGAGGCAAAGACGAGCGGGCCGTCATCCGTCGTGACTTCGGTGAGCATCAGGCCCGGGGTGTGTCCGTCGCTGAAGTGGAAGCGAAACGCGTCGCCGAGCGTGGCGTCGTGTGCGCCTCACGATCTCCAGGCGTCCGCTCGATTCGAGCAGGGCCGGCAGCGCGGGGATGAAGGACGCCCGATCGCGCGCGTGGGGTGCGCACGCGCGCTCCCACGCCTCGCGCCCCACCAGGAACCGTGCATTCGGGAAGAGCAGCGTCGGCTCCACGCCGTAGGCCCAGGCCGCGAGCAGTCCGCCCGCATGATCGAAGTGGAGATGCGACAGGACGACGGCGTCGATCTCCTCGTGCGGCGCACCGGCGGCGGCGAGGTTGCGCAGCAGGACGTGTTCGCCTCCGACGACGCCGTAGCGCTCTCTGAGCTTCGGCTCGAAGAACCCGCCGATGCCCGTCTCGCACAGCACGCGGCGCTCCCCGTCCTCGATCGACATGGCGCGGCACGCGAGGTCGATGCGCCCGTGTTCGTCCGGCGGCGACCAGCGTTCCCATACGGCACGCGGGCAGTTCCCGTACATGGAACCGCCGTCGAGCTTCTGCATGTTGCCTTCGATCGCCGTGATGCGCATCGCGCAAGGGTACAGGTGCGCCCGTACGGGTGAGTCAGTAGGATCTGCGGCTCATGCGCCCGCGCCTCCACAACCTGATCTTCGTCTTCATGGCCCTGGGCGTCGTCGTGGGCGGGCTCCTGGCCCGCGTCGAGGGAAACCCGGCCTGGCTGGGCACGGTGCTCGACGTCTTCGACTTCATCGGCAGAGAGGTCTTCATCGGCCTCTTGAAGATGATCATCGCGCCGCTGATCCTGGTCAGCATCGTCGCCGGCGTGACGAGCATCCCGTCCTTCGAGGACGCAGGCCGCATCGGCGTTCGCACGCTGGCGTACTACGTCACGACCACGACGATTGCGGTCGTCATCGGCCTCGTGTTCGTCCTGACGATCCAGCCCGGCAACCAGAGTCACGCCGAGAACCTGCGCGCCAAGCGCACGGCGGAGCTCGAAGAACGGCGCACGGAGTTCGAGCAGGCCACAGGCAAGCCTTCGCGGGACAACGAACCCGAGTTCCTGTCATGGCTCGCGGCACGAGAGGGCGAGACCCAGTCGGCGGCGCACGAGAAGTACGAGCGCGTCACCGCGAAGCGCGACCGCGGCACGTACCAGTCCTTCATCGAGGACATCGTGCGGCCGATGCTGATGAACCCGTTCGAGGCACTCGCAAGGCGCAACAGCCTGGGCATCATCTTCTGGTCGCTTCTGCTCGGTCTCGCATGCATGGCCGTGGGCCCGAAGGCGCGGCCGCTGATCGACCTCTTCCAGTCGGCCAACGGCGTGATCATGAAGCTGACGATGTGGCTCATGGCGATCTCGCCGGTCGCGATCTTCTGTCTCATCGCCGCGGTGATCGTGCGACAGGGTCCGGAGGTGTTCGCCTCGCTGGCCTGGTACTGCGGCACCGTGATCGCGGGCATCGGTGCGCACGTCGCGGTGCTGCTCGCCATCTGCGCGGTCATCGGCCGCATGAACCCGATCACGTTCCTGCGCGGCATCCGCGAGGCCTGGGCGATCGCGTTCGCGACACGCTCGAGCGCGGCGACGCTGCCGGTCACGGTGCGTTGCCTCACGCAGAAGCTGGGTGTCCGTCCGCGGGTGGCCAACTTCACGCTGCCGGTCGGCGCGACGGTCAACATGGATGGGACCGCGCTCTACGAAGGCGTCGCCGTCATCTTCCTCATCCAGATCTACGGCGGGATGGACGACGTCGGCATCACGCTCGCGGGCGGAGCGATCCTGGTGATCTTCATCACGGCGGTGCTCGCCTCGGTCGGCGCGGCCGCGGTGCCCGACGCGGGTTTGGTGACGATGGTGCTCGTCGCAACCGCCGTGCACCTGCCGGTCTACTACCTGCCGTTCATCTTCGGCGTGGACGCCTTCCTCGACATGTTCCGAACGTCGACCAACGTCATGGGGGACGCCATCGGGGCGGTCGTGGTGGACCGCTTCGAAGGCGGCGACGAGACGGTCTCCGAGGCCGCGTCGGCCGAGTCGCCCGAACCGTAGGCGGGTCGTAGGTCCCTCGCTGCCAATTGGCGGGAGTAGGTAGAAAGCGCAAACGACCGGAACCCCTGCCTTGCTAGGTGCGTATTAGGCTCTAGTTGTCGTGGTATGCCCACTTGCACCCGCTGGGGCACTGGTGCTGGTCGTGTGGTGGCGTACGCATGCAGGGCGCGGCGTCGGAGTTGATGCCCTTGCTGTGGAAGCACGTCGATCCCGACAAGTCACGGTTGATGACCGACGAGTACCACGTCTACAAGGGACTCGATCCGTACTTCGCTGGCGGCCACCACACAACGCAGCACACGCGCCTTGAGTACGTTCGCAAGGGCACGGACATTCACAGCAACACGGTCGAGTCCGTGTTTCTCGCTTCTCAAGCGCGGGCTCATGGGGACGTTTCACTCTGTCTCCAAGAAGCACCTACACCGCTACCTGAGCGAGTTTGAGTTCCGCTGGAACACGCGCACGCTGGACGACGGACAGCGGTTCTCGCGCGCTGTCAGTGCAGCGGTTGGAAAGCGGCTTCGCTACGCGCAGTAGGTGCCCATCGCCACTCCGATGCAGCGCCGGATGTCCGTCATCACGTCATCGTCCAGTGTGCTAATGGGCGCGTCGTCAACTCTGCCCTCGTTCGCCGTGAGTGTGGTCACGTCCTCGGCGTGCGCAACTGATACATGGACAATCCCAGCGCCGTCCGGCGCTATCGGAACATGAGTAGGTTCGTCAGCCTGCTGCTGCGTCTTCTGCGAGTAGATTGGAACAGCAGTGACGTAGTCGTCGCAGAGGTGTTCTGCGCGGACAATAACGAACCGATGCATGGTTCGGTCGGTATCGTCCTGCCAGCGGTAAACCTCGCCCGGCCGCACGGCACTCCTTAGCCGCTCTCGTGCTGTCTCATCTTCCTGAAGATGTGGCGCATACCCATGCGCACCGCCGAGCGGCGCCTTTCGGCGTCATAGTGCTGCACATGAGACAACGAGATGACGAAGCCGCTGACTGGATCAAACATGACGCCGAATCCAGGACGATCTCTGTGCGACTCGGCCTCGACTAGCACAGTGGGAGCGCCCTTCCAGCTAATAGAGACTTTCAATCGGATTCCTCCGCAAGATCGCCGGTCTTCTTCACTTCGATGTCGCCGGGGACTGGAATCTTGCTGCCCGTGCTCTCTTCGTACGACTCCACGGTCATCCCCAAGTGCTTCACCATGAGCTTCGCGGCCACCGGACTCAGCACGATCCTGCAATGGTCCGTCTCTACACCTTCGTCGGACGCGCTGGCGATTCCTGACGCCACTTTGGATGCGAAGATGATCGTGAAATCCACGGGCGTCCGCTGCACCCTCAGGATGTTCGCGTAATACGTGGGGATACCGCCGATGATGGTCTTGTCGTCGCTCATGCGTCTCCGCCGCTCCGAGGAAACTATCGGCCCAGCGGCCCACGAAGACTAGCCCACGGAGCAGCAGAGCGCACACCGGCAGCCGCGCGAGGCGAATAATGGGGGCAGGACCGCGCCTCGCGGCTGGACTAACGGCCCCCTAACGGGCGGATTGGCAGATTGCGTCAAGTACACACTCCCGCCAATTGGCCCGGGGTGTGCGATGATGGGGTGGGCTACAGGCTTCCGGCAGCCAGGCACCCAGGACTTGTGGAGCTGTCACATGTGGAAGTACGTCGTATCCGGGCTTGCCTTGCTCGCCCTTGTTCTCGTCCCGCTCGCTGAGGCTGAAGCCCGCGGCGGCCGCGGTGGTGGAGTCCGAGGCGGCGGCGGCGCCCGTGCGGGCGGCGGTGGTTTCCGCGGCGGCGGCGGCATGAGCCGCGGGTTCTCGGGCAGTCGTGGGTTCTCCGGCGGCAGCCGGGGATTCTCCGGGAGCCGGGGCTTCTCCGGCGGCAGCCGAGGGTTCTCGTCGTCCCGCAGCCGCGGGTTCTCTGGCAGCAGCAGGGGCCTCTCATCCTCCCGCAGCCGCGGTTTCTCGGGCTCTCGCGGCACGTCGTCGCGCACGCGCGGGATCCCCTCCCGCGGATTCACTTCCTCGCGCAGCCGCGGCGTCTCGACATCGCGGATCGGTGCGAGTCGCAGCACGTCCGCCCGCTCGCGCGCACCGACGGTCTCTCGCAACCCGAACTGGAGCTCGAGCCGTTCCCGCACGGGCTCGACGTCGCGCCTCCGCTCCTCGCGCGCCAGCAGCCTGAGCAGCCGTAGTCGCGCCGGTACCAGCCGGGCCTCGCTGAGCCGGCTCTCCAGCCGCACCAGCCGCGGCGGCACGCGGGCCGGCAGTGTTCGCTCCCGGGGAACGGCAGCGTCCTCTCGCGGGGACACTCGCCTGGCGCGCTCGAGCCGGGTCGGCACCCGGACGCGGACCGGCGCCGCCGGCCGCAGCAGCATCCTGGGCAACCGGACCACGACGCGCGCCCGCGCCGGACGCTCGGGTGCCATCACGACCCGCGCCGGGCGTGGCGCCATCGCAGGGACGCGGGCCGGCCGCACGGGCACCGTAGGCACACGCGCGGGCCGCTTCGGCGGGGCACGCGCGGTCGCAGGCGGCGTCAGCACCCGCGCGACGGGTGGCGCCGTGCGTAGCCGGCCGGGCACGCGCCGCACGGGCATCCTCGGCACACGCACCGGCAGGGGCTACCACATCGGCCACGGCCACCATCACCACCATCACCATCACCACGGCGGCTTCTACTGGCGCTGGGGCTGGGGTGGCTACTGGGGGTACGGACCCGGTTGGGGCTGGGGTGGCTGGTGGGCACCCGCCTACCCGGTCGTCTTCGGCTTCGGCGTCAGCTACTACGGCCCGGCGTACCGCACCCACTTCGTCGAGACGGTGCCGTACGAGGTGCCAGTGATCGTCGAAGAGGTCGTCGTCGAGCCGGAAGAAGATCCGGTCGTCGTAGAGAACCCGAACAAGGTGCAGCCGGCGGTCGACGAACCGCAGCAGCAGCCCGCGGGTCCGCAGGAGCCTGTCGATCCGAACGCGCCGGCGGCAGAGCCGCACGCCGACTTCCAGCCGGCCGTCAACGCGTTCCTCAAGGGCGACTACAAGACGGCGCTCGAGAAGTTTCAGAGCGTGAACGCTGCCGAGCCGACCAACGGCGAGGCGCTGCTAGGCCAGATGCACGCGAACTTCGCGCTTGGGCGGTACGGTGCGGCCAGCAAGGCCCTGGCCGACGCCGCGGCGCTGGACGCCTTCCCGCGCGGCTACCGGTTCGATCCGCGTCCGCTCTACGACAAGGGACCGCAGAAGTTCGACGACGCGTTCGCCAAGCTCGTGGCGCACACAGCAAGCAACCCGGATGACGTCGAGGCGCAGCTGCTCGTCGCCTACTTCCAGGTCGCGTTGGGTGAGCAGGCACAGGCCACGACGGCCATCCACCGCGTGCTCGAGCTCAGGCCCGACGACCGCACGGCCCCGGCGCTGGCGATGGCGCTGTTGCCGCCGCCTCCCCCGCCGGAGAAGTCCGACGCAAAGGGCAACGCGAAGAAGTAGCGTTCATCCTCGGTACACAAAGACGCCCGCGATCGCGCAAGCGACCGCGGGCGTTCTTCGTCTTGTCAGCAGTGCCTAATTCGACTTGTGATCGTTATGACACGCATCGCACTGGGCGGCGACGGCGGCCAGCGCGGGTGTGACCTTGTTCATCTTCTTGAAGGCGAGCGCCTTGCTGAGCTTCTTGGACGCATCGCGGAAGTTGGCGCAGTGCTGCTTCCACTTGGCCATGCCGGCTGCGTCGTCGGCGCCGCGCGGCGGCGACTTGGCCATCAGGATGTTGCCGCACTCGGCCATGACCTGCGCGCGGTGGCGCATCATCTTCCACTGGTCGGCGCTGCCCTGGCCGCCGCCATCGCAGAACTTCTTGATCATGCCGTAGAGACCCTCTGTCTCGTGGTTCACGGCGTTCATGATGTTGGTGATTCCGGCCACGGGCTTGGGGGCGGGCTCGGCGATCACGGCCACGGACACGGCCAGGGCGATCGAGAAGAAGGCGACGCCGGCAAGAGCCAGGCCGATGCGGGTGGGGAGCTTGCGCATTGGGTGTATCTCCTTGGGTGTCCCGATGCTGCCGCGCCGAAAGCGGGGAATCAAGGAACTCGGGTTGGTCGAGTAGGTGCGCCGACCGGTTCTGGGGGCCGATTGTCCAGGGAGACGGCGGGGGACCCCAAGGCGGATGTGAAGATCGGTCACGGCTGTGTCCCCGCGGCGTGGACAGTAGAGGGCCGAGGAGTCGGAGCAGCATGGCAAGGCGCAGATCCAAGAGGCGGAAGCAGGCGCGCGCGAAGAAGGCGGCGGCTCAGGCCACACGCCCCGAGCTGGTCGCCTGGCGGCGACAGGTCGGCGCGATCCTCGAGAGCCTGGCGGCTTTCGGGCGCGATCACTACGGCGCCGTGATCGAGGCACACCCCGAGCGCAGCGAGGTCCCGCCGGAAGACCAGGCACGCGCGACGCAGGACGTGCTCTGCTTACCCGGCTCGGCCGCAGACGGACGGTCGGTGCTGCGCAACTTCTGCGAAACGAGCGGGCTGTCGGATGAAGAGCGAGGGCAGGCGCTGCGGTGGGAGACGGAGCGCCGGCGCGGCGTCTTCGTCGTTCAGGCCGCCAACCGGGAACGGCTGGTCGTCTGGGATCCGCTCGAGGGTGCGCCCCTGACGCTGCACCTGCTCGAGAAGCTGGGGGCAGCCGAGGCGAAGCGCGTCCGGCCCGGGGCCATCGTGACGGCGACGTTCCTGCCTTGGATGGCGCGGCTTGTCGCCGTCGGGCGGCCCGAGTTCTTCACGGATCCGCGCGCGCTGGCCCTGTTCCGCGAGCAGACGGTGAGCAGCGGGGTGCCGTGGCACGAGGCGCCCGCCGCGGCTCCGGAGCGCGTGAAGAGCGCCGACGCGGACTGAGACTCCGGGGCGCCCGCGCCACGGCCGGCGTGGGTGCCATATGCATAATGCCCTTCGGGTCCATGGGCAGGGATCAGACGAATGGCTGTTGGCAGGAGCTTGCGCGGTGTCCCGCGACGGCGGTGGATCGTTCTGTTCTGTGGAAGGCGCTCGTCGACAAGACCGAACATCCCGAGCGCTACAACACGGCGGTCCGCCGCGCCGATCTGATCGACCACGATGCGTCGGTCGTCGTACGGCGCACCTACCCGGGTGACGACGGCGAGCCGTTCGTCGAGTGGGTACGCCACGAGATCCGCGCGACGCGGGTCGAGACGCGTCGCAGCGGGTGCGAATGGAAGCGGGCCCAGGCGATCATCGACACCCCCGAGGGCCCGTGCCTTGTCTACGAGGTCAACGACGTCGAGGCGGCGAGCAACGGGGGAGGGATTACGCCGACGCACGCGAGTCGGGTGTTGCAGCAACTCGTGGAGGCTGCGCGGGGGATGTGAGAGGACGGAGGCTCGGACGCGCCAGTGCGAGTCGGGATGCAAGAGGACTGGAGGGCACAGGGCCCTCCCCTACTCGGTCGACTGCGATCACCAATGGCGATCCGCACGGCACAAGTGGAAGCGCGCGTGAGAGGACGGAGGCTCGGGCACGCCAGCGCGAGTCCGAGAGTCGCTCACGTTGCCGTGGCCGTGGCCGTGGCCGTGGCCGATGGGTCGAGACGCGCTTGTCGCCGACGGACGCTGCTTCTGATGCGTCGCGGAGCCCGCGACTCCGTGGCGTAGGCGAGGCCGCGGGGGAGGGCACAGGGGCCCTCCCCTACTGCTTCTTGAGCAATACCGTCGGGGTCCGGGGGCGGAACGCCCCCTACTCGGATACCGGTTGTGGGCTCGCGGTGCGTGCTCCCGCGTGCGCATGCTGTGGGAGGCGTGCGTCCGCCCTTCAGAGTGGGGGTCCGGGGGCGGAACGCCCCCGGGCAGAAACGCGCTCGCAAAACGAAGAAAGGCGGCTGCCGTTGCCCGACAGCCGCCTTCCGAATGGATTGCGTTGGCGCTCTACGCGCTCTTCTTCTTGGCACTCTTCAAGGTCAAGGCCCAGAGCTCCTTCTGCTCCTTCTTGAGGTCGGCGAGCTCCTTCTTCACCTCGTCGTGCTCTTCCTTGACCTTCTTGAGCTCCCGCTCGGCCTTCTTGCCATCCTCGCCCGATAGACGGGAGGCCTTGCCGCTCAGGACCTTCTCAGCGTTGGCCAGGCGATCCTGCTTGGTGAGAAGCTTGAGGTGCGCCTTGACGAGCTTGTCCAGCTTCTCCTTGTAGACCTTGCCGGACACCTTCTTCATGGCGGAGTAGAGCGCGCTGGCCTTCAGCTTGCCCTTCTCGATCGTCGTGACCTTGAGGCTGATCGGGTCGATGATCAGCATGCGCGGCACGTCCTTGCCCTTGCCCTCGGTGACCGGGTCGACCGCGGCGTGGTCGGGGTGCATCTTGACGGTGCGGAAGGCCTTCATGCCGAGCGAGACCTTCTCGTCCTTCAGCACGACCTCTTCGAGCTTGTCGAAGCCCTCGCAGCCGGCGGCTTCGTCGCACACGTAGACGACGACGGGCTTCTCGCCCCACTTGAGGGCGAGCTCTTGCGGCTCTTCCGACTCGGAGGCGCTGTCACCCGTGACGACAGTGTTGTCGCCACCCTTGCTTACGCGCTCGACGGTTTCCCAGCGAATGGTGAGCTCTGCCAGACTGGCAGAGGAGCGGCCTCAGCCTCACCCGGCGGTGGCGGTAGACGCCCAGGCACCAAATGTGAGCACCGCGATCAACGCGGCCGTGACAAGCGTGGTCTTGCGCATAGAACTCTCCTGGCTGCCGAACCGTACTGCCCGCTCCGACAGCCGACCCGGTGCGAAAATGTCCACAAGAAGGACGCGTACTGTATCGGCCACGTTCCCCGGTAGCAGCC
>JANQJW010000058.1 GCA_028281445.1 Planctomycetota bacterium | reverse complement strand
CGCCCGGGGCTCACGCTGCTGCAAGGCGGGCGCGTCGGCTCGCGCTGGCCGCGCATCCTGCTCATGGTCCTCGCGGGCCTCACCGTCGTGACGCTGCTGTTTCTTCGTAGAAGGTGGTGAGTCAGTTTCACTGATCCGCACGAAGGGCGACTTGCCGGATGCTCGGCGGCGCTGTGCCGACCGCTTCGCTCGTCCTTGCGTGGTACGACCACGCGGCGTCGCCTCTCGCAGGCTACGCCGACTCGCCTGCTCGTGCCAGGCACCGACGACGAAGCTCATCGGCTTTGCGGCGCCTTCGCCCCGACAACCCGATCACGACTGAACACCGCCTAGGGCGCCCGTTTACCAGGCACAAATCACCCAGTAACGGGATTTCAGGTGACGTTGGCCGCCGCCCGTCGTTCCATGGGGTGGGGACCGGGCTGACGGATGACGGCGGTACGTCCGCGTACCGAGGCAAGGAGCCGCCATGCCGCGACTGCCCATCGTCTTCCTGCTCGCCGCGCTGTTGGTCCTCAGTGCGATCTGGTGGCTCGACGGCGACGCCACGGGTGAGCCGGCGCCCATGCACTGGCAGGGCGTCGTCCTGACGCCGGCCGGTGAGCCCTTGCCGGACGCCGTCGTGTCGCTGCGCACGCCCAACGCCTCGTGCCTCGTTACGGAAGGGCTCTCGTTCATCGCCGACGTGACGGACGAAGAGGGCCGCTTCGCGCTCGAAGGCCCCGCAGGAGAGATGGAGATCTACGTCGAGCATCCCGACTTCGCGCCGGCATGGCGTCCCGGGATCGAGGCGCAGATGGTCACGCTGCGCCCCGCGGCCTGGATCGAGATGCAGGTGCCCGACGGCGCCACGGCGACGGTCTCCCTGGGCATGCGCGTGTTCGCCTCGGCGGGCGCAGGCCCCGCGCGCCTGGGTCCGCTGCCGCCGGAGCGGCCGCTGCTCGTCTCCGTCGAATCGAGTCAAGCGCAGACGCAGCAGGCGACCTTCACGCTGACCGAGGGCGAGACGCACGTGCACTCCGTGTCGCTCGCCAGCGGTTGGTCGGTACGCGGGCGTGTCGTGCCGGCGCGCGCGGGCGTGATGTTGTTCGCGAGCCAGGGCGACGCCCGCCAGTCGAAGGCGACATCGGCCGCAGACGGTTCCTTCGAGCTGAGCGGCCTGGAGCCGGGCCGCACCCGTATCGTCGCCGTGTTGCCCGAAGGCGGTGTTGCGATCAAGGACTGCGACGCCGGCGCGACCATCGACATGGAGGTGAAGTGATGCGCGCGCTCCATCTCCTCATGCTCCTGCTTCTCGCGTTGCTCGTCGTCAACGGCTGTGGCGGTGGGAATGGCAACGACAGCGGTGCCCAGTTCGGCGAGACGCCGTTCAACAACGTGCCGGGCGACGGCATCGGGGACCCCGACGCGAACCCGCAGCCTCAGGGCAATACGACCAACGACCCGACGGTCCCGAAGAACGCCGCACCGCCCGTCGGCGTGACGTTTCACGTCGCGATCACGGAGAACGTGTCGCTCTCGACGATGCAACAGCTCTATGCCACGTTCGTAGCGGCCAACAACGCCGTGTGGCGGATCACGGAAGGGCAGGTTCGGATCCACCGCATCCGCTTCTGGGACAACATCTCGCCCGGCACACAGGCCTTCCAGTTCTTCCTCAACGTCAACGCGATCGACACGACCAACCGCGACATCATCGTCTTTCCGCAGCAAACCTGGAACATCGGCGCCGCGGGCGCGGTGAACCCGACGGGCGGGCGCAAGAATCGCGTCATGATGGTCCCGACGAACGTGAACACGTTCGTGCTCCTGCACGAGATCGGGCACTTCCTGTTCGAGCTGTCCTGGGGACCCGGTCCGTTGCTCATCGACGAGTACACCGACGGCGTGCAGGACTCCGCGTGCGTCATGGAGAGCCAGGGCCTGCCGTGGCGGTTCTGTGCCGGGCACAACCACGTGAGCCAGACCTCGCAGCCCACGTCGTGCTGGCAGCAGATCCTCGCGGACTACCCGCGCCTGACCTACAGCGGATCCGACACAGCGCCCGACCTGCCCGCCGCCCCAATCGCGGAATACAACAACGTCCCCTGATACCGCGCGTTACTCATCATCCTTGCCATGCAGCCAGTACTTGGCGAGCTTGCGCACGCTCTCGTCGGAGTCGCCCAGCGCAGTCTGAAGATGCGAGCGCGCGCTCTCGTGCGTCGCAGAGATTTCCCCGAGGCCGTCCACGGCCTCGCGACGAACCTCGGCCTCCGTGTCCTGGAGCAGGTCGACCAACGCCTCCGTGACGCGCTCCGCCTGCTTGTCGTACATGAGCAGGCTCTGGACGGCAGTGACGCGAACCTTGGGATCCGGGAGACGCGCAGCCACGAACAGGAGCTGCAGGATGTCGTCGCGCGCCCCGACTCCCGTCGTCAGCGCGCCCAGCGCCTTCGTGCCGGAGAGCCAGCGCCCCTTGTCGTTCCCGGACAGCAGGTCGCGTACGACGGGGAGTGCCTGCTGCGGGTCGGGCGCAACGCGAGCGAGCAGTTTGATGGCGCGATCACGATCGTTGTAGCCGCCGGTCGCCAGGACCGACAGGACGAAGCCGGGTTGGCGTTCCTTCGCGATCCCACGCTCCATCAACAGCTCGACACCGTTCAGGGTCTTCGACGCCGAGGCCGACTCGAGCATGGTGACGAACTCCTCGACGGCCGCGGGCCCCTCCTTGGAGAGCGCCTCCATGGCACGACGGCGCACGCTGACGTCGTAGTGATCCACGCAGTCGATATAGAACGCACGCGCTCCGGCGTGCGCGGGATTGGCGACCGTCACGATGTCGAGAATGCGAGACGTCGAGCCGCGGATCTTCGAGCGCAGCTCCAGGAGCAGCCCCACGAACGGCCGGGCCTGTGTACCGACCTTGTGGAGCGTCAACGTCAGGCTGACGAGGCGGTTGGTGTCGTTCTCGGCGAAGTCTCGGAGGAGTTCCTCGATCGCGCGGACGGCGTCGGGCTGCAGGTCACCGCCGCGGATCAGCTTGCGCGCCGTCCACGTGCGGAGCTCCACGTGGAGCTCTCTGTTGGAGAGGACGCGAGTCACGATGTCCGCTTGATCATTCGGAACCCGGACGCCGAGCGCGACCAGGATGGCGGAGAGGACCGCTCTCTCGTCGGCGTCGATCCCGGGCCGGTCGAGACGCGTGCGCACGCGGGGCAGGAGCCGAGCCGCGTCGATGCCCTCGAGCTCGAAGACGTGGGCCGAGCGGCTGGGATGAAAGCGCTTGCTCTGCCTGCGCTGCTCGATCACGTGATCAATGAAGGCGTCCAGGTTGCGGAGCTCGTTGATCCACGCCACGAATTGCTCGCGCCGGTCCTTGTTCCAAAGGAACTCCCCCCGGAGGATCCACTCGAAGATCACGACACGCGGAACCTCCTCGTGCTTCGAGCCGGACAGCGGCACCGGTTCGCCGGGCCGGGGCGCCGTCGCGAGCTCGGGCGCGCGCTCCTCCTCGGCTACGTCCCGGGAGTGGACCCAGACATGCGGCGTGGGCGCCGTGTCGGCGTCCTGCTCGCCGAGCAGCCAGGCCAGTCCGATCACGCACACGATGGCTCCCAGCATGAGTCCTGTGGTGCGCAAGGACATACTCCCCCCATTGTAACGACGCAGAGGTCCCCTTTGCCGTAACGAGCCGCGCCCCGGGCGGTTCAGCGGTCGGCGATCTCGGGCGCCGTTGCCGTGAGCTTGCGACGCTGGGCCAGACACCCTTGCACGAAGGCCTTGCGGTAGCGCTGGTAGAAGACGTCGTCGACGCCGTTGAAGTTGATGCGCAGCGTGACGGGCGTGTCGGCCTTGGGAATGAAGTGCTTGACGGTGAACGCCAGCGGCACGACGCCATCGGGGTGTACGTACGAGAGGATCTCGCTGAACATCGGCCGCTCGAGGATCTCGTCGATCTGCTTCTCGGCCGCGTCCGTGAGCCCCCCCAGGTCGATCGGGCCGATGCGGATGCCGGTGCGCCCGCTGTTGGCGATCTCCCAAAGGCGTGCCGTCTCGCGATTGAAGTACCGCGTGCCACCGCCTTGCTGGAGCTCATCGAGCGCGCTCTGGGAAGCAGACACGATCAGGATGTTGTCCTGCGTGAAGTTCTCTTCGCTCTGGTTCATGACGACGCCGCCGAGCCCCTTGAAGGCCATCGGTCCGTGCGGCGCGAGCGCGAGAATCGGATCGCGCTTCTGGTCCCGTCCGTGGAGCAGTAGCGCCCGCCACTCGAACTTGGAATCGAGGTCCATGGCGGCCATGACCGGCGTCTTGATCACGTCGTTCGGTCGCCCGACAGCGAGCTCGTCCTTCGTGAAGATGCGGTCGAACCAGTCGCGGCCGAACAGCTCGTACTGGACCGCCCACTTGGCGAGGAGCTGCCCGACATAGCACTCGGCGGTCGCACCCAGCTCGAACAGCGCCTCCATTGCGCGTGCCGAGGACCGCGTCGCGTACCAGATGTTCTCGCGCCGCGTCCACTCCGTCGTCGGCATGTCGGCGATGTAGATCGGCGAGCTGACGATTCCGAGGATCTCGGGGAACACGAAGCGCTCCGCCTCGGTCATGCCGCTCAGGCGCTTGGTCGCGCGGTCGACCGGGCCGGTGAGCTTGTGGCGATACGCAAGCCGCGAGGGAATCGTGTCGGCAAGGGTCAGGAGCGTCTTGGCGGACGCGCGCGCCTGCGCTTCGTTGAAGCCGGGCGGCACGCGAATGCGCAGGCAGCCGGCCGCCTGCGCGGCGGCGAGGTCCTTGTAGCGCCCAGGGCGTCCACCTTCGTAGGTCACCATGCGCACGCATGAGCTCGTCTCGAAGCGCCATCCGAGGTGGCGGAGGAACTCGATCTCGCAGAACTGCTCGCCCGGCAGTGCGCGCTCGAACACTGCGCGGATCCTGGCCGCGTCGCTCGCTTCGTACGCCGCCACGGAACGTTCGCTACCGAGGAGGACGAGGACGAGCAGCAACGCGACGGGCCGGATCCCGGACATGGACGAGAGCATAGCCTCCGGGCTCCGCCGGGCCGCCTCTTACCGCGGAAGGGCCAACGGCTTCGGCGCGTCCAAGGAAGTGCGTCTTCACGGAGGGAGCGCCCATGGAAGCCCGACAACGCGGATTCACACTCCTCGAACTGATGGTCGTCGTACTCATCCTCGGCATGCTCGTGGCGATCGTCGTCCCGAACGTCCGCCGTCACATCGAGAAAGCCCGCATCAGTACCGCCAAGACGGATATGGCGACGATGGGCAACGCGGTGCAGGTCTTCGAGATGGAGAACAAGAAGCTCCCGATCTCGCTCGAGGCCCTGACGGAGCCCGACCCGATGCTGGGCGAGGCCTTGCTGGCGTACATCCCCAGCGACCCCTGGGACCAACCGTACGAGTACCGGCGCCTCAGCCGGCGCAAGTACGAGATCCTGTGCAGCGGACCCGACGGCGAGAGCGGAACACAGGACGACCTCCGCCATCCAATCGTGTTGCGCGAGTAACGTCAACATGTCCTCGGTCCCGAATCGGGAGCGTCTTCAGTAGCCGCCTTGGCAACGGTGTTTCCAAACACCTGATTTCTTGACAGCTGGACGCGGATCACCGCCTGACGCACGTGGTACATGGCGTTGGGCGGATTCACGATGGCTACGAAACAACAGAGGCAAGGGACCCGGCGCGCACTGCGTGGGCACGTCGCGGTGTGGGGACTGTCGATCCTGTTCGTCGCACTCGTCTTCCACGTTGCGGGCTATGCCACTCCGGGCGACGCAACCGAGTTCATCATTCCAACGCCCTTGGAGATCGAGGTCATTGGAAGGAGGTTCCACTGGGAAGTGCACTACCCCGGTGCCGATGGCGTCCTGGGCACGGACGACGATCGCTACGGGGACGGCGAGGTGCACATTCCCCTCGACGCCGAAGCGCGTATCCGCCTTCGCAGCGAGGACTACGTCTACTCGTTCTCCCTCCCCCACCTGGGACTCCGGGAGATCGCCGTACCCGAGATGGACTTCTTTCTGGAGTTCTCGGCGGAGAAAGCCGGCACGTTCGAACTGCGCGGGGATCAGCTCTGCGGGTTCGCGCATCCTGACCTCCTCGGGCGGCTGATCGTCGGCTCCCGTGAGGCGTACGCGGCGGCCATGGCGCGGCTGCGGGAGGAGTAGGCGTGGGGCGTACGCGCATTCGCCCCGTGGTAGCCGCCATGGCTCTCGTCGCCCTCCTGCTGCTTGGCGCGTGCGGCGACGACGAATCCCACGAGCAGGAGTCGACGCTCGCGAAACCGAGTACACACCGCGTGCGCGTGTTCGGCCGCGTGCCGGAGTTCCTACTCACGGATCAGGACGGGCGCCCCCTCCACAGCGACGACCTCTGGGGCGAGGTCTGGATCGGCACGTTCTTCTTCACGCACTGCAAGGCGACGTGCCCCGTCCAGACGCGGCGCTTGGTCGAGCTGCAGACCGTGTTCCGCCGAGACCCGCTCTTGACCAAGGTCAGGATGGTCAGCTTCAGCGTCGATCCGCAGCGTGACACCCCGGAGGTGCTGCGTGCATACGCCGCGGAGAACAAGGTCGATCTCGCCACCTGGAGCTTCCTCACAGGTGTCCGCCGCGACATCTGGGCTCTGAGCACGGAGGGGTTCATGCTCCCGGCGGGCGAAGACCCGGAGAACGAGGAGATGCCGATCGCCCACAGCGCGATGTTCATCCTGGTCGATCGGGTCGGGCGCATCCGGGGCTTCTTCGACAGCCAGACGGACGAAGGCATCGCAACACTCGAACGCGACCTTGCCGTGGTCGCCGCCGAACCGGCGCGAGCCCGGTTCCCATGGCTACCCACCGTATTCGACCGGGAGCCGCTCGAAGCGCGCGCAGAAGCACAGCGCAAGGCAGCCGCGGGCTACGCCGTCATGCATGACTTCTCCTTCGTCGATCAGCGTCGACTGAGCGGCATCCAGTTCGTGAATCGCGTCGTAGACGACGCCGGCAGGCGCTACAAGGCGGTTCATTACGACCACGGAAATGGTGTTGCCGTTGCCGATGTCGACGGCGACGGGCTCTATGACATCTACTTCTCGAATCAGGTCGGCAGCAATCAGCTCTGGCGCAATGACGGCGAGGGCAAGTTCGAAGACATCACCGACGATGCGGGCGTGGCGGTCAAGGACGCCATTGGCGTAGCAGCCAGCTTCGCGGACATCGACAACGACGGAGACCCGGACCTGTTCGTAACCACGGTACGAGGCGGGAATCGCATGTTCCTGAACAACGGAGACGGCGAGTTCGAGGACATCACCGAGACGTCCGGTCTCGCCTACAGCGGGCACTCGTCGGCAGCCGTGTTCTTCGACTACGACCGGGACGGCCTTCTCGATCTGTTCCTGGTGAACGTAGGCGCCTACACGACGGACAAGAAGCTGCGCGTCATCAATGACTCGACGACCGCGGGGCAGGAGCGGGGCACCTTCGAGTACTACGAGGGCGTTCTGGACGCCTTCAGCGGTCACCTCAAGCCGCAGCGCAGCGAGAGGAGCATCCTCTACCGAAACTTGGGCAAGAACCGCTTTCGAAACGTCAACGACGAGGTGCTCCTCAACGACGCCGGCTGGTCCGGGGACGCCACCCCGATCGACGCGAACGACGATGGCTGGCTCGATCTCTACGTCCTCAACATGCAGGGGCACGACGAGTACTACGAGAACGTCGGCGGACAGAGCTTCTCGCGCAGGAGCCGCCAGGTCTTCCCCGACACGCCATGGGGCTCGATGGGCGTCAAGCTGTTCGACTTCGACAACGACGGACGCCTGGATCTCTACGTGACCGACATGCACTCGGACATGAGCGAGCAGATCGAGCCCGAGCTCGAGAAGCGCAAGGCCACGATGCGCTGGCCCAAGTCCATGGTGGGCGACGGGACAAACAGCATCTGGGGGAACGCGTTCTTCCGCAAGAGCGACGTGGACGCGTACGAGGAGATGTCGGACCGGATCGGCGCGGAGAACTACTGGCCGTGGGGCATCAGCGTCGGGGATCTGAACTGCGACGGCTACGACGATGTCTTCATTGCGTCGAGCATGAACTACCCCTTTCGCTACGGCATCAACTCGGTGCTGCTCAACGAAAGCGGCAAGGTGCTTCGTGACAGTGAGTTCTTGCTCGGGGTAGAGCCGCGGCGCGGCCGGCTCGCCAAGCCCTGGTTCGACCTGGCCTGCTCGGATCCCCAGAACAAGGACCACGTCAACTGCAGCTACGACAAGACGGACAAGGTGGTCTGGGCCGCATTGGGTTCCCGGTCCTCGGTCATCTTCGACCTCGACGCGGACGGCGACCTGGACATCGTCACGAACGAGTTCAACTCGGCTCCCCAGGTGCTGGTGAGCGACTTGGCGCAGCGTCATGGCATCCGGTACCTGAAGGTCCGCCTGATCGGAAAGACATCCAACCGAAGCGGCATCGGGGCCGTCGTGCAGGTGCGTGCGGGCGCCGACGTCTACACGAAGGTCAACGACGGGCAGTCCGGCTATCTCTCCCAGAGCGACATGCCGCTCTACTTCGGCCTCGGCTCGACTACCAAGGTGGACGAGGTGGTCGTTACGTGGCCCTCCGGCACGAAGACGTCGATTCGAGAGGGAATCCGCGTGAGTGGCGCCCTTGTCGTAGAAGAGGACTGAGCGCCCGAGCGGCCGAGTTTGCTTTGACGCGGGGACCGACGGGGGCGGAGAATCCTGCCTCCCTCGGAGGACCCTCGATGCGCTTGACCGTGACGCTCCTGTTCGCGCTTGCCCTCATTGCCCTACCGACCCTCGGGTGCGGAAACGGAGATGGCACCAACAACAACATGACGCAGCCGACGGCGGGGCCGTTCGCGGTGCCTCCCAACGATGCGCTGCTGGCGCAGCTCTGGCATCTGCTCAACAACGGCGGCGGCGGACTGGTAGCCGGCGAAGACGTTCGCGCCCAGAACGCCTGGAACATGATGACGGGCAACCCGGCGGAGCTCGTCACTGGACGCGGCGTTCGCCTCGTCGTGATCGACGACGGACTGCATCAGACGCACGAGGACCTCGCGGCCAACGTCCTCGTCGGCGCCGGCGGCACCTACAACGCCATGGGCGCGCTCGTGAACAACGATCCCACGCCGATGAATCCCAATGACCAGCACGGAACGAGCGTCGGTGGCGTCGCGGGCGCCGTCGGTCACAACATGATCGGGGTGTGCGGCGTGGCGCCACGTGCGTCGTTGATCGGCCTCGTGAACAACGGCGGCGTGATGGCCGACGTCGCGGCGATGGTGAAGGACATCACGCTCAACCACATCTACAACATGAGCTATGGTCCGACGGAAGACGGCTCCTACACACTGACGGACCCGACCGAGCGCGCGGCGATCATGACCGGTCTCACCATGGGCCGGGGCGGGCGCGGCGCGATCTACCTCCGCGCGGCGGGCAACGGCGGCGAACAGGCCGATCCCGGCGGCGGCGAGATGCGCTGGGGCCACCACACCAACCTCGACGGCTTCAACAACGAGTACGGGATCATCGTCGTCAGCTCCTCGAGCGGTGCCGGCACGAGCCCCGACTACAACCAGTGCGGCGCGTGCATCACCTGCTGTGCGCCGTCCGGCGGCGTTCCGGGATTCAGCATCACGACGACCGATGTCATGGGCTCTCCGATCCAGGACCTCGCCCAGTGGTACACGTCGCAGTTCGGTGGCACCTCATCCTCGTGCCCCAAGGTCGCGGGCGTGGTAGCGCTGATCCTGCAGGTCAATCCCAACCTGACCTGGCGCGACATCCGGCGATTGCTGGCCACTACAGCGCGGCAGAATGATGCGGGGGACGGCGGCTGGGCCATGAACGGCGCCGGCGAGATGGTCCACCACAAGTACGGCTACGGCTGTGTGGATGCCGGTGCAGCTGTCGCGGCCGCAGCCGGCTTCGCGTCGCTCGGCGCCGCCGTGGTGGCTCCCATGGCGTCCGCCACGGACAACGTGAACATGATGGTCGCCGACAACATGCCCGCCGGCGGCATCACGCGCATGATGAACGTCGCCGGGATGCCGACCAACACCGACCAGATCGTGCTGCGACTCAACATGAACACGACAAATCTGCGGGACCACCGCGTCGTGCTGACGAGCCCCGGAGGCACGGCGAGCGTCCTCCTGGAGCCGCAGCCGCTGAAGGCGGCGCCTCTGTCGGGCCTCGTGGCGCTCAACGGCGAGATCCTGCTCTGCAGCGTGCGGACCATGGGCGAGGACCCCAACGGCATGTGGACGCTCACGATCACTGACGAGGTCGCGGGACGCGAGACGATGGCCACGTTCGTCTCGTGGGCGCTGGACGTGTACGCGGACTAGCACGGATGGCGAAGACGCCGTTCCGGATCGGCGGCGGGTACTGGTTGGTGCCGGCGGTCGCGGCCGTCATGCTGGCGGCCCTGTTCTGGATTTTCCTGGGCGGCGACGACGAGGAAGATCCGCTCGCACTGGAGCCGGAGGCGCCGCGCGAGGCCGAGGACCCGACCCCAATGACGGCCGACCCGGGCCCGGTGGCGGAGGAGCCGCCTGTCCCCGAGCCGGCGCGCCCCGAGGAGCCGTCGCCGCGGCTCGACCCGCCGGCGTTGCCCCCACCCGCCCCCACTGCCTTGGAGTTCCACCAGGGCAAGCGTGTCGTGAAGGTCTGGCGCAACCCGCGCGTGCTGCTCGAGTTCAACATGCCGCGCAAGGGCGTGAAGGGTCCCGTGCCGCCGCCGAAGCCGCCTGTGGAAGGCGCAACGCTCGTGCGGACGAACCGCTTCACCCGCATCTGGAGGTTGCCCGAGGGCTCGGACTCCGAGAGGGTCGCCGAGCACCTGCAGGTCACGGAGCCGGGCGCCTTCTCCCCGGCATTCCACACGGCGCCGACCGAGCACGCACACATCCAGGGACTCCCCGGCGGCGTGATCGTGCAGTTCCACGATCGCTGGAGCCGGCGCAAGGTCGAACGGTGGGCGGAGAAGCACGAGCTCGAGGCGGCACGCAAGCTCGAGTTGATTGGCAACTGGTACACCTTCGAGACGGAGCCGGGCATGCCGTCGCTGGACACCGCAAATCGCCTGCACGAGACGGGTGACGTGCAGATCGCGCAGCCAAACTGGTGGCGCGATCAACGGCCTCGTTGACCGTCGAGATACTGGGTGCGCGGCGGGGCGGGCGTGTAGCTCGTCGAACCGAGCTCTACGAGGGTGTTCAAGACGTGCGCGACGAGGGCGTCGATGAGTTTCTTGCCCTTCTCCTCCGTCGCGAGCGTCGGATCGCCCCACGCACCGGTCCCCGAGTAGAGTCCGGTCTTCGCCAGCGCATCCCGTGTGAACGGCCCCGGCCCCTTGCGCTCGTGTAGATCGGGCGTCGCCTTCTCCATGTCGACCGTATCGGGCGCGATCACCATCATCATCGAGGTTTCGATCTCGTCGGCATGGCTCCCCCGAGCCTGCTCTTGCACTTCCTGGAGCACGTCGTGCAACGCCACGTCGAGCTCCGTGTACTCCATGACGACGTCCTCGACCGCCAGGGTCTGGCGTGCGGACTCGAGCCCCTTGCACGTGCTGATGCCGGTGTTGAGGATGTAGAAGCGGTTTCCCCCGTGGCGGTGGATCGACCGGCAGATGTCGACGACGGTCTCCGTGAACGTCTCGACACCGATGTTCACGGAGCCGGCATACTCCACGAAAGCCGGGTAGTAGCCGTACGGGAGTGTCGGCAAGACAACGACCGGCGCGACCTGCACGACGCGCTCCGCGAGGTACTCCGCGAGCGTGAAGTCGTTGTTGAGCGGCAGGTGGAAGCCGTGCTCCTTGAGACGCGCACCGACCGGCAGAACGACGGTACGGTGCTCCCTCAGGGCCTCTGCCGCTCGAGGCCAGGTCAGATGTTCGAGGATGATGCCGCGCATCCTGAGGCCGAGGCTACGAGCGCCGCCGCCGGATCGCCAGCGAAGTGTTTGCCTCGTATGATCGGACTTCCGACCCGACTTGGAGATCCCCGATGGCCGACTCCCCCGCCTACGACATCCACCTGGACATCATGTTCGAGCACCTCCAGAAGATCGACGTACCCACCTTGGTGCGCGAGTGCAAGGAGGAGTGGTGGAACCAGACGCTCTGCAAGGTCAACGACTGCGTGGTGCGCCTGGCGGTCATCCACGGCGAGTTCCACTGGCACAAGCATGACGAGGAGGACGAGTTCTTCTTCGTGCTGGAGGGCAAGCTCTTGGTCGATATCGAGGGTGGCGAGTCCGTCGAGCTGGACCCGCATCAGGGCTACACGGTCACGAAGGGCATCGTGCACCGCACGCGCGCGCCCGTTCGGACCGCGATGATCATGGTCGAGAAGGCGTCCGTGGAGCCGACGGGCGATTGAGGGAGGGCACAAGGCCCTCTCCTACATGACTCTGCGCCTACCCATGCAAGGACATGTAGGGACGGGCCTCGTGCCCGTCCGCGCCGGAGGGTCAACCCAACGCTCGCGCCAAGGACTCCACCGCGCGCGGGATGTCCGCCGCCGGCAGGGCGCAGATCCCGAGCCGGAGCGCCCCGGGGATCGGCACCACGAACACGCCGTCGTCCGCGCGCATGCGCGCGGCGCGCTCCGGCGCATCGTCGGCCATCACCGTCGTGAAGAAGCCGCCCTGGTAGCGCGGGTAGCGCAGGCCGGCATCCTGGGCGCACTCGTTGAACGCCTGCACGCGCGCGTCGAGAAGCGAGACGAACTCGGCGCGTTCCGCCTCGACGGCCGGACGCAACGCGTCGTCGGTCAGGCAGCGCGTGATCGCGGTCATGCCGCCGCGGTTGCAATTCGACCACGTACCGCGGGAGGCGTAGGACAACGCGGCCTCGATCGCCGCGCGCTCCTCTGCGTCCGGCACCAGCGCGACGAGCGCTCCCACCCGCAATCCGTAGTGCGTGAACGTCTTGCTCGCCGACCACGCGATCAGCGAGAGCGCGTGCTCGGCGAGGATCTCGAGTGACCGCAGGGCGTTCAGCATCGCGTCTGCCGGACCATATGCGGCGTAGGCGCTGTCGAGCAGGACGGTGACGGGCGCCTCGGCCGCGTGCCGGCGCACGACGTCGACGACCGCCTGCCAGTCGTCTGCGCTCATGCTGTATCCGGACGGGTTGTGGCACGGATCGTTGAGGATGAGGAGCACACGCCCCTGCTCGCGAACCTGACGCTCGAGGGCCTCGTCGAGCGCATCGACATTCAGCGCCTCGGCAGACGCGAACATGTCGAAGGTCTCGACGCGTCGCTCGTTCTCGGCTGCCAGCGTGTCGTACGGCCCCCAGTGGAAGCTCGAGGTCAGAAGAGCCTGCCCGGGCTCGAGGAAGGTGGCGATGGCGTGCCGCAGCGCGCCGCTGCCGCCCGGACTGGCGACTGCGATTGCGTGCTTGGTCAGCGTCGGATCGTGCCCGAAGCAGTCCCGGATCACCGCCTCGAGAAACGGCTCGAGGCCCGCGATGGGCGCATAGGCCGCCCACTCCACGGCTGCGACCTCGTGCACGGCACGCGCGGCTGTCGGGAGCACCGCGAGGCTGCCATCGTCGTGAAGCAGTGCCCCGAGCGTGGCATTCAGGACGCTCTCCCCCTTCGCCTTGCGCTCGTTGGCCTCGGCGTTGAGCGCAAAGATGGGGTCGTCTCCAGAGCGGCCTTGGCGGCTGGGGATGAGGTGCGACGGGATGGCGCTGGTCTCCTGCATGAAGGCAGAAGCTACCGGTCCCGGGGGACGGCTCGGGCCGACGCGCACGCCCGCTGCCCCCGCCGGTGTGTACCTTCTCACGCATGCAGCCGGAGTTGATCGCCCTGGACCTGGACGGAACGCTGTTGCACAGCAATGCACAGGTCAGTCCCCGCGGCGCGGCGGCCATCGCGGCGTTGCGCGACCGGCACGTGCACGTCGTCCTGGCGACAGGCCGTCCCGCGCGGATGACCCGCGACTACGTCCACCAGCTCGGCCTGGAACACGCGCTCGTCTACAACGGCGCGAGCCGCTACCGCGCTTCCCGGGACGAAAGCGAACACCATCACGAGCTGGATCGCGGCACCGCGCTGGCCGTCATTCGCAACCTCCGCGAGCGCCTGCCGGACATCGGCATCGGGATGGAGACGTCCCACGGGTGGTACCTCGACGCCCCGATGGAGGCCCGGCGGCGCGAGCATCCGATCCGTTCGAAGGCCGCGCCGCCGGACGGCACGGGCCCGGTGGAAGAGTTCGTGCGCGACGCTGTGATCAAGGTCTTCGCGCGCCATCCGACACAAGACGCGCGCGCGATGGGCGCAGCCTTGAGCGAACAGGACCTCTACCTGACGTGGACCGACGCCCACATGCTGGAGGTGATGCATCCCGAGGTGAACAAGCGCGATGCACTCGCGCGGCTCGCCGCCGATCTCGGCGTGGCCCGTGATGCGGTCGCGGCACTCGGCGACGAACACAACGACGCGCAGATGCTTGCCTGGGCGGGTATCGGCGTTGCCATGGGGAACGCAGGGCCGGAGGCACGCGAGGCCGCAGACGAGGTGACGGCTTCGAACGACGAAGACGGCGTTGCGTTGGTCTTGGAGCGTTGGCTGTAGTGCCCGCTACTCGGCTCTAGCCGCTGCTACTTGACCATGGACCACACCCACTCCGCGGTCTGGCCGGTCTCGGCGCCGCTGATGAGTCCGAGCCTGCGGCCCTCCGGACTGGAGACGACGATCGCGGGCAGCTTCTTGGCCCCAGTGCCGAGCCACGCGCTGTCGCGCCATGCCGCGGGCGGCTTGGGCAGGGCGTGATACTCCCAGGTCATGCCCGTCTCGCTCAGCTCGCGGTTCACGCGCAGGATCATGGGCATGTGCCGCTTGCACGCCGGGCACCACGAGCCGAAGACGACGAGCACCTTCGCCTTGCCGCCGTGCTTCTTGAGGTTGTCCATCGCGATCTTGTTCGGCGGATGGAGCTTCCCGGCACGTACGAACTCGGGGGTGTGATTGACGACGTCCTCGTAGCTCCTGCGTCCGAGGAGCGGCGGCGTCGGACTCAAGCGGGACGAGATGTCGTCGACGGTGA
The DNA here is from genome assembly GCA_028281445.1 of Planctomycetota bacterium. Classification (GTDB taxonomy): domain Bacteria; phylum Planctomycetota; class PLA2; order PLA2; family JAEUHO01; genus JANQJW01. The sequence continues at coordinate 14,568 of JANQJW010000058.1, read as the reverse complement.
AGACCACCTGACCGCCGGTAAAGGAGAACGTGCCCATGTCGGTGAGCTTGACGTCGTCGAGCAGATAAATGAGGCCGTCGTCGCGTTCGAAGACCTTGTCGATCGCCACCTTCTGCACGACCCGCGTCCGGGGACTGATCAACAGAGGCGCCTCGTACGGCCCGTTCATGATCAAGAAGGCCGCGGCCAGGCGCGAGTGGTAGAGCCGCGCTTCCTTGTAGTGCTTGCCGTCGACCTGCAGGATGTACTGCCCGCTGCGCTCGAAGCCCTTCAGAAGCGGGTGCGGCTTGGCTTCAGCTTCGGCCGTGCCGGCCAGGGCGCAGAGGAGGCCGAGCAGCACGGGGCAACGCCAGCGGGACAATCGCATCGGTACACGCCTTCCGTCAGGACGCGAGGCGAGCCCGCACGCTTCCGGGGCACCTGGAGCGTGGCTAGGGACTCTCCTTGGAGTCCTTCAACGGTGGAAAACCGTCGTAGGTTTCTGTCACCGTTCCGTCAGCAACCCGAAAGCTTCGGGGGAGACGGCGATACATCGGCCTCAGGAGCCCGAGGGGCGCCATGCGCACTTCGAAGGCCGGGGCGTGCGTCCAGAACCACTCCTGCTGCTCCTCTTCCGTGGCCGTGCAGAGGATCCAGACCTGCTCCTGGCCGCCGCCCTGGACGTAGGCGTTGAGCTGGGGCACGAACTCCGCCAGGGCCGGGTCGTTCAAGTCCGCGATGACCACGACGTGCCCGCCGACCTCGACCTCCGGGAGGTGCGTATCGACGCACGTGCGGTCGACGCCCACGCCCGCGCAGATCTCCCCGACGCGCTTGTCCTTGCTGAGTCGGGTCGCGAAGTCGTCGAGCGGAAGGCCCGGCGCAGCCCAAGCGAATCCCACCAGCAGGACACAGAACGTGCCCACTGCGATGGTGCGCCGCCTGGGAAACGGTACTACGCGACGCCGGCCCACGAACGAAAGGGCCATTGCGGGCACCAGGAGGGCCAAATCCTGCCAAAACGCCTGAGCCGGACTGCGCTCGACGAGGTTGCCGAAGCAGCCGCAGGACGACTGCGGATCGAGATCACCCGACAGGCTCTGAATGTAGGTCTTGCCGGTCAGGTAGACGAAGAGCAGCACCAGCAACACGGCCGGCCACAGGATCCACGGCCGGCGCATGCCCAACACGAGCGCAAGCCCGAGGCCGCCTTCGATCACGAGCACGATGTAGACCATGACGTTGGCGGGCAGGAGAAAGTCGAGCCCTTCGTGCTCGATCAGCTCCTGCAGAGCCATCGGGTCGGCCACCTTCGGCAGGGTCGCCGTCAGCAGGACCAGCCCCAGGAACAGCGCGGCCACGCGCCCGAGCCGCACGCGCCACGGCGTGACGGCGCTCTCGACCGTGGGCGGGGCGACGGCCTGTGTGGCGGCCTCTGTGGACATGCCCCGATGCTATGCCGCGCGCACGCGCAGGGCCCGCGGAACCGGACCCCTGTCTCGCGTAGGGGCGACCCTTGTGGTCGCCCCGCGACGCACTTCCCGCATCAAGACGGTCCCTGTGCGGGCGGCCCTAGTGGCCGCCCCGCAGTCGGTGTGCGCGGGCGGGCACAAGGCCCGTCCCTACATCAGTGCCCGGAGCACGGGGAACCCCAAGTGGGGCGGCCACAAGGGTCGCCCCTACCAGTCGATGCGCACGATGCCCCAGTAGCCGTCGCGGCGCTCCAGGAAGTACGTCCGCTGGGTACCGCCGCCGAAGTTGGCGTGCGCCGCGAACACGACGCTGTCGTCCGTCTTCTTCTTGAGCTTCCCGGTGGCCAGGGTCATGTCGAGCAACCGCTGGGTGTTAGCGTCCGAACGGTGCTTCGACTGCGCGCAGAACTCGTCGATCCAGGCCTGCTTGAACTCCTCGACCGGCTTGTCCGCGTTCCAGCGCTTGAGCACTGTGGTCTCGTGCTCGTAGAAGCGATCCCAGTGAAACGCCGCATCGAGGAGCTTGCGGCGCGCCTGATGGTAGCCATAGCCGAACTTGAGGAAAGCGTCCTGCCACGTCTTGGCCGGCACCTTCTCGGAGAGCTTGTTGCGCTCGCCGCCCTCGCCCCGGGGGACGATCCGCAATGCCTCCGGCTTGTCCGCGACGACGGACCCGACGAATGAGGTCCGATCCGGCGACAGGTGGAGTCCGCGCACCTCGCCCGCCGAACGCATGATCGCGGCCCATGTCTTGCGCTCCTTCTCGGAACCGGGGAGCGTCGGCGCCTCGCCTGTTACCTCGAGCGAGAGGGCGTCAACCGCCTTCGGCTCGCCGCTCCAGGGCCAGCGCACGCGCGGAATCTCGTACGTCGTCTTGTCGTCGGCCGGCACGTGCCGCAAGAAGAACAGCACGGGCACGAGCCCGTGCGTCGCGCTCTTGGGCGCCTCCATCTGCAGCAGCTCGGGCGCTTGCCAGTCCTCGCCCTTCTTGTGGCGTCGCTGGATGAAGAAGCCCTTGTCCGTGCGCGAGATGACGAGGGCCGTCGTCTCGTCCTCGCGCTTGAGCTCGGCGGATCCACTGACGATCGAGAGGTCCTGCTTCAAGTGCAGGATCGTGCTGCGCCGCGTCTCGATGCCCTTCCAGTCGGTGAACAGCTTCTCCGTGGCGCGCCACACGAGGTCACGGCCGACCTTGGAAGCCTTGAGGGTCAGCGTGATCTCGCCTGCCCAAAGGCCATTGAGCACGACGTCCCCTTCGAACAGGAACGACACGACCGGCGAGGGCGCCGGCAGGGCGGCCCGGATCTTCGTCGCGTTGGCGAGTGCTTCGGCGTTGTCTTTGGCCTCCGCCTGTGCGAGGCCGGTCATGAGAAGCAAGAGGAGTCCGGCGAGAACCCGGGCGCGCGTCATGGTCGTCCTTTCCACGGCGCCCTGGTGCCGTTGCTACGACCCCAGCCTACCGTCGAATCGTGGACGAGGATACGCGACCGTGTCGATGCCGAGACGCCGGGCGTAGCAGGTGCCCTAGTCCTTGACCGGCAGTCCGCTCGGGACGGAGTCCGGGATGTCTTGCAGCAGGTTGAGCGACTTGGGATCGGTCAGGCTGTGCAGGAAGTCCATCAGGTAGGCGAAGTCCTGCTCGGAGAGGCCGACCGGCACGAGCTGCGGGCTGATCGCCGCGATGCGCGCACCGCGACGCGCCGGGTCCGTGTCGACCTCGGGGCGGAAGATGGCGGGCAGCTGGTTGACGTCGTAGTTCAGGAGCCCGTTCGCGGGATCCAGGTGATGACGCACGACGGCCTCCAGCGACGTGTAGGCACCCGCGTGGCCCCACGGGCCGGTCAGGGCGACATTGCGCAGCGGCGGCGTGCGGAACTTGTAGCGGTCGTTGACGTCGCCCGTCTCGAGCTCGAGACCGATGTCGTCACCGGACGGGTCCTTGCCCGGCCCGAGCTGCGGCATCGCGAGCGCGTGGTGCCCGAAGTCCGTCAGCAACGGTCCGTTGTGACAGCTCGAGCAACCGGCGCGGCCATAGAAGAGCAGCGCGCCCTTCTTCTGGGCTGCGCTCATCGCGTAGTCGTCGCCGCCGACGTAGCGGTCGAAGGGCGAGTAGAGCGCCGTCCAGGACTGCCGCTCGAAGGCGGCGATGGCGCGGGCGGCGTGTCCGAAGTTGTAGTCGTTGAACGAGGCGGCGCCGGGGTACGCGGCGGCGAAGAGCGACTGGTAGCCGGCGTGCGCGCCGAGCCGGGTCATGAGGCGATCCCACACCTCCGTGTTGTTCGCGGCGTCTGCGATCTCGTTGCTGCCGGTCTGGCCGCGCATCTCTTCGTGCGAGGTGACCGGGAACATGGCCTGGGCGGCCAGTGCGCTGGTGAGCTGCTGCGCCGCGGGGTGCGACGGCGTCGGGCCGTTGAGGACGGCCTCGGGCGTATCGAGCTCTCCGGTCACCGGATCGCGCGTCAGGCGGCTGTCCCAGAACATCGAGTTCACGCCGCTCACGCCCCCGTTGAAGACCTGCGGCGCGTTGCGCGGAATGAACGCGGCGGCTGCCTTTGTCCTGTTTGCGCCCAGGCCGGTCCCGCCCTCACCAAGCGAAACAGGAAGCGAATCTCCCGTGAACGCGGCCGGGTGATGGCACGTCGCGCACGAGATGTTGCGGTTACCCGAGAGCACCTTGTCGAAGAACAGCGCGCGGCCCAGCTCGACCAGGGCCGGGTCCTCGGATTGGGGCTTGGAGACCGGTTCTACGCCCGCTGCGGCCAACGCGGCCCGGAGGTCGTCGTCGATCGTGTCGTACTCGTCGGGGGGCGGCTCGGCGCTGAAGACGATCTGGTCACCGCTGTTCGCGAAGCCGCAGCTGGGCAGCACGAGCAGCAGGGAAGCGAAGAGAAGGAGGCAGGTGGCTCGCATGTTGTTCGTGTCCTTTCCGTCCCGTGGCGGTAGACGCGCAAGTCCCGTGCCCTGTGGTCGTCGGTCGCGCGGGAAGAGCGCTTCAGAGCGGCCGTGCAGGATCTCACGCAGCGCGGCGCTGGATGCGCGCAGCCTGCACGCTGTGAACGACCGTCGCGCCCAGAATGACCAAGGCGCCCGCGATGGACCAGGGGCCGGGCACCTCCCCGTGGAAGAGCCACGCCCAGATCGTGTTCAGCACGGGCTCGACGAGGAGCAGAAGCGCACCCTCCAACGCGTGCACACCGCGAAACCCGGCGGTCATGAAGACGTAGGCGACGCCGATCTGGAACACACCGAGGTAGCCGATCCAGACCCAGTCCATGGCAACGGACTGTTCGACCGGCAGCGCAAACGGCAGGCACACAACGAACACGAACACGTTGCCTAGCAACGCAGCGCCCGCCGCTGATCCAACGGGGCGATGGCTGCCCGGGCCCTCGGCACGCGCGAGCCAGCGCAAGCCGGCGACGGTCAATGCCCACGACACGGCGCTCGCACCGGCGAGCAGGTTGCCGAGAAACGGATTGGGTGCCGTCCGCTGTGGCGGCTCCACGCCGCCGAAGAACAGACCGAGCCCGAGCGCCAGCGCCACCATGAAGAGCAGGTCGTGGCGCCGGATCGGCTCGCGCAGCCAGAAGCGCGAGAGGAGGAGGACGTAGAGCGGTGCCGTGGACTGCAGGAAGATCGCGTTCGCCGCCGTCGTGTGCTTGTTCGCCAGGACGTACAGGATCAGCGTGCACGCGTAGGCGCAGGCGACGAAGGCCTGGCCGCGCGTGAACCGTCGCCGCGCCGAGGGCATCAGCAGAGCCAGCGTGATCGCCGCGACCCCGGACCGGAAGCCCGCGACCTGCCAGCCCGTGAGGCCGCACGCCTTGATGGCTGCCCCCCCGGTAGAGAACAGACCGGCGGCGACCAGGATCTTCCAGCGCGCGGCGGCTCCCGAGCTCACCGCGACAACCTACTCAGAACTGCCGTCCCGCCGCCCAGCCGCCCCAGACGGCACCCAGGCCGACAGCGACCTGCAGCGCCACGTTGAGCACGGCGCGCCCGCCGTGGCCCTCGCGCATCAGCTCGATCGTCTCGAACCCGAACGCAGAGAACGTGGTGAAGCCCCCGAGCACGCCGGCGAGCATCAGGACACGCGCTTCCGCGCTCAGCGGTCCGCGGTGCTCGGTCACGCCGGCGATGACGCCGATTGCGAGGCATCCCAGCACGTTGACGACGAGCGTCCCGACGGGGAACGCGGGCGAGCCGGCGAGCCGCTGCGCGAACCCGCTGAGCCCGTAGCGGCCCGCCGCCCCGAAGAACCCGCCGAGCCCCACCAGCAGGTAGTGCACCATTCCTTGCCCTCCACAGAGACGCAGAGGCGCAGAGCAGGACTCCACCCGGTCATGCTGATCCCAGATCGATCAGGCAGGGGACGTACGTCTGCCGAAGTCGCTCTGTGCCTCCGTGCCTCTGCGGAGAGTACTACGGCGCAGCGAGCTCGAAGATGAACGCGTCCCGGAGGTTGGGCTGGGTCCCGTCGACGTTGAGGCCGCCCACGTAGAGGATGTCGCCGCTCGCCAGCGGTGTCGCGCTGTGGAACGCCATGCCGTGGGGAAAACGCACGTCCGTGCCGAAGGTGCGGCTGCCACCCAGGCCGCCCTCGATGATCAGGTCGACCGAGGCCTCGAGGAAGCCGCCGCGCGAGTAGTCGATGCCGCCGGCAACGAGGATCTGGTCGGGTGCGATCAGCGATGCCGTCGCGTTCGATCGGGCACGGTTGAGCCCGCTTCCGGTGTTCTGGACGAGGCCCGTGCTGCGGAAGATGTGCATGACGGTCCCGACCAGATCGCCACCGGCGACGATGACATCCCCGCTCGCGAACGCTGCCATGGCCGGCCCGAAGCGAATCTGTTCGTTGGCCCCGGAGCCGATGTCGATGAACGACTGCGTGCCGAAGTCATAGAACTCGGAGCTGAGGTCGACATCGCTCCCGCCTGCGAGCACGAAGCGGCCGCCGCCCATATCCACCATGCCGTGGAAGACGCGCGTGTGCGTCATCGTGGTGGGATGCGGGGTGAACATGTTGGTCGCGGGGTCGAAGATCTCGGCGTCGTCGAGGTCGGTCAGGAAACCCGTGCCATCGAGGCGTCCGCCGCCGGTGATCAGCACCTTCCCGTCGGGCCGAAGCAGCGCGGCGTGGCCGGCGCGCTCGCGGGTCATGTCGGGCAACGGCGAGAACGTGTTGCTGCCCGGGTTGAAGATCTCCGCGCTGGCGGTGCTGAGACTGATGTTGGCATTCGTCGTGATGAAGCCGCCACAGATGAGCACGCGCCCATCCTCGAGGCGCGTCGCCGTATGCGTCGCGCGCGGTGTCTCCATGCGATCACTGAGCTCCGTGAAGAGCTCCGTCGTCGTCGAGAACACCTCGGCGCGGTCGGTGACCGACACGTTCTGGGTGAAGCCGCCCGTGATGAGGACGCGCCCGTCGGTGAGCAGCGTTGCGCGATGATCCTGGCGGCCGACATTGAGGTCACCGGTCGTGTTGCGCAGCTGGTTCGGGTTCGGCAGGAAGGTGGGACCGGCTTCGGGCGTCGTTCGGAAGTTGAACGAGGTCGCACCGCCGATCGCCTCGCCGTCAACGGACTGCAGAGACGCGATGATGCGCAGCGTGTGCAGCGTGTTGTCGTCGAGCAGCACCGTGGGCGTCCAGCGCAGCTTGTTGCCGAAGCCGTCGTCCACGGGCACGGTCGTGCCGTTGACGGCTCCGGCCTCCTCCGCCGTGACGGTCAGGGCGTTGTCGACGAGCGAGGCCGGGTTGATGGCCTTGTTGAACGTCAGCGTGAAAACCTGGTCGAGCGGCACGAAGATCGCGTTCGGGACGGGCGTCGCCGTCTGGAGGAAGAACGGGGGTTGGCCGCCCGCGGGGCCGCCACCGCCTCCGCAGGCTCCGGCGAGCGTGACGAGCGCGAGGCAGGCGATCAGGGTCCGGAGTCGGGTCACAGGCAGTCCAGTCCTTTCACCCCGCAGCCGTCGGGCATTCTATCCCGGTCTCAACGCTTGTCGGACGGCTTCCCCGGGCCTCCCGTGAAGACCGGCTGCTCGAGCCGGGGCGTGGAGCGAGTCAGGAACAGGATCGCGAAGCACGTGTCGGCCGTCACCAAGTCGCCCGCCGCCCGCCACTGGCGCGCGGGCACCCCGGTCGTCCAGCGGCCATCCGGCTTCTGCTCGTCGAGCAGGTAGCGGGCGCCCTCGGGGTACCACTCCCGGTCGCCGAGCTTGTCGATCTCGATGGTCTGCCCCACGCGTTCGATGGAATACAGGTAGTAGTAGCGCCAGCGCAGCGGGTCGACGATGTGGCTCTGCTCGATCCCGTGGTTCTCGTCGACCTCGAAGTGCTTCGCGAGCCACTTGACGCCCTTGTTGATGGACGCGTGCTTGGCGGGGTTCTTCTGGCCGAGTCCGTAGCGACAGATGGCCACGCTGCACACCCCCGCGCAGGTCATCGAGGCGTAGCTCGTCATGTCGCGCCGGCCGGCGATGTAGTAGCCCCACCCACCGTCCTTGCGCTGGCACTTGCGCATGTAGTTGAGCGCGCGCTTCCAGGTCGTCTTCGGGATGAGCACGCGCGCGTCGTGGCAAGCCTTCAGCCCCAGGATCGCGAACTGCGCATTCGAGATGTCGCCGTCCTCCGTCATGTCCAGCTGCTTGTTGGGGCGGCGCCGGATCTTGATCTCGGGAATGACGACGTTCGGATCATCCGGGATCTGCTCGGCCTCCGGCGGCGGCTTGACCGTCACCGGCTTCGGCCCTGCCTGCTGCGGCGTCATCTGCCGTGGGTAGCCCCAGTCGCCGCCGCCGAGCTGCGTATCCACGAGCCACTGGGCGCAGTGCGCGATGCGCTTGCGGTACTTCCAGTGGTTGATCGCCTTGAGGGCCATGGCCAAGGCGGCCACGCGGTACGTGTACTGGAGCTTGGTTTTCTCCAGCGCCTTCAAGCCGCGCGCAAAGACCGGGTTGTCCTCCTTCACGCCGGCATGCGCCAGCGTCAGCATCACGAGCTCGAGCGTCGAGTTCCACGCGCGCTTGTTGAAGCCGTCCGCGTATTTCTTCAGGAGATACGCGGAACCATCGTCGATCGCCTTGCTCACGGCTTCGCGCGAGACCCCCGCCTTCTCGGCCGCCTTCTCTCGCCGGCGGTCATCCTCCTCGTCAGCGGACGCAAACCCCGAGATGGAGAGAACGCAGAGCAGCAACCCGGATCGCAGCAGACGCCCCACAAGCATGGGCCCGTTATCGTCTCGCGCCGCTTGCCCGTCAATCGAGCAACTCAGTCGAGCAGGACGTTCTTACAGCATTGCGCGGCACGCTTCATGTTCGCCGGGGATGGCGGCATCTCTCTCCAGCCCGCGAGCTCGGGAGCGCTACCAAGCGGCTCCGCTGCTTCCGCTGCGTAACCCGACCGGTACGTCATGCCGTCCGCTGGGGTGGTCTCGATCGCGGTACACCTGTTGCAATGCCGGTGGCATGCGATGGACCACTCTTCTCATTTCGGCGTTCTTGTGTGCGTGCGGCGGCTCGAGTCCGGAACCGCACCCGCCGGATCTCCCCGTCGTCGGATTCACGTTTCCCCCCACCGACGCGTCAACGGACCAACCAACGGTCACCGCCGTGGGCACGACGGATCGCGCGGTTTCCGGGGTGACAGTCAACGGGGTTGCAGCTACGTCGAACGACGAGTTCCGGACCTGGCGTGCCGTCGTTCCGCTGACTCTGGGCGTCACGACCCTGCGCGCCGATGCGGAAGGGGTCGTAGCCGAGCGCCAGGTCAAGCGGACGGAGCCGGCCATGGCACGTCCCACCGGTCTGGCGTACGACGAGACCACCAATACGGCATGGGTTGTCGACCAGATCGGAGCCTTGATCGAAGTCGACCTCGAAGCGGGCACGCGCCGGCGCGTCGATCGGTCCGGGCCGACGTTCGATCGCGAATACGCGTTCGGAACCACGGTCGTCGCACCGTACGACGTGGCAGTCGATCTGGCCGCTGGGGTTGCCTACGTCACGAGCCACAACGCGGTCGTTCGGGTGCGCCTCGACACGGGTGCCCGCTCGCTTTGGGCGACCGGCAACATCCCCGGCGGAGGCACACCGGCGGTAGGCATCCAGCGCGGCGGCAGCATCTTCCTCAGCCAGAACCTCCAGGAGCTCGTCGTCTGCGATCGCGCCCCGCGCGCGCTTCTTCGGATCGACCTGTCCACACGAACGCAAACGGTCGTCGTTTCGGGCGAAGCACTCACCGGGCTGCGGGCGATGCACTACGACGACCACCGCGACGTCGTGTACTCGTTCTCCGGAGATGTGAAACGCATCGATCCGGACACGGGTGCTGTGGAAATCGTGTCGGCGGCCGGTTCGGGTCCGGATATCGCCTCGAACGCGATCGGGGCGGACACGAACCTGGCCGCGGATCTGCTCTACATCGCGGATCCGGCTGTGCGCGGCATCATCGAAGTGAACCTGATCGACGGATCACGTCGAGAGTTGCCCGGCTCGGGTGTCGAATTCGTCGACCCGCGCGACCTCGTGTACGACGCGCCCCGCAATCGGCTGCTTGTCGTGGACCGCGCGCTCGATGTTCTCATCGCGGTTTCGCTCAGTACGGGTGCACGCACGGTCGCCTACGGCGATGTCAGTGCTCTCTCCGAAATCGCCGACGTGCACACCGCTCCGGATGGTCGCATTCTGGTTCTGAACGGCGACTCCGTGGTGCAGCTCGATGGAACGCCGGTTGCCGAGTTGGCTCCCTCCGAGTGGCGGCGTGTCATCGCCGATGGGAATGGCAACCTGTTCTTCTCCCGCCCTGGATCGATCACCCAGTTCCATGAAGAGTCGAGAACGGAACGAACCGTCACCGAGCATCCCGACATCCTGGATCCATTCCCGCTCGTTCTCGCTGAGGGATCTCTCTATGTGCTGGGGGTGGGCCCGTCATTGACGAACGCGTTGTCACGCATCGACCCGGCGAGTGGCTCGGTCGACGTAATCGCGGGCGTCGGCGGTGAGCCGATGCCGCTTTCGTTGGAGCCGCGTCTGGCCTACGATCCTGTGACCGACCGGCTGCTCAGCCCGCGCAACGTGGGCTCGAATGTCTCCAGCCTACGCGCTGACTTTCTCGAGTTCGATCCCGAGTCCGGCGTGAACTCGGTGTTCACGAGGTACCGATCGGGTGACGGCCGTCGCGAGCAGCTCGCGCTCGACTCCGAAGGACGGCGTGTGTTCGTCGCGTCTACACGCCAACTCGTGGTTCTGGACGGCGACGACGGTACCGAGACCATCGTTGCGCTGTCGGGCGTCCCACCCCTCGATCCGGTGGCGCTCGCGTACCGCGACGGCCTGCTCTACCTCGCAGACCGCGGCTGGGGGGCGGTGTTGGCGCTGCATCCGGAGACCGGCGAAGCTCTGTTTGCGCGGCGCTAGCGCACTGGAGCCGCGTCGCTCGGGCGTCAATCGAGCAACATGTTCCTCCAGCGTCGCACGGCGCGCTTGACGTTCGCGGGCGAGGGCCCGCCGAAGGCGCGCCGGGCGCGCAGCGCGCCCTCGGGCGTCAGCGCGGCATGAATGGACTTGTCGAACGCGCTGTGCACAGCCCGAAAGCGGTCGAGTCCGAGCGACTCCAGGCCCGCGCCGGCCTCCTCCGCCTCGCGCACGAGCGCAGCCACGGACTCGTGTGCCTCGCGGAACGGAACGCCCTTGCGGACGAGGAAGTCTGCCGCCTCCGTGGCCAGGAGGAAGCCGGACGGGTCTTCGACGGCTGCGCGCATGCGGTCCGCGTCGAAGGCGATGTCGCCGAGCATCGCCTCGGCGACGTCGAGCATCTCCATCAGCGCGTCCTCGGCTTCGAAGAGCGCACTCTTGTCTTCCTGCAGGTCCTTGAAGTAGCCCAGCGGCAGGCCGCGCTGGATCTCGAACAGACGCTGCGACGCGGACGTGACACGCGTGGCCTTGGCACGCAGCAGCTCGGCGCCGTCGGGGTTTCGCTTCTGCGGCATGATCGACGAGCCCGTGGAGACGGCGTCACCCAGCCGCGCGAAACCGAACTCGCGGCTCGTCCACAGCACGAGATCCGCCCCGAGGCGAGACAGCGTCACGGCGACGCCCGCGAGCCCGGCCGTCACGCGCGCTGCGTCGCTGCGCGAGGAGACGGCTTCGAGACTGTTGGCCGACGGTCGCTTGAAGCCGAGCAGCTTGGCCGTGAGCTTGCGATTGATGGGGAAGCTCGTGCCTGCGCCGGCACCGGCCCCCAGCGGACACTCCTCGAGCGCGTAGTGCGCGTGGGTGATGTCGCGCGCGAGCATCTCCACGTACGCAAGCAGCGCGTGACCGAGCAACACGGGCTGCGCACGCTGCATGTGCGTGTAGAAGGGCATGACCATCTCGCCGTCACGCTCCGCAAGCGCGACGAGTACGCGCTGCACGTCGCGCACCGCCTCGGCGACCCGCAGGCTCAACGCGTGGAGGTAGAGACGCAGGTCGGTCGCTACCTGGTCGTTGCGGCTGCGTCCCGTGTGCAGGCGTGCACCGTCCTTGCCGATCAGCTCCGTGAGGCGGCGCTCCACGGCCATGTGGATGTCCTCGTCGGTCTTCTTCGCCTTGAAGGTCCCCGCCTCGAACTCCCCCGCGATCTCCTCGAGGCCGCGAACGATCCGGCGGGCTGCCGCATTCGAGATGATGTCCTGCTCGGCGAGCATCGTGGCGTGCGCCATCGATCCGCAGATGTCCTCGGCCCACATGCGGCAGTCGATGTCGTACGAGCGGTTGATGCCGTCGAGCGCCGGGTGGATCCGTGCCGCGAAACGCCCGCGGAGCATCGCGCCCTTTTTCTTCGCCTTCTTCTTGCGCGCCCCCACGTCAGGCTCCCTTCGGCCGGAGATAGTCGCGCACGATGGCGCCATAGGCCCTGACCGCAGCCTCCACCTGATCGACGGCGACCGACTCATCTGCTGCGTGACTGGCAGCACTCGTACCGGGCCCCATCACCACCCCCGGGACGTGGCGCACGTGGAACAGGTCGGACACGCCGCCGAAGCCGCGCACGCGGCGAGTCGGGCTGTGCGCCACGGCGATGCGCGCGATCTCCTCCTCTACGTCCGTGCGTACGGGAAGGAAGCGATTGCTCCGGATCTCGACGTCTCCCTCGACGGCCTCTTCGAGCAAGGTCTGCATCGCGACGTTGTCGCAACCGGGCGCCGGCCGCCCGTCGAGCTCGATCGTGCACTCGCCGGGCAGCATGTTGTGGCGCGTGCCCCCATGGATGACAGTCGCCTGCAACGTCGCCGGCCCGAGCAATTCGTCGGCGGCGCCGAGATCCAGGGACTGGATCGCCAGGACGTCGCGCGCCGCCTTCTCGACGGCGTTCTCTCCCTCCCAGGGGCGCGACGCGTGGCACTGGCGCCCGCGCGCGATCACGGAGGCACGGAACAGGCCGCGCTGGCCGGGACAGACGTCGAGCTCGGTCGGCTCCCCCACCACCGACGCGGTGTAGCCCGGCAGCTCGTCGACAATCGCCTCGATGCCCTCGCCGCCGGTCTCCTCGTCGCAAACAAGCGCAACGACCAGGCGTCCCTCGATCTCGTCCGCGTCGAGATGCGCGGCCACCCAGGCCATCGCGGCCGCACTGGACTTGGCGTCGTTGGAACCCCGTCCGTGGATCTTCCCGTCCTCCAGCGCCCCGTCCCACGGATCGCGCGTCCAGCCGTCGCCGACCGGCACGACGTCGATGTGCGTCAGCAAGAGCAGGCCGCGGTCGTCCGGAGACGGCTTGCCCTCGACGACGGCCCAGACGTTGCGGCCGGACACACGCGCGTCCACGTTGCGCTCGCGGAACCACTCCGCGAGGAAGTCGCGGCAGTCCTCTTCGGTGCCCGAGACCGAGGGGATGCGCACGATGTCCCGGAGGAGGTCGACGGCGCTCATGACTCCTCCCGTTCGATCAGCGTCCCCACACCTTGCACGGTGAAGAGCTCGAGCAGAAGCGCGCTCTCCTCGACTCCGGAGAGGATGACCGCGGCATCGACGCCGCCCTTGAGCGCTTCGATGAGTGTCGTGATCTTCGGGACCATGCCGCCGGCGACCACGCCCTCGTCGATCAGGCGCTCTGCTTCCGTGACCGTCAGGCGGGAGATCAGCGAGGTGCCGTCCGACGCGTCCCGCAGCAGTCCCGAGACGGACGTGAGCGAGATGAGCTTGGAGGCCTCCATGCCGCGGGCCAACACCGAAGCCACCGTGTCTGCGTTGACATTGAGGATGTTGCCCTCGTCGTCGCCGGCAAGCGAGGAGATCACCGGCACGTAGCCGCCGTCGACCAGAAGCGCGAGTAGATCGGTATCGACGGCTGTCACGTCCCCGACGTGGCCGAAGTCCACCACTGACGTCTCGCCGGTCGCGTCGTCCTTCATCTCGGTCGGTGGCCTCCGCTTGGCGTGGAGGATGTCGCCATCGACACCGGACAACCCGACGGCCCGTGCGCCGTGCCGACGCAGCGCCGAGAGGATGTCGACGTTGATCTGTCCCGCAAAGACCATCTTGGCGATCGCGAGCGTGTCCTCGTCGGTGACGCGCCGGCCCTGCACGAGCTTCGGCTCGAGACCGAGCTTCTTGGAGAGGTTCGTTGCCTGCGGCCCACCGCCGTGCACGACCACGACACGGATGTTGACGTGCGTCAGCAGCGAGATGTCCTGCGCGAGCGAGTCGAGCGCGTCCTTGTTGCCCGCGATCTCGCCGCCGAGCTTGATCACCATCGTGCGACGGCGATGACGCCGCAGGTAGGGCAGCGCTTCCTTGAGCAGTCGCACGTCCTTCATGGCGTCACCCCCAGAGCCCAGCACAGCGTTGCCTTCTGCACGTCGAGACGCGCGGCCGCCTGATCCAGCACGATGCTCGCCTCGGAGTCGAGCACGGCATCGGCAACGACGACTCCGCGGCGTACGGGCAGGCAGTGCATGAACACACCGTCGTCGGACGCGTCCATCGTCGCCTCGTCGACGATCCAGGTCGGGTGTGCCCGGACGGCGGCAGCACCCGCGTCGGCGTCGCCGTAGTGCGCGCGGCTCCCCCACGACTTGGCGTAGACGGCGTGCGCCCCGGAGACCGCGTCCTGCTGATCGTGCGCGACGGAGAC
>JANQJW010000088.1 GCA_028281445.1 Planctomycetota bacterium | reverse complement strand
CTTGGCCTCGTACGTGGCGGAGTTCACCTACCGCTTCAATCGCCGCGAGAAGCCTCCTGAACTCTTCGGGTGGGTGACCCGAAGGCTCGTGGAGCGGCCTCCGAAGACCCTCACCGACATCCGATGGGCGGTGGAGCCATCCGGATAACCACGGGGAGGCCTAGTCCTGCGTCAACCCGAAGAGGCGCTCGCGACTGCCGCGCACGTGGCACTGCATGCACGATGCGACCTTGCCGCTGCTCGTGACGGTCTTGCCGTCGGCGGTCAGCGTTCCGTAGACCCAGCCCTTGTCGGTGCCGTCTGTCTTCGGGTCGAGTTTGAGCATGACGAACAGACCGTGGAGCGACTTCGCCTTGTACGTCTTGCCGTCCTTCTTGGCGTACGGGTCGATGTAGCTCTCGATGGCCACGGGCTTGCCGTCCTTGTCCGGTGCGGTTGCCTGCTCGTGGATGCCGCGGGCCTTGGGACGGGCCTTCACGACCTCCGGCAGCCACGACTCCTTAACAATCACCTGGCCCTTCGCCACGGGCTTCTTCTCGTCGTGCCCCACGTAGTCGCCGCGGTCTCGTGCGAAGAGCCAGTAGAGCTTGCGCCCTCCGTGCGTCGCGGCGTCTGCGCTTGCGCTGAACCGTACGCCGCTGGGGTTCGGCGGGCGCCGGCAGAGCCTCGGCGCCCAGCGCATCTCGTCGTCGACGCGCCCATAGCCCTTGTATCCGGCGGCGGCAGCCTTCAGCGCCGCGTGGAAGCGCTTGTCGTTGACGACCGTGGGCTTGGCGGGCTTCTTGGGGGGCGGCTTTTCGTTCTCACTCGCGAACAAGGTGGCGCCGCCCAGCACGAGCAGTGCGGCAATGGCGATGATTGCGACACGCATTGCATTCCTCCAGGTGCGGGCATCGCTAGAGTACGCCGTGCGTTTCTGTCGGAATGCAATGGCTGTGCAAAGCCCGGAGCCAGGGCCCTGCGTCTTGTCTCAGCCGGCCAGCACCGACGTGGTGAGGCGTCCGGCGGCGCGGTAGAGAGGACTCGTCGACTCTTCTGCGACGCGCTGCGCGAAGTGCGGCACCCAGGAGGTGAGCTCGTCGCACTTCGCCGCCAGCCCCCCGGACGAATCCACCTGCAGCGCGACGGACGTCAGCGCGAGCAGCATGCCGACGTGATCCGACGGTACGTTGCCGAGGCCGAAGTCGGCAGGACGCACGCGCAGCGCGTCGTAGAGCACGGCGATCCGCTCCTCGAGGTCGGCGCGGATCGCGCCCTCGTCCCCTTCGAGCCACGCCGTCGCGAACGGCGTGACCCCCCTGGGCAGAAGGAACAGGCGCGCGTACTCGGTCGCTTCCTCTTCGAGCTTCGCGTCGTCCCACGGCCCGCGCACGTACTCCGCGAAGCCCGGCTCGAGCTCTTCGAGTACGTCGGCAATCTCCGGCCGCGCGAGCTCCGTCATGAGCTCGGCGTCCGCCTCCTTCAGGAAGATCCGCGAGAGCAGCGCATGGATCGCGCCTACGTCCGAACCGGTCGTGTTCACTAGACCTTCCGGATGGTCGCGACGTTGTCGTTCCAGTTCTGCCCGCCGACGAGCGGTGCCGGATTGACCGGAAGCGCGTCGTTCGTGTGCACACCGTGGCCCGGGCCGTCCTGCTCCTTCGCCCACCAGACGTTCGCCGGAAGGTCGCGGTCCGCGGGGCCCTTCGCGGGCTTCGCTTCGCCGCGTGCGACCGTCCCATACGCCCAGTGGCCCATGTGGTGCGCGCAGCAGATGACCTTGGGGTGCACGCCTTCGAGGAAGCGCACCTTCTGGCGGAATGAGCCCACGGGCTCCTTCTCGTTGGCTCGGTAGGTGAGGCCCTTCGGGCGCTTCGTGGTGACCTCGATCATGTCCCCGTTCTTGAGGCCGAAGCGCTTGCCCGTGTCGGGGTGCATGTAGACCGGGTTGTCGTGCACGATCTCGCTCTGGTGCTTCCAGTGGCCGCTGCGGCCCTGGGTGTGGACGTTCCACTTGAAGGTCGTGAAGACCAGCTCGTCGTCCTTGATCGTTTCGAGCTCGGGCACGGGGAACCAGGTCGGCATCGCGAGGCCGTTCGGATCGCCCTCCGGCAGTCCGACCGCCTTGGCGGCCTCCGCGAAGATCTCGTCGTAGACGTTGATCTTGCGATTCGGCGTCGGGAAACCCTGCACGGGCTTGCCGTCCTGCATGATGCCGACCGCGGTCTTCTTGCCTTTCTTCTCTTTGTAGATGATCCCGGTCTTCTCGTCGGTCGTGGACCCCTCGAGGTCCTTGGCCAGCACCGGACGCTCGTACAGCTCGTAGTCCTTGGGCCGGTTCGGATCGTGCCAGATGCCCCGGCGCTTGAACTCTTCCCAGCCGCCCTCGTGGAGCGCCGAGACGTTCGCGTACCAGCGCTTGTAGAGCTCCTCCAGCCCTTCCATCGACGACTCGAAGTCGAAGTACTTCGCCATGTCGGGGCCGATGCCGTGCGCCCAGTCGCGCATCATCAGCTGGACCGGCTTGGCCTCGCCCATGGGCTTGACCAGCGGTTGACGGATGCCGGTGTAGAGAATCAGCTCGTGGCAGTTCTGGGAGTGTGCGTCCCAGCGCTCGAGGCTCGTCGCGTCGGGCAGCAGGAGGTCGGCGAGCTTGGCCTGCTCGCTGTAGTTGATGTCGATGCAGACGTGATACGGGATCGCCTTCTCGTCCATCAGCACCTTGCGGGCGAGGTTCGACTCGGGATAGCCGTACGCGGCGCCGTACGTGAAGCTCATGTAGAGCTCGCACTTGGCACGCCCCTCGGCGATGTAGTGCTGGATGAGCTGCCCGACGCGCATGGCATACCAGTGCCATGCCAGCGGGTACTCGCTCGGCGTGTTCAGCTCGCCCGTGTACTTCTTCTTCCACTTGTCCGGGAAGCCGCGCACGCGGTTCTTTACGTGCTCGGGTAGCTCTTCGAACTGCGGCGTGCCCTCGAGGAACGGCTTGGGCGACGGCGGCTTGGGCCCCGGAACCGAGATCTTCGGCAGACCGTCCTGGCCGTACTTCCCGCTCCAGCCACGCAGGCTGGAGAGGCAGAAGCCGCCGGGCTTGCCGACGTTGCCGACAAGCACGTCCAGGAGGCGGATGCCGCGGTCGGCCTGTACGCCGTTGTAGTGCTTGCACGAGCCCCGGTTCGACATCGTGCAGCTCTGAGGCGCGGCCTGGGCGAACTCGCGCGCGATGCGGCGGATCGCATCCGCCGGCACGCCGCTCTTCTCGGCCGCCCACTCGGGCGTGTACTTCATGTCGTCGACGATGTGCTTGCGCACGTCTTCGAGCGGGACGTTCACCCAGCGGTCCCAGAACTTCGGGTCGTAGCGCTTCTCTTTCAGGATCACGTAGCACATCGCGTATGCGATGCAGCCGTCCGTCCCCGGCATGACGGGGTAGTACTCGTCGGACACCGACGCGGTCGCGCTCGGGCGCACCTCGAACGTCACCATCCGGGCGCCGTTGTCGACGCGCGCATCCTGGATGCGGCCCATCAGGAACATGCCGCCCTGGTAGGCCTCCATCGGGTTCGCGCCGAAGTTGATGATGTACTTCGTGTTCGCGACGTCCTGCGTCTCCCACTCGAAGTCGCGTCCGTAGAAGCTCATCAGCGGTGCGCGCCGGTTTGAGGAGCAGATCGAGCGGCGGTTGACGCGGTTGGGCGTGCCGAACGCCTTGCAGAAGTGCCCGGTGAAGCCCTTCGTCTTGTCACGGCCGTAATGGAAGATGAAGCGCTCCGGGTGCCCGCTCTCGCGGATCTTCTTCAGGCGCCCGATCACCTCCGTGTTCGCCTCGTCCCAGGAGATGCGCTTCCACTTGCCCTCGCCGCGCTTGCCGACGCGCTTCATCGGGTAGAGCAGGCGCTCCGGGTAGTAGGTGTAGGAGATCATCGCGTTGGCCTTGCCGCAGATCTTCCCGCGCGAGTTGATGTCGAGCAGGTTGCCTTCGATGCGGCGGACCACGCCGTTCTCGACCCATCCGATGACGCCGCAGTGCGTCGTGCAGCCGAAGCAGATCGTCGGGATGGCCTTGGCCTTCATGTAGTCGATCGCGCCCATGCGGGCCGGGCCCGCCGGCTTCTCGTCTGCGTGGGCAGCGCGGAACACGGGCAGGGCAGCGCCCGCGGCCATCGCGGCGGCAGCGCCGCCGGCGAGCTTGAGGAAGGAGCGTCGGTCGAGGTTGGGTGTCGTCTTCATCGCGCTACTCCCCCTTGCTCTGGACGTAGATGACCTCGTCCTCGTCCGGGTTGAGCTGGACACCGCCGACGCAGGCGTCCTCCTTCCACGGCCGCATGCCGATGTACTGCACCGTGGGCTTGGCGCCCGAGTCCTCGCGGAGGCCGCGCGCGTTGTGCTTCTTGGCGTACTGCATGGCCTCGTCGTTCGGGTCGTCGAGGTCCCCGAAGCGCAACGTGTCGGTGGGGCAGGCCGCGACACACGCCGGGTCCATGCCGACGTCCGTCCGGTGCGTGCAGAGGTCGCACTTGTCTGCGATGCCCGTCTGGGGGTCGAGCTGGATCGCGTCGTACGGACACGCCGCGATGCAGTCCGTGTTGCCGTTGCACTTGGTGTGCTCGACCACGACGCGCCCGTCTTCCTTGCGGTTCATGGCCTCTGTCGGGCACGCAGGAATGCAGGGGGCGTCTTCGCAGTGGTTGCACAGCAGCGGAAGGAACGCGAGCTGCGTGGCCTTGGGCCTCTCGAGGTAGCGCACGCGGGTTCGAAACACCCCGAGCGCCACATCGTGCTCCGTCTTGCATGAAACGCTGCAGGCGTGACACCCGATGCAGCGTCGAAGATCGATGACCATCCCAGCGCGCTTCATCTTGCGCGGTTTTCCGCTGGGCTCCCAAGGCAAGCGTTCAGCCATGCGTCCTCCTGGTAAGGCGCGGCGCGCGAGTGTCGGCGGCGGCGCAGGCAGTTGCCAACCCGCTTTGGTCCCATATCGCATGCGCCGATGGTCGAATCGGCAACCATCGACAAAGGCGATGCTCGCCGAGCATCGTTTCCTTGCATGCCGCTCGAGCGGTTCATCGCCGCAACCGATTCACGCAGAACGGCGGCTTGCGATGGACGCGTGCCGCTGCATCCTCGGCGGCGAACCATGACGATCAACGACCTCCTCGACGAAGCACGCCGCGGATTGCGGCGCCTCACCGCGCACGAGGCGTTCGACGCCATGCGCCGCGGTGCCGTCGTCGTGGACACACGGTCGGAAGAGCTTCGTCAGCGCCACGGCACGATTCCCGGCGCGCGGCACTATCCGCTGTCCGTGCTCGAGTGGCGGCTCTGCCCCAGCGCCGGCGCGGATGCCGGCGTAGCCCACGACGACGAGATCATCGTGGTGTGCGCGGAAGGCTACTCATCGAGCCTCGCCGCCGCGCGCCTGCAGGCCCTTGGCTTTCACCGCGCCACGGACCTCATCGACGGCGTCGCCGGATGGCGCGCTGCGGGTCTGCCGTTGCAGGCCAGCTAACGGAAGAGCCGCCTCCTCGGGGCTCGCGCCGAATTGCGGTCACCGCACGTGAGGCGTAGGCAGTTGCGCTCCTGACGAACTCTCTTCGTCGGGAGACTGCCATGTCCGCTCGCACACCCTGGATCCTGTCCCTCGTCTGCGCCTTCGCGCTCGGCCTCGCCGCCTGCGGCGGCGGCAGCAGCGACGGCCTGCTCACCGTCGATCCCGATCCGGCCGAGCCCGACCCCGTCGAGGCCGATCCCGAGATCAACGCGACGCGTCCCGCCCACAACGAGAAGGGCGTCGACGAGGCCATCGAGATCACCATCGAGTTCTCCATCGATATCGAACCCAGCGCGGACCACGAGGGCTACTTCAAGGTCTTCAACCCGGCAGGTGATGTCGACGGCGTCTGGAGCCTGGACGCGACGCAGCGCAGGCTCACCTTCGTGCCCGACGACAAGCTGCCGCTCGACACCCGGCACGATGTCGAGATGGCGCCGGGGCTGCCCTACGCCGACGGTACGCAGCGCAGCGACCCGTTCGCCTTCGGCTTCGAGGTGCGTGTCGCAGCCTTCGAGGACGCGGGCTACCTGGAGCAGACCACCGATCCGGCGCGCTCGGCGTACCTCGCGGCGCACGACAACGGCAGGACAATGGCGCTCTACGTCGCGGACGAATCTGCCGGCGGACGCAAGATCTACAGCGCTCGCTACAAGCCCGCCGGCGCCGATTTCGGGGCCGAGACCGAGCTGTACCGCGACAACCTCTCGAACGTGGCAAGCAAGTGCATCGCCATCAACCGCCATGGGGATGCGGTCTTCGCCTGGCGGCGGGACCTGCCTGCCGGCGACTACGGCTACCTGAAGGTGTACGACCGTCAGTCCCAGACGTGGGGGTCGCAGAAGTTCTTCCAGACGAACGCCGACCGGGAGATGGGCAACCCGAGCGTTGTCATCGACGATCTCGGCAACATGGGTCGAGAAAGACGAGATCACCGACGCAGAGTACGTCGCTGTTCGGCGGTATCCCGCGGGCGGCATCTTCGAGCCGGTGCAGTACTACGACGACGAGACCCACAGCCCGAACAACTTGTACCTGGACGTCAACGAACGCGGGGACGCCGTCATCACGTGGGACCAGTCTGACGGCAGCGCGAGGAGTTGCTTTGCCGGGACGTACGAAGCCGCGACCGGCGTCTGGTCGAGCCAGCAGAAGATCGAGAGTGTCGTGGACGAGACGTGCTGGATGCGTGGTGCGAAGATCGCGCACGACGGCCGTGCCGCCGCCTTCATCACGATTGCCGACGGGAGCGGCACGGGCTACGACGAAGTGCCGCACTTCGTTCCCTTCGTTCCGGCAGGCTTGCCCGGTGCCGGTTGGCAGACGCCCGTTCCGATGCAGGTCGATAGCGGTGAGATCGCCGACTACGCGCTCGACAAGGCGCGCACGGGTCACTTCGTCGCGACCTACGTCTTCATCAACGACATCAGCTACGCGGGCAGCGTCCGGGCCGCGCGCTACGCGACGAGTACGGGGCTCGTAGAGGAGATCCTGCTCTCCGCTGCGTTGGTGCCTGAGCTCGACGGCGCGTCCTTCGCCTCGTCGGTCACGCCCGCGGGGCACATGCTCGTGGCGTGGACGGAGCGGGATCAGGGTATCGACGACATCATGCGGGCCGCCGTGGTCGGACCGGGCAGCGAGCGTGCCACCAACCTGTTGGTCCGCCGCGTAGGTGCGACCGAGGAGATCGAGCACGTGGCCGTCGCGGCCGCGCCGGGCGGCGGGGGCCTGATCGTCTGGGCGGAGAGCGACCCCGTGCTCGGCGGCGATACGCGCCGGCTTCCCAGTCTCCGGCTGGGCGCTGGTGGACAGCTCGACACCGTGTCGTACCAGAACGCTGCACCGGGAGACGTCGCCGCGAGCCCGAAGGCGCGCCTGGACGAGACCGGCATGGGCGTCCTCGTGTGGCGCCAGGCCGACAGCGTCACCGACGATCGGGACTTGCGCTACCGCCTGCTGCGCTAGTCGAAACGATCCTGCGAGCGACCCGGCGGATCTCCGCCGGGTCGTCTTCGTATCAGGCTAGACCGCCGCAGTCTCTTGAGCGGCCTTGGCCGTGCTGGCGGTCGGGCCCTTACGCAACTCCTCGGCGCGAGCACGGCCGCCGGCGATGTCGCCCTGCTCCAAGCAGGCTTCCAGCTCGGTGAGCAGGGTCGTGCGGGCATCCTCGCGTTCGCGCAGCTCGTCGCGCAGGTGGCGGAGCTTCAGCGTGAGGTCCTTGTGGAAGTCACCGGCGCGCGTCGAAAGACGCGTGTCGTATTCGCCGCGGCGCATGGAGTCGACAGCGCGCTCCATCACCAATGCCGGGCCTGCGTAGCGGTGTGTGACCAGCAACGTGGCAACGAGCAGGATGCCGCCGCCGATGACGAAGTAGGCCGCGTGTACGCCCATGAGAACCAGGCGCATCTGACCCAGCGATCCGCCCCAGATGAGGTCGGAACCGATCAAGAACCAGACCGCGACGGCGTACAGGGCACCGATGCCGGTCAGGACCAGGAGCATCCTCGTTGCCACCTCTCGCTGCCCGGGCCGGTCGAGGAGGAAACGGCTTCGCTTGTTGTTTCGGCTGCCGCTATCAGTCATCCGAATTCCCTCTGGGTCCAGCACGGACGCGCATCCTCATCGTCCATTGCCGCCATGGGCCTTTAGCTGGGCCCGCCAGGTCGCCGATATCGCCCTCGTGAGAGGGACCCCTGCCATCCGGCCTTGCCGTGGCTTCTCCTTGGTGGAGCTGCTGATCGTGCTCGCGATCATCGCCATCATTGCCACGATGGCCCTGCCGATCTTCCTGAGCTCGAAGATCAGCGCCAACGAGGAGGCCGCCATCGCGACCCTGCGTCTCATCGGTCAGGCCCAGGTACAGTTCGCCGAGTCCGACATCGCAGACGGCGACGGCAACGGCGCCGGCGAGTACGGAACCCTCGGCGAGCTCTCGGGCTCCGTCGCGGTGCGCGCCGCGAACGGCGGCACGCAGTTCTTCAAGCCGCACGTCCTGAGTCCGGTGTTCGGCATCATCTCGCCGCTAGGCGAGTTCATGCGCCACGGCTACTACTTCCGGCTCTACCTGCCCGACGGAAGCGGCGACGGCCTGCGCGAGCTGCCGGGCGGCGGCGCGGATGCGGCCGTAGATCCCTCGCGCGCAGAGAGCATCTGGTGCGTGTACGCATGGCCGGCCAAGTCGGGCGGTACGGGGCGCCGGACCTTCTTCACCAACCAGAGCGGCGACTTCTACTTCACGGACGCGGACATGTACTCCGGTGCCGGCGCGCCGATCCTGCCGGGTGCCGCGCTCGAAGCCGGCTCGCCTGCCACTTCGATGCAGGGCCAGCCGGCGAACAACGTCGCGGGCCGCGACGGAAACGTCTGGCGGGCGCTGAGTGACTAGTCCACGCCTTGCTTGAGGGCCGTTGCGCGACGCGCGCCTGGCTGCTATCCGTGGCGCTCGAACAAGGAGACGCCATGGCCGACGAACCTCGCCTCACGATCGCATGCCTGCTCGGAACGAGCCGCCCGGGCAACTACACGGGAAAGGCGCTTGCTCTCGTCGAAGATGAGCTGGGTACGAACCACGCGCGCTACGACGTGGTGCGTTTCGATCCGGCCGGCAAGTCGCTCGCCTTCCCCGGTGATGCGCGTGACTTGCCCGATGCCGATCAGCTGCGCGACATCGTGAGCAGCGCCGTCGGCGTGATCATCGCGACGCCGGAGTACCACGGCACGTATGCCGCGATGACGAAGCACATGATCGAGAACCTGGGCTTCCCCTCCGTGCTCTCCGGTAAGCCGGTCGCGTTGCTGGGTGTTGCCGCCGGTGTCATCGGTGCCATTGAGTCGCTCGAGGCCCTGCGTGGTGTGCTCTCGCATGTCGGCGCCATCGTGCTGCCCGCGCCCGTCTCCGTTGCCGGCGTGCAGCGCGTCTTCGACGAAGACGGGAAGGTGCTGGACGAAGGCACCGAGAAGCGCGTACGCGGTGTAGCAACCGCGCTGGTCCACTACATCGAAGACCACGTCTGTCCGAAGTTCACGCTCGAACGCATGGTGCGCGAGGGCTAAGCCGCACCCCATCGCGCGCGATTGCGCTGAATAGTCCGCACGCTGCCGCGGAGGCGTGTCAATCGCCGTCTCTGTCTGGCATTGCGCGTGCTCTTCCTCCTGAAGCCGGAGCCGATAGGCGCTCCGTGCGGAGGTTGACATGCGCATTCTTCTTCTGGTGTTCGTAGTGGTTCTGGGAGCCGGTCTCGTGCTCTCCACGGGTGCGTGCGGCAGCGGCGATGGAACGACGACCCTGCCCGTCGGGCCGCCTCTGTTCTCGGGGACCTACTTCTTCTCGCTCTTCTTCCTGAGTGACGGCGCACCAGATGACGGCCGCGCCTTCTGGGGCACGGCTTCCTCCGACGGCGCGGCGAATTGGACGCCCACCGTCGGCCAGAACGAGAACGGAGTCATCACCGCGCCGATGACGGTTCCCCTGCCGTACCAGTACACGATCGCTGCGGACCGCACCTGGACCTGGCAGCAGTTCGGCACGGACGTCGCGCGCGGCGGCATCACTGCGGACGGGCGCGTCATCAACGCCGCGACGATCGCGCCGGGCTCCACCCCGGGGATCATGATGATGATCCGGCGGGAAGGTTCCTTCGGACTCGCAAGCTTGAACGGCGTCTACCACGTGTGCGCGCTGCTCTACGATTTCGGCCCGCCGCACCTGGAAGCGTGGTGGGGTACCGCAACCTTCAACGGGGCGGGCGGCGCTACGTTCAGCTTCGTGGCAAACGAAGACGGCACGATCACGCCGCCGGCGGGTGGCCCGACGGCGTACACCGTGGCGGCAGACGGCACGATGACCATCAACGCGCCGCCGGGCGCGGTTTATGAAGGCGGCATCCTGCTAGGCGGCGACCTCGCCATCGTCAGCGGCAGCACGACGGCGACGCGCGATCCCGGCGTCTTGATCTTCATCCGCCAGGGCAGCGATCTGGGCACCGGCTCCGCGGTCGGGAACTACTTCCTGGCGGGCGCCTCGCGAGACGGCGGCGGCGGCTTCGAATCCGTGACGGGGCCGGCCACCTTCGACGGGGGCGGTAATGTCGTCGTGAACTTCACGCGCAACGACGACGGCACGGTCGCGGCGGATCCGCCGATGGCCGCAACCTACGTGATTGCGCCGAACGGCACGGTCACCGTGAATGCGGGCGGTGATTCGTTCGCTGGCGCCATCTCACCTGACAGTCGCTTCATGATGATCAGCGGGGAAACCTCTGGCTCGGGCAACCCGCAGATCAACTTCCTGCTGAAGTAGGACCCGGCGGCCGAAACGCCTGCACCGACCGGACTGGCCGTGGCGGCGGACGTCGCGCATCGCGTGTTCTCTCTCGCCGGCAGATGGGAGGTCGCGATGCGCGTGTTCGTTGTCTTCGTGTGCGTTGCCGCGCTGGGAGCGGGACTGGTACTCACGACGGGTGCCTGCGGCAGCGGAGGCGGCACGACGACCACCGTTACCGTCGGTCCGTCGCTCTTCTCTGGCGGGTACTTCTTCACCAGTCTTGGACTGGCCGACAGCGCTCCGGATCGTGCTTTTGCTCAGTGGGGCACGTCCACCGCTGACGGGGCCGGTGCCTACATGTTCGCGAATACCCTCAACGACAACGGCATGCTCATGCCACTACTTGGTGGACCCGGATCGTACGTGGACCTGGCGCGCCCTCAATTTGGACGTGCAACGCGGCGGAATCTCCGAAGACGGACGCGTCGTGACGTCGGCAGGCATCCTGGGCGGTGTGCAGCCGGCGATGACGATCATCACGCGGCAAGAGGGCAGCTTCGATCTCACAAGCCTCAATGGTGTCTACCACCTGTGCGCGCTGTTCTACGACTTCAGCGGACCGGAGCTGGAGGCCTGGTGGGGCACGGTCACGTTCGACGGGGCCGGCAACACCCAGGTGACCTTCGAGCGCAACGAAGGCGGCAACTTCCAGGCGCAGCAGATGACCGCGACGACCTACACCGTCGCCGCGAACGGCACCGCGACCCTCGACAGCATTCCCGGCTCCACCTACGAGGGGGGCGTACTCCTGGGCGGCGACCTGGTCGTGCTGGGCGGCAGCACCGTCAACGCGCGCGATCCCGGCCTCATCATCCTGATCCGCGAGGGCAGCGGCCTGGGGACCGGTTCCGCGGCGGGGAGCTACTTCGTGACGGGGATCGGGCAGGCCCCTGTCGGGTATGCGTCGATCACCGGATCTGCGGCGTTTGATGGCGCCGGCGCGCTGGCGCTGGGTCTCACGAGCAACACGAACGGAGGGATCGCTGCTCAGCCGCCTGCCAACGTCACCTACACCGTGGCACCGAACGGCATCCTCATGATCGACGCCGGGGGCGGCGAGTTGTTCCGCGGGGCGATCACCCAGGACGGGTGCTTCGGCATGGTCGCGGGAGAAACGACTGGCGCGGGCAATCCCAGCATCCGCTTCTTCATGAAGTAGCCCGCTTCGCGCGGTCTGCGCTACTTCACAGGACTGCGTAGCCACCCGACGAAGCCCGGCGTCGCCCACGCGGCGTCGCTCCCTAGCGTGCGCCCCTGCCGTGCGAGCTCCGCCCGGGACAACTGCAGGAGCGGCACCATCACGTACTGATCGAGCAGTCGTTGCTCGGCCGCTGCCAGCAACGCGCGGCGCAACCGCGGGCGGTCGGACGCCTGTGCGGCATTCACCACGGCCTCCAAGTCGGGGAGGCCGACACGCTTCACCCACGCGCTCGGTGCGGCGAGGACTGCGTCGAGGTCTCGGGCGCCGTCCAGCAGGGCCATGAACGCGGCGTCGCGCCAGGCGTGTCCGCTGTCGGGGTCTCGCGGGTCGAGTCCCTCCAGGAACGTCATGGCGTCGTTGGCGGCTGCGACCGACGGCTTCAGCATCGTGTAGAAGTTGCCCGACCGGAGGACCTTGCGGACGTCGTCGTTCGACTCGATGCGCTCCCCGGGTTCGATCCCCAGGTCCTTCTTCCACGCCAGCTTGAGCGCGCGAGCGATCTCGTCGTGGCCGGGCTGCTCGCCGAAGCTCATCTCGATCCACCTTTCAGAGTCGAGGCCCGCGCGACGCTTGGCCGACTTGGCATGGTCCACGTTGCGTGCGGCGGCCGAGGGCCAGTTAGTGCGTCGGGCGATGCCGTGGGGCACGAGGCGGTGCGCGGGCGAGGCGGAAGGCCAGGTGCGCTTCGCGAGGGTCTCGCGATCGATCGAGAGCGCGAACGCCCGGCGTGCCGCCAGGTCGCGGAACGGGGCCCGGTCGCAGCGGAAGAGCAGATAGAGCGTCTCAGGCTGCGGCCGTACGGCGTAGCCGCTCGCCGCTTCGATGTCTTCACGGCCGCGTCTCGGTTTGCGCGGAGGCGGGGCGGCTTCCCCGCGCCGGGGTTTACGCGCTCGCGGCCGCTTCGGGACGCACTCCGGCCACGTAGCGCCCACCCAGTCCACTTCGCCTTCCTCGAATCGGCGCAGGTCCTCGCGCCACCCCTGGTCGGTGAAGCACCGCACCGTGCGGAACACCGCAGGCCGCGGCCCCCCGTAGCGCTGGTTCTTCTCCAGCTCGACGACGGAGAGCACCCGGCGGTCGGTGTTCTCGGGCGGCCGCGCCCCGCGTCCCTTCAGCACGAACGGGCCGTTGCCCACGAGAGTGCCGGGCTCGAAGGCCTTGTCGCGATGGTCCTCGACACTGCGGTGCAGCGGCGCAAATGCGCCACGCGCCAGCAGGCTCGGAAGGTACGGGACGTCCCAGGTCGTTCGCACGACCAGCGTGTGCTCATCGAGTGCGTGGACGCCGGTTCCCCGCCTGCCGAAGCGCTCGAACGCGTCCACCCAGAGATCCTTGACCTTCTTGCGGGCCTTGCGCAGCTCGCCGATCACACGGGCCGCCATCTCCGGCGGGAAGAGAGCGTCGACCTTCCACACCAGCATCTTCTGCACGGAGCGAGACTTGATGCTCGTGAGGAAAGGCCGCACGCCTGTGTCTTCGAGCGCGAGCATCAGGGCGTCGCCCGGAATGCCGTTCGGGTTCGCCGCCACCAGATTCTTGAGGTAGTTGCGCAGGTTCGCGAACGCCTCGGTGCGCACGCTGTTGTCGGTGATCGTCGCGCAGCCCGCGATCGGGCGGAAGAGGCCCGACCACTCGGACTGCGTGAAGGGATCCATGAGGCGCTTCCACGCGCGTACGAAGTCGCGCGCTGTCACCCGGGATCCGTCCGACCAGCGCGCCGTCTTGCGGAGGTCGAACGTCCACGTGCGGCCGTCCTCGGAGACCTCCCACGCCTCTGCCGTGCCCGGTACGGCCTTGCCGGTCTTCGGATCGAGGATCGTGAGGCCCTCGTAGAGGGCGAGGACCAGCCGTTCGTCGTTCATGCGCTGCGGTGCACTGTGAGCGGGATCGAGCACGGCGTAGCCGTTGTCCGTGTACGCGAGCACATCGATCCGTGAAGACACCGGACGCTCACGGGGTACGACCACGGCCGGGGGCAGCCGTTTGTCGGGAGACGCCGCGGGAAGACGGACGTCGGTCTCCTCGGGGTTGGACGCCGACGCGTTCCGCCCACCGCCCGCGGGTTGTTCGGGTTCACGCTGTTCGTCGCCACGGGAGGACGTGTCCCGTGGCGAGGCGTCGCGTTCCGGATTTGGGACGTCACTCGTCAACAGCGAAGCGCCCCCGTCGCCGTTCGTCGTACCGGGTCCGTCGAAGAAGAGCAGCCAGAGGGCGCCGAACGTGATCGCAAGCACCGCCGCCATGGCCAGCAGCGGCAGCTGTGACGTAGGCGACGTACCGAGCGTCGGTCCTGACGCGGCGACCGCGAGTGCGGCACGCCACTTCGTCTTGTCGCCGCCGTGAGCGTCGTCGAGTTGTTCGCGTAGCATCTGCAACCCACGCTTGATGTGCGTGCGTGCGGTCTCGACCGGGATCCCCCGGCGCGCAGCGATGTCGCGCGGCGGCAGGCCGTCAACGAACCGCAGCAGGATCGCCGTGCGGTAGGGCTCGTTGAGAGTGACGACGAGATCGAGCAGCCGGCTCTGTTCGGCCGCGCGGATGACGACCTCGTCCGTCGCAGGGATCGCCTCGGGGCGGGCCGCCGCGCGCTCGTGCTTCCGGCGACGCCCTGAAGTGCGCGCCATGCGCCGGGCGACGTTGCGCGTCACGCCGGCGAGCCATGCCTTGGCTCCCGCGCGGCGCTTGGTACGGCTCTGCAGCGCGACGAGCATCGTGTCCTGCACGACATCGTCGGCCTCCGCGTCGCTCCGCACGAGACTTCGCGCCAAGCGACGCACGCCTTCGACGTGGTTCCCCAGCGTTTCCCGGTCGATCGTGTAGGTCATGGCATCGCCTCCCGGGTTGAGTGCCCGGGGTGGCCGAAACCGGTTCAGCCCGATGCCGGATTCTAGGCTCTGTTCGTCCTATACGCCGACGGTCACAGGGCGGCGGGGGGCCGGCGCGGTGTGCGGCGCCGGCTCCGGATCGCGCTTCCTCGCTTCGCGGACCGCGAGCACGCGGTAGGCCGCGGGCAGGAAGTAGAGCGCGAGGATCGACGAGCCCGCTACGCCGCCTGCGATCGCGATCGCGAGCGGGGGCCAGAAGCCGCCACCGGCGAGGATGAGCGGCAGGAAGCCGGCGATCGTCGTGACGGTCGTGCTCAGCACGTGCCGCGTCGACCGCTCGACGACGTCGGGGATCGCGTCGATGTCGCCCTGCTGGATCCGCTTGTCGGCACGCAGGCCGGCGAGCACCGCGATCGAGTCGTTGATGGCGATGCCGACAAGCCCCATCGTCCCGACGATGGCCATGAAGCCGAAGTGGTAGTCGAAGACCCACAGCGACAGCAGACCGAGGCCGACACTCAGACCGCCGATGGTCAACACGAGGCCCATGATGCGGAACGAGCGGAACGCAACGACCAGCGTCGAGACCATCAGCATCATCAGCAAGACGATCGAGCCCAGCAGGTAGCCCACGGCTCGGTCGCGCTCCGCCTGCTCGCCACCGAACTCCAAGCGGTAGCCCGCAGGCACCTCGAAGCCGGCGTCGGCGAGTGCGGTCTCGAAGTCGGTGAGGACGACGGCCGGCAGGACACCGGCGGTCACGAAGCCCTGGATCGTGTTCACGCGCGCGCCGTCACGCCGCGTGATCGCGCCGTCCTCAGGCTCCAGCGTCGTGCGGCCTACGGCCGAGAGCGGGATCGGCCTGCGGTTGGCGCCGGGCGTTGCGTTCGCCAGCAGGTCGACCGACTCGATGCGCTCTGCGCCTTCGCGTGCGGCGCGCGTCAAGCGAACGCGCACGGGCAGCTCCTCGGTGCCTTCCAGCAGGCTGCCGCCGCGCACGCCTTCGAGGTTTGCATCGAGCTGGCGCGCCACGTCCGTGTTGACGAGGCCCGTACGGCTCAAGCCCTCTTCATCGAGCACGAACTTCAGCTTGGGGCGATCGCCCGCGAGGCTGGCGCGGGTGTGCGTGACGTCGGTGACCGTCGCGAGCACAGCGCGGGCCTCGTCGCCGAGACGACGCAGCTTCTCGAGATCCGGGCCGAAGATGCGCATCTCGATCGGTGCGTCGAAGGGCGGCCCTTGCTCCAGGGCGCGTACGAGCACCTGCGCCTCGGGGAACGTCTCGTCAAGCCCGCGCTGCAGGCGGCGGACGAAGGCAAGCGACTCTTCTTTCGAGGTGAGCTGCACGAGCGCTTCGGCGTAGTTCGACGAGCCTTCCTTGCCGCCGAGCATGTTGTAGTAGAACTTCGGTGCGTCGCGGCCGACGAACCAGTGCACCTCGTCGACGAGCGGCTCGCGGTGCATCACGTCACGCATCGCCAGCGCGACGCGGCGGGTTTCCTCGAGAGACGTCTGCGAGGCCAGCCGCATCTCCACGCGGACCTGGTTGCGCTCGGCCGGCGGGAAGAACTGCTCGTCGAGCTGCGACGCGACGGCGAAGCCCGCAAGGGGCAGCGCCATTGCGAACGCCATCGCGAACTTCGGGCGGCGCGCCATCCATCCCAGCGAGGCGCGGTAGGCCTTGTGGAACGGGCCGGCGCCGATGCCGTTTCGCAGCCACATCGGCCCGCCGCGGCCCGTGCCGCGCAGGATGGCGACCAGCGTGGGCAGCACCGTCAGGGCCAGGATGAGCGACGAGATCAGCGCGAGCACCACGCTGATCGCCATCGTGCCGACGAACTCACCCATCGGGCCCGGTACGACGATCATCGGCATGAACGCCAGCACCGTGGTGATCGTGGAGCCCAACAGCGGAACCGCGAGGAAGCGCACGCTCTCGCGCACGGCCCGCCCGAGCGACATGCCGTCGCGCACGCGATGCGACACCTCGTCCACCATGATGATCGCGTTGTCGATCAAGAGGCCGAGCGCGATGATCAAGCCCGCCACGCTCATCTGCTGGATCGGCACGCCGAGGACATCGAGGCCGAACAGCACCATGAGCGTGGAGAGCGGCAGCGCCGCACCGACGACGATCGCGGAGCGCCAGCCCATCATGAAGAAGATGACGAGGACGACGAGCCCGATGCCGAGCAGGAAGTTCTCCATCAAACCGCTGAGGCGCGACTCGACGTAGCGGCTCTGGTCGAACAGCAGCTCGAGGCCCACGGCGTCGGGCAACTCGGCTCGGAAGCCCTCCAGCGCGGTGCGCATCTGCGCCGCCCAGAGGTCGGTGCGCTCCTGCGTCGCCATGCGGGCCGCGACGGCGACCCCGCGCTCGCCGTCGAGCATCGCGAGTTCCGCGGGCGGATCCTGGATGGCCTTCTCCACCGACGCGACATCGCGCAGGCGCAGCATCTGCCCGGACGCGCCGAGGTCGAGCGGCAGGTCGCGGATCCGCTCGAGGGAGTCGAGCTCGCCGCTTACCTCGACGTTGAGGTCGCTGCGCGCGCCACGCACGAGGCCGGCAGCGACCTTGGCGTCGCTTCCGCGGATGCGCATCGCAATGTCACCCGGCGTCAGGCCGAGCCGCCCCGCTGCGGAGCGGTCGATGTCGATGCGGATCTCTTCGTTGGGATCGCCGAACAATTTGACGAACGCGGTGCCCGGCACGTCGCGCATGCGATCGCGCAGCTCTTCGGCGAGCCGTCGCAAGACCGCCATGTTGGCGTCGCCTCGGCCGCGCCACTGCAGGCCGGCGATGAGCGTGTACGTGTCCGTCTCTTCCTTGTCGCGCAGCTCGGGCTCGGACGTGCCCGTCGGAAGCTCCGCCTGCACGTCGCCCAGGCGATCGCGCACGCGCGACCACACGGGATCCACGTCGTCGATCGTGTCCTTGAGCTCGACGTTGATGACGCTGAAGCCGGCACGTGACGTCGACGCCAGCTCCTTGATCTCCTCGACCTCGCGCAGTTCGCGCTCGATCTTTTCCGTGACGAGGGCCTCGACACGCTCCGCCGTCGCGCCGGGGTAGGCCGTCAACACGAGGCCAAAGCGCGGCGTGAGCGTGGGGTCTTCCTGGCGGGGCAGCCGCATCAGCGAGATCGCACCGGAGGCGACGACCAGGATCACCGTCAGGATGAGCAGGCGGCGGTTGCGGAAGAACAGATCGGACATCGGATCGCTCCCTCTCTGAGGCGCCCTAGCGGCGGTTCCCGGGGCGGGTCTCGAGACGCACGCGCTGGCCGGGGACCACGCGCTGCAGATCGCCCACGATCACGAGGTCGTCGGCGCCGACGGTGCCGCGCACCAGGACGCGCTCGGCTTCCTTGTGCAGCACCTCGACGTGATGGCGCACGACCTCGTGGCTCCCGTCCGAAGCCTTCAGGCCGTAGACCGACCAGAGGCCGCGAACGCCCTTCGTGAGCGCGGTGGCCGGTAGCCAGTGCCCGGTGGTTGACACGGGCTCTTCGACCTCGAGGCGCGCCACCTGGCCGGGAACGGCCTGCGTCGCGGCGTCGGCCGGGAGATCCAGCACGAGGGTCTGGGTGCGCGTGGCGACGTCGGTGCTCGGCAGCCGGCTGCGCAGCGTCGCCTTGAAGCGGCCCTCGCCGACGCGCACGGTGTGCGTGGAGCCGGGTTGCAA
>JANQJW010000060.1 GCA_028281445.1 Planctomycetota bacterium | reverse complement strand
TTCTGCCAGCCCGCGAGCATGCCGCTCGCTGCCTGCGCCCGCGACGTCTGGGCCAGCGGATCGGCCGAGGCCTCCAGGTACGCGTTGCTGAACCCGTCGGCCCAGTCCTTCGCGGCGGCTCCCACCACCTGGGACTCCTCCTCCGTGAGGTTGCCGAGCGTCTGGTACTGCTGAAGCAGTCCCGTGGCCAGGTCCTCGCGCGTCGTGAAGTCGACGGCCTTGGACACGCCGTACCAGATCGTGCCGCTGGAGTAGATGTCGATGCCCAGACGGTCTCGGATGGCGGGCGGATGCAGCACGTTGCTCTGCGCGCCGGTGAGGATGCCGTGGATGTCGTCGTACATCCGGTCCTTGAGCGCGCACTCGTCGATCAGCTTCTGGAGCTCGTAGGTCTCGTCGTTGTAGCCGCCCATGCGCCGCGTGTCGGCCTCCATGAAGCGGTCGCCGATCTCCTGCAGGCTGCGCAGCTGACCTTCACTCAGCGGGACTTCAGCGTTTGCGAGCGCGGACTGGATCAGGTTGATCGTCACGACCGGATGCGTGAACGCACCGTTGGAGCCGCCGCCCGGCA
Organism: Planctomycetota bacterium; assembly: GCA_028281445.1. Lineage (GTDB taxonomy): Bacteria > Planctomycetota > PLA2 > PLA2 > JAEUHO01 > JANQJW01. The sequence goes on along the minus strand of JANQJW010000060.1, from coordinate 30,923 downwards.
CCTCGGCCGCGATGGCAGAGACGGCAACCTTCTGGAGTTCCTGGTTCCACTTGAAGATCTCGATACCGAGCTGCGTGTCGACGCCCTTGCCCGCGACGAAGTCGTTCGAGAGCTTCTCGAGCAGCGGGACCATCTTGACGGCGGCCTCGCCCGCCGGCGCCCACGCGATCTCCCCGACGACCTTCTTGTGGGCTTCCGGGGCGAAGCGTGTGCCCGCGGCAGCCTCCGCCTTGCCGTCCTTGCTCGCTACCGGTAGGTAGCCCGCCTTGCGCGCGGCCTCGACCTGCGCGGTCAGCTCCTTGTTGCTCGCGGTAAGCCGCTCGCTCTCCTCCTGCGCGGCCTGCACGCTCTCTTCGAGGCGCCGGATGCGTACCTCGGCGTCTCCGCGCAGGATGGGCGCATCGCCGTCGTCCGTGGGGGCGTCGGCGGTCCCGGGTTCGAGAGACGTATCCGGGTCCGCCGGGAACGTGCGACCGATGAAGAACGCAGCGGCGATCAGGATGACGACAACGACGGGCAGCAGCTTGTTCACGGGGCGAGGCTCCAACGGGGTACCGATAGGCGTCGATGCGTCGGTAGCACCGGCTGCAGCAACCGCAAGTGCAACTGCGATGCCTCATGATAGGCCGCTGCGCAGGGGATCGTAGACGGCGGCCGTGCGCCGCATCACGCAGATCTGCGGGCCAATACGCAGTTGCGGGCGCACTACCGGGGCAGCAGCTTGATGTCGATGTTCGTCGTCTTGCCCGTTTCGACGAGAGCCTCCACAGTCTGCGGTTGCCAGCGTTCGTCGGAGATCTCGATTCGGTACCGACCGGCGGCCACGGCCGGCTCCACGCTGCTCAGGACGTCGTCGAGCAGTGCCTTGCTGCTGGACGAGACGCTGTACTTGGTGCGCTTCACGAACGTGACGTTGGCGGCCCCGCCGGACGGGTCCAGTAGCTTGCACTTGACGCCCACGATCCTGCCGTCGGGCGCGCGCGCGGCGATTCGCAGCCGACCCCCGAGCGTCGCCTTGAGAGACACGGCAACCTCGCCCGAGCGTGGCACGTCGACGTGCGCCTGGCACTCGAGGTACATCGCGTCGCCTCCGCGCCATGTTCCCCCGGCGCGCGCGACGAGGAGGTAGCGGCCGGCGTCGACGTCCGGGAATCGCAGCACTTCGGCTTCGGCGGTGACGTCTTTCGTGTTGTGGGCGAATGCCGTTCGCTCGCCCTTGAAGAGCGCGAGGCCAGCCTTCTCGATCGGACGGCCCTCCTGATCCGAGATGCGCACCACGACGGTCGCTCGCGGACGTCGGGGCTGTAGCGAGAGCGTCTCGCGCAGGGTCTCGCCTGCCGGCGGAGCCACGAGATCCAGGGCGACGCGCTCGATCGCCCTGTTGCTCACGTCGACGCCGTAGGGCTTGCCGGGTACGCCGACGATCTCGATTGGACCTCTGTCCACCGTGACGAAGTGGAACGCACCGTGCCCCTCTACACCGGCGTTCAGGCTCTCGGTGATGCTCGCGTGTCGACGGACCTCGAGGACGATCAGGCCGCCCTGGAGCTCGAAGTCGACTCCTCTCGCAGGGGCCGTGACCTTGCGCGCCGTCGACTTGGTGAAGGAGGACATGAACAACGGGCCCTTCCCGCTGTCTTCGACCGCAACGGACCACGTGTCTCGTACCAATCCTGCGATGCGGAAGCGTCCCTGGTCGTCCGTCTTCGTCCAGGCCGTCGCGAGCTCGACCGCGTCGCCGGTCCACACCAGCGCTTGGCGCTCGACGTACCACTCGGTCCCCTCCACCTTGCGGGTTGCCTCGAGAGCACCACCGTGAAGCGCGTCGTCGCGAAAACGCGCCGTCCCCTCGATGACCGCGCCCTCCTCGAGGCCCAGCGGTGCGAGGACGCACGATCCCGTGGTGCCGAGCTGGACCCGGGCCCACGCCGGGAGTCGGCCGGGCAGCAGCGCGACGACGAGGAAGCGCCCGCCGCCCGCGGCGCGTAGGCGGAAGGAGCCGTCTGCCGGCGTCTTGACCGCTTCCCGTGCCTTCCGCTGCAACGCGTCGTCCCGGAACGCGTGTAGCCCCACGGTGGCGCCGGCGAGCCCGTTGCCCGCTTCGTCGATGACCCGGCCCGTGACGATGGCGGCGGGCACCAACGGAACCGTCGCGTCGTGGTAGCGCACGCCCGGATCGGTGCCGCTCCTTCCTTCGACGCCGATCCGGGTCGTTGCCCGTACGAAGTCCTCGTGATCGACCCGCACCTCGAGCTCGCTCGGCTTCTCACTCCCTGCGAACAACTCGGTCACGTCGACTTCGAACCACCCGGACTGATCCGCCGCACCCCGGGCTTCGCCCGTCGGCTTGGCCCACTCGGGTGCGAGCCCGACGACGACGATGCGGGCGGCGTTTCCGGCGCGGCCCTCGAGCTCCTGCAGCACCCCCCGCACGACGTGCCGCACAACCGCGGTCTTGCCGCCCTCCCTCTTGCTCTTGCGCTCCTCGGCCGTAGCAGGCGGCTGTGCGGGTAGTCCCTCGGCCGGCATGGTGCGCGTCTCGAGACTGGGGCGGCTCGATCCGCTTTTGTCACCGCCGGCATCGGTGCCGTGCGGCGGAGCGCCATCGTCCTGCAGCATTGCCCAGAGGGCGATCGCGGCCGCCAGGATCAGGACTCCAAGAACAACCCGCGCCACCATGGATCCAGCGTAGCAGGGTCGTCGTTGACGGACCGAAGACGCGGTTCCCGTGCTACTCCTTGCCAGTTCGAAGCGACGCTTCACTCGTCGTCGGGCAGGCTCTCGAGCCAGGAGCGCAGTGCCTCCAGCTCGGCGCGCGGTATGTGCAAGAACGTGCCTCGGGTCCCGTCCATGTGCTCGGTACGGAAGCCGAGGACGATCCCGACCCGGCACGGGTCCGCCAGGGGGAGATCCTTCTTCTTCTGGAACTTGTCCCTCCACGCGACGCGGTCCAGCATGGCTTCGACCAGGTCGCGCTTGCTCGCGATGGTCCCTGCACCGCTCCGGACGTTCCAGAGCACGTGACCGGGCCGCGCGACATCGCGGAACGGCGCGGGCACCTCCTCGTCGATCGTCGTGATCAAGAGGTGGTAGCTCTTGTACATCTCGAGTGCCTTGTGCATCGCATCGGGCATCTTGATGAACTCGATACCGAGCAGGCGCTCGCGCTTGACGGCGTGCGAGTCGGGCAGTCGCTCGAGCCGGAGATCCAGGTCGTCTTCACTTCGGAGAATGCGTAGCTCTTTCCGCAGATAGGTGAGCGTCTCGCCGTGCAGTGCCCGAAAGGTGACGCGGCCGCGCGCCAGGCCCTGCAGCTCGAAGGTGCCGTCCTCGGCCGTGTGCACCCCACGGCGGTTGTCGTTGGGCTTGCTGCGATAGGCAACGACGAGCACGTTGGAGGCGGCGGTGCCGTCCGCATGGGTGAGTGTCCCGCGGATGGTCAGCCCCTTGGGCATGACGACGCGCAACGACAGCCGGTCGGACTCCTTCTTCTTGTAGACGTCTTTGAGCTCGACCTGGGTGTGGAGCGGATGCGTGAACTCGACCCACCCTGAAGCGTCCTTCGCGCGCACGCTCGCCGGCGTGAGGTCGTAGATGCGAAAGCGGCCCTTCGCATCGGTGCGCGTGTTCTCGATGTACCTCGTCCAAGTCTCGCCGCCTCGTTCGCCGGCGAGGACCTCGACGCCGGGAATCGGTGTCCCGTCCTGATCGACGACCGTGCCGCCGAAGGTGATGCCCGGATAGAGCGGCAAGTCGACCTTCGACGCCCCGGCCGTCTGGACCTGTGCGAAGGGATAGGCCATCGCGACCTCGACCTGTTCCTCAGGTGTGTGGTCCGTGCTCGGCGAGGCGTATCCATGCAGTTCCGCGGTCAGGACCACGTGTGCCGGCAGCTCCCGGAGTTCCATCGTCAGTTCGTAGCCGCCGTCATCCCCGGATGTCGTCGAGAAGACGCCCTCCGTCGCATCGCGCAGGTCCCATGCGTCTTCGCCGACGAAGGCGCGCACGACAGCACCCGCCAGCGCGCGGCCGTTGTGGATGTCCGTCACGCGCCCGTGGACGCGGTGCTTGATGACGGGCGTGGCTTCCGCTGGCGTCGTCCCGGGCGCCGCTTCGGGGGCGGACGCGGGTGCCGCCTTCTTGGACTCCTGCTTTCGGCCGGTGAGCAACGTCAGTTGCGGTTTCCGCTCCGTGTCATGCGCAGGCCCGTGCAGGGGTTCGGGATCGCCGCCGTGGTTCGCGTACAGCAGACCCAGCACGAGGAGGAGCGCGAGCAGCGCACCCGCCGTCCATAGCCGCGCTCTCCCGCTCACGTGCCTGCCTCCGAACCGCATGGTACCGCTGCTTCCGCGCGCCTTGCGCTAGCGACGCACTATCGGGGGCAACTCTGCGTAGCGTGACGAGAAAGTGCGGATCGAATCGGCTGACCCCGGCATCTCCTAGGGTGAGGGATCGCATGGGATCCTGAGCCGAGGGCATCCACATCAACTTCCTGCACGACCCCGCGATCCTGCTGGCACACGAGGACTTCGTGCGCCGCATCGCTCGCAGCATCCTGCGAGGGAACTCCGACGTGGACGACGTTGTACAGGAGGCCTGGCTGCGAACGCTCCAGCAGGATGCGGGCCCGCAAGCTCCTCGGGCCTGGCTTGCTCGCGTCACCCGCAACCTCGTCTTCAGCCATCACCGCGAGAAGCAGCGGCGACGTGCGCGCGAAGCACAGGCGTCGCGACCTGAGAGGGTCTCGTCGACGGGCGATGTGGTGGCGCGCGAAGAGCTGCGAAGGAGGGTTGTCCGGGCGGTCCTCGCCCTCGACGAGTCTCAGCGGGAGTGCATCGTCGCGCGGTACTTCGATGACCTGCCCCCGCGCGAGATTGCCCGGGTCCTGGGAATCCCCGTAGCGACAGTGCGAAGTCGAATTCGGCGCGGTAGAGGCGCGTTGCGTCACCACCTCGAGCTCGATGCGACGGGCGACGGGACGCACTGGCTGGGAGGCCTCGCTGTGCTTGCCGGCGGGGGACCGGACGCACTCTCCACAACGAGTGAGGCCGCGCACGTAGCCGACCTGACGGGAGGAGTCATTGCCGTGACGACGAAGACGAAGGTCGCGTTGAGCCTTGGTCTGGTAACCGCGCTCTCGATCGGCGCCTATCAAGTGCTGCTACACGATGAGTCCGATCCCACGAGCACGCGGCACGCCGAAGTGAGCCTGCTTTGGGAGCCGAGCGAGCGTCCGCTCGATCCCACTCGAGCGCGAGTCGCGCGTGACTCCGACGGGTCCGGACCGCAGTTGGCACGCCGGAAGGGCCCTGGCGAACTCGGCACGCCTCATGCGGCGCCGCCTGCCCGCGGCGAAGAGGAGGGCAATGCGCCAGAGCCCGAAGGTCCGGCGCGGGCCATGCACCGGGCGTACGAGCGTCTCAAGTCTGTCTATGCCGGCGATGGATGGCTTGCGGTCAAGAAGCGCATCGCGTCCCTTCGAACACTGCTGGGCACGAAAGAGGGCGTGACCGAGTTCCTCGGCCTTCTCGACGCCGAGAAAGACGCGTACTTCCTCGAGGCGCTCTTCCATCACCTGGCGCGGCCTGACGGCGGTCACGTCGCACTCGAGCAGCTCGTTGCGAACGAAGCGCTTCACAAGGAGCTGTGGGAGCGCTTCGAGCGGGAGGCGGATCCACTGCGTCGTGCCTCGTACCTGTCGTTCTTCAATCAGAATCCCCGCCTTCGCGGTAAGAAGATGGCGCAGTTCCTGAGCCTGGCCGCGAGCGATCCGATGCCCCGGGTGCGCGCTGCGAGTGTCGAGGCCTTGCGGGGCGTTGCGGAGCGTCGTGATGTCTGGCCGGTGCTCTGCGAGGTTGCCGAAAAGGACCCGGACGATGGGTGCCGGGCGGTCGCGGTGCGTGGCCTCTCCAAGGTGGAGACGGGGCGCGCCCAGAACATCGTGAGGTCCGCGTTCACCTCCGCATCCGAGGAGCTGCGAACGGCGGCCTGGGAGTCAAGCACCAAGCCTCCAAGGAGCATCGTGGGAAGTGACGCGGCTAGCTATCTCCGAAGCGAGTTTCGAAGTGCCCGCACGAACGCCTACAAGTCGGCGATCCTCGATCATCTCGTGGAAGTCTCGGCACCGGCTCTGAAGGAAGAGCTCGAGATGGCCTTGCACGCGGAGCCGAACGGCTCTGCGCGCAGGTACTACCAAGCAGTCTTGGACATCCTCGCCGGTGGTGGTGTCGAGGATCGATGGGACGTCCGTCGTCACGCCAAGCAGCTGTTCGTTCGTTTTCGCTACGGCGGGCAATAGGTACGCGCCGTGGCACACTACCCCGGAAACCGCGACGTCCTTGACCGACTGCCCGCGAAGAAGCGCATCCGGGCACGCTCACGATAGTCGCAGCCTGCGGGGGGGCGGTAGAGTGATGCAGGGAGTGCCGCATGCGAGGCCTGCAGATCACGTTGCTCATCCTGGGGCTTCTCATCATGAGCACGCAGACGTTCCGGCACGTCTATGTGAAGTGGATCGAGCCGCGCGGCTCCGTGCTCGACGAGTTCCGCGACGACGTCGAGGAGGACATCGCTGAAACGAAGAGCCTCGACGAGTTGAAGGAGCTCTACCGCCAAGCCCACGGGAAGGTCGAGGCCTTCGAGGAGAAGCACCCGGAAGCCAAGGTGCGCATGCGCGCCGACCAGGCGCTGTACGTGGACGAGGAAGAGATCGAGCAGGCGATCCGCCGCGTCGAGGGCCAGCGCAAGAGCATCTTCGAGCTGTGGTTCTACTGGCTCTGCGGCCTGGGGAGCGTGCTCCTGGGGCTGTTGGCGTACAGAAAGTTCAGTCGCTGGCTCGGCATGGTCGGCTTGATTACCGGGTTCACTGAGATGGCGTTCTGGACAAGCCCGCTGTGGCGCTCCGCCGGGCCTCAGGGCGAGTTCGAGCGCCTGCTCACCTTGAAGCTGCTGCTCTCGGTGGTCTCGGTCGCGCTCCTCGTCACGCTATGGCTCGTTTCCGAGCGCAGGCGGCGTGCAAGCGCCGCCTAGAACGTTCATCTTGACGAAACGCAGGGAGTCGGCCGGGCTCTTCCTGTGGAACCTGCCGCTCTCGGTACGCTGACCCCCGTCCTGTTGCGCCCAGAAGGACCCAAAGCTGATGTGGCAGTACACGGGAACAAAGCGCCCTTCGTTCGCAGACGAACCGGGCCCGGGACAGGAGTCCGTCTGGGACTACCCGCGCCCTCCGGCGCTCGAGCCCTCGACTCGCGAGGTCGTCGTCCGGGCAGGCGAGGTCGAGCTATGCCGGTCGACGCGCTGCCACCGCGTGCTGGAGACCGCCAGCCCGCCCACGTGGTACATCCCGTCAGACGACGTGAACCAGGATGCGCTCGTGCCGGTAGCCGGCAGCTCCTTCTGCGAATGGAAGGGAGCCGCCGCGTACTGGGGCCTGCCGTCCACCGGCGAGATGGTCGGCTGGAGTTACCCGAAGCCCTCGAAGCGCTTCGCCGCGCTGCGCGGAGCTTTCAGCTTCTATCCGGGCCGTGTCGAGTGCTTCGTCGACGGGGAACGCGTGCGGCCCCAGCCCGGCACGTTCTACGGTGGCTGGGTCACCGACGAGATCGTCGGCCCGATGAAGGGCGAACACGGGACGGGCCATTGGTAGGAGAGCCAGGGATTACCCTGGAAACCGCGCCGCGAGCCAGGCACGCGCCGTGTACCACACCGGGGGCGCTTCGGAGTCGAACACCACGTGGCGGATCACCTTGGCCGACGGCACGTCCACCGCCGTCACACCGGACGCGATATGCGATACGGCGACCGTCGCGGGGGTCAGGAATTGCATCGAGCTCAAGTCCTGCAACGGCGGGTAGGAGCTGAGATCAACCTCGCGCTGTTCGCCGCTCGCGACATCGATCACGTGCAGCCGCCGCGCCGGAATGGGCTCGTGCGCGACGGCGTACCGGCCGTCGCGGGACAGATACCAGCGCTCCGCGCGCACCTTCTCGACGGAGATGGCGTCGCGCAGCCGCGCGTCGAGGTAGCGCAGCTCGAGCGGCGCGTCATTGCCGAGTCGCATGGTTCGAAGTAGCGCGGCCGCGCGCGGGAGGTCGCCCGCCTGTACGGCGTGGAGCGCCGATTCGGTCTCGGCCGCACGGTGCTGTGCATCCGAGAGCCGTCGCAGGCGCTGCGACTCGGCGAGCGCGGCCTCGGTGCGGTCCTTCTGCGCCAGCGCAACGATCAGCCCGGCCACCAGCGCGGCGACAACGGCGAAGCCCAGTGCGACGGGAATCCGGTGACGCCGAACGAACTTCTGCGCGCGGTAGATGCGAGACGGCGGACGCGCGCGCACGGTCTCGTCGGCCCGGTAGCGCCGCAAGTCGTCAGCGAACTGGCGAACGGTGGCGTAGCGCCGCTCGGGCTCGATGGACAGCGCCTTGGCGAAGATCGCTGAGAGATCCGCCGGGATCTCGCTCTCGATCGCGCGAAGCTGCGTCACGGACTTCTGCAGCAGGTCGGCCGTCGCCTCGTGAAGCGCGCGGTTTCGAAAGTCGTGCGGCGGCCGTTTGGCCAGTAGCTCGTAGCCCACGGCCGCCAGGCCGTAGAGATCCGCGCGGACATCGGGCGGCGCGCCCGAGCCCTTGGCCTGCTCGGGACTCATGTAGTTGAGCGTCCCCATGAACATGCCGCTGGAGGTCAGGCCTTGCTGCGTGGCATCGTCGCTGATGGCGCGGGCGATCCCGAAGTCGAGCAGGCGCGGCTCGCCCGCGGCCGTGACGAGGATGTTGCTGGGCTTGATGTCGCGGTGCAGGATCGCGCTGTCGTGTGCGTGCGACAGCGCGTCGGCGACCTTGCAGATGAGATCGACGCGCCGCTTGGGCTGTTCCTGCTCCGCTTCGCAGACCGTGCCCATGCCGCCGGTGGCGATGCGTCGCACGATGCGAAACGGGCCGATCTGTGTCGGCAGCGCTTCCTCGAAGCGGTCCTCGGCGCGCGCGGTCTCCTGGCGTACGAGCGCGTCCGTGCGCGCGGCGAGACCAAGGGTGTCATCGCTCGCTTCTTCCTTCGCATGCGCGCGGAGCATGGCCTCGAGCTCGCGCGCGACCTCCGGGTCGTCACTGGCGCTCGTGTCTACGAACCCGTCGATGTCCTCCAGGAGCGAGGGGTCTTCCAGGGCTTTCCGAAAGAGCGCCGCGACGCGGGCGAAGCGTTCGGGCCCAAGCGGCGGAGGATTGGGCGGTGGGGGGGGTGGTCCGCGACGTCACGGGGAAAGCCTCTCCTGTGGGGCCGTTTCTGCCAAGGGCCCGCAAGGAATGGCGTTGTTGGCCGCGCGGTCATCGGAAGAGGCTCTGGGCGCCTCACCGACCTGAGACGTATCGCTTCGGCTCCGCCCTGCGGGTACCGGTCCTCAGATCGATGTGCTCCTCGCGTTCGCCTCGGCGAATCAGGACAGCGACCGGGCGTACGGAGCCCCAGATGTAGACGGCCCGTGTCTTCGGCGCGACGTGGAGACCGACCTCTACGATCGGGGTGATTGTGAGGTCGCCAACCTCGATCGGTGTGCCCGCGCGTCGCACCCTCATGTGCGTCTCGCCTTCCGCAACATGCGAACGCCCCGCCAGGTTGCCGGCGACAGCGCGAAGGCCAGGATGGGCAGCAAGCCGACGATCGGGACGACGCGTACCCAGCCGCGCACCTCGCCGCGCATGCCGACTTCATCGCCATAGTCGGGCACCACGTAGATGTCAGTTCGCGGCACGGCTGCCAGGAGACCGACCGCCGGGCCGATCAGCGCGAAGGCCATTCCGGTTTCGCTGGGGTCGCCGGCGTTGACGGCCGCGCGCACGCGCAGTTCCCGGATCGATACGGCGCGACGGAGTCTGCGCAGGAGCGAAACGCCGCGCGGCACCAGTCCGGAGCGCCACAAGGCGCGCAGCGTCGGTCCCTCCCCCTGTCTGTCCGCCGGCACCCTCTTCCGTTGTGGTGCCTGCTCCGGCGTACCCGTGACCCGCTTGCGCACAAGCCCGAACAGCCATTCGATTCGTAGATGCGACTCCGAGAGTCCGCCCTTCGTGAGTACGAGCCGTAGGTGGACCGGCACGGCGAGGGCTAGCAAGAGCAGGCCCCCGACCGCGCCAAACCCAACGAGCAGCCACAACCAGGCAGACATTTCCGGGTGTTCCCGATGCGCGGCTAGTTGGACTCGTCTCCGCTTGCGGCCGTCTGCTTCGAGAGAGCATCGCCGATCACAGACCCGAGCTTCTCGAGGCCGGACGGGGCCCCGGGAACGGGCGTCACCTGGACGCCGTCCGGGTTGACAACGATGATGGCTACCGGCTTCACGCCGCCGCCTCCGCCGGTGCCCTCACCGCGGCCCTCGCCCGATCCGTCCTTGTTGGCGCCCTTGCCGCCGCCGCCTCCGGCGCCGAATCCGAAGCCCGCTGCCATCAGCGGGATGATCGTTGTGTCGCCCACGGTGATTTTCTCACCGACGACGTTGCTCGAGTCGATCAGCTCATCGACCTTCTTCGCCACCTCCGTTACCAGGTGATCGATGTCCTGTTCGATGTTCGTTTCAGCCATCACGGTTCCTTTCACTTGGGTACGGATGTCCTCATCCCCGGACTGGGTTGGGCCCGGCTGATGCAGTTCGCGGCCGCAACCCACATGCCAGCCGACGAGGGCCTGGGCTCCGCCCTGGGCGTTGTCTGCTCAAGCCTCCGTCAATTCGCTGAGGACCGTTCCGCAGGGTTGTGGGGAATCACACACGCGGGGGACGAAGGCCGCCGGGGTCTCGGTCGCGCATGACACCGCCGTCAGATGTCGAGCGTGCGGGTCAACGCGCCAGGCGGATGCCTGAGAACTGCCAACGGGCTTCCGGCGGGAAGAAGTTCCGGTACGACGGACGCGTGTGGTTCGAGGGCGTCGCGCACGAGCCGCCGCGAAGCACGTACTGGTTGCACATGAACTTGCCGTTGTACTCACCGATCGCATCCGGCGTCGGCGCGTAGCCGGGGTAGGCGGAGTACGAACTCGTGGTCCACTGCCACACTTCGCCGTAGAGCCCGTGGCCACTCGGGTGAATCACGCGACCCGCGTCCAGGCGGCGGTCGGAGAAATCACCGTCCACCTCTGCGTCCCGCCCCGCCACTTCCCACTCCGCTTCCGTCGGCAGGCGGGCGCCTGCCCAGCGCGCGAACGCTTCGGCTTCGAAGTAGCTGACGTGCGTGACGGGCGCGTCGCGCCGGACCGGTGCGGGACCGGCCAGGGTGTAGTGCCACCAGCGACCGTCTCGACGGAACCAATACAGAGGCGCCTTCCAGCCGCCGTCCTGCACGGCCTTCCACCCAAGCGAGAGCCAGCACAACGGATCTTCGTACGCGCCCTCCTGCATGAACTGCAGGTAGTCGCCTGCGGTCACGAGCGAGCGGTCGAGCGTGCAGGCCTCGAGGTAGACCTTGTGGCGTGGGCCCTCGTTGTCGTAGTGGAAGCCCTCCCCGGCGTGACCAATCCAGTGCACACCTTCGTCCACCTTGGAGAGGTCTGCGCCCTTGGCGTCGGTCGGGGCGGAGGACAGATCGTCGCGGTACGCGGGCAGGAACGGATTGCGCGAGAGGATGTGCTTGATGTCCGTGAGGATCAGCTCCTGGTGCTGCTGCTCGTGGTTGATGCCGAGCTCGACGACGGCAACGCGCTCGTCACCGTAGTCGCGGGCAGCAAGGAACTCCTGCATGTGGCGGTCGACGTAGGCGCGGTACTCCAGCACCTCGTCGAGCCCCGGACGTGATACGAGGCCGCGTTCGGGACGCGGGTGCTGCCGTCCGAGGCTGTTGTAGTAGGAGTTGAAGAGTGCGTGGTAGCGCTCGTCGAAGAGCTGGTAGTCCGGCAGGGTCGAGAGAACGAAGGTCTCGAAGAACCACGTCGCGTGAGCCAGGTGCCAGCGCGTGGGGCTCACGTCTTCCATGGACTGCACTTGGCAGTCCTCCGGGGAGAGCGACTCGCACAGGCGCTCGGTGAGTGCGCGCGTAGTGACGTAGCGCGAGAGCAGGTCCGACGCGTGTGTCGGGGTGGGCAAGCCGGGCATCAAGCCTCCCTGTCAGACGACGTGGGGTCATGGGAACCGCATGGCGTCCGCGAACCATCACGCAAGACAGGGGGCGTGCAAACCGGGCCACGCGCTCGAATCGGATCTGCCGATGGCGTGGCGCGCCCTATCGGCTTTGCCCATGCATGGTTGCCCTACCGGCGTCGGCGGCCCTTGCTCCCGGTTGCGATCTGGTCGAGGCGCCGAAGCGCGATCCTCGCGCCGAACGCCGTCGCGCGATCGCTGAGATCTTCGCTCAATCGCGTCAGCCACTCGCGGGATCCCTCGTCGCCCAGGTCACCAACGGCGTTGACGATGCGCCGCCGAATCGTGACGTCCTCGCTCCGCTCGAAGAGATCCCGCAGCCGGGCGCTGGCTGATGCCGCGTCGGCCGCGCCGACTCCCTTGCGCAGCGCGTCCAGTGCCTCGCCCGACCCGCTTTCGGCCGCATCGAGCAGGAAGCGAACGGTCTCGGAGTCCTTCTCTTCGAGCCCGCGAAGCACCCACTTCGCCGCCAGTGCCATCTCGTCCCGACCCTCGCGGGCGTACTGGAACACGCGGTCCCGCACCTTCGGACTGATCCTCTTGGCCGATCCCATGCCGCGCAACGTCTCCGCGATCGTGTCGCGGTCGTCCATCAGGCGCAGCATGAGGTCGGCGACGTCGCCGTCGATCTCCCAGTTCGTCACGCTCACGAGGTTGGCGACCATGCTTCCGCGCGTCGAGAGGGGACTTACGGCGACGTGCGAGAGGAGCTTCGGCACGTCGATCTCCAGGATGTCGCCGCTTCGCTTGGAGGCTTGGTGCAAGCTGAATACGGCCCACCAGCCGTAGAGCTTCTGCACGCCATCGTCGGCGTCCACGTGGCGCTCTACGTCGCGAACCAGTCCCACCCGGTCGACATCGGCGTAGGGCGTGAAGCGGACGGCGTGCAGAGCGGCGAGGGCCAGCAGGCGATCTTCTCCCTTCAGCGCCGCGCGCACCTCGGCCCACGCCGTCTCCCGCTGCTGCACGTCGATCGACTGGAGGATCGCCTTGCGCCAGGCTTCGCCCTGCGTCGAGACGACCTCCCGCGCGCTGGTTGCCGGGGTCCTCGATCTCGGCTTGCTCTTCTTGGCGCCGGGTTTCGTGATGCCGGGACGGAGAAGCGGTCCGCGCTCTTCCAATTGCTTGCGCAGGCGCGCAATCTCGGCGTCTCGCTCGGCGAGCACCTCTGCGGACGCGGTCTGAAGAGCTCCCTTGCTCCGGAGCGAGTCGTCCTCTCCGACGCCGGCGCGCTGTACGGCCAGTGTGCCGCCGATCCCGACGGCGAACGCCAGCGCGGCGGTCAGCGTGATCTTCTGTCCGGTTGTCGTGGCCATGATCAGTCCTCCCGCTACGGCAGTGTCTGCAACCGTGGCGCTAGCCAGCGCAGCGTGTACGAACGCGCCGCCGTCGTGTACGACCGGAAGTGGCGCGAGTGCAAGGAGTGCAGGTGTCCGGTCCCCGAAGCGCCCCCGGAGCCGGCTCAAGGCCTTGTGCACGCGCTGGCGGCACGCGCCCTCCGACAGCCCCAGGATCTCTGCGATGGCTGCGTACTCGAGGTCGTGCCGAAAGCGCAGCTCCAACGCCTCGCGCCCCGAGTTGGAGAGCTTCGCGAGTGCGTCTTCGAGCTTGAAGCGCGTGCGCGGCTCGGGTGTGTTCCGCGCGCGCCGCTCGGCGGCGACACGCTCGCGCGCGCGTCGCCTTGTCTCGGAGCGCCGCCTCGTTCGAGCGCGTGTCCGAACCTCGCGGCACAGCCATGCCCGCACTCCGAGCGATATGGGGCTCGTGTTGGTGCATCGAACGAGGCGTGTCAGCGCGTCCTGGACCGCATCGTCTGCGTCCGCTGCGCTGTACCCGAGTCTTCGGGCCCAAGCGACGGCGTGCGGCAGCTCCGGGCGCACGAGGCTCTCCAGGGCGCTCGCATCACGCTTCTTCACCCAGGCTGTCCACAAGTGCGAGCTGTCAACCGTCACGTCATGAACAATAGGGCCGCCGCGGCCTCGGTTGTCACCCGGAAACCGCGCGGGAGTGCCGGTATCCTCGGCGCATGACAAGGATCACGATTGCTGGACCGGATGACATCGAGGACGTCATCGATCTCTTTCACCGGATCGACCAGCACTACTACGGGACACAGGCGGCTTCGCGCGAGGCGACCGCCGACTACGTGCGTGCCAATCTCGATGCGCCGCACTGCGGTGTCCGCGTCGCACTGGCGCGAGAGGGCGACGAGGCCGTGGGCATCGCCACCTGGTCGATTCTGTATCCGGCGCCGCGCCTCGCGGGCCAGCTCTACATGAAGGACCTCTTCGTCGCGGAGAGCGCTCGCGGCAGGGGCGTCGGGCGGGCGCTCATGGCCTATCTCGCGCGCGTTGCCGTCGATGCGGGCTGCGAGCGCTTCGATTGGACGACCGAGACGGCGAACCCGGCGGCCATGGGCTGGTACGACGGCCTGGGGGCCGACCGCGTCAGCGAGAAGATCTACTACCGGTTGACCGGAGCGAGGCTCGCGGCCCTGGCGCGCTAGCCGCAAGAAACAGCGCTCTCGGGCGCTCAGTCTCGGAAATCGGCCTGTTTCCGATGACTCCGATCCGGACGGCGCCACTTCCGATAACGGGGCGGATCCGCGCCTCGTGTGGAGGAAGACCTCATGCGTGCGTTGCTCATCGCCATCTTCGTCATGTCCATGTTCTCGATCGGCTGCGGGGGCTCGGACACCGTGTTCACGCAGCCCCAGGTGTCGAACGCCTCGGCCCGGATCCTCTACCCGCCGGCCACGTCCACGACGGACGGCGGCACGGTGATCGTCCGCGGTACGGCGAGCGATGAGGATGGCGTGGCCGGCGTCACGGTCAACGGCGTCCCCGCGACGAGCACCGACGGCTTCCAGACCTGGGAGGTCACGTTGCCGCTGGGGATGGGCCAGCAGCCCATCTAGGTCGACGTGCAGGACGTGCTCGGCAACGAGAGGCAGGGCGCGGCGCAGGCGCAGATCGTTCGCGAGGCGGTCTTCGGTGGGCGTCTCCGAGATCTGGTGCTGGATGCGGCCGACAACCGATTCCTGGCGCTCGAGTCAGAGCGCGGCATGGTCTGGGCGATCGACCGCACGAGCGGCCGGGCGACCGTGATCTCCGGTCCCGGCGTCCCCGACAATGCGAACCCCCTGCAGTCGCCGGTCTCGCTGGCGCTGGATGCTGCGAACAACCGCGCGCTGGTGGCGACCAACAACTCGGCACAGCACATCACGGCCGTCGACCTCACGACCGGCGCGCGTACGCGCATCGGCGCCTATCCGGACTTCACGTTCAGCTCGGCGAGCTCGATTCGCGTCGACGCAGCGCGCAACCGGTTGATGCTGCTCCAATGGGGCAACAACCGCGGCACGACGGCGTCGCGCATCATCGCGCAGGACCTGACGACGGGACAGGGGTCCTTCTTCATGGCGGCGGGCATCCCCGACAACGTGAACAACCCGGAGCAGGCCACGAGGATGGCGATGGATCCGGCAACGGGTCGCATGTGGATTCCCTCGGGCTTCTTCTCGCAGGCCATCCTCGCCATCGATCCCAACACGGGCGCACGCACGGTCCTGACGGGCGGCCTTGCCTACGCGGGGCACTTCGACTTAGACGGCGCGAACAACCGCCTCCTGCGATGCTCCAGCACGCGCCTCGAGGCCATCGACGCGACGACTGGTGCGGTGACGACGATCAGCGGGCCGGGTCTGCCCGACAACCAGCTGCCGTTCGACCATGCCTGGGACGTCGTGCTCGACGCCGCCGCGAACCGCGCGCTCGTCACCGACCGCCGGGGCCGGCGCGTGATCGCGGTCGACCTCGCGACGGGTGCTCGTTCGATCTTCTGGGAGAGCAAGAGCGGCAGCGGTCCCGACATCCAGAACCCGGACGACCTGATCCTCGACGCGCAGAACAACCGCGTGTTGGTCGCCTCGCGTCAGGCCGTCGTCGCCGTCGATCTGGCGACGGGTACGCGCAGCACCATCTCCGACAACACGACGCCGAACGCGAACAACCCGTTCTCACGCCTCACCAGCCTCGTGTTGGTGCCCGGTGCCGGCTACGTGCTGGCGGCCGACGGCGGGAACGACACGCTGTACCGGGTCGACCTTGCGACCGGCGCGCGCACGGTGCTCTCGAGTAACACCGTGCCGGATGCCACCAACCCGTTCTCCTCTCCCCAGGTCGTCTTCCACGACGCAGTCGGTGCGCGCGCGTTGGTGATCGACTCGAGTGTCGGAGCGGTGTTCGCCGTGGATCTGGTGACCGGTGCGCGTACGGTTGTTTCGAGCAACACGGTGCCGGACAGCGTGAACACGTTCTCCGAGCCGACCGCCGGCGCGTTGGATCTGTTCAACGGTCGCTTGCCGGTGGGGGACTACGGCAACGAGAGCATCCTCAGCGTCGATCTGATCACGGGGCAGCGCACGGTGGTGTCGAACAGCTCGTCGGGCGGCAACGGCCCGGGCTTCTACAACCCCTTCGGAACGGGGTCCTACGATCCGGTGACGAACACGGCGTGGTTCTCCGACGACAGCTACCTGAGCCTGCAGTCGGTCGATGTCGCGACGGGCGACAGGGTGCTCGTCAGCGGCCCGACGAACGCTGCGCCGACCGATCCGATGTCCGGCATGGCCGGCGCGGCTTGGGACGGGCAGGCGACGATCTACGTCGCCGACCGCACCTCGGGCGCGATCGTAGCGATCGACCGCGTGACCGGCGAGCGGGTCATCGTCTCCAAGTAGAGCCGAGTCCCGTTCCGCTCGCGCGCAGCGCCACGATGGTTAGGGCGCTGCTCGCATGGACTTGCGGGCAACTACTCCTTCTGGAGTTGGACGACTAGCTCCTTGTCCGTGTCGGCCTCGACGACGAAGGGAACGCGACGATCTGCGTAGCCGGACGAGGAGATCTCGACCTCGTAGGAGCCCGGCGCCAACGGCGGCTCGATCGTCGTGCGCGTTGCACCGAGGCTGCCGCTCGACATGGTGGCCGAGTTTCCGTCGGCCCAGAAGTACGATACATCGACCTCCTCACCGCGCCCGTCGCGCAGTGTCGCCGAGGCCTCGATCGGCTTGCCGGCATCGTCTTTCACGGTGAGGAAAACCCGCGCTCCGCGTCGCGCGACGAGCTCGACGCGCGTCTCCCGGTCCGCATGGACGGTGACGGGGGCATCGAGCAGGAGGTACCGCCCGCGATACTCGCTGCCGCCCCGGTTCGGCGTCACGACGAGGGTCGCCTTGCCCACGCGGACGTCTTCGATGCGATAGATGCCGTCCTTGCTTCGCTTGACACCGAGGCCTGGGTCGAAGTGCGCGAGTCGACCGTCCTCTTCGTCGGTGATCCGAATGCCCGCTTTCGTGACGGGCTTGCCGTCTTCGTCGGTGAGCACGACGACGAGCGTGCCCTTCGCCCGGGCAGGGCCCAGGTCGACGCGCTTCTCGACGATCTCCGCGATCGCGAGGGGGCCGACTTCCAAAGCCGTGTCCTTCTCGTGGTCGTCGTGTTCGATACGGAACTCGAGCGTCTCGCCCGCCGGAACGAGGTGTTGGAGCAGGCCCGTCTCGTCCGTCATCCTCCCCGAAGAGCCCTTCTTCGGCTGACTCATCCTGACGTGTGCGCCTTTGAGGGGCTTGCCTTCGGAGAGGACCTGGACCTTGACGACGGCCATGGCCAGATCGACGTGCACCCCAGTGCCGGGAACATCCGTCTCGACGTGTGTCGCCCCGTTCGACTTCTGCCAGATGCGGTAGCCCTCCACGCTGTTCACTTCGATGCGGTGCGTGCCGGGGGCCAGTCCGGTGATCGTGAAGCTGCCGTTCGCGTCGGAAGTCCCTTCCATGTCGGCCGGGAGCAAGCGTCCTTCGATCCGGCGGGCGTAGAACCGGTCGAAGTCGAGCCAGGGGTTGCCCGAGCCGGCGGACGCCTGCATCTCGGCACCCGGCAGCGGCATGCCGTTGAGCGAGACCGTGCCGGACACCGAGCACGCGCTCTCCAGTGTCAGAACGTGGGCTTGGATTTCTCGCTCGGAGATGGCGAGCTGCTGCGAGGCCGGGACATGGCCTTCGAGGTTCGCGGCGAGCAGCGCCTGCCCCTCCCCCGCCGCGCGCAACGTCACGCGCCCCTTGGCGTCGGTCGCGCCTGCGTCGATCACCACCGGGTCCTCGTCGTCCGTCAGCACGATCTTGCCGTGCCGCATGGCAACGAGCACCACGTCAGCCCCCGCCACAGGATTGCCGCCCGGCCCGTGAACGATGACCGGAATGCGGAAGGCGCGTCGCATCTGGATCGGTTCGCCAACGCGCGTGACGCCGTCTTCGAGCGGGGCGAGATCGAGCTTCACGCGCGCGACCACGAACGAGGGATGATCCACGCTGACCTGGATGCGGCTCGCACTGGGGACTTGCTTGCGCAACGCACCCACGTCGACCGCGAACCGACCGTGCTCGTCAGGTCTCGCCCTCGCCGGCTCGTGCCCGGTATTGACCCAGTCGAAGCTGCCCAGGAGGCGGACGCGAACGGTCGCCGCAGACATCTGCTCGGCCGTGGGTCCAGTGATCACGCCTTCGACGCGGTGCGCCGGCGCTGCCTCTTCCTCTGCGCCGCCCTCGCCGTTGGCTTCTTGTGTGCTTGCCTTCGTGCTCTTCGATGTGTCCGTCGGGCGCGTCCCACCGGCAAGCAGCGTGGGCGCGCTGCGTTGATCGTCCTGTTGATCCTCGGCGTCGAGCGGCGCCGTGGGGGAGTCACCTGCATCCAGCGCCAGGAAGACGGCTCCCGCCGCTACCAGTGCAATCGCCACCAATACGTAGACCCTCACGCCACCACTATGGCCGGAATCGTAGCGTTCGACGTCCCCGCAGCGTTTAGAACCGATGGCCGACGACTCTACTGCCGGATGAAGAGGAAGAGCAGCGGGGGGCCCATGCCCTGGGTGTCTCCGCAGAGGAACGCGAACCGCCCGTCCTGGGTGATCGCGCCGATGCGAGCGCCGCCCGAGGTGGTCAGGGTTCCGTCGCCCGCGACGCTGTAGGTGTCCGGCCCGCTGTTGGGGCCGATCGCCCCTTCGAGGTTCTCGGTCGTCGAGGCGTAGTTCATGTTCGTGGCGCCGTCGGCGGTCACCGTACCCACGAAGGACAGCCACTTGCCCATGTCCGTTGGATCGCTGGAGATCCCGACGGCCCAATAGGTGCCGTTGAATGTGGCGTCGTTGGCACCAGTCGACTGCTTGACGAAGGCGGCGATGTGCGGAGCAACCGCGTCGGAGCCACCTGCGAAGACAGCGAAGGAACCGCCGGCCTGGATCCCACCCTCTCCGACCATGCCCAGCATGGAGAGCTGCGGCGAACTCCGGAGGAGCCGCGGTCCGTTACATTCGTTTCGCACACTTGATTGAACCTGTTCGGCGGCCCACCGTCGTTTCCACACGTGCAAGATGAGCTCCGCCGAGCCTCCCAGTATCGAGAGTCTCCTGGCGCACCGGACCTGGCTCCGGCGCCTTGCCCGCAGCCTCGTCCGCGATGCGCACGAAGCCGATGACCTCGAGCAGGAGGTCTGGGTCAAGGCGTTGCGGCGGCCGCCTCGAACCGGCCGCTCGGTGCGCGGCTGGTTGGCTACGGTGCTGCGCAACGCGGCCCGGGACCGGCGCCGCGTGGCAACTCGACGAGCGGCGCACGAGGCGCGTGCGCACGGCCGCCCCACGAGTCCGTCTGCCGAGCGCCTCATGCAGGAGGCGGAGCTCCAGCGACGGATCGCACAAGCGACCCTCGACTTGGCACCGCACTATCGGGACACGGTCTTGCTCCGCCACTTCGGAGCGCTGTCCCTGCGCGAGATCGCAGAGCAACGCGACGTGCCGCTCGAAACCGTTCGCACGAGGCTGCGCCGCGCGCACGCTCAGCTGCGCGCGCGACTCGATGCGGAGCACGAAGGCGGACGCCGCGGCTGGCTCGGCGTTCTCCTGCCCCTGGCCTCCGGCCCCGCGCCCGCAACCACAGGCACGGTGGCCGCTCCTCTTGCCGTGATCGGAGGTGTCGTCGTGAGTACGAAGGTCGTCGTAACGACGCTGGTGCTGGCGTTGGTCGCAGTCGGCTTGTTCATGATCCCGCGAGGTGACGACGAGGCCCCGCCGACGTCGCTCCTCGCCGAGAGTCACGAGGCGACGAGCCCCGGCGGTTCCACGCACGGCAACGAGAATCCGCAGCTGGACGGAGCCGCTCGAGCGTCGCCGTCCTCCGGGGCGGAGGCGCCGTCCGTTCGTGCCGCCACGCGCAAGGGCGCAGCGGTCTACAAGGGCACGCCGCCGTTCAAGCCGGGGCCCGGTCGCATCGTGGGGGTGATCACGGACGCTCGCGGCAAGCCCGTGGTCAACGCGCGCGTCTTCATCGAGGTGATGGTGGACGGGCGGGCTACCAACATGCCGCCTCGCAGTCGATGGCTGATGAACACGGGCGCCAGGGGCGGCTTCTGGTTCGGCGCGCTGACGGCGCCGCGCTATCGGATCCGTGTCGAGGCATCCGGGTTCGCGGACACGTTCGTCACGGCGGCGGCGGGGTCCGAGCCGATGCACCTTGCGCTCGAAGACTCCGCGCCGATCAAGGGCATCGTGTTCGTCGGCGACGACAAGGAACCGGTGGGGGGGCTCCTGCTGATCGCGCGCTCGGCGAAGTCCTCGTCGGACCGTGCGTACTGGACGGTGCGCACGAAGGCCGACGGCACGTTCGCGTTCGACCGGCTTGCCCCAGGCGAGTACTTCCTCTCCTACGGTCCGGCCTGGCAGACGGACGTCGAGGCGCCTGGGAACGACCTGGTCATGGCTCGCGTGGGCCCCGTGGTGGCGGGAGGCGAGTCGTTGGTGATCGAGGCGGTTCGTGGCCTTCCCATCGCGGGCCGTATCCAGACATCGGACGGCGAGCCCGTGACCACGCCGATCCTCGTCGAGGCTGTGGGTTGGCTTGCGCCCGGCGAAGAGGACCCCGCGCGCCGGCGCAGCGCCTCGTCACGCAAGGACGGCACCTTTCGGATCGGCGGCCTTCCGCCGGGTCGCTACACGGTGGCGTTCAAGCCCAACCTCGCGAACGATGCAACGAGTGCATTGTCCGCCGCTCCGTTGACCGGCATCGCAGCGGGCACGTTGGATCTGGTCGGCGAGCTGTCCAAGGGAACGCCGCTGCGTGGCCGGCTCGTAGACGACGAGGGCGCGGCGGTTACGGGCGACGGCTTCGTGTACGTGTACCCGGCCGGCAGCGACGCCGCGAGCCCTCAGGCCGTCTTCTTGCGCGTCGATCGCGAGGGACGCTTTCAGGTTGGGGCACTGGCTGCGGGCACGGCCTACACGATTCTCGCGACCGGGTTCGGAGACTTCCGCACGAAGGAGCTGGAGGGCGTCTACCCCGGGGATCAGGAGATCGAGGTAGAGCTCACGAGCGGCCCTGCCATCTCCGGTCGCGTGCTGGACGAGTACGGGCAGCCGGTGCCCGCCGGCGTCGGTGTGAACGCCCATGCGCAAGGCGACGTCGACCACAGCAAGCCCGGAACCGGCAAGACCGGCTACACGGGACCGGGCGGCCGGTTCCGGATCGCCGGTCTCTCGGCCGACTGCGTGTTTCGCCTGCAGGCAGGCGGGGGCGAGACCGTGTTCATCGGTGGGGAGACGGTCGCGGACATCAAGCCCGGTGCCGCGGATGTCGTCCTGCGCGTCAAGCGCGGAACGCGCATTCAAGGGCGCCTGATCGACCGCAACGGAACGCCCGTCAAGACCGGTTACCTCGCGGCGCACGGTACGGGCTCGCCCGGAGTGGCGAACCACACCCGGGTCGATCGCGAGGATGGCCGTTTCGTGTTCGCGGGCGGGCCACACGGCAAGTTCACGCTTGTCGTTCGTCTTGGTGACGAGTTCGTCTTGCTGGGGACGTACGAGCGTTCGGAGGAGGAACTCGTCGTCACCGTCCCCCGTCCCTGAGTCCCGCTTTCGTGCGGCTGGGCTTTGGCCGCGCGACCCCGCGGCTAGTTCCGCCTGGTCAGCCGCTCGAGGGCAGCCCCCGCCATCTCGACGCATCGCCTGATGCCGAGGCTCTTCGAGCCCTCGTGGTCGGTCACGATGCGTTCGTACGCGCTTCGAGCGCGATCGTGCTCACCGGCCTTCTCGAACTGCCCCGCCCCGTAGTAGCGGTTCCAGGCACGCTGCATCTCGTTGGAAGCCGGGTGATCGGCGACTTCGAGAAAGCCCGCTGCGGAGTCGAGGTGCTTGCGGTCGCCGGCATCCGTCCAGGCGAGCTGGATGCGCGCCTCGCGTCCTCTCGCGCTGTCGGGACCCGCGATCTTGCGAGCTTCGTGGAAGGCGGCTCGCTCGGCGTCGGTGTCTTCGGTGCCACGCAAGCCGATGCCTCGCATGATGAGGCCCTCGGCTCGTTCGTCGTCGTCGAGCCCGCGCGCTAGCAGGACATCGGTCGCCTCGACGATGCCCTCGCTGTCGATGGGAGGGCTCCGCTTGCTGACCATCTTGCGGATTGCCGCCAGGAGCTTCCGCGTGTCGAGGTCGGCGAACGCCGGCCGGATCTTCGGGTCCACCTTCTTCCGCGCCGCGCCGCCCTCGATCGCGCGCAGCGCCGCTTCGGCGCGCATCTTCTGCAACTCGCGCTCGAGTGCATCGATCCGCTTGCCCTGATCGGCGGACGACGCTGCGCCTGCGGTGTGCGGTGTCGTCATCAACGCGGGTGCGGATCGCTTCTGCTGGACGTCGTCGACGCGTTCGCGCAACGCGCTGAGCTCCGCCTGAAGGTCGGCTACCTCCACGGACGACGGAGCTTCCGTGCGTCCCCAGCTCGTGACGACTGTGCCGGTGAGAGCACCGATCACAGCGCCGACGATCACTCCTGTCGCGACAGTCTTGCTGCTCATGACGATTCCTCCAACGGTGGCGGCGTGACTCCCGAAGGTTCCTGCTGCGCCTGCCGAGGCGCCTTCCGGGATGCTCGAGAGCGGCACGACGGCCGCGATCCAGCCGTTGCCGCCGTGCCTCTTGGTGAGAGCGGCGCGTAGCTGAGCCAGTGCACGGCGGGTGCGCGTGCGAACGGTTTCGACGGGGATTCCCTGACGCTCGGCAACCGTTCGCGGAGGCAGGTCTTCCCAGAAGCGGAGGAGCACGGTCGATCGGTAGGGTTCGTCGAGCGCGACGACGGCGTCCACTACGTCTCGCAGCGTCTCTGCGTGCTGGGCGAGATCGTCAACGGCGCGAACGCTCTCCGGGCGCGCACTCGAGCGCTCGCGAGCGGCCCGCCGATGCTCGGAGCGCCATCGATCCCTCGCGGTGCGGCGCAGGAGCGTGCGCAGCCACGCTCGCGCGGCGCTTGCCCGCGTCGGACGCGAGTGCACGGCCTTCAGCCAGACCTCCTGCTGGATGTCGTCAGCCATCGCGGCGTCGCCGACCAGCGCGCGGGCGACGCGTCCGACCCAGTCCCGGTGTTCGAGCAGGACGTTCATCGGGACGGGGGCAGGCTCGTTCCTCATGCGCCTTCCTAGACGCCGCGCGCGGCCAAAGCGGTTCACGTTCGCTGCGTTGGCGATGGTACCGGGAGACCTACCGCGAGTTGGCTGTGAGGCATGGAGCGGGGGCTGTCTGGCGTCCGGACCCATTCTCCGGATCGCGGTCGCGAGGTCGAATCTGAAGCGACTTCTCGCGGTACCGCCTTGGCGGTACCGCCTTGGAGTGTCGTACGAGTTCACCGCGCTCGGTATCCCGGTATCCCCGACGGCTTTCTCCCGACTCCGTACAATCACGGAGAAGGAGGACCGCCGTGCGTCTCATCCTCGCGTTCCTGATCGTCCTGTTGCTCGCTGGTAAGGGTCATAGTGGTGAAGACGTCGCTCCGAGTGGGGAGGCCGCCTACTCTGCGACTCGCAATCTGCTTCGCGCGTTGGGCACGGAAGACGCAGCAGATCACCGGGACGCGCTTCCTCGGTATGTCGACTCGGCTGAGTTCCTGTCTCGCGTGGTTCAGGGGTGCCCGGTAAAGCCATCGGCGGCGGAGCAGGAAGAGCTCCGCGGCTCTCTACTCGAAGTCCTTGTCGTGGGGCCTCTCGCTAGAAAGCGACGCCCCGAGAACATCGACAGCGTTTCGTTTCGCTCGAGGAAGCTCCCCGGCGGGCTCCGCGAGGTTCGCTACAGGATCAAGTCGGAGACGATCATCCTCGTGTGGGCGAGCGGTGACCCGACGCCCATGTTGGTCGATTGTGGCTACGCCATGTCGGGGCTGCTCTCCGTTCTCGTGGCGGCCAGGTCCAAGGAGAAGAGCCAGTCGCCAGCAGCGATTGTTGCTCAGCTGCTAGAGGCAGCAACGAAGGCAGACGATCAAGCTGCAATCACCAAGTCGAAGGACAACATCAAGACCCTGCTCGCGCTCATCTTGAGCCGCGCCCCAGAGGTGGGCTATCCGCGGTTCAACGGGAAGAACTTCGTGTTGTCCGTCGTGGCAAACGACCAACTCGCGCACAAGTCCAACCCGCAGAACCTCAGCGTTCTCTTCAGTCCCGGCGACAAGGAGCGTTCGCTGGCGAATGTGAACGTCGCGCACTACGAGAAGGTCACGGCGGCGTCGCTGAAGGAGGGGACGGACTTCGACAGCCTGACGTCCTACGCAGGACGGCGCAATCGCGATCGGAGTCATCTGATCATGCCGACCGACCTCGTCCGTGGCACACCCCTGATCGCCGACCTGTCGTTCCCCGAGATCGCCCTTGTGGGGTTCAGCGACGGGGCGGTGAAGACGTTGACGCGCAGCCAGCTCGGGCTGGGGCCTCTGGACCCGATCGTCGCAGGTGACAATTCCGTCTCGCCGATCCTCCGCGTTCTTTCGAGTCGCTGAAGACCGCTGGCGCGCCCAGCACTTTCACCTCGGGTTTCGCGGTACTCCACCCGAACCGCAGCCGCTCGAACGCGTCCAACGGACTATGGCAAGGATCACGTTGATGCGCCGCCCGGGCTCGATTGCCATGCTGCTCCTGGCAGGGGCGTGCATGTTGTGCCTCCCGGACCCCGCCGCTTGGGCGGAGGACCCGGGCGAGGACGAGGCCTCCAGGGCTGAGAAGGAACACCTTGAGCGCGAACCCTGGTGGGCGCTCGGCGACACCAAGTACTCCCGCAAGCAGGTACGCGACATGCTCGCGAAGTGGGTCGGTCCACAGGCCGGGACACTCCCTGGTGGCGGTGCCTCGATCCGCGAGTGGATCGAGCTTCTCGACCGGATGATCGCGGAGGATGCGGAGCACCAGCCACCAAAGCGGCCGCTCGCAGAGCTGCCGGCGGGGGAGCGCATTGCTGAGCTCATCTTCCGCCTCCGCGATGTGACGGGACCCGGCGTGTACGCGAACGGCGGCCCACCCGACGTGTTCTCCATTCCCGGACTCGGCGACCCGAACGCTGCCGACCTCCTGGTGAAGGAAGGCCACGGTGCGGTTCCCGCACTGATCGCAACGCTCGGCGACGACCGGCTCACGCGCACGGTGGGCGATCCGCGAGGCGGCGGCAATCCGATGGTGTGGCGGATCGGCAACGCGGCCGGGATGATCCTGGCGCGGATCGCCGGCCGGCCGTTCTTCCCGCCTGCGGTCCCGCGCGGCCCCGACTTCGGGGCGTCGCTCAAGCCCGTGATCGAGGCGTGGTGGGCGGCGGTCCGGGAGAAGGGCGAGTTCCTCGCGGCCGCCGACGAGCTGGAGACCGCGCCGGGCTCCTACATGCAGGTGTATCTGTCACAGCGACTGGCTTCACTGGATGGTCACGCCGCGGCGCCGATCGTTTCTCGCGCGGCACGTGCCTGCAGCGACCCGATGCAGCGCAAGCTCCTGATCGATGTGCTAGCGCCGCTCAAGGGGCCCGGCGCGCTGGAGTTCCTGCGCCACGAGGTCGAGCACGGCCCCTTCCTCCTGCACAGGGTGACGTCGGCGTACGCGCTTCGCCAGCGCGGCGAAGTCAAGCGCGCCGAGGAGGCGATGCGTGCCGCATGGCGTGCGCCCCTTCATTTCGGAAGCCATGCCAACACGCAGTGGGCCCGCTGGACGGTCCGCGCCGGCATCCATCAGATCGCCGCGTTCCTCGCGAGTGCGAAGGACCCCGCGGTCATCAGCGACCTTGGCGTCGGTCTCGACAAGCGCGAGGCGCCGGTGCGGGCGGTCGTGGCGCAGATGCTCGGCGGCGGCAGGGTCGAGTTCTATTTGACCGGCTACTTCGGTGTGTATCGCCTCCTCGACGGCGTGAAGACGATCGACGACGCCGTGGCGCGCAAGCTGCTCCGTCCGCTCCTAGACGACACCGCCGCCACCGGGCGGCACGCCAAGCCCTGGGGAGCGCCCCTCGATACGCGTGTGTGCGACCTCGCGGCGGCCGCGCTGTCCCGGCGCGAGCCGGGGACCTTCCGCTTCGAGCCGAACGCGAAGCGCGATGCACGAGATGCGGCGATCGCCCGGATCCGAACCGCGCTCGACGCTAGGTAAGGCACGGAGCACGTTAGGGCTACGTCGAGTACTCTGTACTCACCGGCACGGCTCACCTCCGCGCGAAGCGAGTCTGACACATGAGCATCAGGGCGGCGACAGCGGTTGCGTAGACACGCCCGCCCTCACGGCCCCATGCGCCGTCGGGGTCCCACGAGCCGCGGATCGCTTCGGGCTCACTTGGAGCCATCTGATGCTGGAGGAGGGCTTCGTAGAGTGCCTTGAGCCACAGGCGCGCGGTCCGGTCGGTGAAGCGCGCCATGACCAGCGAGCCGAAGTACCAGTAGATGAAGTCGATCGATCCGTCGTACTCCCAGGCCGGCGGCATCTTCGCGATCTCCTTCACGCCGAGCTTCACCAGCTTGCTCTTGTAGGACTCCCTGAGGAAGGTGAGCCTCCCAGCCAACGCGGCGGCGGTCATCGCCCGGGTCTTGGCAGGGGGAAACTCGCCCATGCGCATCTTAGGGCGCACCGAACCCTTGCCCTGGATGCGGTACCCGGCGCGGCCCTCGTAGGTGATCTTCTCCAACCACGCGGCGAATCCCTGCTCCGCGCCCGCGTCCAGCTCGAGCTTCTGGGCCTCGTCTAGGCCGGCGTTGATCGCCTTCGCCGTGCCCAGGCAGAGCGCCATCCAGGAAGACACGGATGTGTCGTTGCTGATGGGACGCTCGCCGTAGCGCCACGCGAACTCCGGATTGCGCATCTTCGCGATCAGATGGAGCCCCTTCTGCGCGGACGCGCGCCAGCGCTTGTCGCCCGTCATGCCATACGCTTCAACTATCGCTGTGGTCACGATCGCCTGGGTGTAGGACCACGCCCGGGGGTCGAGAGGCCCCTTGGATCCCTCTTCGCCGTCAGCTCGGAACTTCTGCGTGCGTTCTCCGAAGCAGCCGTCTTCGGTCTGGATCGCAACCATGTGTGCAAGTGCGCGCCTGACAGCCTGGTCGAAGCGATGGGCGCCGCGTCCGTCGTAGCCAGCGACCAGGAAGGCCGTGAGGGCAAGCCCGGTGACGCCGGTATCGTAGATCGCGTGCCCGCGGCCTTCCGCCTGCAGGTCCTTGGACACGGGCTTGCCGTTCAATACCCGCCCGTAGTTCTCGGCCTCCCAGAGGCCGCCGTCGGACTGGTTGTTTGCCAGCCACGCCAGCGCCCGCTCGAGCGCCGTGGCGCGCTTGCCGTGCGACTTCTTCTCCTTCTTCAGGAGCTTCTCCCAGCGCTCCGCGCGGGCGATAGCCCACTGCGTCTTCGAGCTTGCGGGCTTGGCTTCTTGCGGCTTGTCTTCGCCGCGCGAATCGGTGCCTACGACCACGATCAAGGCAACGGCCAGCGTCATCAACCCCAAGCGCATGCGTTCAGCGTAGCAGATTGCCTGACGACGACGCGGCCTGGGAGTGCGGCCACGCTCCACCATGCAACGGAGTTCTCGGCGGCACGGAGCCAAGAGCCTGTTGTTGCAGATCCACGCTCGAGAGACCGAGTCTGCAGCAACTATTCACGCCACGGTACTTCCGCGAGTACGGAGCCCGGTTCATCTGCTCGACTTTCGCCCGGTGCCGAATGTCGTACAGAAAGACCGGGCTCGGTATCCCGTTCGCGCTGCGCGAGCGCGGCGAAGGGGAACGCGCCGAGGACGCGATGCGTGTCGCATGGCGCGCGCCGCTTGACTTCGGAAGCCATGCCAACACGCAGTGGGCCCGCTGGACGGTCCGCGCCGGCAGCCATCAGATCGCCGCGTTCCTCGCGAGCGCGAAAGACGCTGCCGTCACCAGCGAGCTTGGCGTCGGTCTCGACATGCGCGAGGCGCCCGTGCGGGCGGTCGTGGCACAGATGCTCGGCGGCGGCAGGGTCGAGTTCTATCTGACCGGCTACTTCGGTGTGTACGCCTCCTCGACGGCGTGAAGACGATCGACGACGCCGTCGCGCGCCGGCTGCTCCGTCCGCTCCTGGACGAGACCGCCGCCGCCGGCCGGCACGCCAAGCCCTGGGGAGCGCCGGTCGACACCCGTGTGTGCGACCTCGCGGCGGCCGCGTTGTCCCGGCGCGAGCCGGCGACCTTCCGCTTCGAGCCGAACGCGAAGCGCAATGCACGGGATGCGGCGATCGCCCACATCCGAAGCGTCCTCGACGCCAAGTAGGCACGCGGGTCGCGGATACCAACTGCGGTGAGTTCGTTCGTGATGCGGGCGCCGTGACGTCGTACGAATTCACCGCACTCGGTATCCCCGCCGGACTTCGTGTACGTCGGTTGGAAAACGACCGCAATGACGCAGAGGATGCGTTCATGAGCCGGACGCCGAGATAGCGCGGCGCGGTGCGAGCCGTCCGGAGTCAGGCACCGTCGGTCGAGCTCACTGCACCTCGTACTAATCGAACATCGAACCGAAAAACCGGGCTCGGTGTCCCCGTTGAATGGATATCCGCTTAACGCGCTGGGCCGCGTTACATCGTGTTGTGCGCAAGGTCCCGGGAAGTCAGAATCCCAATTCCGGATAGCCAACTGTCGTTGCATGCGCTTATGCGGAATCTCGCGGGTTGAAGATCGCGGTTGATGTTCTGGTGAGAAGCAGCATGCTAGGAAGCGTGGAATGGAAGGTCTAGTTGACCACCTTCCCTCCGCTGTCCTTTGTTACTTCGATTCCTGAGGAGGAGCAGATGCTCGTAGGACCACCATGTTCAAGATGGACGGCACGCCGTACTTCAGCCCGGAGTTTCCGCGCGGAGGGCTTGCTGCGACATTCTCGATAGACGTGACGCAGATCGTGGGTTCGCCCAATGTGACGATCACGATCCAGCACCGCAACGCTGAAGACACTACGTTCGGTGATCTTGGTTCGTTCAGCGTGATCTCCTCCGCCCAGCCGGACGCCAAGGACTTGACAGGCATCAAGGAGATCGTCCGGTTCAAGTACGCATTCGATGGTGCTGACGCTTCCACGGATGGCATCCACTTCCTGATGCAGGCTCCCGCCTGGCGGCCGTACTAAGGCGCCTGCGCCGGAGGCAGGCCATGACGTGTTCTCCCGCTGTGTGTGCATGCCCGGGTTGCGAGCCCCCCGCAGGAGGGAGGCGCGGTAGCGGCTCTTGAATTCGGAGTGACCACGGCCAACGCGGCCCAGGGTCTATCTAGATTTTGGAAGACGATGCTGGCCGCCCATGTAGTGCAGCAAGCGGGGTTTGATGCCAGCAACGCTGCGGTCGTCGGCGCGGAGGTGGAGGCTGTAACGGCTCTTGCTTCGCGGGTTGGGGGCCGCTTGGCGGCTAGTTTCACGGAGGCGAGCGAATACGGCTCGGCGGAGCCTCTGGCCGTACTGAGTCAGTCGCCGACTGACTCTGATGTTTCCGCAGCGGCCTCTGGGGGAGGGCTCTCGGATGATGTGCTGTTGGACATGACTGACGAGGAGGAAGAAGATTGGCGTGTCTTGTTTCCGCCCGGAACCAAGGTGCCAGTTATTGAGAATCCTCCCCGAACGGATGACGGTAAGAAGAAGACCTGCAAGGTGAAGAAGTTTGAGTATCCGGAGTCGTACCAGTTAAGCGAGCCCGCCGCGCTTGGGAGATCAAAGCCGCCGAAGGCAGCCGAGGTGGGCTTCACGTTCATCGGAATGGCTATCTACGTTGAAGATGGCCTGCACGCGTGTAAGTGTTGCGAGTTTCGACAGTATGTATCTGTGGACATCGAAATGCAGCAGCAACAAAGCACTAAGAAAGTGCCTGGCGACAAGTGGCGGAAGGACAACCCGTCTCGGCAGGATGGCGTGACGGCCCACGTTGAGGACTGTCGGTGGATAGATGGCGGAGGAAGACAGGTCGGAACTACAACACAGCCGCCCACGAAAGAAGTGCAGAAGGCCTCGAAAGAGGTCTGCCCAGGGAGGCGCCCCGGTGATCCGGAGTACCACAACAGCAAGTGGGAAGGGTACTTCCCCACCTCCGACATGTGGAACAACCTCGCTACTCCGGCGCTCAAGAAGGTCTGGCGAGAAAGAGGCGTTCTGGACGCGGAGTGCTACTACCACATCACTGATATGACCGGCTGGCAAGTCGATGTGCCTAGTTCGTGGAAGGCGAAATGGGACTTCATTGGCGTTATCTTCGACGTTTGCGTGGGCTCCATCGAGGCAGCCAAGCGGTTCCAGTACGATGCGAGTGGGTCCGTGTCAGCGAACGAGAATGATGAACTCGAAGTAGACTGGGGCCCCAAAGATGGACCCAAGGACAGCAAGGGGCAGGGGATGGCTTGACCTTCACCCCGAACCTGGTCCACCCCGTGGCGCCGAAATCGGGTCCTCAAGTGTCCGCATTTTGGCGTAGATCCCTGTAGGCCGCGGCGTACACGG